>NZ_JBWZNC010000041.1:0-229 GCF_056683955.1 Caulobacter sp. HJHS_5 | reverse complement strand
GCGGCGCGGGGGGGGGGGGGGGGCGGGGGGGGGGGCGGGGGGGGGGGCGGGGGGGGGGGGGGGGGCGGGGGGGGGGCCCGGGGGGGGGGGGGGGGCGCGCGCCGCCCCCCCCCCCCCCCCCCCCCCCGCCCCCCCCCCCCGCCCCCCCCCCCCCGCCCCGCCCCCCCCCCCGGGCGCGCGGGCCCCCCCCCCCCCCCCGCGGCGGCGGGAGGGGGCGGGGGGCGGCGCG
>NZ_JBWZNC010000040.1:0-230 GCF_056683955.1 Caulobacter sp. HJHS_5 | reverse complement strand
GGGGGGGGGGGTGGTTGTGGAAAAAAAAAAAAACGCTAAAACCAGCACAGCCCACCCGCGGAGCTAACGCGGGGGGGTAAACAAAAAACAAAAAAAAAAAAAAAAAAAAAAAAAAAAAACAAACAAAAAAAAAAAAAAAAAAACAAAAAAAAAAAAAAAAAAAAAAAAAACCCAAAAAAAAAAAAAAAAAACAAAAAAAAAAAAACAAAAACAAAAGGCAAAACAATGGA
>NZ_JBWZNC010000039.1:0-231 GCF_056683955.1 Caulobacter sp. HJHS_5 | reverse complement strand
GGGGGGGGGGGGGGGGGGGGGGCGGCGCGGCCCCGCGCCGGCCGGGGGGGGGGGCGCGCCGCGGCGCGGGGCCGGGCGCGGGGGGGGGGGGGGGGGGGGGGGGGGGGCGCCCGCCGCGCCCCCCCCCCCCCCGCGCGCCCCCCCCCCCCCGCCCCCCCCCGCCCCCCCGCCCCCCCCCCCGGGGGCGGCCGGGGGGGCGCCCGCGCGCCCCCCCCCCGCCGCCCGGGGGGG
>NZ_JBWZNC010000038.1:0-232 GCF_056683955.1 Caulobacter sp. HJHS_5 | reverse complement strand
GGGGGGGGGGGGGGGGGGGGCGGGCGGGGGGGGGGGGGGGGGGGCGGGGGCGGCGGGGGGGGGGGGGGGCGCCCCCCCCCCCCCCCGGGGGGGGGGGCGGGGGGGGCCCCCCCCCCCCCCGCCCCCCCCCCCCCCCCCCCCCCGGGGGGGGGGGCGGGGGGGGGGGGGCGGGCCCGCGGCCCGCGGCGCGGCGGCGCGCGGGGGGCGGGCCCGCCCGGCGGGCCACCCCCCC
>NZ_JBWZNC010000037.1:0-233 GCF_056683955.1 Caulobacter sp. HJHS_5 | reverse complement strand
CTTAAAATACTACCCCCCCCCCCCCACCTGCTGAGGGGCGGCGGGGGCGCTTTCCTCCCTCCGCCCCCCCCCCCCCCGCCCGGGGGGGGGGGGGGGGGGGCGGGGGGGGGGGGGGGGCGGGCCCCCCCCCCCCCCCCCCCCCGCGGCGGGCCCGCCCCCCCCCCCCCCCCCCCGCCGGCCGGGGGGGCGGCCGCCGCGGCCCCCAGGGGTGAGGCGTCGCCCGCCCGCGGGCG
>NZ_JBWZNC010000036.1:0-235 GCF_056683955.1 Caulobacter sp. HJHS_5 | reverse complement strand
CCTGAGGTAAACTTACTTGCTGTAGCTCATTACTTAACTGCCTTAGACTATCAGTTTGACGCTAACAAAGTGGTTGCTATCTTTGGAGGTAAAACCCCTCATATCCAAACGTTGGTAGTAGGTGGAGTAGCTTTAGCCATCAATCCTGACAACTTAGCTACCCTTAACGCTGAAAGGCTAGATTACGCCCGTGAATTACTCATGAAAGTAAAACATTTTATCCAAGAGGTTTATC
>NZ_JBWZNC010000035.1:0-236 GCF_056683955.1 Caulobacter sp. HJHS_5 | reverse complement strand
GACCAAAAGAAGAGATTGACAGGTTCAAATTGAGGTCTCAGAATTATAAATTGTTGTTTGACCCATCCACGGGATTAATGCGTGGAAAAAATAAAAATGGCGAGTTTCAATCTCCATTCAATCCTTTTAAGTGGGGAGATGCATTTACCGAAGGTAATAGCTGGCACTATACCTGGTCTGTTTTCCACGATATCCAAGGACTGTCCGATATGATGGGGGGAAAGGAAGCTTTTGCC
>NZ_JBWZNC010000034.1:0-237 GCF_056683955.1 Caulobacter sp. HJHS_5 | reverse complement strand
GGGGGGGGGGGGGGGGGGGGGGGGGGGGGGGGTGGTGGAGGCGGCCGCCCCCCCCCACCCACAAAAAAAGAAACCTAGACGCCGGGGGGGGGGGGGGGGGGGGGGGGGGGGGGGGGGGGGGGGTGGGGGGGGGGGGCGGGGCGGCGGGGGGGGGGGGGGCGGGGCCCCCCCCCCCCCCCCCCGCCCGCGGGGGGCGCGGGGAGCCGGGGGGGGCGCGGGGCGGGGGCGGGGGGGGGG
>NZ_JBWZNC010000033.1:0-240 GCF_056683955.1 Caulobacter sp. HJHS_5 | reverse complement strand
GGTAAATTTTGCAATCTGCTATAGATGAGGTTGCTATTTTCAACACCATTATCTCCGGGTACATTAGATAATTTATACCTATTTACGTTGGCCGATAACGAAGTAAATCCACTTAAATTTTTACTAAGATTAAAATCCAAATTAGTCCTAGCATTGAATAAACTCAAATCAGGTTGTGAATTATATGCATTTACATCTTTATCAGTCCAAAATTGAGAGCCTTGATGACCATAAGCTAGA
>NZ_JBWZNC010000032.1:0-241 GCF_056683955.1 Caulobacter sp. HJHS_5 | reverse complement strand
GGGGGGGCGGGGGGGGGGGGGGGGGGGGGCCGGCGGCGGCGCGCCCGCCCCTCCCGGCGGGGGGGGCGGGGGGGGGGGGGGGCGCGGGGCGGGGGGGGGGGGGGGGGCGGGGCGGGGCGGCCGGCCCGCCGCCCCCCCCCCCCGCCCCGGGGGGGCCGGGGGGGCGCCCCCCGCGCGCGCCGCCCGGCGGGGGGCAGGGGGGGGGGGACCGGGGGGGCAGCAGAACCACAGCAACCACGCC
>NZ_JBWZNC010000031.1:0-240 GCF_056683955.1 Caulobacter sp. HJHS_5 | reverse complement strand
CGGCGGCGGGGGGGGCGGGGGCGGGGCGGGGGGGGGGCCCCGCCCCCCCCCCCCGCGCGCGGGCCCCCCCCCCCCCCCCCCCCCCGTCGGGGGGGGGGGGGGGGGGGGGGGCGGGGGCGCGGGGGGCCCCCCCCCCCCCCCCCCCCCGCCCCCCCCCCGCCGCCCCCCCGCCCCCCCCCCGCCCCCCCCCCCGGCCCCCCCCCCCGCCCCCCCCCCCCCCCGCCCGCCCCCGCCCCCCCC
>NZ_JBWZNC010000030.1:0-205 GCF_056683955.1 Caulobacter sp. HJHS_5 | reverse complement strand
CTCTTCCGATCTCGCAGCGGCGCGGGCGTGCGTGCGTCGAAGCCGAGAATATAGCGGGCAATGGCCTCGTCGATCACCGGCTGCAGGCGGTCGGCCAGCGCATGCCCCTGATCGAACACCCCGCCGTAGAGCCGCGTGCCGCCCCGCAGCGGTTAGGCAATCTCGGATGCCGGCGTCTGCGTGAAAAAGGGGGGGGGGGGGGGGG
>NZ_JBWZNC010000029.1:0-243 GCF_056683955.1 Caulobacter sp. HJHS_5 | reverse complement strand
TTTGTTTTGTGGGGGGGGGGGGGGGGGTGGGGGGGGGGGGGGGGGGGGGGTGGTGGGGGGGGGGGGGGGGGCGCGGGGGGGGGGGGGCGGGGGCGGGGGGGGGGCGGGGGGGGGGGTGGGGGGGGGGGGGGGCGGGGGCCCCCCCCCCCCCCCCCCACCAAACCCCCCCCCCCACCCCCCAAAACACCAAAACGCCCGCAAAAACCACGACAAGCAGGCAGCCCCCCACCCCCCCACCACACA
>NZ_JBWZNC010000028.1:0-246 GCF_056683955.1 Caulobacter sp. HJHS_5 | reverse complement strand
GGGGGGGGGGGGGGGGGGGGGGGGGGGGGGGTGGGGGGGGGGGGGGGCCCCCCCCCCCCCCCCCCCCCGCGCGGGGGGGGGGGGGGGGGGTGGGGGGGGGGGGGGGGGGCCCCCCCCCCCGCGGGGGGGGCCCCCCCCCGCCCCCCCCCCCCCCCCCCCCCGCCCCCCAACAGCCCCACCACGAGAGCGGCACGAAGCCCGCCCCCCCACACAAACAAAAACACAAACAAAAAAAAAAAAAAAACA
>NZ_JBWZNC010000026.1:0-254 GCF_056683955.1 Caulobacter sp. HJHS_5 | reverse complement strand
CGATGGCTAAACCAGCGAACAAAAAACCCCCCACGATAAAAAAACCCAACAAAAAAACAAAAAAACCCCCCCCCACCCCAACAAAGCAAAACAACAAAAAACCAAAAACCCCAGCCACCCCCACAAAAAAAAAAAAAAAAAAAAACACCCCCAAACCCACACCACAAAAAAGAAAACCCACAATAGAAAACACAACACACAACAACACAACAAAACACAACCCACCCCCCAACCCCCCCCCCACAACACACCCA
>NZ_JBWZNC010000025.1:0-256 GCF_056683955.1 Caulobacter sp. HJHS_5 | reverse complement strand
ACAAAAACACAAACCCAAAACAAAAAAGTTACTAACAAATGCCCCAAAATACTTATAAAAAAAAAAAAAACCACCAAAAAAAACAAAAAAAAAAAAAAAGCCCCGCCACCCGTGAATCCCCCAAAAAAAAAAAAAAAAAAAAAAAAAACACCCCCACCACAAACCACAAAAAAAAGAACCAGTATAAAAAAAAAAAAAGCCCGAAACCACAACCCCCAAAAAAACACCCCCGGGCCGCAACACAAAAAAAACACAA
>NZ_JBWZNC010000024.1:0-266 GCF_056683955.1 Caulobacter sp. HJHS_5 | reverse complement strand
GCCCCCCCCCCCCCCCGGCGGCGGCGCCGCGGGGGCGGGGGGGGGGGCCGGGGGGGGGGGGGGGGGGCGCCCGGGGGGGGGGGGGGGGGGGGGGGGGGGGGGGGGGGGGGGGGGCCCCCCCCCGCCCCCCCCCCCCCCCCCCGCCCGCCGCCGCCCCCCCCCGCCCCCCCCCCCCCCCCCCCCCCGGCGGGGGGCGCGGGGCGCGGGGGCCCCGCGGCGTGGGGCGGGCCGCGCGCCCCGGGCGCCGCCCCCCCCCCCCCCCCCCC
>NZ_JBWZNC010000023.1:0-271 GCF_056683955.1 Caulobacter sp. HJHS_5 | reverse complement strand
GGGGGGGGGGGGGGGGGGGGGGGGGGGGGGGGCCCCCCCCCCCCGGGGCGGGGGGGGGGGGGGGGGGGGGGGGGGGCGGGGGGGGGGCGGGGGGCCCCCCCCCCCCCCGCGGGGGGGGGGGGGGGGGGGGGGGCCGGGGGGGGGGGGCCGCGCCCCCCCCACCCCCCCCCCCCCCCCCCGCCCCCGCCCCCCCCCCCGCCCCGCCCCCCCCCCCCCCCCCACCCGAGGGGCCCCGCCCCCGACCCCCGCAGACCCCCCCCCACCCACCCAC
>NZ_JBWZNC010000022.1:0-204 GCF_056683955.1 Caulobacter sp. HJHS_5 | reverse complement strand
GCGGGCCCCCCTCACGCGGGCCCCCCCCCCCCCCCCCCCCCCCCCCCCCTTTTGGCCGACGACCGCTCGGAGGATCTCGCCCGCTACTTCCCCGCCACCGAACAGGCCGTCGGCCACCTCGTCGCCGATGAAGGCCAGTTCAGATCGGAAGAGCGTCGTGGAGGGAAAGAGGGTCAAGGCGTGAGTGTAGATCTCGGTGGGGGG
>NZ_JBWZNC010000020.1:0-289 GCF_056683955.1 Caulobacter sp. HJHS_5 | reverse complement strand
CTGCTGGTGGCGGTGATCGTCAGCGGGATCGTCGGCTGGGTCTCGTAGTCGACCGTCTGGCCGGCCTTCAGATAGAGTCCGCCGTCGTGCACCGCGAAGCGGTCGTCGTCGACGCTGTAGGTGTAGACGCGCTTGGCCGGATCGGTGTCCGGATCGGCGATGGCCACGTCCGCCAGCCGGGTCTCGGCCGCGGTGTTCTCCGCCAGCGACGCCAGGTTGCTGACCGTCACGGCCGTCGGCGCTTCGTCGACGTCGCTCACCCCGACCACGACATCCGTCGACACCGCCC
>NZ_JBWZNC010000019.1:0-299 GCF_056683955.1 Caulobacter sp. HJHS_5 | reverse complement strand
CAGGTTGCTGACCGTCACGGCCGTCGGCGCTTCGTCGACGTCGCTCACCCCGACCACGACATCCGTCGACACCGCCCCGGCGCTGCTGGTGGCGGTGATCGTCAGCGGGATCGTCGGCTGGGTCTCGTAGTCGACCGTCTGGCCGGCCTTCAGATAGAGCCCGCCGTCGTGCACCGCGAAGCGGGCGTCGTTGACGCTGTAGGCGTAGGTCTCGGGACCGGCGTTGGTCAGGGCCACGTCCGCCAGCCGGGTCTCGGCGGCGGTGTTCTCCGCCACGCCCTGCAGATTGCTGACCTGCA
>NZ_JBWZNC010000018.1:0-307 GCF_056683955.1 Caulobacter sp. HJHS_5 | reverse complement strand
GGGCGGTGTCGACGGATGTCGTGGTCGGGGTGAGCGACGTCGACGAAGCGCCGACGGCCGTGACGGTCAGCAACCTGCAGAGCATCGCGGAGAACACCGCGGCCGAGACCCGGCTGGCGGACGTGGCCATCGCCGATCCGGACACCGACCCGGCCAAGCGCGTCTACACCTACAGCGTCGACGACGACCGCTTCGCGGTGCACGACGGCGGGCTCTATCTGAAGGCCGGTCAGACGGTCGACTACGAGACCCAGCCGACGATCCCGCTGACGATCACCGCCACCAGCAGCGCCGGGGCGGTGTCGAC
>NZ_JBWZNC010000017.1:0-414 GCF_056683955.1 Caulobacter sp. HJHS_5 | reverse complement strand
CTGATCGGCAACGGCGGGGCGGACTCGCTGTCGGGCGGGGGCGGCGCGGACGTGCTGGTCGGAGCGGCGGGCGACACCCTGCTGGGCGGCGAGGGCGACGACCAGATCACCATCTCGGCGGCGGCGGCGATGATCCGGGGCGGAGCGGGCTCGGATGTCCTGACGATCACGGGCAATTCGACGTTCGTGGCCGGCAGCCTGTCGGAGGTCGAGCAGGTCTATGTCTACCGGGGCGTGAAGGCGGACTTCTCAAAGCTGAACGTGGGGCAGAACGTCGCCCAGCAGGGCGGGACCGGCGGCGGGGTCTATCTGATCGGCGGTTCGTCGTCAGACACCCTGATCGGCAGCACCAGCGGCGACACCCTGGAGGGCGGCTCGGGCAGCGACATCCTGCAGGGCGGCGACGGCAACGAC
>NZ_JBWZNC010000016.1:0-480 GCF_056683955.1 Caulobacter sp. HJHS_5 | reverse complement strand
CCGCCGCCGCCTCCCCCGCCGCCTCCGCCTCCCCCGCCGCCGCCGCCTCCGCCGCCGCCGGCCTTCGAGGCGAAGCAGTTCATCGTCTACTTCCCGTTCGATCAGTACGTGCTGACGCCGGAAGCCCAGCAAGTGGTCACCGAGGCCGCCAACTACGCCAAGGGCGGCAACGCCACCCGCGTCGTGGTCGTCGGTCACGCCGACACCTCGGGCTCGCCGGCCTACAACGTCCGCCTGTCGGAACGCCGTGCGAAGGCCGTGGCCGACGCGCTGGTCGGCTCGGGCGTCGGCGCCTCGACGCTGTCGGTCGACTGGAAGGGTGAAACCGAACCCGCGGTCGCCACCGGCGACGGCGTGAAGGAACCGCTGAACCGCCGCTCGACCATCGACATCAACTTCTAAGACGTCGATCGTCAGCGGAGGCCCAGCCTCCTGAGACTTGCGGGAGCCCGGCCGAAAGGTCGGGCTCCTTGCATTTGG
>NZ_JBWZNC010000015.1:0-871 GCF_056683955.1 Caulobacter sp. HJHS_5 | reverse complement strand
GAGCCGGTGGCGGCGACGACGAAGCCGATGACGATGGGGGTGATGATGCCCGCCAGGTTGGTGCAGAAGTTGAACAGGCCGCCGGTGACGCCGATCAGGCGGCGGGGGGCGACCTCGGAGATCAGGGTCCAGCCGAGGTTGGACATGCCCTGGCCGAAGAAGGCGATCGACATCACCGCGATGACCACGGCGTTGCTGTCGACGAAGGCCGCGGCGGTGATCAGCGAGGAGAGCAGCAGGCCCATGACCACCGGGGTCTTGCGGGCGACGGTCAGCGAGCGGCCGGACTTGACCAGCCAGTCGGAGAGCAGGCCGCCGAGGATGACGCCGACGGTGGCGGCGATGAACGGCAGGGAGGCGAAGAAGCCGACCTTGATGAAGGCCATGCCGCGCTCCTTGACCAGATAGGTCGGGAACCAGGTGAGGAAGAACACCAGGGTCGAGTTGGTGGCGAACTGGCCGATCGAGGCCCCGACGATCTGGCGCTGCTTCAGGAGCCAGCCGATGTCGGCCCAGGAGAACGGTTGCTTGGCCGAGCGGGCCAGGTCGATGCCGCCGCCGGCGGCGATCTCGTCGAGCTCGGCCTGGTTGGCCCACTTGCTCTCGGCCGGCTCGCGATAGAGCCGCCACCACACAAGCCCGAACAGCACCCCGACGACCCCGGCCCCGATGAACAGATGCCGCCAGCCGAACTCGGCGGTCACCCAGAACAGCAGCGGGCTGAGGAAGGCGATGCCGAAGTACATGCCGATGGAATAGACGCTGTTGGCCCGCGCCCGTTCGCGCTGCGGAAACCAGCTGACCAGGATGCGGCTGTTGGCCGGGAAGCACGGGGCCTCGGCCGCCCCCATGCCCAGGCGGGCGCCGAACA
>NZ_JBWZNC010000014.1:0-905 GCF_056683955.1 Caulobacter sp. HJHS_5 | reverse complement strand
GTGATCGAACCCGGCTTGCACAGAACCTGGCCGCGCTCGACGTCTTCACGCTTGGTGCCGCGCAGCAGCACGCCGACGTTGTCGCCCGCCTGGCCCTGGTCCAGCAGCTTGCGGAACATCTCCACGCCCGTGCAGGTCGTCTTCTGGGTGTCGCGGATGCCGACGATCTCGACTTCCTCGCCAACCTTCACGATGCCCTTCTCGACCCGGCCGGTGACCACGGTGCCGCGGCCCGAGATCGAGAACACGTCTTCCACCGGCATCAGGAACGGCAGGTCCACCGGACGTTCCGGCTGCGGGATGTATTCGTCGACCGTCTGCATCAGCTTCAGGATCTGGTTCTCGCCGATCTCCGGGTTCACCCCGTCGGTCGCCGCCTTGGCCGAACCCGCCGTGATCGGGATGTCGTCGCCCGGGAACTGGTAGCTCGAAAGCAGCTCGCGCACTTCCATCTCGACCAGCTCGAGCAGCTCGGCGTCGTCCACCAGGTCGACCTTGTTCATGAACACCACCAGCGCCGGCACGCCCACCTGACGGGCCAGCAGGATGTGCTCGCGCGTCTGCGGCATCGGGCCGTCGGCCGCCGAAACCACCAGGATCGCGCCGTCCATCTGCGCCGCGCCCGTGATCATGTTCTTCACGTAGTCGGCGTGGCCGGGGCAGTCCACGTGCGCGTAGTGACGGTTCTCCGTCTCATATTCCACGTGCGCCGTGTTGATGGTGATCCCGCGCGCCTTCTCTTCCGGCGCCGCGTCGATGTCCTCGTACTTCTTCGCCGTCGCGCCGCCCGACTTCGCCAGCGTCATCGTGATCGCCGCCGTCAGCGTCGTCTTGCCGTGGTCAACGTGGCCGATCGTGCCAATGTTGCAGTGCGGCTTCGTGCGTTCGAACTTCTCTTTGGCCAT
>NZ_JBWZNC010000013.1:0-977 GCF_056683955.1 Caulobacter sp. HJHS_5 | reverse complement strand
GTTGGTCAGGGCCACGTCCGCCAGCCGGGTCTCGGCGGCGGTGTTCTCCGCCACGCCCTGCAGATTGCTGACCTGCAGTCCGACCGGCGGGGTCTCGCCGTCGCCCACCGTGATGTCGAACGTCTCCTGGCGCTGGCCGCCGCGGCTGTCGGTCGCCGTCACCGACACCTGGTAGACGCCCGCCGCCAGCGACTGGGCCAGCACAAGCTGCGAGCCCGACAGGCTGAAGCGGGCCTCGTCCGGCGCAAGGCCGTAGGTCACGTCCGGCGTCGCATCGTCAACGCTGGCGCTCAGCAAGCCCACCACCGTTCCCACGGCCGCGCCGTCCGGCGCCGTGTCGCCGTTCAAGGCGATGTCCGTCACCGCCGGCTGCAGAAGCTGCGCAAGCGTGAACGTCCCGTCCAGGAACTGAAACACTTCAACATCGCTGAGCTGATCCGTCCCGTCGCGCGGCGCGGCCGCCCGGTCGGCGATCTGCACCAGGGAGCCGTTCAGCAGGGCGCTGTATTCGGACCTCGCCCCGGAGAACACCGCTGTGTCGGTTCCGGCGCCGCCATAGATGCGATCGTTCCCGCCGGCGCCCGACAAGGTGTCGGCGCCATCCGCCCCGTTCAAGGTATCGGCCAAGGCGCCGCCGATCAGGGTGTCGTCGCCAAGGCCCGCGGTGAAATTGACTTGCTCGACATTGACCAGGAATACGCCGCCGCCCACTGCCTGCAGAACGGTGGTGTCGGTCAGGTCGAGGTGCATGGCCACGTTTGTGGTCAGGAAGTCGGCCGTGTAGCGGTCGACGCCTTCGCCCCCGTCCACATAGTCTGGCCCGGTGCCGCGCTTGGTCTCCAGCATGTCATCGCCGGCGCCGCCGAACATGCTGTCGTTGCCGGGACCGCCGGAGAGCTTGTCGTTGCCGTCGCCGCCCTGCAGGATGTCGCTGCCCGAGCCGCCCTCCAGGGTGTCGCCGCTGGTGCTGCCGATCA
>NZ_JBWZNC010000012.1:0-1152 GCF_056683955.1 Caulobacter sp. HJHS_5 | reverse complement strand
ACCTTCCGTGCATCTGGTCAAGGCTTGGCGTGAGCCCAAGGCTGTTGATCCCGGACGATGGCGTTGAGAGTGACGAGCATCTTCCGCATGACGGCGGTGAGAGCGACCTTGCCCGGTCGATTATTGTTGTGGACCAGGTTTTCGTAGAAGGCCTTCATGACGGGGTTCCAGCGGATGGCGCAGCGCGCGGCGTTGAACAGCACGCGCCGGACACCTGGTCGGCCATGGCCAGTGGGCGCGCGTCGCTTGGTCTTGCCGCTTTCGCGGTTTTGAGGCGCCAGGCCGACAAGGGCGGCGATCTCCTTGCCTGAGAGCCGGCCAAGTTCGGGTAACTCGCCCATCAGGGTCTGTATGGTGATCGGCCCGACGCCGGTCAGGGACCGCATGTTGCGGGTGGTGATCGCCAGCGTGGGATCTGCGGCGACATGGGCTTCGATGGCGCGCTCGAGGGTGTCGAGAGCAGCCTCAAGCGCCGCCACAACCGCATCCAAGCCTTCGCGCACGATCGGGTTCTCGGCCCGTGTCGCGCGGCAGCGTTCCATCTGGAGCAGCAGCACCAACTGACGGCGACGTGTGGTCATGTCCCGCAGGGCCTCGTCGCCCTCGACCATCGGAGCCAGCCCTCGGCCGGCCAGCTCCGCCGCGGCGAAGTCGGCCAACAAGCGCGCGTCGCAGCGATCGGTCTTGGCCTTGACGCCTCGCAGGCGGCGGAAGGCCACGACGGCGTTGGGATGGACGCGGGCGAACGGCAGGCCTCTGGCGACGAGCAGGCGGCGCAGAACGCGCTCGTAGCCGCCTGTCGGCTCGAAGGCGACCAGCCCGACGGCATCCGGCTTCAACCTGGCCAGCCAAGCCTCGATCGCTTCGGCCGTGTTGGCGATGCGCTCAACCACGCCCTGGCCATGAACTGCGATATCTACCCAGTCGGCCGACACGTCGACGCCGACGAACACCTTGTTGGACATGAGCTTCTCCGGCAGCATGTGCATATGGTCCGCACGCCGGGTTGCATTCGGGCGAGAGCCCCCTCTTCCGTTCGCGTGTAAGACCGAGACGCTGGCGGGCTCAAGGTAGCCACGGTCGCAAGACCCACCCATGATCGAGGGACCGCCAGCGTCACCCTCCTCTCGGAGGTCGGCTCAACATGCAACC
>NZ_JBWZNC010000011.1:0-1802 GCF_056683955.1 Caulobacter sp. HJHS_5 | reverse complement strand
GTTGGTCAGGGCCACGTCCGCCAGCCGGGTCTCGGCGGCGGTGTTCTCCGCCACGCCCTGCAGATTGCTGACCTGCACCCCGACCGGCGGCGCCGGCTGCAGAAGCTGCGCAAGCGTGAACGTCCCGTCCAGAAACTGGAACATCTCAACGTCGCTGACGATATCAGAACCATCGTCGCCGGAGGTGGCGGTGACGCGAACGCCGGTGCTGCTCAGGCTTTCGACGTTGTAGTTCGACCTCAGGCCGCTGAACACGGCGGTGTCGAAGCCGGCGCCCCCTTCGACGCGGTCATCGCCCGCGCCACCAGTCAGGACGTCGTCGCCCGCGGCGCCCACCAAGCGATCCGCGCCGCCGGCGCCGTCCAAGGTGTCGGCGCCGTCGAGCCCGACGAGAACATCGTCAAAAGCCCCGCCGCGCAGGAAGTCGGCGCCCGAACCGGCTTTGAAGAAGATGCGGTCGACGCCGACCAGCTGCGTGCCGTCGCTGAGAGTCTGGCTATGGATCGACAGATCGACATTGAAAGCCGTCGTCGCCGTTCCGCGGTCGTAGGCCGAGGCGATCGGCGCGGCGACAAACTCTAGGATGCGGTTCAGCTTCGGGGCCGCCTTATGGAAATAGGCGTCGTTGGCCAGATAGACATGGTCGCCGTCGACATAGATGCCTTCAACGGCGTTGGCCTCGGGCACCACATAGCGCCCCAGAAGTTCGCCCGTGGCGACATCGCGCTTGTCGACCTTCCCGGCCTGATTGTTTTCGCCGTAGGTGATGTAGAGCGTGCCCTGCGCCCCCTCGGCCGGGTCGAAGTAGATGTGATCGGGGATGACCCCGACATCGAGGCTCTTGATCAGGTCGCCGGTCTCATAGGAACGCCAGCGGACCACCGTCGAGTTGGGGGCGTTGTTGTCGGCGCCGATGACATAGGCGTCCAACAGGCTGTCGTAGGTGAGGGCGTTCGGCGACACGTCCGTGGTCAGGAACTTCACGAACTCGCCGGTCGTGGCGTCATAGACCCGGATCTTGCTTTCGCTCAGCGAGGCGACCAGCAACTCATTACTTTCCGGACGGAATGTCAGCCCCTGGACCGCTCGGATCGTGGCCGGTCCGAAGATAATCTCGCCGATCTTGGTCTCTCTATCCGCCGCCAGATGCACGAGCGACGGGGTGTAGGTGTTGTCATCTTCCTCGGCCTGTCCCTCATTGGCCGCCCACCAGGTGCCATCCGGCGCCCGCACCAGCCCCGTGATGGTGAACCCTGTGCCGGGTGTGGCGCCTCGGCCATCCGGCATGTTGGTGGCCGAGATCAACTGCATGGAGGCGTTGGTGCTGCCCCAATAGACGGCGCTGGCGGAATCTCCGCCGACGGCGCGGTCGCCGTCAGCGAACCGGAAGGTCTCGAAACCGCTGACCACATCCACGCCGCCGGGACCGGTCACGCGATATTGGCCCGTACTCAGGTTGACGATGGTGTAGTCGGAATAGGCTCCGGAGAAGACAGCGATGTCATAGCCCGTCGAGCCCATGAGGCTGTCATTACCGTCGGCGCCCCCGATAATGTCATCGCCGTCGCCGCCGTTGAGGGTGTCGTTCAAGGCCCCGCCGATCAGGGTGTCGTTCCCAAGGCCAGCCGTGAAGTTCACCACCTCGACGTTGACCATGAACGCGCCGCCGCCCAGGTCCTGCAACACCGTGGTGTCGGTGAGGTCGAGGTGCATGGATACGTTCGCGGTCAGGAAGTCGGCGACCACCCGGTCTGTGCCGGCCCCGCCGTCGAAGTAATCCGGCCCGGTGCCGCGCTTGGTCT
>NZ_JBWZNC010000010.1:0-9930 GCF_056683955.1 Caulobacter sp. HJHS_5 | reverse complement strand
GTGCCGAACCGGTCGAGCAGCGCCCCGCCCGGCAGCTGGGCCAGCGCATAGGTCCAGGAGAACGCCGACAGCACCAGCCCCATCACCGCCGGACCGATGTCCAGGTCCTTCGACATCAAAGGCGCCGCCACGCTCAGCAGCGTCCGGTCCAGGTAGTTGATCATCGTCGCCGTCGCGATCAACGCCAGCACTCCGTACCGGCCCTTCGTCGCACGCATGGGCGCAACGCCCGAACTGCTGGTCATCCGCACTCCTCCCTGCCCCGGGGTTTTCCGGGGTCTCATCTGCGCCCGCGAGGAGCGCTGTGTTGTCCGGCCGCAGGAACATTCGCTCCCGGCCGTCTTGACGCGGCCCACCGCCGACAATAGGCATGCAACTACGTAACCGTGTGGTACATCACGCAATGACAGGCGCCAACCCGCGTTGTCGCACGAACCGGTGGAGCGCACCTGTCAGGAGGGAATCCAGCCGGGGCTGCAAGGCCCGCATGCCGACCGACGCGAAAGCGGCCAGGTCTCAGCTATCTAAGGAAGGTCGCCCGGTCATGGGCGCAACCAAGGCGTCTAGCGTATGTCCAAGCCTCTGAATTCCGCGCGCAATCTGATCGACGGCCAATGGTCGGCGGAGGGCGAAGCCTTTCTCGTCACCGACAAGTTCTCCGGCGAAACGATCGGCCAGGGCTGGAGCGCCACCGCCGTCCAAGTCGACGCCGCGGTAGCGGCCGCGCGGCGTTCCTTCCTCGAACAGCCGCTCGATCCCAACGCCCGCTACACCATCCTGATGAAGGTCGCCGACCTGCTGGGTCGGCATCGCGACGCGCTGGCCGCCTCGATCATCGGCGAGAGCGGCATTCCCTGGAAGGACGCCTTCAACGAGGTCGGCCGGGCCATGGAGACCTTCCGCGTCTCCGCCGAGGAGGCCAAGCGCCTGACGGGCGAGATCGTGCCGATCGACGGCGCGCCCGACCAAGCCAATCGCATGGCCTATACGATCCGCGTCCCGCGGGGCGTGGTCGGGGCCATCACCTCCTTCAACTCGCCGCTGAACATGGTGGCCCACAAGGTCGCTCCCGCCCTGGCGGCCGGCAACACGGTCGTCTTCAAGCCGCCGCAGGCGACGCCGTTCTCAGCGACGCGCCTGTTCGAACTGATGCTGGAGGCCGGTCTGCCGCCGGCCCACGCCAACCTGCTGCAGGGCGCGGGTTCGACGGTCGGCCAGATGATGATCGAGCATCCCGGCTTCGACTTTTTCACCTTCACCGGCTCGACCCCGGTGGGGAAGAAAATCCGCGAGGCGCGCGGCCTCGGCCATGTGGCGCTGGAGCTCGGCTCGATCTCGGCCACCATCGTCTGCGCCGACGCCGACTTCAAAAAAGCCGCCGTGCGGGTCGCCCAATCCGGCTTCCGCCGCATGGGCCAGATGTGCACCTCGACACAACGCCTCTATGTCGAGCGCTCGGCGCTGGAGGCCTTCCTGCCGATGCTGACCGATCAGGCCCAGGCCCTGAGGATCGGCGATCCTTGGGACAAGACGACCGACGTCGGGCCGATGATCAGCGAAAAGGAAGCCGCGCGGGCGGAAGCCTGGGTGGCCGAGGCCGTGGCCCAGGGCGCCAAGGTCGTGCTCGGCGGCGAGCGGCGGGGCGCGATCCTGCCGCCGACCATCCTTTCCGAGGTCACGCCCCAGATGCGGGTGATGTGCGACGAGATCTTCGCCCCCGTGCTGTCGGTGATCCCGTTCGACAGCTTCGACGAGGCGGTGGAGGCCGTGAACGCCGTGCCCTTCGGGCTGGCGGCCGGCTTGTTCACCAGCAACCTGAACCGGGCCATCGAAGGCTCGAAACGCCTCCACGTGGGCGTCGTGCACATCAATGAACCGTCCTCGAGCCGCGTCGATCTGATGCCGTTCGGCGGCGTGAAGGACAGCGGCGTCGGGGTCGAAGGCCCCCGTTACGCCATGCGTGAAATGACCGAAGAACGTCTCGTGACGATCTCGCTCTGAAGGACTTGCCCATGAACATGCCCATCGTCACGAAAGCGGTCACCGGCGCCATCTTCATGGCCCAGTGCCTGAAGGCCGAAGGGGTCGAGAAGGTGTTCGGCCAGTGCGGCCACACCAACTACGCCCTGATCGACGCCTGCCAGCAGCTCGGCATCGAGTACATTTCGTTCCGCCACGAGCAGCAGGCGGTGCACGCCGCCGACGCCTACTATCGGGTCTCGCGCAAGCTGGCAGTGATCAATGTCCACCTGTCGCCCGGCCTGACCAACACCGTCACCGGCGTCGCCTCGGCGGCGATGGACGGCACCCCGATGCTGGTGATCACCGGCAACACCCCCAGCTATCACCACCCCCGCGAGGCGCACCAGGCGATGCGCCTGCACGCCGACGCCTCGCAGGGCGACATTTTCCGCCCGATCTGCAAACGCGTCTGGCGCGTCGACGACGCCAAGTTCCTGCCGGAGGTCATGCACCGGGCCCTGAACATCTGCCAGACCGGCCGCCCCGGCGCCGTGCTGCTCGACATCCCGATGGACGTCTTCTCGCAGCACCTCGAGGCCCTGCCCGAGACGGTCTCGCGCCGGCCCAACTATCCGCGCTCGGTCGCCGACGCCGCCGGCCTGGAGGAAGCCGCCGCCCTGCTCGCGGCCGCCAAGGCTCCGGCGATCTACGCCGGCAACGGCGTGGCCCTGTCGGGCGCCTTCGCCGAACTCAAGGACCTGTCCGACACCCTGCAGGCCCCGGTGGCGACCACCCTGGTCGGCAAGGGCGTGTTCCCCGAAAATCTGCCGCTTTCGGTCGGCACCACCGGCATCTGGGGCGCGCGCTGCGCCAACGACACCACCCGCAACGCCGATGTGATCATCGCCGTCGGCACCGCCTTCGGCGAGGCCGATTGCTCGTCCTGGCGGCCGGAGCACACCTTCGACTTTTCCAAGACCAAGCTGATCCAGATCGACATCGATCCGCAGGAGCTGGGCAAGAGCTATCCGGTCGACATCGGCCTCGTGGGCGACGCCAAGGCCACCCTCGCCGCCCTGGTCGCGGCCCTGGGCGACAGCCCCCGCCCCGCCGCCGTGGTCGAGGCCCAGGCCCAGCAGATCGCCGCGCGCAAGGCCGCCTGGCGCGAGGAGCTGAAGGAAACCCAGGACAACGACGGCACGCCGATCCACCCGGCGCGCCTGCTGAAGGACCTCTCCCGCCTCGCTCCCGACGACGCGATCTTCGTCACCGACGTGGGCTGGAACAAGAACGGCGCCGGCCAGCAGCTGGAAATTCCCGGCCGCTACGGCTTCATCACCAGCGGCGGCATGGCGACCATGGGCTTCTCCCCCGGCGCGGCTGTCGGCGCGGCCATGGGCGCGCCGGATCGCAAGGTGCTGGGCCTCGTCGGCGACGGCGGCCTGATGTCGGTGCTCGGCGCCCTGACCACGGCCGTGGAGCTGAAGATCCCGGTGCTGTGGGTGGTGTTCAACAATTACTGCTACTCGACGATCCGCATCGTCGGCTCGACCTACTTCAACAACACCTACGGCACGATGTTCGAGACGCCGGACGGCGAGGCCTACAATCCGGACTTCCAGAAGGTCGCCGAGGCGTTCGGCATCAAGTCGGCCAAGATCGAGAATCCGGACGACCTGGAAGCCGGGATCAAGGACGCGCTGGACAAGAACGAGCCCTTCCTGCTGGAAGTGATCACCCGCGGCGACCTGCCGATGCCGCGCACGGGCTACTGGGACATCGCCGACTTCCTGGCGCACGGGAATGACTGACGACACCAAGGCGACGCTGCATCATCGCGCGTGGGAGGCCGACGCAGCAGGGCCGCTGAACGGCGTGCGCGTGCTCGACCTGTCGCGCCTGTTCGCCGGCAATGTGCTGAGCCAGCAGCTCGGCGATTTCGGCGCCGACGTCATCAAGGTCGAACCCCCGACCGGCGACACCCTGCGCGACTGGCGCAGCGCCGGGATCTCGGCCCACTGGAAGGTCTATTCGCGCAACAAGCGCAGCCTGGCGCTCGACCTGCGCAGCCCGGAGTCGAAGGACATCCTGTTCAAGCTGGCCGCGACCGCCTCGGTGTTCATGGAGAGCTTTCGCCCGGGCGTGCTGGAGAAGATGGGGCTGGCCCCCGATGTGCTGCTGGCCGCCAACCCCAAGCTGATCATCGTCCGCATCTCCGGCTGGGGGCAGGACGGCCCCTATCACCGCCGCCCCGGCTTCGGCACGGTGATCGAGGGCATGTCGGGCTTCGCCGCGATCAACGGCTTCGAGGACCGCGAGCCGGTGCTGCCGCCGATGTACCTCGCCGACGGCGTCGCCGGCCTCTACGGGGCCTCGGCGGTGCTGATCGCCCTGCGCGCGGCCGAGGCCGAGGGCGGCAAGGGTCAGGTGATCGACCTGCCGCTCTACGATCCCTTGCTGGCGATCATGGGTCCGCAGGCGGCCCAGTACCGCCTCACCGGCAAGCTGAAGCCGCGCACCGGCAGCCGCTCGACCAACTCGGCCCCGCGCAACGCCTACCGCTGCAGCGACGACAAGTATGTCGGCCTCTCCGGCTCGACCCAGACCATGGCCGAGCGCGTGCTTGGCGCCATCGGCCGGCCGGAGCTGATCGACGATCCGCGTTTCAGGACCAACAGCGACCGCCTGAAGAACGTCGAGGCGCTCGACGCCATCGTCGCCGAGTTCTTCGCGCGCTATACCCAGGCGGAAGCCGTGGCGCTGATGGAGAAAGCCGAGGTGACCGTGGGCCCGATCTACGACGCCTCGCAGATCCTCGAGGATCCGCACGTGATCGACCGCGAAATCCTCGCCGACTACGAGGATCCCGAGGTCGGCGCCTTCCCCATGCACCATGTCGTGCCGCGCCTGGAGGCGACTCCCGGTTCGATCCGCGCCCCCGCCCCGACGCTCGGCCAGGACAACCGCGCCATCCTCGGCGAGATCGGCGTCGATGAGGCGACCTACGCCGACTGGCTGAACCGCGGCGTGGCGGTGGAAGGCGGCAAATGAGCCGTCCCGTCTGGCGCTCCCTGCTCTATGTGCCGACACACATCGAGAAGTTCGTCGCCTCGGCCCATACCCGAGGCGCCGACGCCGTCATCCTCGATCTGGAAGACGCCGTGCCGCCGGCCGAAAAGGCGACCGCGCGGGGCTTGGTCGCCCAGGCGGCCGCCCGCGTCGGACGGGCCGGCGCCGATGTATTGGTGCGCATCAACGGCGCGCCGGAACTGGCCGAGGCCGATATCGACGCCGCAGTCGGCCCGGCGGTCGCCGCCCTCTATCTGCCCAAGGTTGAAAGTGCGGTCGAAGTCCGTCGCCTCGCAGACCGCATCGCCGCCGCCGAAGCCCGCGCCGGCCTTACCGAGGGCCATACTCGCCTCGTGGTGTTGATCGAGTCGGCGCGCGGTTGGCTGCGCATGGACGAGATCGCCGGCGCCAGTTCGCGCCTCGTCGCCCTGAGCCTCGGCACGGAAGACTTCTGCGCCGACGTCGGCATGGAACCCTCGGAAGAAACGCTGATGGGACCGAAGCAGCAACTGATCATCACCGCCAAGGCTCACGGCCTGATGGCCTTCGGCATTGTCGGCGTGAACACCAACTTCGCGGACCGAGAGGCCTATCTCGCCATGGCCCGCCGCTCGCGGGCCTTCGGCTACGACGGCTCCAGCGCCATTCATCCGACCCAGGTCGCGCTGCTCAACGACGCCTTCTCGCCGACAGCGGATGAAGTCGCTTACGCTCGGCAGATCGTCGACGGCGCGCTGGAGGCAGAAGCTCAGGGCAAGGGCGCCTTCGCCATCGACGGCAAGATGATCGACGCCCCCATCGTCGCCCGCGCCCAGGCCCTGCTCGATCGCGCCGCGGCCATCGCCGCCCGCAACTAGGCCGCCTCGCCTTCCAGATGGGCCCTGGCCCGCGCCAGGCATTCGGCGGCGAAAGCCTCGTAGCCGAGCCGCTTCACCCGCTCGGCGTGGATGACCTCGATGGACAGCGGGCGGCCGGGCAGACGCTCGACGATCTGCCGGATCGGCGAAGCCCCCTCCCCCACATGCAGCCGTTCACCGCGGGCGACGCGCTTCATTTCCTCGAGGCTGGGGCGCGGCCCCGGCGGCCCATCGTCCAGTTGCAGATAGTCGTAGCGGTTGGGCGGGACCTGCCCCATCTCGTCGAAAGAGGTTTCCGAACGCAGGAAATGCAGGGTGTCGATCAGCACGCCGGCGTTGCCGCGCCCGCAGTCCCGCACCAAGGTCCAGGCCGCGCCCAGGGTCGCCACGGCGGTGAAGGTGACGAACTCCAACTGCACTCGCATGCCGAGGGGCCGGGCCATGTCGCACAGCCGGCCGAACTGGTCCTGCACGAAGGCGGGTGAGCCGTCGCCCCAGACATTGCACAGCACATGCTGCGCCCCGAGCGCCGCGCCACGCTCCAGGGCCGCGGCGTAACCGGCCACATCCCGATCCGGCGCGATGATCGCGTCCTCGATATCCAGCAGGCGCACGCCGGTGGCGCGCAGGGCGTCCCGCGTCTGGCGAAACAGTCCGGGGTCGTCCTCAAGCACCCAGCGCGGCTCTCCGGGCAGGCCTAGCGGCATGGTCCTGAGACCCACGCAGGCGTAGCCGCACCGCGCGGCGATCTCCACCGCCTGCGGCGGAGCGCAACCGAGCACGGTCAAATGGGCCAGGGAATAGACGGGCATCGCGCCGTTCGCCTGTCGAACAGGTCGGCGGGGCCGTGAAGGCCCCGCCGTCTCCGACTACTTCACCACCTTCACCGTCGCCGTGCCCCGAAGCTTCTTCTGCACGCCGGCCGAGAAGAAGTTGGCGGTGACGACCAACGGCTGGGCGTCGCCGGCGACGATGTTGTTGTCGATATCGCCCTTGTTGAAGCTGGCGGTCAGCTTGCCGCCGGCCAGGGTCGCGCGGGTCGCCTTGAATGGCAGCTTGCTCAGCGGCGCGACGATGGTCACCGGGGTGTCCTTATCCAGGGTCCAGCCCGCCGGCACGGTCATGGTCGCGGTGACCTGTCCGGTGACGCCGGTGTGGAAGCCGGTGGCCGAGCGCAGGTCGACCGAGCCGCCGGCGATGCTCACCGCGGCGTCCTGCGGGGCCAGGGTGACGATCACCTTGCCGGTCGGACGGGGGTCGGTGCAGTCGTTGTAATAGTACTCGCCCTCGCGATCGAAGGTGTACTTGCCCGACTGGCCCGGCTGCAGGCGGAAGTTGAACTTCCCTTCGAAGAACTGCGTCGCGCAGTGCTCCTTCTGGTTGCCGCCGCCGGCGCCGATCTGGGCGTCGCCGGGGTTGGTGAAGGTAACCTCGGTCCCCACCGGCACCGTCAGGCGCGACGGCAGCATCGAGGCGGTGGCGGTACTGTCGCGCACGGGGCCGGGATTGGTTGGCGGCGTTGGCAGACCAGGGAAACGGCGTGGCGACGCCGTCTTCTGGTAGGCCAGATAGATCGTGTTCGGCGGCAGCCAGTCGCCGGGCGTGTTGTCGACCGGGCGGCGCAGGTTGACCAGCGCGGGCGGATCGGGCGCCTCGGTGCTGCCCGAGACCACCACCGGAGCCGAGCGCGGACCGCTGGTGAACGGCGCCTTGCCGCCTACCTTGAAGGCCCAGATCATGTCGCCCTTGGTGATTTCGCCGTAGGGCTGCGAGCCGCCCATGGCGGCCATGGCGATGTACTGCTCGCCGTCCACCTCATAGGCGATGGCGCCCGAAGCGCTGGTCGCCCCGGTCTGGAAGCGCCAGATCTCCGCGCCGGTCGCCGCATCCATGGCGATCAGATAGCCGTCGGGCTTGGAGAAGAAGAGCAGGCCGCTGCCGGTCACCAGCATGCTGTTGCCGTGGGCGATGTCGTCGCCCGGCCCCATGTCGCGGCGCCATTTGACGAGATTGGTCGAAGCGTCGATCGCCGCCAGACCGCCGGTCTGATAGACGCCCGGCGCCCGCAGGCCGTTGCCGCCCTGGAACAGATCGCGCGCGTGCGCCCCGACGTTGGTCGAATAGGCCACGTAGTAGAGGTTGGTCTTGGGCGAATAGGCGTAGTTCGACCAGTCGGCGCCGCCGTTCTGGCTCGGCGTCGACAGCACCGGCCCCTGCCAATGCGGATCGTTCAGGCAACCCTTACGCTCGGGTCCGCTCAGGAACGGCTTGTCGGCTTCCAGATAGTTGCCGGGACGCAGCACCAGCTTCAGCTGGCCCGGATGGGCCGGGTCGGGCTCGGCCTGATAGCCGTTGTAGTTCGGCGGCGCGCGGTTGTGGTCGCCCGGAATGGCCGATCCGAGGTTCTGGTAGGATAGGCAGTCGGGCAGCCACGGCGGCTGCTTCGGATAGGGCTGGGTCGGCGAGCTGAGCTGACGGGAGTCGGTCGGCACGGGCCGTTCCTCGACGCCGAGCAGCGGCTTGCCATTGGTGCGGTCGAGGATGAACGTCCGCCCCTGCTTGGAGCCGTAGTAGATCGCCTTCTTTCGCTGACCGCCGATGGTCACGTCGGCGAGCAGCGGGGCGTGGACGTTGTCCATGTCCCAGGTGTCGTGGTGCACCGACTGGAAGTGCCATTTGTAGGCGCCGGTGGTGGCGTCGAGCGCGACCACCGAGTTGCCGAACAGGTTGTCGCCGGGCCGCTCCGATCCGTCCTGCGAATTGGCGCAGGTCCGCACGTTGCCATAGGTCCAGTAGACGAGGTTCAGCTCGGGATCGATCGCCGGGTGAATCCACGGCGCCGTGCCGGAATTCTTGTAGCATTCGTTCGGCGTGTCGTTCGGCGCGTTCTTGCTCGTCCAGGTGTCGCCCGCGTCGAAGGTCTTGCCGTTGACGTCGGTGAACATCGTGCCGTGCGGGTAGGCCCCGTAGAACGACCACATCAGCTTGCCGTCGCTCGAGCGCACGGCGTAGCCGGCGCTGCGTGGGCTGTCGTTGGTGCCGACGTAGACCATGCCGTTGTAGTAGATGGTCGCCACCTTGGCGGTGGTGCCCAGGGTCTCGCCGTTGTTGGTCGGCTGAACGGCCCAGACTTCCTTGCCGGTCTCCTTGTCGAGGGCGACCACGCGGTTGCCGCCGGCCAGGGTGAACACCTTGCCGTCGCCGACCGAAACGCCTCGGCGGGTGCCGACCGGCGCATAGCCGTTGGCGGCCTGCGAGGGCTGCCACTTCCACTTCACCGCCCCCGTGGCGCCGTTCACCGCCATCACCCCACCGGTGGGGGTGTCGAAGTAGAGCACGCCGTCGACCGCGATCGGCGTCGTCTGCTGGCCGCCGTCGGTATTGCCCGGCCCCGCCACCGGGGTCGTCACCGGCTCGGCCGAGGCGTGCAGCACCCAGGCCGGGCCCAGGGACTTGATGTTGGCCTTACTGACCTGGCTCAGCGCGGAATAGGACTGGTTGCCGTAGTTGCCGCCGTTCTTCGGCCAGTCGACGCCGGTCGGAATGCAGCAGTTCTTGTCGAGGCTCTGAGCCGCGACGATCGCCGTCGGCGAAACCATGGCCGCCGCCCCTGCGGCGAACAGCGACGAAATGACGAGTTTCATCTTCATCGGAATCCAGGTCGCTCCCTAAAGCTGACGTCGACGTTCCCTCAGGGGTCATCGATCTATTCGTGTACCGTGCGGTACATCACCGTAGAGCCCGACGCGCCGCCGCTGTCAAGCGGCGCACGACGCTCATGCGGCGTGCAGGAGCGCGGTCGACGGCGGGTCTGGGTGGCGTTGAAGTGAGCGCGTGGAGGCCATGGACGGCGGCGTACGCGCGGCTAGTCATCGCCGACGCGCTTCACCTCGCCTAGCAGGAAAATGTAGGAGCAGGCGCCGATGAGGGCCATGACGCCGATGAAGGCGAGGCCGCCGAAGAACGAGCCGGTGGCGGCGACGACGAAGCCGATGACGATGGGGGTGATGATGCCCGCCAGGTTGGTGCAGAAGTTGAACAG
>NZ_JBWZNC010000009.1:0-152272 GCF_056683955.1 Caulobacter sp. HJHS_5 | reverse complement strand
ACGTCGATCGTCAGCGGAGGCCCAGCCTCCTGAGACTTGCGGGAGCCCGGCCGAAAGGTCGGGCTCCTTGCATTTGGGCCATCCGCCCGCCCGCGCCGCCCCTGGGATAAAAGTCTCGTGAGACGCGGCTTGCGGCGCACGTTGCGACCCATCATTGTCCATCGCGTAGAAAAATCCACGCGAGGAAGCGCATGGCCTGGGATGATCTTGACGCGGGCAAGTCGCGGGACGAACGCCAGGCCCTGGCCGACCTGCTCGCCGCCCGCCCCCTCGACGACGGCGAACGCGCCGCCGTCCGCGCCGAGGCCGAGATGCTGGTCCGCGCGGCCCGAGCCAGCGCCCGCCGCCAGGGCGTGGTCGAAGGCTTCCTGCAGGAGTTCTCGCTCTCCACCCGCGAAGGCCTGGCGCTGATGTGCCTGGCCGAGGCCCTGCTGCGCACGCCCGACGAGGCGACCCGCGACCGCCTGATCGCCGAGAAGATCGGCTCGGCCGACTGGGCCTCGCATCTCGGCCAGTCCGGCAGCCTGTTCGTCAACGCCTCCACCTGGGGCCTGATGCTCACCGGCAAGCTGGTCGAGGTCGACGACGACGCCCGTCGCGACCTGCCCGGCTTCCTGCGCCGCATCGCCGGCCGCGTCGGCGAGCCGGTGATCCGCGCCGCCGTCGCCCAGGCCATCCGCATCATGGGCGAGCAGTTCGTGCTCGGCCGCGATATCGAGGCGGCGCTGAAGCGCGCCGGCTCGGAAGGCTATCTCTGCAGCTTCGATATGCTGGGCGAGGGCGCCCGCACCGCCGGCGACGCGGCGCGCTACGAGGGCGCCTACGCCGCCGCCATCGAGGCGGTCGGCCGCGCCTCGAAAGGCGCCGGCCCGGAGGCGGGCCACGGCGTCTCGGTGAAGCTCTCGGCCCTGTCGCCGCGCTATGAGGCGACCCATGAGGCGCGGGTCTGGGACGAACTCTATCCGCGCCTGCTGCGCCTGGCCGAGATCGCCGCCCGCCACGACGTCAATTTCACCATCGACGCCGAGGAGGCCGACCGCCTCGTCCTGTCGCTGAAGCTGCTAGACCGGCTGGCGCGCGAGGCGTCGCTGGGCGCCTGGAACGGGCTTGGCCTCGCGGTGCAGGCCTATCAGAAGCGCGGCCCCGCGGTGATCGACGCCGTCGCGGCCCTGGCGCGCGACAGCGGCCGCAGGCTGATGGTGCGCCTCGTCAAGGGCGCCTACTGGGACAGCGAGATCAAGCGCGCCCAGGTCGCCGGCCGGCCCGGCTATCCGGTCTACACCACCAAGGCGGCGACCGACCTGTCCTACCTCGTCTGCGCCCGCCGGCTGATCGCGGCCGCCCCGCACCTCTACGCCCAGTTCGCCACCCACAACGCCCACACCCTGGCCGCCGTGCGCCGCATGGCCGACGAGGCCGGGGTGAAGATCGAGTTCCAGCGCCTTCACGGCATGGGCGAGGCGCTCTACGGCGCGGCCCGCGAGCTCTACGGCGACGTCACCCTGCGCGCCTACGCCCCGGTCGGCGGCCACGAGGACCTTCTGCCCTACCTCGTCCGCCGTCTGCTGGAGAACGGGGCCAACAGTTCCTTCGTCCACCTGCTGCTCGACGAGAACACTCCGCCCGCGACCGTGGTGGTCGATCCGATCGGCGTGGTCGAGGCGGCCGGCGCCGGGCCGCATCCGCGCATCCCCCTGCCGGTCGACATCTACGGCGGGTCCCGCGCCAATTCGATGGGCGTCGACCTCAGCGTCGCCGCCGAGCGCGAGGCCCTGGTCGCCGCCGTCGAACGCTTGCCGCAGGTCGGCTCAGGCCCCGAGGCGGTGCGCAATCCCGCTGACGGCGCGGTGGTCGGCCATGTGAAGGAGGCGACGTCCGAGGAGATCGACCGCGCCTTCGCCGCCGCCCGCAAGGCGCAACCGGCCTGGGACGCCGCCGGCGGCCCGACCCGCGCCAAGGTGCTGCGCGCCATGGCCGACGCCCTGGAGGCCAACCGCGACCGCCTGATCGCCCTCTGCGCCCGCGAGGCCGGCAAGACCCAGGCCGACGGCGTCGCCGAGGTGCGCGAGGCCGCCGACTTCTGCCGCTATTACGCCCACCTGGCCCTGACCAGGTTCGCCGGACCCGAAGCGCTCAAGGGCCCGGTCGGCGAGACCAACACCCTGGAGCTGCGCGGTCGCGGGGTCTTCGCCTGCATCAGCCCGTGGAACTTCCCCCTGGCCATCTTCACCGGCCAGGTCTGCGCCGCCCTGGCCGCCGGCAACGCGGTGGTCGCCAAGCCGGCCGAGCAGACGCCGCTGATCGCCGCCGAGGCCGTGCGCCTCTATCACGCCGCCGGGCTCGACCCGGCGCTGCTGGCCCTCGTCCCCGGCCGGGGCGAGACGGTGGGGGCCGCCCTCGTGTCCCACCCCCTCTGCGCCGGCGTCGCCTTCACCGGCGGAACCGACACCGCCGGCCACATCAACCGCGCGATCGCCCGGCGCTCCGGCCCGATCATCCCGTTCATCGCCGAGACCGGCGGGCTCAACGGCATGTTCGTCGACTCGACCGCGCTCAGGGAGCAGGTGATCGACGACGTCATCCTCTCGGCCTTCGGCTCGGCCGGCCAGCGCTGCTCGGCCCTGCGCTTGCTGTTCGTCCCGCACGATGTCGCCGATTCGCTGATCGAGGGGCTGAAGGGCGCGATGGACGCCCTGGTGGTCGGCGACCCCGCCGATCCGGCCACCGACGTCGGGCCGGTGATCGATCCGGACGCCAAGGCCGCTCTGGAGGCCCACCGCCAGCGCCTGGACCGCGAGGCCAAGGTGCTGCACGCCTTGCCCACGCCCCCGACCGGGACCTTCTTCAGCCCGATGCTGGCCGAGCTGCCGCCTGGCGTCGCCGGCGCCGGCTTCCTCGACCGCGAGGTGTTCGGCCCCATCCTCCACATCGTCCGCTATCGGCCGAGCGAGCTGGCGGCCGTGGCCACCGCCCTGGCCGCCAAGGGCTATGGCCTCACCCTCGGCGTCCACTCGCGCATCGAGGCCTTCGCCGAGGAGGTCCGCGCGGCGGTTCCGGCCGGCAACGTCTACGTCAACCGTTCGATCATCGGGGCGGTGGTCGGGGTGCAGCCGTTCGGCGGCGAAGGCCTGTCCGGCACCGGCCCCAAGGCCGGCGGCCCCAACGCCCTGTCCCGCTACGCGGTGGAGCGGGCGGTGAGCGTCAACATCACCGCCCAGGGAGGCGACCCCAGCCTGTTGAACCTCTGAGCGACCGCCCTCGCCCCCTTCGACGCCGCCTGCGGCGGCGCTCAGGACAAGCTTCGAGGCCGCTTCGCGGCGCCTCAGGGTGAGGACGACTTTCGGCTCAGCATCTCATTCGAAATCCTCACCCTGAGGTGCGAGCGCAAGCGAGCCTCGAAGGGCGAGGGTTTCGCCCCCTTCTAGCCCGCCGCCAGCACCCAGACCCCCACCGCCGCGAAACACGCCGCCGCGCCCCAGCGGATGTATTTCAGCGGCAGCTTCGTCGCCGCCTTCTCGCCGATGAACACCGCCGGCCCGTTGGCCAGCATCATGCCCAGGGTCGTGCCGGCGGCCACCGTCAGCACGTCGTGGAATCGGGCGGCGAGGGCGGCGGTGGCCACCTGGGTCTTGTCGCCCATCTCCACCAGGAAGAAGGCCACGGCGGTGGTCAGGAAGATCGAGCCGTGGCCGATCGGCTTCGGTTCGGCCTCGTCCTCCTCCAGCTTGTCGGGAATCAGCGCCCAGCCGGCGAAGGCCAGGAAGGCGAGGCCCAGGATCCAGCGCATCCACGGGCCTTGCAGAAAGGCGCCGGCGGCGGCCCCCACGGCGGCGGCGAGGGCGTGGTTGGCCAGGGTGGCGACCAGGATGCCCGCCAGAATCGGCCACGGCTTGCGGAAGCGGGCGGCCAGCAGGATGGCCAGCAGCATGGTCTTGTCGCCGATCTCGGCGACAGCCACGAGCCCGGCGGAGACCCCGAGGGTCGAAAGGGCGTCGATCACGATTCGATTCGTCTCCGCGGGGCCTTAAGCACGACCAATGACGCCGCGTCGGCGGCCCCGCATGGTCCGCCCACGGCGTCAAAGGTCTCGCCGAACCGCCCCGGGCCTCGCGGCCCGTCTTGGTCCCGGTGCGCCATGGAGCCGCGGCTCCAAGTGTGTTGACGCATCCCCCGCTGATCGGCGCGGGCGGCTACTCCCCAGTGACGGCGGGGATTTACGCCTTGGCGCCTCTCCGATCAAGCGCCATGGTGCGACTGCGCGTTAACCTTTTGTTGACGAAAAAAATGCGCTCGGCGACCGCTCTGGGCGTTGACGACTCTTTCACGGTCAGGCCCCATATGTAGGGGCAGGTGATGCTTCGCATACCACATGTATGGGCTGCGGAGCGGGGCCGGGGCCGCGCGAAGGCGCTGAAAGGGTTCAGGAATTTACGGCGATGATGGGCGACGCAGCACACCAGATGACTTCCGAGACCAACCCGTCGGCCGACGCCGCGCCGATGGAGCGGGCGCAACCGGTCCTGCACCTGGTGCCGAAGACGCCGGTCGTGGTCGATCGCTCGCGCGACGCCCTGCTGACCGAGTTCGGCAAGACCACCCTGGAGGACCGCTACCTCCTGGCCGGCGAGAGCTATCAGGACATGTTCGCCCGCGTCGCCACGGCCTTCGCCGACGACGATGAGCACGCCCAGCGCGTCTACGACTACATGAGCCGCCTGTGGTTCATGCCCGCCACCCCCGTGCTGTCGAACGGCGGCGCCGGTCGCGGCCTGCCGATCAGCTGCTTCCTCAACGCCGTGAACGACAGCCTCGACGGCATCGTCGGCGTCTGGAACGAGAACGTCTGGCTGGCCGCCAACGGCGGCGGCATCGGCACCTATTGGGGCGGCGTGCGCTCGATCGGCGAGCAGGTGAAGGGCGCGGGCAAGACCAGCGGCATCATCCCGTTCATCCGCGTGATGGACAGCCTGACCCTCGCCATCAGCCAGGGCTCCCTGCGCCGCGGCTCGGCCGCCGTCTACCTCGATATCCACCACCCGGAGATCGAGGAGTTCCTCGAGATCCGCAAACCCTCGGGCGACTTCAACCGCAAGAGCCTGAACCTTCACCACGGCATCTCGATCAGCGACGAGTTCATGCACGCCGTCCGCGACGGCGAGATGTTCGGTCTGCGCTCGCCGAAGACCGGCGAAGTGGTGAAGGAGGTCTCGGCCCGCATGCTCTGGCAGAAGGTGCTCGAGCTGCGCCTGCAGACCGGCGAGCCCTACCTGATCTTCTCCGACGCGGTGAACCGCGCCCTGCCGAGCCACCAGCGCGAGCTGGGCTTCAAGGTCCGCCAGTCGAACCTCTGCAGCGAGATCATGCTGCACACCGGCAAGGACCACCTGAACAACGACCGCACCGCCGTCTGCTGCCTGTCGTCGGTCAACGCCGAGACCTTCCTCGAATGGCGCGACGAGCCGCGCTTCGTCGAGGACGTCATGCGCTTCCTCGACAACGTGCTGCAGGACTTCATCGACCGCGCCCCCGACGCGGCCTCGTCCGCCCGCTACGCCGCCATGCGCGAGCGCTCGGTCGGCCTCGGCCTGATGGGCTTCCACTCCTTCCTGCAGAAGCAGAACGTGCCGTTCGAAAGCGCCCTGGCCAAGAGCTGGAACATGCGCCTGTTCAAGCACCTGCGCCGCGAGGCCGACAAGGCGTCGGTCAAGCTGGCCGAGGAAAAGGGCGCCTGCCCGGACGCCGCCGAGCGCGGCGTGATGGAGCGCTTCTCGCACAAGCTGGCCATCGCCCCGACCGCCTCGATCTCGATCATCTGCGGCGGCACCAGCGCCGGCATCGAGCCGATCCCGGCCAACATCTACACCCACAAGACCCTGTCGGGCTCCTTCGCGGTGAAGAACCCCTACCTGGAGCGCCTGCTCGCCGAGAAGGGCCTGAACACCGACGCGGTGTGGAACTCGATCCTCGAGAACGAGGGTTCGGTTCAGCACCTCGACGGCCTGACCCAGGACGAGAAGGACGTCTACAAGACCGCCTTCGAACTCGATCAGCGCTGGGTGGTCGAACTGGCCGCCGACCGCACGCCGGAAGTCTGCCAGAGCCAGTCGGTGAACCTGTTCATCCCCGGCGATGTGGATAAGTGGGACCTGCACATGCTGCACTGGCAGGCGTGGGAGCGTGGCATGAAGTCCCTCTACTACCTGCGCTCCAAGTCGGTGCAGCGGGCCGCCTTCGCCGGCGCCGACGGCGGGTCGGAAGCGGCCAAGATGGTCGAGGCCGCCGCCAAGACCGACTACGAGGAATGCCTCGCCTGCCAATAGGGCGAACGGCGGTCATCAAAGCTTGTAAGGGAATCTTT
Organism: Caulobacter sp. HJHS_5; assembly: GCF_056683955.1. Taxonomy (NCBI): domain Bacteria; kingdom Pseudomonadati; phylum Pseudomonadota; class Alphaproteobacteria; order Caulobacterales; family Caulobacteraceae; genus Caulobacter; species Caulobacter sp. HJHS_5. The sequence continues at coordinate 145,914 of NZ_JBWZNC010000009.1, read as the reverse complement.
CGCCCCGGCGCTCATCCGAGCGCCGGGGCTTTCTTTTTCTCGTCATCAAATCCCTGAATTCCTTGAGGATACGCTCGCTAGGAATCCGCGGAACGAATTCAAGCCCCACTGGTTTGAAAGTTCGTGATGGTGGCTGGCGCGCCGCAGTTTTTTGATGCACCGTCGGCTTGTGGTGGGAAACGGGGGTCCGCGTGCGGATCGTCTTGGGAACGGCCTTAGCGCTGCTGGCGGCACAGACCGCCCAGGCGCAAATGCAATTCTCCGCCGGCGCGTCCGCGTCGGATCGCGGCGCCGACTCCCGCCTCGCCGCCGTTAACGCCGCCGCCTTCGCCAAGCCCCAGAGCCAGGCCCCCACCGTGGTCGGCGTCGCCCTGCGCGGCCAGCGCCCGGTGGACGCCGCGGCGGCCGAGCTGGTCGACGGGCCCTTCGCCACGCCGCTCGCCGGGGCGGCCGACGTCGCCAGCCTGATGGACGGCATGCGCTATGACACCGGCCGTGGCCTGGCCACCTCGTGGGACGCCCAGCAGTTCACCCTGCCCAGCCGCTCCGGCGGCGCGGTCGACAGCGTGCGCCTCTCGGTGGGCTCGCCGACCCTGATCCCGGGCCTCGGCCCGCGCGACCTGCAGGCCGAACGCTTCTCGCCCGACGCCTTCGACGTGACGGTGACGCGCGGCTGGCCTCGCGCCGTCGCCTTCAACGCCGGCAGGCTCAATGTCGACCTGTCGCCCCACGCGGGCCTGGGCATCGGCAACACCGGCGGCTCGGCCGAGGCCGGCGCCGTCGTCCGGGTCGGCCAGAATCTCGAGGACCGCGTCTCCGAGGCCCTGGGCGCCGGCGGGGTGATGAACGGCAAGGCCTTCGGCAATCGCGACCGCTGGTACCTGTTCGCCGCCGCCAGCGGGAAGGCCGTGGGCCTCAACGTGCTGCGGCAGGACGGCGACTGGAGCCGCGCCGGCTGGTCGCAGGACCCGACCTCCACCCTGGTCGGCGACGCCCAGGTGGGTGTCGGCTGGCGACGCGGCGCGATGCAGACCTCGTTCGGCTACGTCCATCGCAAGATGAAGATGAAGGACACCTTCATGGGCCTCTCGACCCAGCAGGACGAGATGCTGGCCCTCAGCTTCAGCTACCGCCCGCATAAGTAGGGCGTCCCCAACCTGTTAAGCGGATCCACATTCCTTAATCCCTCCCCCTGGATGGGGGAGGGGCAGGGGTGGGGGTGGAAGCGGTTCCGCCGTCACTGACTGGCCAAATGGCCACTGCCCAAAGTCACGTTCGAATCGTCGGGAATGCGCGTCATGCCGGCACGCTGCCGTAGCGGACAGGGCGCCACCCCCATCCCTGCCCTTCCCCCATCCAGGGGGAAGGATCGTGTTTCTTCGGACCCGCCGCGAAGGTTTCGATCTCGAACTCGAAGCCGCGCCCTACCCCTCCCAGCCCGCCTCGAACGGATAGCGCTCCGCCCAGAAGGCCTTCAGCCGCGGGTCGGCGTCCACGCGCCGGATGCACGGCGCCATGCGCGGCGCGACCTCGTAGAACCGCCGCCGGCGCGGCCGGAAGCGCGAGACCACGGCGACATAGAGATCGAGCACCGTCAGGGTATCGCCCAGGATATAGCGGCCCGGGTCGACCTGGGCGTCCATCCGCGCCCAGCATTCGGCGATGCGCGCCTCGGTCCGCTCCACCAGCAGGGCCTCCGACGCCGCGCCCTCGGTCAGGCGCGAGGGATCGTCCTTCACCCAATAGAGCGAATAGATCGCCGCCGAGACGTAGGACATCCAGCGCAGGAACTGCGTCCGGTCGGCGTGGCCCGGCGGCGGGGCGAGGTTCGCCTCGGGGAATCGCTCGGCGATCCAGATCAGGATGGCGGCGCTCTCGGTCATCACCTCGCCGCCGTCGATCACCAGCGCCGGCACCTGGCGCATGGGATTGACCTTGGCCACCTTGGCCTGCTCGCCCGGCCCGGCCCAGGTCGCGGCCTCGACGACGGAGAAATCGACGCCGGCCAGGGTCAGCGCCGCCTCGACGGGCACGGAACCGGAGCCGGCGGCTCCAAACAGCTGAATCACGGCTGCGTCACTCCGTCCCCAGGTCGCCCACAACATCTTGATGAAGGGGCGCTTGCCCAACGCAAGATGTCGTAGTCTTCTATTAAGGCTGAATCAGGCCTCCTTCGGCCATTCGCCATCCAACCTTCGTTTCCGGACTCTCGCATGAGCGCCTCGACCCTTCAGACCCTGCCCGGCCTGCTGACCCCGTCAGGCGCCTATAAGCCCTTCCGCTATCCCTGGGCCTACGACTTTTGGAAGAAGCAGCAGCAGGTCCACTGGATGCCCGAGGAAGTGCCCCTCGGCGAGGACTGCAAGGACTGGGCGGTCAGCCTCAACGACCGTGAGCGCAACCTGCTGACCCAGATCTTCCGCTTCTTCACCCAGTCGGACATCGAGGTCGCCGACAACTACATGGAGCGCTACGGCCGGGTATTCAAACCGACCGAGGTGAAGATGATGCTGTCGTCCTTCGCCAATATGGAAACCATCCATATCGCGGCCTACGCCCTGCTGCTCGAGACCATCGGCATGCCGGAGAGCGAGTTCGGCGCGTTCATGGAATACGACGCCATGAAGGCCAAGCACGACTTCATGGGCAGGTTCGGCGTCGAGACCAACGCCGACATCGCCCGGACGCTGGCCATGTTCGGCGGCTTCACCGAGGGCCTGCAGCTGTTCGCCAGCTTCGCCATGCTGATGAACTTCCCGCGCTTCAACAAGATGAAGGGCATGGGCCAGATCGTCTCGTGGAGCGTGCGCGACGAAAGCCTGCACTGCGAAGGCATCATCAAGCTCTACCACGCCTTCAACAAGGAGACCGGCGCGGTGACGCCGCAGGTCGCGGCCGACATCGTCGAATGCTGTAGGACCGTTGTCGAGATGGAGGACAAGTTCATCGACCTCGCCTTCGAGGCCGGCGACGTCCAAGGCATGACCCCGCACGACATCAAGCAGTACATCCGCTTCATCGCCGACTGGCGCCTGCGCCAGCTGGAGCTGCCGATCGTCTATGGCATCAAGGAAAACCCGCTGCCCTGGCTGCAGAGCCTGCTCAGCGGCGTCGAGCACGCCAACTTCTTCGAAGCCCGCGCCACCGAATATTCCAAGGCCGCCACCAAGGGCCAATGGCACGGCGAAGAGGGCGTCTGGGGCGAGTTCGACCGCATGCTGGCCCGCCGCGGCGAGAACCTGCTGCCGGCCGAATAGGCCGTGTCGAAGGTCGCTCCAGGGGGCGCCCCCAGGGTCGCTGTCGTCACCGGCGGCGGCTCCGGCATCGGCCGGGCCTGCGCCCTGGCGCTGGCCGCCGCCGGCTGGTCGGTCGCCGTCACCGGCCGCCGCGCCGAGGCCCTGGACGAGACCGTCGCCCTCGCCGGACCGGGGCAGGCGATGTTCGCCGTCGCCGCCGACATCACCAGGCCCGACGAGGTGGCGCGCCTGTTCGCGGCGGTCATCGACCGCTTCGGCCGCCTCGATCTGCTGTTCAACAACGCCGGCCGCAGCGCCCCGCCGGTGGCCTTCGAGGATCTCGATTTCGCGACCTGGCAGGCGGTGGTCGACATCAACCTCACCGCCAGCTTCCTCTGCGCCCAGGCCGCCGTCCGCCAGTTCAAGGCCCAGTCGCCCCAGGGCGGCCGCATCATCAACAACGGCTCGATCTCGGCCCATGTCCCGCGCCCGAACTCGGCCGCCTATACCTCGACCAAGCACGCCATCACCGGCCTGACCCGCAGCCTCAACCTCGACGGCCGCCCCTTCGACATCACCTGCGGCCAGATCGACATCGGCAACGCCGGCACCGACATGACCGCCCGCATGGCCAAGGGCGTTCTGCAACCGGACGGCACGACCAGGGTCGAACCGACCATGGACGTCGCCAACGTCGCCGACACCGTGGTCTTCATGGCCAGCCGCACCCCCGACGCCAACATGCCGTTCGTCACGGTGATGACCGCCAAGATGCCGTTCTTCGGGCGGGGGTAGGGGGCGGACAATCGAATTTGGGGCGCGACGGCTGAGGCGAAGAGGCCTCAGCGTCCGACCAATGCGCGGGGTGTAGGGTGAAAGTTCTCTATTTTGGGGCGGGCGCTAGCTTTGGGTCGGAAGGCGACCCGAGCATGCAGCCACCTAGGGGCGACGAACTGTTTGGCGCGCTCAGGCGACGTTACCCCACGACGTGGGGAAGAATTTCACCTCCGCAAAACCTTCGTGGATTCGAGCAAATTATGCAGTGGCTCGTTGGCGCATTTAACGCCGGCGGCGTTAGGGGTGTTGCGACCCGAAGCGAGGTCATCGCTCTCAACAAGCAGATGGCCCTTCTGTTGGCCGCCTACTGCCCATCGGAGTTTTCACTTTATCGAAAATTGTTCTCGAGTCTCGGCGGGGCTCCCGATGACCTCGTGCTTGCGTCGCTGAACTACGATTTATTGCTGCAACGAGCGGCGGCGGCTAGTGAAGTAGAGCTGAGCTATCCAGGATATGGGGGATACTTCAACCGAGAATATACCGGGTGTCGCCTCTATCTGCCCCACGGTAGTTCCGGGCTGATTACTAGGAGTGCTATAGCGCGTGATAATATCAATGAGGGCCCCGCTAATCAGGTCATGTTTCGGCTGCAAGATACCGCCGGATCTTACATGGAAACGAATATTTTCAAATTGAATCAACTTTATAAGGAAAATGAACTAAACCCAGTTCTCTCGATGTATCATCCCGAAAAGCCCGATACCGGTCTGGGGGACTCGATACAGCTTTGTCGAGATTCTCTTGCAGAGGAAATTCGTGCCGCGCAGAAAGTCGTCATCGTGGGTGCGCGATACCAGCAACATGATACGCATTTATTTTCGCCATTCTTCAACAGCGAATGTGAGATTGTTGTTTGCTCGGGCCACGAAGATGAGGAAGAGTATCGTCGGATTTTCGGTGGACGTGTAAGGGGGCTAGGTGGCTACTGGCGAGACAACTTTGACACGGTTATCGCCGAGTTGAGATAATCCTATGCAATGCATCCATGACTAAAACAAATATGGATTCCAGCGGGGTGCAGGGCGAGCCTGGAAAGCATCCTCGCCTCAACTAAGCTGATGATGGCTCAGGTGCTGGCGATCACTCACCCGGCACCCACCGTAGCGGTGCTTCGAGGGTCGACTTCGACGACTTTACGTCCGCATCTGACGTTTCCGTCTGCTTCGCTGGATGGGTGACCCCACAGCCCGTCAGTCCTGATGAAACGCCCGCCGCCGACTTCGCGCGGCCGGTGCTGGAGCGCCAGCTCGCCAAGCTGGAGCGTCTGGCCGACATCGGCATGGAGATCGCCGAAAGCCTTCGCGGGCGCGTCGCTGAAGCTTCCGAGCCGGTCGATCCCGTCGCCGTCACCCTGGCCTTCAGCCGGGTCTCGCGCGCCGTGCGCCTGACCTGCGCCCTGCAGGTCGAGGTGATCGACAAGCTGCGCGGCGTCGGCCGGATCGAGGACTACGAAGCGGGCCTCGCCGCTCCTGCGACGCCGACCGCCGCTAAGGAAGATCCGCGCCTGCGCGCCCGCAAGGACGACATCGCCGCCACCGTCACCGGCATCATCGATGAGATTCACAAGGACGCCGAGGGCGGCGAGGCGCACGAGCGCTGCATCCGTGAAGCCACCGAGCGCCTGAAGGAGGCGGAAGACCTCGGGGACATCCTGTCCCGGCCGTTCGAGGAGGTCGTCGAGCAGATCTGCCGGGACCTGGGGCTGTCAAAGGGCGGGGAAGGCGGAGTTATCTTGAAGTCTCCCTCCCCCTGGATGGGGGAGGGATCAAGGGTGGGGGTGGCGCCGCGTCCGGAGGAGGCGCTCCCTGAAGAACGTTGCGACGTTACTTCTGCATCCTCTCCGGTCTACTCACCGCTTGCCGAACCGCTTCCACCCCCAATCCCTGCCCTTTCCCCCATCCAGGGGGAAAGGAGAGAAGTTGCGCCGCCCTACACTCAACCCCCAGACCCCGACGCGCTCCCCGGCTATCCCGTTGGCCTGCCCGGCGAACTGCCGCCCAGGGGGCGCCGCCCCCAACCACCGCCCCGAAACTACACCCACGGCTGGGACTAAGCCGGACGGCGCCGCCGCGCGCCCGTCACCCCGCGACGGTCCCTTCCTCTTCCGGTCCCAGCTGCCCTTCCCACTTGGCGACCACCACCGAGGCGACGGAATTGCCGACCACGTTGGTGGCCGAGCGGCCCATGTCGAGCAGGTGGTCGACGGCCAGAACCAGCAGGAGGCCGGCCTCGGGCAGTTTGAAGTAGGTGAGGGTGGCGCTGATCACCACGAGGCTGGCGCGCGGCACCCCGGCCATGCCCTTGGAGGTGACCATCAGCAGCAGCAGCATGGTGATCTGCTGGGCGATGGAGAGCTCGACGCCGTACACCTGGGCGATGAACAGGGTCGCGAAGGTGCAGTACATCATCGACCCGTCCAGATTGAACGAGTAGCCCAGCGGCAGCACGAAGCTGACGATGCGGCGCGAGACCCCGAACTGCTGCAGCACCTCTAGGGTGCGCGGATAGGCGGCCTCGGAGCTGGCGGTGGAGAAGGCCAAGAGGGCCGGGGTGCGGATGATCCCCACCAGCTTCAGCGCGCGGGCGCCGACGAAGGCGGCGCAGGCGGCGATCAGCACGCACCACAGGATGCCCATCGACAGATAGAAGCCGCCGACGAACTTGGCGTAGGTCAAGAGGACGCCGAGGCCCTGGGTCGCCACCGTCGAGGCCAGGGCGGCGAAGATGGCGATCGGGGCCAGCTTCATCACATAGCCGGTCACCTTCAGCATGATGGCCGTGACCTGCTCGACCAGTTGCAGCACCTGCGGCGCGCGGTCGTCGACGGCCGCCACCGCGGTGCCGACCAGCACCGAGAACACCACGATCTGGATGATCTCGTTGCGGGCCATGGCGTCGATGATCGAGGTCGGCACCAGGTGGGTGACGAATTCCTTCAGGGTGAACTTGGCGGTGTCCACCGTCGCGGCGGCGTCGCCCGCCGGGATGTCCAGATGCATGCCGACGCCGGGCTGGATGATGTGGACCATGATCAGGCCGATGGTCAGCGAGACCAGCGAGGCGCAGATGAACCAGCCCATGGTCTTCACCCCCACGCGGCCGATCTGGGCGGCGTCCTCCATGTGGGCGATGCCGCTGACCAGGGTGGCGAACACCAGGGGCGCGATGATCATCTTGATCAGCCGCAGGAAGAGGTCGGTGAGGATGCCCAGCCCGTCCGCCACCGAGGCGATCTGCCCGGGCGTCAACGTCGCGTTGCAGATCCAGCCTACGACAATGCCGAGCAGCATGGCGCCGACGATGAAGTAGGCGAACAGGCGATTCATGGACGGTTTCTCCCCCCGACCGACATCGCCGGGGTGACAATTGACCCTGTTTGGCCCGCCCGCCGCAAGGCCATGGGCGCGGAATTCTCCTTCCGGGTCCGCCGGATGACCCCGCCGCTCGCAACCCCCACCGTGGCTGAGCTATAAGGGACCATGACAAACGAAGAGAAAGCCGCGGCGGTCGTCGATCAGCTGACCGAACACTACCAGCAGGCCGTCGAGGCCCTGCGCTCCGCCCTGAAGACCTATCTGGAGACCGGCGAGCATCCGGTCGCCCAGACCCGCCTCGAAGGGGTCTTCGCCTATCCCGAGCTTCGCCTCACCTACGCGCCGACCGGGCGCACGCCGAAGCTGCCGCGCGCCTTCGCGCGCCTCAGCCGCTCGGGCGTCTACGCCACCACCGTCACCCGGCCGGAGCTTTACCGCGACTTCCTGATCGAGCAGTTGACCCTGCTGTTCGGCGACTTCGAGGTCGAGGTCGAGGTGCATCGCTCGATGCAGGAGATTCCGTTCGCCTATGTGCTCGACGCCTCCATCGATCTCAACCAGGCCGACGTCCGCTCGGAGGATCTCGCCCGCTACTTCCCCGCCACCGAACTGGCCTTCATCGGCGACGAGGTGGCCGACGGCCTGTGGGACGCGGCCCTGGAGGACCACCGGCCGCTCAGCCTGTTCGACGGCCTGCGCACCGACTTCTCCCTGGCGCGGCTGAAGCACTACACGGGCGCCCCGGCCGAGCACACCCAGCAGTACATCCTGTTCACTAACTACCACCGCTACGTCGACGAGTTCGTGGCCTGGGCCTGCGCGGAGCTGAAGAAGTCGGGCAGCCCCTATTCGGCCCTCTCCTGCGCCGGCAACGTCGTGGTCACCGCCGAGACCGAGGAGCCGGAGCTGACCATCGCCGCCGGCGCCTGGCGCAAGCACCAGATGCCGGCCTATCACCTGATGGCCCCCGGCGGCCGGGGCGTGACCCTGGTCAACATCGGCGTCGGCCCGTCCAACGCCAAGACCATCTGCGACCACCTGGCCGTGCTGCGTCCGCAGGCCTGGCTGATGATCGGCCATTGCGGCGGCCTGCGCGACACCCAGACCATCGGCGACTATGTGCTGGCCCACGCCTATCTGCGCGACGACCACGTGCTCGACGCCGTGCTGCCGCCGGAGATCCCCATCCCCTCGATCGCCGAGGTGCAGCGGGCGCTCTATGACGCGGCCAAGCAGGTCAGCGGCGACACCGGCGAGGCGCTGAAGCGGCGCCTGCGCACCGGCACCGTGGTCACCACCGACGACCGCAACTGGGAGCTTCGCCACACCCTCTCGGCCCTGCGCTTCAACCAGAGCCGGGCGGTGGCCATCGACATGGAGAGCGCCACCATCGCCGCCCAGGGCTATCGCTTCCGGGTGCCTTACGGGACGCTGCTCTGCGTGTCCGACAAGCCGCTGCACGGCGAGCTGAAGCTGCCGGGCCAGGCCAACGCCTTCTATGAGCGGGCGATCAACCAGCACCTGCAGATCGGTCTCGCGGCCGTGGAGCTGCTGCGGCAGGAGGGGGCGCAGCTGCACTCGCGCAAGCTGCGGGCCTTCGACGAGCCGCCGTTCCGGTAAGCCGACGATGCGCCATGTCGCCCGCCTGACCCTGCCCTGGCGCGAGCCGGCGGCGGCCCTGGCGCCCTTCGCGGACGAGCCCTGGGCGCTGGCCCTGGTCTCGGGCGGCGGCGGCCCGCGCGGCCGCTGGTCCTATGTGCTGCGCGCGCCCCAGGCGACCCTGACCGTCGCGCCGGACGCCGCCATCGACGCCTTCGCGGCCCTGCGCGACCTGGCGGGCGAACCGGCGGCGGCGCTCGCGGACGGTCCCCCGTTCCAAGGCGGCCTGGCGGGCCTCGCGGCCTACGAACTCGGCGCCCGCGCCGAAGGCCTCGCCCTGGCGCGCACGACCTGGCCCGACCTGGCGGTCGGCCGTTATGCGGCGCTGCTCGCCTTCGATCACGAGCGGCGCGAGGTCGTCGCCCTCGGCCGGGGGGCCAGCCTCGCGGAGGCCGAGGCGCGCGCCGGCGAGGCGGCCGCCTGGCTCGACGCGCCGTCTCCCGCGCCGGCGGCGGGCGCGCTGTCCTCCACATTCGAAAGCCTCGATGCGCCGTCGTCCTACGAGGCGGCGGTGGCCGAGGTGGTCGAGCGCATCCGGGGCGGCGAGCTGTTCCAGGCCAACATCGCCCGTCGCTGGGCCGGCCGCCTGGCCGCCGACGTCCGGCCGGTCGACGTGCTGCGGCGGCTGATCGCCGAGAGCCCGGCGCCCTTCGCGGCCTACCTGCGCCTCGAGGGCCGCGCCCTGGTCTCCAATTCGCCGGAGCGGTTCGTCAGCGCCGGCGCCGGCGGCGAGCTGGAGACCCGGCCGATCAAGGGCACCCGACGGCGCGGCGCGACACCGGCCGAGGACGGCGCCGAGCGGGACCGGCTGGCGGCCAGCGCCAAGGACCGGGCCGAGAACCTGATGATCGTCGACCTGATGCGCAACGATCTCGCGCGCGTCTCGTCGCCCGGCTCGGTGGCCGCGCCGCGACTGTTCGAAGTCGAGAGCTTCGCCAATGTGCATCACCTGGTCTCGACGGTGACCGGCCGCCTCGCGCCGGGGGCCTCGCCGCTCGATCTTCTCGCCCGGGCCTTCCCGCCCGGTTCGATCACCGGGGCGCCCAAGGTGCAGGCGATGAAGCTGATCGCCGGGCTGGAGCCCCCGCGCGGGCCCTATTGCGGGGCGCTGTTCTGGGCCGGCTGCGACGGCGCCTTCGATTCCAGCGTGCTGATCCGCACCCTGGCGCTTGAGCAGGCCGACGGCGGCTGGGTCTTCGAAGCCCGTGCCGGGGCCGGCATCGTGGCCGACAGCGACCCGCTCGCCGAACGCCTGGAGACCGAGGCCAAGATCGCCGCCCTGCAGGGAGCCCTTCGATGACCGACCTCGTCCCGCTCGACGACCGCGGCTTCACCCTCGGCGACGGCCTGTTCGAAACCCTGTTGGTCGAGGATGGACAGATCGCCTTCTGGCCCGAACACGTCGCCCGGCTGACGGCCGGCTGCGCGACGCTGAGTCTGCCGACGCCGGATCCGTGGGCTCTTAGCTCCGCCGCCGAGGCGGCCATCGCCGGAACGACCGAACGCCTGGCCTTGCGGCTGACCGTGACGGCGGGCGGCGGCGGCCGAGGGCTGGACCGGCCGGCCGAGCCGGCGCTCCGCATCGTCGCCAAGGCCTTCCTCGCCCCGGCCTCCGACGACGCCTTGACGTTGGCGACCTCGACCGTGCGGCGCAACGACGGCTCACCGGCCTCGCGCCTGAAGACCCTGGCCTATCTCGACAATGTGCTGGCGCGCGCCGAGGCGCGGGCGGCCGGGGCCGACGAGGCGGTGATGCTGAACACCCGGGGCGAGGTCGCCTGCGCGGCGGCCGGCAACCTGTTCTGGATCGCCGGGGGACGGCTGTTCACCCCCGCGCTCGATTGCGGGGTGCTGGCCGGGGTGACCCGGGCCCGCGTCGTAAGGGCGGCGGCGGTGCTCGGCGTCGACGCGACGGAGGTGAGGGCGGGGGCCGGGGCCTTGGCGTCGGCGGAGGCGATCGTCGTCACCAACAGCCTGATCGGCCTGCGTCCGGTCTCGGCCCTGGACGGGCGACGCCTGGCGCCGCACGCCCTAGTCGAACGGCTCGCCGGGCGGCTCTAGGAGGTGCGCATCACCTTGCTGGAGCGGCGCGGCTTCAGATAGAGCCTATCGGTGAAGGTGAGCGGCTTCGGGAAGAGTTTCCCGAACGGCGATGTGTAGGTGTAGGTCGATTCCGACACCACGATGCTCTGGCCGTTGGGCACCAGACCGGCCGGCAGCTCGTATGGCCCGCTCGCCTTGTCCATCCCGCTGGCCTCGCTCCAGTCCACGGTGGCGGCGCCCTTGTCGTCGACCGAGACGCTGGTGACCCGCACGCCGAGGGTCTCGGAGGGGAAGGGCGCTATGATCGACTTGGCGATCAGGAAAATGTCGGCGATCTCGGCGTCGGTGAGTTGGCTCGACTGGGTGACGAGGTCGCCCACCGCCGAAGCGACGTGGTTGGCCCGGCGATCAGCCATCATCGCCTGGGTGATGTCGGCGATGCCCAGGTAGCCGCCGATCATCACCGGGGCGATGAACGCGAATTCGATTGCCGAGACGCCGCGCCGATCGCGCCAGAATCTCTTTCCGAAGCTCAGCATTGGGTGAACGGCTCATTGCGGAAGGCGACAGCCGAACTGATCAGCCGGGTGTTGCCCTCCAGATTGATAAGGGCCGAACTCAGCAGCGGCGTGATCAGCGGCCACCTGTAGTAGGTGCGCACCAGCACGATGCTACAGCCGACGCCGGGGATGAAGGTCTCTTCCTGGTCTGGGTTGATGCCGCCGTTCTCGGACCCGCCGGGGTTCCCCTGGTTCGCGAAGCTGCCGAACACCCGCACGTCGATCCTGAGATTGCCGGTGCAACTCGACCCCAGCCAGGCGACCTGGCTACAGACGTCGGCCTTGAAGGCCGCGGCGTCGTCCTTGGCGATCTGCAGCTCGCCGGTGCGGATTCGCCGCGCCGCGTCCTCGGTGGCGTTGTCGAGGTTGGTCTGCACCAGGAACACCAGGCCCAGCTCGACGATCGCGAACAGCAGGACCATGAAAGGCGCCGCAACCAGGGCGAACTCGACCGCCGTCGCGCCACCGTGGGCGCGACGAAACCGGCGCATGAGCTGGACGAGCGTCTTCATGCCGCGACCCTAGCGGGGCAAAGCTAATCGCTATTTAAAAGCCACGCTTAAACTCGGCCTTGCGGTTACTTGACGGGCTGGGCCGCCGAGCGCGTCCGTTCGCTGTAACCCGTATAGGGCGTGCTGCGGTCCTGGTACACCGCTTGCGACTCTCCTGGCATCGCCACATGTTCGCAGCTGGAGCCGCAGACCAGATTGTTGCGGGCCGTGCCCCTAAAGAACGCCACGCGGTTCTCGTCGCCCGGCACCACGACGATTTGTCGGGCGAAGACCGCGCGGCCGCCAGCGTCGAAGGCGGTGACCGTCGTCAGGCCGTATTGCTTGCCGAGCAGGATCGCGCCCCCCGAGTCGAGCAGGGTGACGTCGGCGATCATCGGGTTGCCGACCACCACGTCCCGCGCCGGCGCCGAAAAGCCCACCTTCACGCTCTGATCGATCGGCACGCTGAGCGTGGCCTGGGCGTGGGCGGGTTGCGCCGGAACAAGAATGAGCGCCGGCAGAGCCAGGGCGAAGGCGGCGGCGATGATGTGGCGCATGACGGCGTCCCGGATCGGTCTGTCCGGTCAGGGTCGTGAGATTTGGTCAACAAAGCCTGAAGCGTCTTCCTGGTCTTCACCGATGATTCAGCCGCCTTAACGGCGCTTAAGACGTCAGGGCGCGGACCACATATAGAATTGCGCGGAATATGATTTACATGGGGTATGGTTAACGGAAACTCATAGTAAATAAAAAATAATCATAGAATTCAATTGCCTGCACTTGCCTTGTTTACTGGCCATTAAATGCGGTGCGCGATGTTGTCCCTCGTTTTCGGGGGTAGGCAGGTCGAACGGCTTGTCCCTTCTCAACCTGCTTATTTAATGGAGATTCTCATGTCGAAGTTCGTGACCAAGTTCCTGAAGGACGAGTCCGGCGCCACCGCCATCGAGTATGGCCTGATCGTCGCCCTGATCGCCGTGGTGATCATCACCGCCGTGCAGCTGATCGGCACCAACCTGAATACGAAGTTGAACACGGTTGCTACCAAGCTCGGCGAATAAGCGTCTCGAAGGACAGCATCCTTTGAAAACGGGGGGCCGCGGAGAGATCCGCGGCCCTTCCGCTTTTCCGGCCTGAGCTTCCAGGCCAAGCGCCGCCGCAACGAACTGTTCACCCGCGCGGGCGATGATCCGGCCATGCTCGCCAATCTCATCCTGCTCGTCTTCCCGGCCCTGGCCATCGTGGCCGCGCTGAAGGATGCGACGACCTACACCATCCCCAACTGGATATCGCTGGCGCTGGTGGCGGCCTTCATCCCCGCCGCCCTTGTCTCGCATCTGTCGCTTGGCGCGGCGGGCCTTTCGCTGCTGACCGGCGTCGTCTTCCTGTTGGCGGGCATGGGCATGTTCGCCCTCGGCTGGATCGGCGGCGGCGACGCCAAGTTCATGGCCGCGGCGGCGCTGTGGCTGGGCTGGCCGGCGTCGGCGACCTTCATCCTGGTGACTGCCCTCTGCGGCGGCGCACTGTCGGTGGGGCTGATGAGCCTGCGCTCGAACATGCTGCGGCCTTTCACCCTGCAGGCGCCGCCGTGGATCGGGCGACTGGCCACGCCCAAGGCCGACGCCCCTTATGGCGTGGCGATCTGCGTCGGCGCCCTGTTCGCTTTTCCGCTCAGCGGCCCGGCCGCGGCGCTGTCGAACCTGTTCCCCGGATAACGGCGCCGCTTAGGCGGACGTTAACCATAGGAACGCAAAAGCTGGTTTGGGCGCCAGAAGGCGACCGCCCCCGCGCCGGCCCGCAGAATCAGGCCGGCCGATCGAGTTCACGGCGCCTGACGGCCGCCGACCCGCAAGAGACACGATGAGCCCCGGACGCGTCATCATCATCGTCATCGCCGCCGTGGCCGCCATCGGTTGCGCGCTGCTGCTGCGCGGCGCCCTCGGCGGCAAGGCCGCCGCGCCGTCGCCCGCCGTCGCCGAACGGGCCACGACCCGCGTGCTGGTGGCCAAGCGCGACCTCGCCATCGGCGACCGGCTGCAGGTGTCTGACCTCGGCTGGCAGGATTGGCCGGCCGACGCCTTGAATCCCAACCTGATCACCGACGGCGCCCCGCCGACCAAGGACTCCGAGAAGTCCAGCGCTTCCAAGATCGCCGGCGCCGCCGGCGAGATGATCGGCGGCGCCGGCCCGATGCAGGCGTATCAGGGTTCGATCGTCCGCGACCCGATCCTCAACGGCGAGCCGATCCTTGCCCGCAAGCTGGTCCGCAGCGGCGAGGGCGGCTTCATGTCGGTGGTGCTGGCGCCGGGCAAGCGCGCCATCGCCCTGCCGGTCACCGTCGACATCGCCGCGGGCGGCTTCATCCTTCCGGGGGATCACGTCGACGTGCTCCATAGCCACGAAGTCGACCTGCTCCAGGCCATGGGGGGCTCCCAGCAGACCAAGACCGAGTTCGTCGCCGACACGGTGCTGACCAATGTACGGGTCCTGGCCATCGATCAGGCCACCGAAGTTCAGAAAGACGCCAAGTCGTTGATCGGCGCCACCGCCACCCTCGAAGTGGGGCCGAGCGACGCCGAGCTCCTGACCCGCGCCAAGGCCCAGGGTTCGATTGTCCTCACCCTGCGCTCAATCACCGACTCCGGGGGCTTCTCGGGCGCGACGAAGATCAATCGGGGTGAGCAGAACGATCAGGGCAACCTGGTCCGGATTCATCGCGCCGGGGCCACCGAAATCGTCGGAGTGCGCCCATGATCCGCCTGAACCTGGTCGCCCGCCTGCTGCTGACCGCTGTCCTGGCGGGGACGCCGCTCGCCTCGGCCGTCGCCGACGGCCCCGTCATGGCGCCCGTGCGCCGCGCCGCGCCGCCGCCGGGGGAGCGGGCCGTCGCCGAGCCAGCCCCCACGCCGGTCTCGGTGCTGCGGGTCGATCTGTCGTCCAACGGCTCGCGCTCGCTGGCCATTCCGCTCGGCAAGTCGGCGATCGTCGAGTTGCCGGTCGATGTGCGCGACATGATGGTCACCAGTCCGGACATCGCCGACGCCGTGATCCGCACGCCGCGCCGCATCTATGTGCTGGGCGTGAAGACGGGGCAGACCGACGCGGTGTTTTTCGACGCCGCCGGCCGCCGCATCCTGTCGTTGGACATCCGGGTCGATCAGGACGTCGCCGCGATCGGCGAAACCATTCGCCGGGTGCTGCCCGGTTCGCAGGTGCGGGCCGAGGGTGTCAACGGCGGCGTGATCCTCAGCGGTCTGGTGATGACCGCCTCGGATTCCGACCGCGCGACGCGCATCGCCCAGCAGTTCGTCGGCAAGCCCGAGAACGTCCTGAACATGCTCAGCATCGCCGGCAAGGACCAGGTGATGCTGAAGGTGCGCATCGTCGAGGTGCAGCGGAACATCATCAAGCAGCTCGGCTTCAACTCGAGCGCCCTGCTGAACCAGCTCGGCGAGCCGCAGTACTCCCTGGGCTTCACCCCGACATACGGCGTCAACGGCGGCCTGCTCGGCGGCGCCAACGCGGGTTTCAACCTGGACACCACCCAGGGGCCGGTCATGCAGCGGCCCTGCGGCTACGCGCCGCCGAACGACAGCGTGATGTGCGACTATATCGTGCGGCGGGGCGTCAACGCCGACACCGCCACGGTCAAGAAGGACCTCATAGGCGACCCCGGCCTGAACAAGGCTTCGGCCATGATGCAGGCCTTCGAGCGCGTCGGCCTGGTGCGCACCCTGGCCGAGCCGAACCTGACCGTGGTCTCCGGCGAAGCCGGCAAGTTCCTGGTCGGCGGCGAATTCCCCGTGCCGGTGGGCCAGGACACCACGGGCCGTGTCGCCCTCGAGTTCAAGCCCTACGGCATCGGCCTCGGCTATACGCCGGTGGTGATGTCGGGCGGCCGCATCTCGCTGAAGCTGTCGACCGAGGTCTCCGAGCTCTCCAGCCTCGGCGCCTTCAACCTGACCACCGGCGACTCCACGCTCACGGTGCCCGGCCTGTCGGTGCGCCGCGCCGAGACCACGGTCGAGCTGCCCTCCGGCGGCTCGCTGATGATCGCCGGCCTGCTGCACCAGCAAACGAAGCAGAACATCGACGCCCTGCCGGGGATGACCAGCCTGCCGGTGCTCGGCGCCCTGTTCCGCTCGCGCGACTATCTCAACGGCGAAAGCGAGCTGGTGGTCATCATCACGCCCTATCTGGTCGAAGCTCAGGACGCAGGGCGCCTGCAGACGCCGGCCGACGGCCTGCGCATCGCCAGCGATCCGGAGACGGTGCTGCTCGGCCGCCTGAACTCCGTCGTCAGGGCCGCCCAGAACAGCAATGGGCCGAGCACCCCGGCCAGCCGCCCCTACCAGGGCCCCATCGGCTACGTGATCGAGTAAGGCCATGCGCAAGCCCTTCCCCGCCATCACCCTCCTCGCAACGGCCGCCTCGGCCGCGATCCTCGCCGGCTGCGTCTCGCCGACGCGCGAAGATCCAAGGACCGGCGCCCTGACCGACACCGAGCAATGGGCGGGCAAGATCGCGGTCGACGCCCATCCCGAGGAACTGTTGCTGGCGATCCATCCCACGGGTCTTTCGGTCACGCAGGCCGCGGCCCTGAAGGACTTCATCGAGCAGTGGGCGTTCTCGGAGGGCGGACGGATCACCGTGCGGGCCCCCGAGCCCCGCGCCGCCGCGCCGGCCGGTCCCATCGTCGTGCGGATGGCGGAAGAGGCCCGCGACTTCCTGGTTTCCCAGGGCGCGCCGCCCCAGCGCATCGAGATCGCCGCCTATGACTCGACCGGCGCCGTCGAGGCGCCGCTGGTGGTGTCGTACGACCGCTACGCCGTGACCACGCCGACCTGCGGCGCGGACATGGAAAACCTCACCCGCACGATGACGAACCGGGCGAGCGCCAATTTCGGTTGCGCCGTCACCGCCAACATGGCCGCCCAGCTGGCCAATCCTGGCGACCTGCTGCGGCCGCGCGACAGCACCCCGTCCGATGCCGGCCGCCGCCAGACGGTGCTGGACAAGTACCGTCGCGGCGAGACCACCGCCTCAGCGCGTGAGGAACAGGCGACCGGCGCAATCTCGAGGGCGGTGAACTGATGCGACCCGGCGCTTCGCAGCCTGAAGATTTCGACCTCGATTTCGACGCCGAAGACGAGTTCGCCGCTCCGCCGGCGACCGGCTGGGCCTCGGGCCCCGACGCCGTCGACGCGTTCGCCGAATTCCCGCCCGCCCAACCGGAGCCGTCGGCGGCGAGCTTCACGACCGACGACTTCGCCGATCTCGGCGGCGAGACCGGTTACAATCCGGTGGGCGATCTGATCGCCGGGGCCAAGGCGGCCCTGACTCCCGATGGAGATGCGTTCGCGCCGCCGCCGGTAGCCGCGGCGCAGGCCTATACCCCCACCTATGGCGGCCCGTCCGGCGAGGCCGGCGTGCCGCGCATCGCCATCCACGTCTTCTGCGATCAACCCTCGACCGCCGCGCTGTTCGAGCAGACGGCGCAGGATCGCCGCATGTCGCGCGCCTCGGTGCTGCTGCGCGAAGGCGGCCTGGCGGCGGCGGTGGATTTCTATCAGAACCAGCCGACCCCTTCGTTGATCATCGTCGAGACCCTGGATCCGGCGACCCTGCTGCTGGAGCAGCTCGACCGCCTGGCCGAGGTCTGCGATCCGGGCACCAAGGTGATGGTCATCGGCTCGGCCAACGACATCGCCCTCTATCGCGAGCTGATGCGCCGCGGGGTCAGCGAATACATCGCCCCGCCGCTGCACGGCCCGCTGCAGATCATCAACGCCGTTTCCGGCCTCTACGCCGATCCGGCCGCGCCGTTCATCGGCCGCCAGGTGGCCGTGGTCGGGGCCAAGGGCGGGGTCGGCTCGTCGACCCTGGCGCATAATCTGGCCTATTCGATCTCGGAGCGGATTCAGGCCGGCACCGTGATCGTCGACCTCGACCTGCCGTTCGGCACCGCCGGCCTCGACTTCAACCAGGACCCTCTGCAGGGCGTGGCGGACGCGCTGGGTCAGCCCGATCGCCTCGACCAGGTGCTGATGGACCGGATGATGGTCCGCTGCACGGACCGCCTGTCGCTGTTCGCGGCCCCGGCCAATCTCGACCAGGACTACGAGATCCCGCCCGACGCCTATGAGGAGGTCTCCCAGAAGATCCGCAGCTCGGCGCCCTATGTCGTGCTCGACCTGCCGCATGCCTGGAGCGCCTGGAAGCGCCGGATCCTGCTGTCGAGCGACGACGTGGTGGTCGTGGCCACGCCCGACCTCGCCTCGTTGCGCAACGCCAAGAACATCGTCGACCTGGTGCGCCAGGCCCGCCCGAACGACCAGCCGCCGCGGCTGGTGATCAACATGGCGGGCGTGCCGCAGCGCCCGGAACTGCCGATCAAGGACTTCGGCGACGCGCTGGGCCTGACCCCGTCGCTGGTTCTGCCCTTCGATCCCAAGCTGTTCGGCGCCGCGGCCAACAACGGCCAGATGCTGGCCGAGGTGGGGCCGAAGTCGAAGGCGGCCGAGGGCATCGATCACTTCGCGCAGCTGATCAGCCGCCGCGACCCGCCGCCGGCGCCGAAGACCTCCCTCCTCGCAGGCCTGTTCAAGAAGAAGTAGATCGTGTTCGGCAAGCGCACAGATCCCGGAGGCGATGCGACCCTGGAGGCGCGACGGGCCCCTCCGCCCGCGCCCACCGGCGGAGCCGCCATCGCCACGCGTCCGCAGAAGATCGGGCCGGAGGCCGGCCTGGCCCCGGCGACGGGCGCCAGGCCGACCCCCAAGGCCACGGCCGGCCTCGACCAGCTCCGCGCCGCTCAGGGCGCCGCGCCCAGCCAGGTCGTGCGTGAACAGAGCGACTATTATCACGCCACCAAGACCACGATCTTCAACGCCCTGATCAACACCATCGACCTAGCGGCGCTCGCCCAGCTCGACACCAAACAGGCCGGCGAGGAGATCCGCGACATCGTCGCCGAGCTGGTGGCGATCAAGAATGTCTCGATGTCGGTGTCCGAGCAGGATCACCTGGTTCAGGACATCATCAACGACGTGCTGGGTTATGGCCCGCTGGAGCCCCTGCTGGCGCGCGACGACATCGCCGACGTGATGGTCAACGGCGCGGGCCGGGTGTTCATCGAAGTCAGCGGCAAGGTGCAGCTGACCAATGTGCGCTTCCGCGACAACGCCCAGCTGATGAACATCTGTCAGCGGATCGTCAGCCAGGTCGGCCGCCGGGTCGACGAAGCCTCGCCGATCTGCGACGCGCGCCTGCCGGACGGCTCCCGCGTCAACGTCATCGCCCCGCCCCTGGCCCTCGATGGTCCGACCCTGACCATCCGGAAGTTCAAGAAGGACAAGCTGACGATGAAGCACCTGGTGGACTTCGCGTCCATCAGCCCCGAAGGGGCGCGGGTGCTCGGCGTCATCGGCGCCTGCCGCTGCAACATCGTCATCTCCGGCGGCACCGGTTCGGGCAAGACGACGCTGCTCAACACCATGACGGCGTTCATCGACCCCAGCGAGCGCGTCATCACCTGCGAGGACGCGGCGGAACTGCAGCTGCAGCAGCCGCATGTGGTGCGCTTGGAAACCCGGCCTCCGAACCTCGAGGGCCAGGGCTCGGTCACCATGCGGGATCTGGTCAAGAACTGCCTGCGGATGCGTCCCGAACGCATCATCGTCGGCGAAGTGCGCGGACCGGAGGCCTTCGACCTCCTGCAGGCGATGAACACCGGCCACGACGGCTCGATGGGCACGCTGCACGCCAACAGCCCGCGCGAGGCGATCAGCCGGATCGAGAGCATGATCACCATGGGCGGCTACGGCCTGCCCTCCAAGACCATCCGCGAGATGATCGTCGGTTCGGTGGACGTGATCATCCAGGCTGCCCGCCTGCGCGATGGCTCGCGGCGCATCACCCACATCACCGAGGTGGTCGGCCTCGAGGGCGACGTCATCGTCACCCAGGACCTCTTCGTCTACGAGATCACCGGGGAGGACGAGCACGGCAAGGTGCTCGGCCGCCATCGCTCCACCGGCATCGCCCGCCCCCGCTTTTGGGATCGCGCCCGCTACTACGGGCTGGAGCGCGAACTGGCCGACGCCCTCGACGCGGCGGAATAGGCCATGCTCCCGATCGCCGCCGCGGTTCTGCTGTTCATCACCATCGCCGGCCTGGGCTTCGCCTTCGCCGGCGGCGACTCCCAGCAGGCCCGCACGCTCAAGCGCGCCCAGGCCCTGGTGGCGGCGAATGAAACGGCTGCGCGCGCGCGTGCGCGCGTGAAGGGCGCCTCGGTGAGCCCCGAGGAGCGCCGCAAGCAGATCGTCAAGACGCTGCGCGACCAGGAGAAGCAGGCGAAGAAGGCCTCGCTGACCCTCGCGGCCAAGCTGCAGCAGGCGGGCCTGGCGCCCGACGTGCAGAAGTTCTGGATCATCAGCGGGGGCCTCGGGCTGGTGGTCGCGGCCGCCACGATCGCCCTGAAGCAGGCGCCGCTGATCGCCCTGGGCGCGGGGTTCGCGGCCGGGATGGGCCTGCCGCGCTGGGTGATCGGCTTCATGGCCAAGTCGCGTTTCAAGAAGTTCACGGCCAGCTTCTCGGACGCCATCGACATCATCGTCCGGGGCATCAAGTCCGGCCTGCCGGTGCATGACTGTCTGAAGATGATCGGCCGCGAACTGCCCCAGCCGCTCGCCGGGGAATTCGTCCGCCTGACCGAGAACATGGCCATGGGCATGACCAACGATCAGGCCCTCGAGAGGATGTATGAGCGGATGCCCACCCCCGAGGTGCGCTTCTTCGCCATCGTGCTGGCCATTCAGCAGAAGTCTGGCGGCAACCTCGCCGAGGCGCTGAGCAACCTTTCGGGCGTGCTGCGCGCGCGCCGCATGATGCGCGAGAAGATCAAGGCGATGTCGAGCGAGGCGGTGACCTCCGCCTTCATCATCGGCTCGCTGCCGCCGGCCGTGGTGCTGCTGATCACCATCACGTCCCCCGCCTACATGGCGCCGATGTTCTCGGATCCACGCGGCCACCTGCTGCTGCTGATCGCCGGCGGCATGATGTCGATGGGCGTTTTCGTGATGCGCAGAATGATCAACTTCAAGATCTGAGCGGGGAGGCGTCGTGGACTTCGTCACCTTCCTGACCGACCCCGACAACCTGCTCACGGGGTTCGTGGCGCTGGTGGCCTTCGCCACCATCGTCACCCTGGCCGCGCCGCTGTTCAGCCAGACCAATCTCGAAGGGCGGCTGAAGTCGGTGGCCAACCGTCGGGAAGAGCTGCGGCGGCGCTCGCGCCAGGCCATGGCCGCCAAGGGCAGCAGCCTGCGGCACACCGACGAAGGCCTCTACAAGCAGGTGGTCGACCGCCTGCAGCTGTCCAGGCTGCTGGAAGACCCCAAGGTGGTGGACAAGCTGGCCCAGGCCGGCTTCCGCGGACCGAGGCCGGTGTCGACCTTCTACTTCTTCCGGTTCGTCATGCCGTTCGCCTTCGCCCTGGCGGTGGCGCTCTATCTCTTCGTGATCAACGATTTCGGCCTGCCGGTGATGACGCGGTTCACCGCCTGCGTCGGCGGCCTGACGCTCGGCTACTACGCCCCCAACGTCTACATCACCAACGTCGCCACCAAGCGGCGCGAGTCGATCGTCTCGGCCTTCCCGGACGCGCTCGACCTGCTGCTGATCTGCGTCGAGAGCGGCATGTCCATCGAGGCCGCCATTCAGAAGGTCAGCCAGGAGATCGGCTCGCAGTCGATCGAACTGGCCGAGGAGCTGTCGCTGCTCACCGCCGAGCTCAGCTATCTGCCCGAGCGTCGCCTGGCCTACGACGGGCTCGCCCGCCGCACCAATCACCCGGGCATCAAGTCGGTGACCACGGCGATGATCCAGGCCGAACGCTACGGCACGCCCCTGGGCTCGGCCCTGCGGGTGATGGCCAAGGAGAATCGCGACCTGCGGCTGTCGGCGGCGGAGAAGAAGGCGGCGGCGCTGCCGGCCAAGCTGACCGTGCCGATGATCCTGTTCTTCCTGCCGGTGCTGTTCATCGTCATCCTCGGGCCGGCGATCATCAAGATCCAGGACGTCATGGCCAAATAGGCCCGCGCACCCCGGCTCGGGCGGGTGTGTGAGAGCTTATTCCCTGGAGTTCGACGTTTTGTTGCGACCGCGAGGGGCGCGTGCTATCAGGCGCGCGGCTTTGGGCGGCCGAGGAGCTAACTCCTTATCGCCCGCGTGCTTTCCCAAGCGCATTCAAGCCTTTAAGTCGGTGAAGGTTGATTCCTGAGCCGGCTCGCGCAACGCACCGGCGGGTTGAAAAGAGTGGCTGACGACATCAAGGCGACGGACGCGGGCCAACGCTACGCCCAGGCCCTGTTCGACCTGGCGGACGATAACGGCGCAATTCCGGCCGTGGAGGCGGATCTCAAGTCGCTGAAGGTCATGCTCGCGGAGAGCAAGGACCTGGCCCGCCTGATGTCCTCGCCGGCTTTCTCCAGCGAAGATCGCGCCAAGGGGCTGACGGCCGTGGCCGAGCGCGCCAAGCTGTCGCCGCTGACCCGCAAGTTCCTCGGCGTGCTGGCCGCCAACGGCCGGGCCGCGCTTCTTCAAAGCGCCATCGCAGGCTTCCTGGCCCTGTCGGCCAAGCGTCGCGGCGTCGTCGCCGCCGAGGTGACCACCGCCATCGCCCTGACCCCGGCCCAGCAGAAGGGCGTCGCCGCCGCTCTGCGCACGGCCCTGGGCAAGGACCCTGAAATTTCGACGCGCGTCGATCCCGCCATCCTCGGCGGCATGAAGGTGCGCGTCGGCTCCCGCCTGTTCGACGCCTCGCTGAAGTCGCGGCTCGACTCCCTGAAATTCGCCCTCAAGAGAGCGTAAGAGACCATGGACATCCGCGCCGCCGAAATTTCGGCCATCCTCAAGTCCCAGATCGCCAACTTCGGCGAGGACGCCGACGTCACCGACGTCGGTCAGGTGCTCAGCGTCGGCGACGGCATCGCCCGCGTCTACGGCCTCGACCAGGTGCAGGCCGGCGAGATGGTGGAGTTCCCCAGCGCCGGCGTGAAGGGCATGGCCCTGAACCTCGAACGCGACAACGTCGGCGTCGTGATCTTCGGCTCGGACGCCGCGATCAGCGAAGGCGACGAAGTCCGCCGCCTCGGCGAGATCGTCGACGTGCCGGTCGGCAAGGGCCTGCTGGGCCGCGTGGTCAACCCGCTGGGCGAGCCGATCGACGGCAAGGGCCCGATCCAGGCGACCGAGCGTCGCCGCGTGGACGTGAAGGCCCCGGGCATCATCCCGCGCAAGTCGGTGCACGAGCCGATGCAGACCGGCCTGAAGGCCATCGACACCCTGATCCCCGTCGGCCGCGGCCAGCGCGAGCTGATCATCGGCGACCGTCAGGTCGGCAAGACCGCCGTCGCCATCGACGCCATCCTGAACCAGAAGTCGGTCAACGCCGGCGAGGACGAGAGCGCCAAGCTCTACTGCATCTACGTGGCCATCGGTCAGAAGCGCTCGACCGTCGCCCAGATCGTCCGCACCCTCGAGGAAAAGGGCGCGCTGGAATACACCATCGTCGTCGCCGCGACCGCCTCGGACCCGGCCCCGCTGCAGTTCCTGGCCCCGTTCGCCGGCTGCGCCATGGGCGAGTGGTTCCGTGACAACGGCATGCACGGCCTGATCATCTATGACGACCTGTCGAAGCAGGCCGTCGCCTATCGTCAGATGTCGCTGCTGCTGCGCCGCCCGCCGGGCCGCGAAGCCTATCCGGGCGACGTGTTCTACCTGCACTCCCGCCTGCTGGAGCGCGCCGCGAAGCTGAACGAGGACTACGGTTCGGGCTCGCTGACCGCCCTGCCGCTGATCGAGACCCAGGCCAATGACG
Organism: Caulobacter sp. HJHS_5; assembly: GCF_056683955.1. Classification (NCBI taxonomy): domain Bacteria; kingdom Pseudomonadati; phylum Pseudomonadota; class Alphaproteobacteria; order Caulobacterales; family Caulobacteraceae; genus Caulobacter; species Caulobacter sp. HJHS_5. The sequence goes on along the minus strand of NZ_JBWZNC010000009.1, from coordinate 121,893 downwards.
TGTCGGCCTACATCCCGACCAACGTGATCTCGATCACCGACGGCCAGATCTTCCTGGAATCCGACCTGTTCTACCAAGGCATCCGTCCGGCGGTGAACGTCGGCATCTCGGTGTCGCGCGTGGGTTCGTCGGCCCAGATCAAGGCGATGAAGCAGGTCGCCGGGCCGATTAAGGGCGAGCTGGCCCAGTACCGTGAAATGGCCGCCTTCGCGAAGTTCGGCTCCGACCTCGACGCCTCGACCCAGAAGATGCTGGCGCGCGGCGAGCGTCTGACCGAGCTGCTGAAGCAACCGCAGTACAGCCCGCTGGCCGTCGAAGAGATGGTCTGCGTGATCTACGCCGGCACCCGCGGCTATCTCGACGGCATCCCGACCAAGTCGGTCGGCCGCTTCGAAAGCGAGCTGCTGGCCCGCCTGCACGGCAAGCACAAGGGCCTGCTGGACGGCATCCGCACCAAGAAGGCCCTGGACGACAAGCTGGAAGGCGAGCTGAAGAGCGCGCTGGAAGCCTTCACCTCGACCTTCGCCTGACCCCGACGACGCGACACGAAAGACGGTAGCGCCGAATGGCCAGCCTAAAGGAAATGCGCAACCGCATCGCCTCGGTTAAGGCGACGCAGAAGATCACCAAGGCGATGCAGATGGTCGCCGCGGCGAAGCTGCGCCGCGCCCAGGATGCTGCGCAGAACGCCCGGCCCTACGCCGAGCGGATGGCCGCCGTGATCGCCAACCTGGCGTCCGGCGTGTCGGGCTCGGCGGCGCCGCGCCTGCTGGCCGGCACCGGCCGCGACCAGGTCCACCTGGTGGTGGTCGCCGCCGCCGACCGCGGTCTGGCGGGGGGCTTCACCACCTCGATCATCCGCGCCGCGCGCGAGCACATCGCCAGCCTGCAGGCCGCCGGCAAGACGGTGAAGATCATCGCCGTCGGCAAGAAGGCCACCGCCCAGCTGCGTCGCCCCTATGGCGACATGGTGGTCGAGAACTTCGACCTCTCGGCGTCGCGAACCTTGACCCTGGCGACGGCTCAGCCCGTGGCCGATCTGGTCATGAGCCTCTACGAGGCCGGCGAGGCCGATGTGGTCAGCCTGGTCTACAGCCGCTTCAAGTCGGTGGTCACCCAGACTCCGACGGTCAGGCAGCTGGTCCCGGCCGTGGTCGAGGCCGGCGCTCCCGTGACCGACCTCGGCGGCGCCACCTACGAGTACGAGCCTTCGGAAGAGGGCATCCTCGAGACCCTGCTGCCGCGCAACATCACGGTGCAGATCCTCGCCGCCCTGCTGGAAAACATGGCCGGCTTCTACGCCAGCCAGATGACGGCCATGGACAACGCCACGCGCAACGCCGGCGACATGATCAGCCGCTACACGCTCGAATATAACCGCTCACGCCAGGCGCAGATCACCAAGGAGCTGATCGAGATCATCTCCGGCGCCGAAGCCATCTGATTTTAGCCTGACGACAGTCTGAAAGACCGAGAAACGAACATGGCCACCGCCCCCAAGGCTCCGAAAGCCGCCGCCCCCAAGACCGCCGCCGTGAAGGCCGCCGCTCCCAAGGCCGCCGCTGCTCCGAAGGCCGCCGCCAAGAAGCCGGCCGCCCCGAAGACCACCAAGGCGACCGCCGCCGCCCCGGTCGTCTCGAACGCCGTGGCGACCGGCCGCATCGCTCAGGTGATCGGCGCCGTGGTCGACGTCGAGTTCGACGGCGCCCTGCCGGCGATCCTCAACGCGCTGGAAACCACCAACGTCGACCAACGCACCGGCGAAACCTTCCGCCTCGTGCTGGAAGTCGCTCAGCATCTGGGCGAGAACGCGGTCCGCACCATCGCCATGGACACCACCGAAGGCCTGACCCGCGGTCAGCCGGTGGTCAACACGGGCGCCTCGATCCGCGTGCCGGTCGGTCCGGCCACCCTCGGCCGCATCATGAACGTCGTCGGCGACCCCATCGACGAAGCCGGCCCGATCGCCACGACCGAGCGCCGCGCGATCCACGCCGAGGCCCCGTCGTTCGCCGACCAGTCGACCTCGGCCGAAGTGCTCGTCACCGGCATCAAGGTCATCGACCTGCTCTGCCCCTACACCAAGGGGGGTAAGATCGGCCTGTTCGGCGGCGCCGGCGTGGGCAAGACCGTGACCATGCAGGAGCTGATCAACAACATCGCCAAGGCCTACGGCGGCTATTCCGTGCTGGCCGGCGTCGGCGAGCGCACCCGCGAAGGCAACGACCTCTATCACGAGATGATCGAGTCGAACGTCAACGTGGCGGGCGGCGGCGAAGGCTCCAAGTGCGCCCTGGTCTACGGCCAGATGAACGAACCGCCGGGCGCCCGCGCCCGCGTGGCCCTGACCGGCCTGGCCCAGGCCGAGTACTTCCGCGACGAAGAAGGCAAGGACGTGCTGCTCTTCGTCGACAACATCTTCCGCTTCACCCAAGCCGGCGCCGAAGTGTCGGCCCTGCTGGGCCGCATCCCGTCGGCCGTGGGCTATCAGCCGACGCTCGCCACCGAGATGGGCAACCTGCAGGAGCGCATCACCTCGACCAACAAGGGCTCGATCACCTCGGTGCAGGCCATCTACGTGCCCGCCGACGACCTGACCGACCCGGCTCCGGCCACCTCGTTCGCCCACTTGGACGCGACCACCGTGCTGAGCCGCGACATCGCCGCCCAAGCCATCTTCCCGGCCGTGGACCCGCTGGACTCGACCAGCCGGATCATGGACCCGCTGGTGATCGGCGAAGAACACTACGGCGTCGCCCGCCAGGTGCAGGAAATCCTCCAGCAGTACCGCTCGCTGAAGGACATCATCGCCATCCTGGGCATGGACGAGCTGTCGGAAGAGGACAAGCTGACCGTGGCCCGCGCCCGCAAGATCCAGCGCTTCCTCAGCCAGCCGTTCCACGTGGCCGAGCAGTTCACCAACAGCCCCGGCAAGTTCGTGTCGCTGGAAGAGACCATCTCGTCCTTCAAGCGCATCGTGGCCGGTGAAGGCGACGCCTATCCGGAAGGCGCCTTCTACATGGTCGGCGGCTTCGACGAAGTCGTGGCCAAGGCCGAGAAGATGGCCGAGGCGGCCTAAGCTCAGTGTCTGATCTCGGCGACGACGTCTCGAACTACTGCTGCGAAGATCTCGAAACCGTCCTGGCGACAGGCGGCGAGGACGCGGCCGTATTCGAACATGAGAGCGGGCTGATCCTGCTCAACGCCGGGCGCATCGAACAGGATGGCGAGGAGGGCGCGCTCCTCCTCACCGTCCAGTTCTGCCCGTTCTGCGGCACGGAGCTGCAGAGCGATGACGATATCGACGCCGCGTTGGAGGCGGTGAACTGATGGCCAAGCTGCATTTCTCCCTCGTGGCCCCGGAGCGTGAAGTGTTCTCGGGCGAGGTCGACCAGGTCGACGCCCCCGGCGCCGAGGGCGACTTCGGCGTCCTGGCCGGGCACGCCCCGTTCATGACCGCCCTGAAGGAAGGCCGCGTCACCGTTCGCGACGGCTCCGCCGTGCGCGCCTTCGACATCCAGGGTGGTTTCGCCGACGTGACCCCGCAAGGGCTGACGATTCTGGCGGAACACGCCTCGGAAGCAGCCTGAAGTCACAACGCCGCCGCAAAAAACGGATAGAAGCCTTGCGAGCCGTTGGCAGTCGGCTTTTTATGCCACGGCCCAGTTCAAGTTAGGGAAGACACCACGATGCGCCTCGCGCTGCTCAGCCTGACCGCCGCCGCGGTCGCCACCGCCGCCTTCGCGCAGGACGCCGCCATGCCCCCGCCGGTCGCGCCGCCTGCCGCCCCGGCGCCCGCCGCCGATCCGATTGCGGCTCCGGCCCAAGCCCCGGCCGCCGACCCGATGGCGGCTCCGCCGGCCGCCCCGGTCGCCGAAGCTCCGCCGGCCCCGCCGGCGCAGGAACTGGCCCCGATGCCGACCGATCCGCAGACGCTCGCGGTGATCGAAGCCGTCGAGAAGGTCTGCAGGCCGGCGACCGCCGGCGGCGACCTCAACCAACTCGCCAAGGCGGACGGCTTCGTCATGAGGCGGAAGCTGTGGACCAAGGCCATGGCCCAAAAGCCCTATCAGATCGTCATTCAGCCGAAGTCGGCCGCCAACCCGAACGTCTGCACCCTGACGATCGACTTCCCGGCCGAGACCGGCCAGGCCTTCGCCAACGGCCTGCACGCCTGGGCTTCGCGCCAGGACCCGATCATGCAATCGCAGAACGTCTACGCCGTGCCGCCGGTCGGCAAGATCAAGCGCACCACCCTGTCTTGGGAAACCAAGACCGCCGGGCCCTATACGGCGATGTCTGTCGGTCTGCTGCGCACCGTGGATGACAAGCCGGTGCTGAAGAACGCCGACCAGGCGGAACTGCTGTTCCAATACCGCCCGCAGTAATGTCGATACCCGATCAGGTCGGCGTCTTCGGCGTCGGCCTGATCCTCGTGGCCTATGCCGGCGGCGCCGTCGGCAAAATGGACCCGACCCGATGGCCGGCGCTGACGCTCAACCTCGTCGGCGCCGTCCTGATTCTGATCTCCCTCGCCTATGACTTCAATGTCGCCTCCTTCCTGATGGAGGCGGCCTGGGCCGCGGTCGCCCTGTTTGGCTTGCTGCGTATCGCCGTGAAGCGGAGGGCCTGATCAGGCCGCCTGCTTCTGCCGTCGGAGCCACTCAAGCCCCGCCGCCGCCACCGCCTCCCAACCCGGCTCGCCGGGCAGCCAGTGGCTCATCTCCTCGAACAGCAGGAATTCGGCGCCAAGCCGTTCGGCCGTCTGTCGCACCGTGGCCGGCGGATGGATGGTGTCGCGCCCCCCGGCCGCCACCAGCGTCGGCGCCGCCGAGGGCGCGAGGCGCGTAGTCATCATCGGGTCCAGCCACCAGTTCAGCGTTTCGAACAGGGCGCGGCCGCTTTCCGAGGTCATGCGGGCGAACAGCCGGGCGCGCTCGGCCTCCGGCAGCCGGTCGACGCTGAACTGGTCCGACAGGGTGCGGTCCGGCGGAATGGACTGCAGCCAGTAGGGGCCGAGGGCGTAGAGCCCGAAGGCGGAGGCCGCCTCCTCCATGCTCGCGCCGGCGACGCCCCAGGGCGCGGAGGGGGCCAGCAGCATCAGTCCCGCCAGCGGCGTGCGGGTCGCCGCCAGGGCCGAGGCCAGGCCGCCCATGGAGTGGCCCACCAGCAGCGGCGGTTCGGTGCAGGCGCGGCAAGCGTGAACCACGGCGTCGGCATAGTCGCGCATGGAAAGGCCGGCGGGGTTCTCGCCAGGGGCGTGACCGGGCAGATCGGGCGCAATCACGCTGTGCCCGGCGGCTTCGAAAGGTTCGCGGAAGCGGTCGAACGTCCAGCCGCCGCAGAAGGCGCCATGGATCATCACCACCGGCGTGGGCGCACGGCTCATGGTCTTGGGCTCATGAACGGGCGAAACCTCGGAAGGCGGCGATCACCTGCCGGTAGGCGTCGCGCTTGAACGGCACCACTTCGTCGAGCGCCTCGTCGATGAGCGCCCAGCGCCAGGCCTCGAACTCCTGCTCGCCGTGGGCCATCAGGTCGACCTCGTCGTCGGTCCCGTCGAAGCGGAAGGCGAACCAGGCCTGGCGCTGGCCTTTCCATCCCTTGGCGGCCTTGGAGCCGTTGTGGCCGGGCGGGAAGTCGTAGACGATCCAGCCTTCGGTGCGGCCGAGCAGAGTGACCGAGCGCACGCCCGTCTCCTCATAGAGCTCGCGGCGAGCGGCCGCTTCCAGGTCCTCGCCGGCGTCGACGCCGCCTTGCGGGAACTGCCAGTTGAACGGCCCCGGGGTCTGGAAGCGCTTGCCCAGCCACACCTGGCCGTCACGGTTGAACAGCGCCACGCCGACGTTGGGCCGATAGGAGGTCAGGTCGAGATCCATGCGCCGCAGATAGCCCCCTGACGGCGCATGTCCAGCGCCGTCGCCCCAACGGCCGCTACTTCTTGATCAGCGCCGAGGCCGGGGCCAGTTGCAGGCCGCGCTGGCCGACGCCGCGCGCCCACCGCGCCGCTTCGTTGATGGTGACCGGATAGGCGAAGCCCGAACCCAGGGCCTGGCCCTTGTCGAAGGCGGAGGCTTCGAGCGCGGCGAACTGGCGCTCGATGGCTTCGGCCGAAAGCTGGTCGTCGACGATGCGGTCGGCCGAGGCTCTCAGGGGGCCGCCGCGACGGCGCGCCTGGCCGTCGTCGATGAAGGCGAGGCCCCGGCGGGCGACCGCGCCGCTGAAGGCGGCCATGGCCGGATCGGAGCCGACGAAGCGAGCGCCGAGATAGTTGGTCAGGCCGAAGTAGCCCGTGGCGCGCGACATCAGCCACTCCAGCTTCTTCACCGTTTCGTCCGGCCGGTTGGCGACCAGCAGGGTGTAGGGGCCGGGGTCGTTGCTCGGATAGTCGGCCGGCTCCATCGGCGTCTCGAGCAGCACCTCGTGGCCGGCGGCGCGGGCCATGTCGATCCAGCCCTGCAGGCCCTCGGAATAGGGCGCGAAGGAGAGGGTCACCTCGGGCGGCAGGGTCTCGATGGCCGCGCGGGTGGTCTGGGCGTTCAGCCCCAGGCCGCCGACCACCAGGGCCACCTTCGGCGCGCCGCTGGAGACGAAGGGGCGGGCGTAGGCCTGGGCCGGCGTGCGGCCGTCGGCCGCGATGATCGGCAGGGGCGCGCCGCCGGGGCCGGGGGCGTAGAGGCCGGCGATCGGGGCGGCGGGCAGGGGGGCGCCCATGGCGAACTGTGGGGCCGCCGCCTCGGCGTGGCCGCCGTCCTCGACGGTGATCACCGCCTCGCCCAGGCCTTCGATGGGGTGATCCGAAAGGGCCAGGGTGTCGGGCGTCAGGGCGGCCTCGCCCTGGGGTTCGTGGCCCAGGGCCTCGCGCCAGCCGACGGGCGCGTGGTCGACGGCGCCGATCTTGGTCAAGGGCACGCGCAGCACCGGCGCGCCGGCGCCGGGGTCGCCGGTGAAACCCACCAGGGCGACCAGGGTGATCAGGAACAGAAGGGCCGCCCCGCCCGCGCTCACGTAGGGGTTCTGGGCCAGCGCCACGGCGCGAGCGCCGACGCCCGGACCGGTGGGCTCCGGTCGGGGAGCGTGGGGGACGAGGACCTTTTTGGAGAACATGCGCGAGGCTCGAAACTTATGGTCCGAGCCTCGCCGATCATGGTTAACGAAGCTTGAGGATCAAGCTTCGCCGGCCTCGCGGCCCCTCGGGCGCGGCTATTTGCTGACCGGCGCCGGAGCCTTGGTCACGGGGGTCACCTTGGCGACCACCTCGGCGATCTTGGCGGCCGGCTTCGGCAGCTTCGGCGTGGCTTCGACCGAGCCGTACTTCAGCACGTCGAGCGCACGGCTCAGCTGGAAGTCCTTCTTCTCGTCGAAGCTCTGAGGCGGGGCCTCGGCGGGCATGTGCACGCCCCGACGCTCCTTGCCGTCCTGCGAGTCGAGGGCGTTGCGGAAGCTGGCTTCCGACATGTAGGCGCGGTTGGCGATGTCCTGCGCCTGATCGCGGGTCTGGGCGACTTCGAGGTCCGGCTCGATGCCGGTCTTCTGGATCGAGCGGCCGGACGGCGTGAAGTAGCGCGCCGTGGTCAGCTTCAGAGCCCCATCGGCGCCGCCGCGCAGCGGGATCACCGTCTGCACCGAGCCCTTGCCGAAGCTGGTCAGGCCGACGATGGAGGCGCGCTTGCGGTCCTGCAGGGCGCCGGCGACGATCTCGGCGGCCGAGGCCGAGCCCGTGTTGACCAGCACCGTCATCGGCAGGCCGCGGGTGATGTCGCCCGGGCGAGCGTTGTAGCGTTCGATGTCGCGCGGATCGCGGCCGCGCTGGCTGACCACCTCGCCGCCGTCGAGGAACAGGTCGGACACGCCCACGGCCTGATCCAGCAGGCCGCCGGGATTGTTGCGCAGGTCGAAGACCAGGCCCTTCATGCCGGGGTTCTTGGTCTGCAGATCCTTGATCGCGGCCGAGACTTCGTCGGTGGCCTTCTCGTTGAAGCCCGACAGGCGCACGTAGCCGTAGTCGCCTTCCATGCGGGCGGTCACCGCCTTCGGCTTGATCACTTCGCGAGTCAGCTTCAGGTCGAACGGATCGACCTTCTCGCGGGCGATGGTGATGGTCACGGCCTCGCCGGCCGGGCCGCGCATCTGCTTGACGGCGTCATTGACGCTGAGGCCGAGCACGCTGGTGCCGTTGACGGCGGTGATGTAGTCGCCGGGTTGGACGCCGGCCTTCTGGGCCGGGGTGCCGTCGATCGGCGAGACGACCTTGATCACGCCCTCTTCGCTGGAAATCTCCAGGCCCAGGCCGCCGTACTCGCCGCGGGTGGTGTCCTGCATGTCGTCGAAGCTGTCGGGCGTCAGATAGTCCGAGTGCGGGTCGAGCGACGAGACCATCCCCTGCAGGGCGGCTTCGATCAGCTTCTTCTCATCGGGCGCGGTGACGTACTGACGCTCGACGGTGTCGAGCACGTCGCCGAACAGCTCCAGCATCTGGTAGGTGCGGGCCTTGGGCTGGGCAGCCGCCTGCACGGCGCTGTTCACGTAAGCCATGGACCCCGCGCCGAGCACAAAGGCCGAGGCGCCGATGATCAGGTACTTCTTCATGCCCAACGAGGCTCCCTGACGGCCCATCGGCCGCCGCTAAACTACGCCCGCCCGTACAACGCCACTCAATCGAGGCCCTATCGAGACGCGGTCTTCTGCGTCGGCAGGGTCAGCCAGCGGCCCGGATCGGCCGGGACGCCGTTCTGTCGAACCTCGATATAGAGATCCGGCGTTGATTTTCCCCTATCCGGCATGCGTCCGACAGGCGCCCCTGCCGCGACGGATTGTCCGGGGGACGCCGAAATCTGTTCAAGGCCCGCCAAGACAAGATGGTAGGCGCCGTTGACGCGGAGAATCAAGACGAGCCCCCAGCCCTTCACCGGACCGGCGAACGCCACCGTCGCATCCGCCGGCGACGCGACCGGCGATCCGCTCGCCGTGCGCAGAAATACGCCATCGGCCGGGCCGAGCGGGCCGGCCTCCTCGCCGAACCCGCGGGTCAGCGTTCCCTTGGCGGGGGGCAGAAGAGACGGCATGGACTCGCCCTGCGGCGGGGCCAGGACGGCCGCCTCGCTCAGCACATTGACGATGCGGTTGCGGCGTTCGGCCGCGCGGCTCTCGGCGGTGAACAGGTCCTCGCTGGCGGCGGCGGCCTGCCGGCGCAGGCCGGAAATTTCGCGCGTGCGGGCCGCCAGGGCTTCGCTGCGGGCCTGAAGCGCGGGAGTCATGGCGCGGATCAGGATGGCGGCGCGCACCGCGTCGCGGGCGTCGGACGAGCGGACCAGCAGGGCGGGCGGCGGATCGCGGCGGAACAGCTGCAGGGCGCCGAGCAGGCGGGAAAGCCGGGCCCGGGCCGCGCCCAGATCGCGGGTCATCGCCCCTTCGCGGCCGGCCAGCTGAGCCAGGCGCTGGCGCTGGGCGGCGATGTCGAGCCCGTCCTTGGCGGCTTCGACTGAAAGGTCGGCGGCTTCGGCCCTCAGGCGCGCGGCGGAGGGTGCGGCCTGACGCGCAGGGGCGGGGGCGGCGAGCGCCAGGCTCGCCGCCACGACCGCCGAAAAGGCTAAAGCCTTAGGCGAGCTTTTGAAGCTCCAGGGCGAGATCGGTCCGCTCCCACGAGAAGCCGCCTTCGTTGTCCGGCGTGCGGCCGAAGTGGCCGTAGGCGGCGGTGCGGGCGTAGATCGGCTTGTTGAGGCCCAGGTGCTCGCGGATGGCGCGCGGGGTGGCGCCGCCGATCAGCTCCGGCAGGATCTTTTCCAGCTTGGCCGGATCGATTTCACCGGTGCCATGGGTGTCGACGTAGAAGCTCAGCGGCTGGGCCACGCCGATCGCATAGCTGATCTGGATGGTGCACTTCTTGGCCAGGCCGGCGGCGACCACGTTCTTGGCCAGGTAGCGGCAGGCGTAGGCGGCCGAGCGGTCGACCTTGGTCGGATCCTTGCCCGAGAAGGCGCCGCCGCCGTGCGGCGAGGCGCCGCCGTAGGTGTCGACGATGATCTTGCGACCGGTCAGGCCGCAGTCGCCGTCCGGACCGCCGATCTCGAAGCGTCCGGTCGGGTTGACGTGCCACTTGGTCTTCTTGGTGATCAAGCCCTGCGGGATCACCTCGAGGACGTAAGGCTTGATCAGGTCGAGCATGCGCTTGGAGGTGGCGATCTTGCCGCCGATCCGCTTGGCGTGCTGGTGGCTGACGACGATCTGCAGCACTTCCTTCGGCACGCCGTTCTCGTAGAGCAGGGTGACCTGGCTCTTGGCGTCGGGTTCGAGGCCTTCGCATTCGCCCGAGTGACGGACCTCGGCCAGGCGCTTCAGGATGTTGTGGCTGTACTGGAGGGTGGCCGGCATCAGCTCCGGCGTCTCGTCGGTGGCGTAGCCGAACATGATGCCCTGGTCGCCGGCGCCTTCATCCTTCTTGTCGGTCGAGTCCACGCCCTGGGCGATATGAGCCGACTGGCCGTGCAGGAAGCAGGCGAACTTGGCCTTCTTGTAGGAGAAGCCCTTCTGGTCGTAGCCGATGTCCTTGATCGCATCGCGGACCTTGGGCTCCAGGCTCTTGATGATGTCCTTGGTCTGCTCCTTCGAGCCGGCGCGGACTTCCCCGGCCAGCACGATGCGGTTGGTGGTCACCAGGGTCTCGCAGGCGACGCGCGCCTGGGGCTCTTGGGCGAGGAAGGCGTCGACGACGACGTCGCTGATGCGGTCGGCGACCTTGTCGGGGTGACCCTCGGAAACGCTTTCGCTGGTGAAGATGTAGGACGAACGGCTCAAGGGGACGCTCCCGGCGTTGAATGCGGCGGCGACCATATAAAGGAAGCTTTATGTCCGCAAGGTGAAGCGCCGGCCGTTTCATTACGTCCGGGGCTGACGCCGGGCGGTGTTTTGCTGCAGGCTGGCGGGGAGGGGCGATGACCAGGGCCAGCTTCGATCTTTCCGCCGCTGAGGCGCGGCGCATCGCCCTGGCCGCCCAGGGCTTCGGCCGGAGTCGTTCCGGCGCGGCGGGTCCGGGCGCGCTTGCGCGCGCGCTGGAGCAGGTGCAGCTGCTGCAGATCGACAGCGTCAATGTGCTGACTCGGGCGCATTACCTGCCGCTGTTTTCCCGGCTGGGCGCCTATCCGCGCGCCCTGCTCGACGTCGCCGCCTGGAGCCTGCCGGGCAGGAGGCCGCGCCGGCTTTTCGAATACTGGGCGCACGAGGCCTCGCTGCTGCCGTTCGAGCTGCAGCCTCTGCTGCGCTGGCGCATGGCGCGGGCGCTGCGCGGCGAAGGGATCTGGAAGAACGTCTCCGAGCACGGAAGCACGCGGCGGGCGCACGCCGAGGCCCTGCTGGAGCGCATACGGGATGAGGGGCCGCTGGCCGCCTCGGAAGTCGGCGAGGCGAAGGGACCCGGCGGCTGGTGGGGCTGGAGCGACGCTAAACGGTCGCTGGAGTGGCTGTTCTGGTCGGGGCAGCTGACCACGGCGACGCGGAAGTCGAGCTTCGAGCGGCTCTACGACCTGCCGGAGCGGGTGCTGCCGGGCGAGGTGCTGAACGCCCCGACGCCGGACGAGGCGGACGCCCACCGGAGCCTGCTGCTGCGCGCCGCCCGGTCGCTTGGCGTCGCCACCGCCGGCGACCTGCGCGACTATTTCCGCCAGAAGCCCGCCGACGCCCTGCCGCGCATCGCCGAACTGGTGGAGGCGGGCGAGCTGACGCCGGTGAAGGTCGAGGGCTGGCGGCAGGCAGCCTATCTGCACCGCGAGGCCAGGACGCCCCGCGGCGCGACCGGCACGGCCCTGCTGGCCCCGTTCGACCCGCTGATCTGGGAGCGCAGCCGCGCCGAGCGGCTGTTCGGCCTCGACTATCGCATCGAGATCTACGTCCCCGCCGAGAAGCGGAAGTACGGCTACTACGTGCTGCCCTTCCTGCTGAACGGGCGGATCGTCGCCCGGGTCGATCTGAAGTCGGATCGCAAGCGCGGCCGGCTGCTGGTGCAGAGCGCGCATTTGGAGCGCCACGCCGAGGCGGGGGCGGTCGCTGAGCCGCTGATGGACGAGCTGGGGCGCATGGCCGGGTGGCTGGAGCTGGAGGGCGTGGAGATCGTTGGGGGCGGGGCGCTGGCGGAGGCGCTGCGTGGTCCCCCTTCCCCCTGTTGAAGGGGGAAGGGGGAAAGCAAAACGGGCGGACCTTGCGGCCCGCCCGTCTCGTAATCGGAACTGGATCGAAGCTTACGGCGTGCCGATCGAGGCGACGTCGATCTTGAAGCCCGGGCCCATCGTCGACGACAGGCTGATGCGCTTCACGTAGGTGCCCTTGGCGCCCGACGGCTTGGCCTTGTTGAGGGCGTCCACCAGGGCCACGACGTTGGCCTTCAGCGCATCCTCGGTGAACGAGGCCTTGCCGATGCCGGCGTGCACGATGCCGGCCTTTTCGACGCGGAACTCGACGGCGCCGCCCTTGGCGTCCTTCACGGCCTGACCGACGTTCATGGTCACGGTGCCGACCTTCGGGTTCGGCATCAGGCCGCGCGGGCCCAGCACCTTACCGAGACGACCCACCAGGGCCATCATGTCCGGCGTCGCGATGACGCGGTCGAAGTCCATGAAGCCGCCCTGGATCTTTTCCATCAGGTCTTCGGCGCCCACGGTTTCGGCGCCGGCGGCGGTGGCTTCATCGGCCTTGGGGCCGCGAGCGAAGACGGCGACGCGAACGTCACGGCCGGTGCCCGACGGCAGGTTGACCACGCCGCGGACCTGCTGGTCGGCGTGACGCGGGTCGACGCCGAGGTTGATGGCGATTTCGATGGTTTCGTCGAACTTGGCCTTGGCGTTGGTCTTCACCAGCGAGATGGCTTGCTCGAGGGCCAGGTTGGCGTTGCGGTCGCCGGTCCAGGCTTGGATGCGCTTGGCTTGCTTGGTCATCGGTTAGGCCTCCACAATCTTCAGGCCCATCGAACGGGCGGAGCCCTCGATGATCTTCGCGGCGTGGTCGAGGTCGTTGGCGTTCAGGTCCTTCATCTTCTTCTCGGCGATCTCGCGCAGCTGCGTGCGGGTGATCTGGCCGACGGTCTCGCGACCGGTCAGCTTGGCGCCCGACTTCAGGCCGGTCGCTTGCTTGATGAAGAAGGTCGCCGGGGGCGTCTTGGTGACGAAGGTGAACGACTTGTCCTGGTAGACGGTGATCACGGTGGGGAGGGGGGTGCCCTTCTCCACGTTCTCGGTGCGGGCGTTGAACTCCTTGCAGAAGCCCATGATGTTCACGCCGCGCTGACCCAGCGCCGGACCGATCGGCGGGGACGGCGTGGCCGAACCGGCCTTCACCTGCAGTTTGATATAGCCCAAGATCTTCTTGGCCATGTCTGTCTCCTCTGAGCGCCGGCCACCTAAGGCCGGCTATGAGCCGTGGTTCGGGCAGCCCCTCCCACGGATTTGACCCTCCCTGGACCGGAGTCCGCGAAGGGAGCGGGGCGTATAACGGACGAAGGGCCCGACCGCAAGGTCGAGCCCTTCGCTAAGTCCTGAACCCGATTGCGAAATCAGGCGATCTTTTCGACCTGGCTGAAGTCGAGGTCCACCGGGGTGGCGCGGCCGAAGATCGACACCGCGACCTTGAGGCGCTGACGCTCGTCGTCGACTTCCTCCACCGAGCCGTTGAAGCCGGCGAAGTTGCTGTCGGTGATCTTCACCTGCTCGCCGATCTCGAAGGTGATGGCGGGCTTCGGACGCTCGACGCCCTCTTCGATGGCGCCGATGATGCGGGCGACTTCCTTTTCCGACACCGGCATGGGCTTGGAGCCCGCGCCGAGGAAGCCGGTCACCTTCGGGGTGTTCTTGATCAGGTGGTAGGCCTCGTCCGAGAGGTGCATCTTCACCAGGACGTAGCCCGGGAAGAACTTGCGCTCGGCGTTGACCTTGCGGCCGCGGCGCACCTCGATGACGTCCTCGGTCGGCACCAGGATCTCGGAGAAGCTGTCTTCCAGGCCCTGGGCCTTGGCTTGCTCACGGATCGAGTCCCGCACCTTCTTCTCGAAGTTCGAGTAGGCGTGGACGATGTACCACTTGTGGTTCGGGTTGGAGGCTTGGGGAGCGGTATCGGTCATTGGGTCGGCTTAGCCCCCGGTCGCGAGCTTGAGGATCTGGTTGATGCTGAAACCCAGTCCCAGGTCGACCAGTTTCAGGAAAATGGCGGTGATCGCCACCATGATGAGCACCATCACCGAGGTGATCCAGGTTTCCTTGCGGGTGGTCCAGGTGATCTTCTTGGCCTCGACGCGCACTTCCTTGAAGAACTGCGCGGGGCTGGTCTTGCGGCGCGGCGCGGCCTCGGAGGGCGCGGGAGCGCCGCCGGCGACGGCCGGCGTCTGCATGGCCGCGGCCGATTTCGCGGCGCGGCTCTTGATGGCGGACGGGCTGGACCCGGGTTTTCTGGCCATAGGCGACTAGTCTTCTCTTGCGCCGGGGGCGGATGACCGCCTTTGGCCGTTTCGGGGCGGCTCGCCGCCCATCGGCGCGCCGTACCGGACATATAGGGTGGCAGGAGTGGAGGGACTCGAACCCACGGCCCTCGGTTTTGGAGACCGATGCTCTACCAGCTGAGCTACACTCCTGTACAACCCGAGCCCTTGAGTTTCGCCGGATGCTCCGTTTCGAGAAAGCGGACGCCCAGAAGTGGGCGGGGCCAGCAGTCCGAGCCCGCCGTGGCGGGGAAGCATCCAACAATCCTCATGGGGGTTGAGCGAGGGCTTATGCCGGAACGCCGGACGTTATTCAAGGCGCTCAGCGCACCTTGCTGATCGGCAACACCGCGAGGGCTCCGGCGGCCGCGAAGGCGCCCGCCGCCGCGAACAGCACGCCGTAGTCGTCGCGGCCGAGAAACAGGATCGCCGGGGCGATGGCGGGGGCGATGGTCTGGGGCAGGGCGCTGGCCATGTTGAACACCCCGAGGTTCTTGGCCGCATCGGTTTCGCGGTCGGGCAGAACGTCGGTGACGAGCGCCAGGTCGACGCCAAGGTAGAGGCCCTGGCCGAGGCCGGCGAGGGCGAAGGCGAACAGATAGCTTTCCACCGTCCCGCTGGCCGCGACGCCCCACAGCGACACGGCGTAGGCGGCGGCGGCCACGGCCACGAAGGCTTTGCGCCGCCGCAGCAGGTCCGACAGCTTGCCGCCGACCAGGCTGGCGACGCAGACCAGGCCCGACGACAGCAGCGCCGAGAGGAAGATGATGCGCGGCACGTCCGCCTCGGGGGCCCTGATGTGGTGGATGAGGAAGAAGGCCTGGTAGTTCAGCAGGAAGGCCAGGCCGAGCATGAATAGGAAGCGGCTGGCCCAGGCCCAGGCGAAGTCCGGCGCCCGGCGCGGATCGATCCAGAAGGCGGCGAGCCACCGCAGCAACGGCTCGCGCGGCCGCGCCGCGGGCGGCGCGCCGTGGTCGGGAACGAGGCAGGCGAAAGCGGCGATCAACGCCAGCGCCGCCAGGGCCGGCGCCATGAGCATCGCCGGAAGGTTGGGACTCAGCGCCTGGGCCAGGAAAGTTCCCAGCACCTGGCCGACGGGCAGGCTCACGCCGAGCACGCCGGAGATCCAGCCGCGCTGACGCTCGGGAACCTGGTCTGGCAGGACGGCGACGAGCCCGGCGAGCGCGGCGTTGATCGACAGCTGGGTCAGGCACCAGCCGGCCAGCAGGATCGCGACGGAGGGCGCCGTGGCCACGACGGCGATTCCGATCACGCCGCCGGCGGCGCCGCCGATCATCCAGGGCCGGCGGCGGCCCCAGGGCGAGATGGTGCGGTCGCTGAGCCGCCCGGCGAGGACGCTGGCGGCCATGGCGACCACGGCGCCGACGCCGAGCACCAGCGACAGGGCGGCCCCCTCGTTGGCTGGCGAAATCCGGTGGATGCGCAGCGGCAGGGTGACGATCAGCGGGGTCAGGATCGCCATCCACGCCCCGATCATCGCCAGGGCGTAGAGGCCTATGAACAGCCAGCTTGGTCTTCGGGGATCGCGCGCGCTTTCGCCTGGTTCGATCACGTCCGCCCTCGCGCCGGGCGTCCCGTCATCGGCGCCTCGGCGCGCCCTTCCTGCCACGACCCCGGCGATCCGTCAGCGCGATCTTCATCCCCAGCCGATCCGGCGGGCCCCTCAGGGGAGAACTGGGGAGCCCGCCGCGGCGCGGCGCGTTGCAGCGGGGAAGCCTTCGAGGAGCCCGACATGACCCAAGCTTCCCCCGACGCCGGCGCCAAGGCCCGGCCCAGCAACCGCTCGGTGGAACACGAGAACCAGCGCCCGACGCGGGAGGGCGAGCCTCCCCGTCCGGCCACCGAACCCGTCGGAGCCGCCAAGTCGTCGCAGACCGGAAAGACCCGGGCCGATCCCGGCTCGGGTCGGAACTAGGCCGTCATCAGCCGGCGGGCGGAGTTTCCGCCGGCGCCTGCGCCACCGGGGCGGTGCAGCTGATGCCGAGATAGTCGAACTTCACGTCGGTCAGCACCGTGCCGCAAGGCGTGGTCTGGCCGTTGTCGCGGCCGGAAAGGGACACGCCCTTGCCGCGGGCCGTGTCGATGCCGGCGTTGGTCACGTCATAAATGGCGCCGCCGGGGCCTTTCATCGTCTTGCAGGCGTTGTCGGCCGAAACCTTCACGCAGCCCATGACGGCGGCCGCCGTTCCCGACACCAGCGTCGCCTTGGCCTCCGCCTCCGCCCGCGCCGAACTGGCGCCCTGGCCGCACGCCCCGCACATCAATCCAAGCACACCGACCGCCGTCGCGGTCGCAAGCCACCGTCCGTTCATAGGTGTCTCTCCCTGGTCTTGTTGGTCCTTTCGGACAGTGAGAGCTTGCGCCGCTTCGATGGGCGTTTCCTTGCGATTTTCGGCCCGCAAGCGCGGCCCCGCCCCTTTCTTTGAAATTTTTGGCAAAAATCTTCTAATCAACGTCAAGATTGCTAATGCGCTCGCGCAGTTGACATCGGGGGCGCCTTCCTCACTTAAGAAGCCGTCGCCGACCTGGGCCGTGGCGGCGCACCTATCGAATTGCTTGAGAGCACGACGGATTTTCCGATGACGGCCACCGACGCCCCCACCGCTCCCGCCGCCGCCGCGCCTTCCGGCGCGCACCATGTCGAAACCGTGCTTTGGGTGAAGCACTGGACCGACCGGCTGTTTTCCTTCGCCATCACCCGGCCCTCGACCTTCCGCTTCCGGTCGGGCGAATTCGTGATGATCGGCCTGCCGCCCCGCGAGGAGCTGGGCGAGAAGAAGCCGATCCTGCGCGCCTATTCGGTGGCCTCGCCGCATTTCGCCGAAGAACTGGAATTCTTCTCGATCAAGGTGCCTGACGGCCCGTTGACCTCGCGCCTGCAGCAGATTCAGGCCGGCGACCAGATTCTGCTCGGCAAGAAGCCGACCGGCACCCTGGTGCTCGACGCCCTTAAGCCGGGCAAGCGCCTGTTCCTGTTCGGCACCGGTACCGGCCTGGCCCCCTTCCTGTCGGTGGCGCGCGACCCCGACGCCTACAGCCGCTTCGACCAGGTGATCGTCGCCCACGGCGTGCGTGAAGTGCAGGAACTAGCCTACCGCGATCTGTTCGGCGGCGAAATCCACGAGGATCCGCTGGTCGGCGACGAAGCCAAGGCGCAGCTGGTCTATTATCCGACCGTGACCCGCGAGCCGTTCGAGCGCCAGGGCCGGATCACCGACCTGATCTCGGGCGGCAAGCTGTTCGCCGACCTCGGTATCCCGGGCGGCAAGTTCGACCCCGAGCATGACCGCGCCATGCTTTGCGGCTCGATGGCGATGATCAAGGACACCGCGGCCCTGCTGGAGGCGCATGGCCTCGTCGAAGGCTCCAACGCCGAACCGGGCGACTTCGTCATCGAGCGCGCTTTCGTCGGCTGACGCCGACTTCGAACGCAGCATTGCCGGCTGACGCCGACGGGGAGCGCACCTTCGCCGGCTGACCGGCGCATCCGGCCCGCGATGATGGCGAGGGCGTCGGCGGCGTGCTAAGCCGCCAGGCGGGGCTAGAAGGAACCGTATGCGCATCCAGTTGCTCGGCCGGGCGGGGAAGTTCGCGGTCCACCTGACGCTGGCCTTCCTGGCCTGGCTGCTGGCGGAGACCATGGCGACCGGTCGCGCCGCCGGTCTCGCGAGCGTCGCCGCCGGCGGCCTGTTCGCCCTCAGCGCGGGCCTGGTCGAGATCGTCTTCCGTGTCGAGCGGGCGCCGTGGCGGTTCGTCGCCGTGCCGGACGTCCTGCGTCTGGCCCGGTCCGCCGTGGCGACCGGTCTGCTGTTCGCGGCCCTTTCGGCGGTCGTCGCGCCGCGCCTGGGCCTGGCTGCGCCGGAGAGCGTCCGCACGCTCGTGCTCGCCGTCATCTTCGCCTTCCTGGCTTTGGCCGGCCTGCGGATCCTGCGGCGCGCCCTGCTCGAAGGCGGCGTGGGCGCCGTTCTGATGCGTCTGCGTCCCGCGCCCCGGGCGGCGGCGGCGCGCACGCCGCTGCTGATCGTCGGCCCGGCCGCAGACGCCGAGGCCTTCCTTCGCGCGCCCGAAGCCGCGCTCGGCGATCGATATTCGGTGATCGGGGTGGTGACGCCCCACGCCCGCCATGTCGGCGACGAACTTCGCGGCGTCTGCGTGCTCGGCGCGACCGACGACTTCGACGAGGTGATGGCCACCCTGAGCGCCGGCAGCGCTCACCCGCGGGCCATCCTGTTCCTCAGCCCGCCGGATATCCTCGGCTCCGAGCGGCTCGGCCGGCTGAAGAGCGACGGCGTGCGCTTCCTGCGCCAGCCGGGGGTGATCGACCTCAACACCGCGCCGGGGGCCGTCGGCCGTCTGCGCGAGATCAGCCTCGAGGAACTGCTCACCCGTCCGCCCGTGGAGCTGGACCGGGAGGCCGGCCGCGCCCTGGTCACCGGCCGCCGGGTGATGGTCACCGGCGCCGGCGGTTCGATCGGCTCGGAGCTGGTCCGCCAGATCGCCGCCGCCGACTGCGAGCGCCTGATCCTGCTCGACAGCAGCGAGGCGGCCCTGTTTCAGATCGAGCGCGAGGTCGCCGAGTCGCGGCCGCAACTGGCCCTGCGCTCGGTGCTTTGCGATGTGCGCGACCCGGCGCGACTTAACGCCGTCTTCGCCGCCGAACGGCCGGGCGTGGTCTTCCACGCCGCCGCCCTGAAGCATGTGCCCCTGGTCGAACACAATCCGGCCGAGGGCGTGCGCACCAATGTGCTGGGCGCGCTCAATGTGGTGCGCGCCGCGCGGGCGGCGGGGGTCGGGCACCTGACCTTCATCTCCACCGACAAGGCCGTGGCGCCGGCCAGCGTCATGGGCGCCACCAAGCGGGTGGCCGAGGCCATCGTCCGCCAGGCCTCCAGCCCGGCGTCCAAGGGGCCGCGCGAGGTCTCGCCCCTGCGCACCAGCGTGGTGCGGTTCGGCAATGTGCTGGGCTCGGCGGGCTCGGTGGCCACCATCTTCCGTCGGCAGATCGAGCGCGGCGGTCCGATCACCGTCACCGACGAGGGCATGGAGCGGTATTTTATGACCATTCCGGAGGCGGTGTCGCTGGTGCTGCGCGCCGCCGCCATGGCCGCCGCCGACGCCAGCACCGAGCCGGGGGTGATGACCCTGGAGATGGGCGAGCCGGTGCGCGTCATCGATCTGGCCCGCCGCATGGTCGAACTGCAGGGCCTGACGCCCGGCCGCGACATCGCCATCGAGATCACCGGCCTGCGCCCCGGCGAGAAGCTGACCGAGGAACTCGTCGACGTGAACGAGGTCCAGACCCCCTGCGCGCCGGGGGTCAACCAGGCCGCCGTCGTCGGCCCGGCCGAGCGGGTCACCGACCACGACCTCTCGGAGTTGGAAGCCCTGGCCCTCACGGGCAGCGAAACCGCCCTGCGCGACGCCCTGTTCGGCCTGGTCGATCGCCTCCGGGGCGTCGACCCCGTCGTCGCCGCGCCGCCGCCGGCCACCCGCAAGCGCGGGGCGCGGGGGTAGGGGTCAACCCCCGGCGTCACCTTGGGACGTAGCGCGGATGTGATCGCGCGGAATCGACTCGACTCCAGGGCTCATTCGTTAATAGAACAAATTGAGAACTTGGAGATGAGCGGACGATGTCCCGCACCATGCGCCTGGCGGCCATGCGGGCCCAGATCGCCGCCCTGGAGGCGGGGACTCGGACTCCGACTCGCGTGCTCCCCTTCGGCGATCCGGCCATCGACGACTGCTTCCCGCACGGCGGCCTGCCGCTCTCGACCTGGCATGAAGTGGCCGGCGAGGGGCTGGAGATCGAGACCGCGGCGGCGGCGGGCGCCTTCGCCGCCCTGCTGGCCCGCCCGCTCGCTCAGAACAGCGTTTCCGGGGGCGCGGTGGTCTGGGTGCTGCGACGCGACGACCTGCATGCGCCGGGCTTGGCCAGCCTCGGTTTTCCGGTCTCCCGGCTGATCCTGGTCAAGGTGAAGGACGAAGCGGAGGCCCTGTGGGCCCTGGAGGACGCGCTCGGCGCGAGCGGGGTGGCGGCGGCGCTCGGCGAGGTGGAGGCCGTGGACCTGACCGCCGGCCGGCGGCTGCAGCTGGCCTGCGAACGCAGCGGGGCGACCGGGGTGGTCGTGCGCCGTCGGCCGTTCGGCGGCCCGCCTTCCCGACGGCGCGAGGCGGCGGGCTCGGCGGCGGCCAGTCGCTGGCGCGTGGCCCCGGCCCCCGGCGGGGAAGAAGACTTCGGGCTGGGCCCCGCGCGCTGGCGCGTGGCGCTCGACCGCTGCCGGGGCGGACGCCCCGGCCAATGGCTGATGGAGGAGGCCCGCAATGGCCCGCATGCTCTGCGTGTGGTCGCCGCTGTGGCCGATCGTGACCTGGCGGCGCAAGCGCACGCCGGGGCGCGACGCCTCGCAGGCTGAACCGCCCCCCTCTCCCTTCGTGCTGATCGAGACCGTCGCCGGGGTGCGGCGGCTTTCGGCCGTCGACGAGGCTGCGGCCGGGCTCGGCCTGTTCGTCGGCCAGAAGGCGGCGGACGCCCTGGCCCTGGTCCCCGAACTCGCCTTCGACGAGGCCGATCCGGCCGGCGACGCGGCGGCCCTGGAGGCGCTGTGCGACTGGGCGGTGCGCTTTTCCCCCGCCGTGGCCGTCTGCGCGCCCGACGGCCTGTTCCTCGACATCGAAGGCGTCTCCCACCTGTGGGGCGGCGAGGACGCCCTGCTCGACGACCTGGTGAGGCGACTGGAGCGTGACGGCGTGCCCGTGCGCGCCGCCGTCGCCGACACCGCCGGCGCCGCCTGGGCCCTGTCGCACCATGGCCCGGCGTGGACCATCGCCCCGCCCGGCGGCCACGGGCCGCTGCTCGAACGTCTGCCGGTGGCCGCCCTGCGGCTGGAGGCGGCCGACGCCGCCCAGCTGGCGCGCCTCGGCCTGGTCCGCATCGGCCGGCTGACCGACCAGCCGCGCGCGGCGCTGGCCCGCCGCTTCGGCCGCGCCCTGATCCTGCGGCTCGACCAGGCCCTCGGCCTGGCCGGCGAGGCCCTGAGTTTCCGCCGCCCCCCGACGCCGTGGGTGCATCGCCTGGCCTTCGCCGAACCGATCAGCGTGATCGACGACCTCCGCCGCGTCGCCCGCGACGTCGCCGAGGCCTTGTGCGCCCGGCTGGAAGAGAAAGGGCTGGGCGCCCGGCGCTTCACCTTCGGCTACCACCGGCTGGACGGCCAGGCGGCCTATCGCACCGTCGGCCTGTCGCGATCCGGCCGCGAGGCGTCCCGCATCGCCAAGCTGGTCGCGCCCAAGCTGGAGGACATCGATCCCGGCTTCGGCATCGAGGCCGTCACCCTGTTCGCCGAGGGAGTGCAGGCGCTGACCGAGGCGCAGGACGGGCTGGAGAGCGCCGGCCGCCTGCCCGCCGAAGCCAGTCTCGCGGCCCTGGTCGACCGTTTGACCAATCGCCTGGGCGAGGACCGCGTCTGGCGCGCCGAGCCCCACGCCAGCCACGTGCCGGAGCGGGCGGTCAGCCGAAAGCCGGCCTTGGATGGCCAGGCCGTCGGCGACTGGGATCCCGACCGCCCGCGCCCCTTGCGCCTGTTCGCCCGGCCCGAGCCGATCACCGCCCTGGCGGAAATCCCCGACAATCCGCCCAGGCAATTCAACTGGCGCGGCCGGTCGCACCGCGTGGTGCGGGCCGAGGGGCCGGAACGCATCGGCGAGGAATGGTGGCGGCGGCCCATCGAGGCGGTCGGTCCCGACCGGGTGCGCGACTACTATCGGGTCGAGGACGACAGCGGCGCCCGTTACTGGCTGTTCCGCGCGGGACTCTACGGCGCCGGCGAGCCGCGCTGGTTCCTGCACGGTCTGTTCGGATGACCGTGCGCTACGCCGAACTGCAGGCGACCAGCAACTTCTCCTTCCTGCGCGGGGCGAGCCACGCCGAGGAGCTGATGCTGACGGCCGAGGCCCTGGGGCTGGAAGCCCTGGGCGTCTGCGACCGCAACACCCTGGCGGGCGTCGTTCGCCCCTGGACGGCGCGCAAGACGCACCACCTCAAGGTGCGGCCCCTGACTGGTTGCCGGCTGGACTTCATGGACGGTCGCCCGAGCGTGCTGGTCTATCCCTCCGACCGCGAGGCCTATGGTCGTCTCACCCGTCTGCTCACCGTCGGGCAACTTCGCGGCGAGAAAGGCGAATGCCACCTCGGCTGGCGTGACTTTCTCGACCACGCCGAGGGGCAGCTTGTGCTCGTCGTCCCGCCCGACCGCCTGGACGAAGCGTTCGAGGCCGACCTCGCCCGCATGGCCGGCGACATGCGCGGCTCGGTGTGGCTGGCCGCCCATCGCGCCTATGCGGCGCAGGACCTGAAGCGCCTCGCCCGGCTCGACGCCCTGGCGCGCGAACACCGCGCCCCGATGGTCGCCACCGGCGACGTGCTCTATCACGGCCCCGAGCGCCGCCCGTTGCAGGACGTGATGACCTGCATCCGGGAGGGCTGCACCATCGAGACCGCCGGCCTGCGTCTGGAGGCCAACGCCGAGCGGCATATCAAGACCCCCGCAGAGATGGCCCGCCTGTTCGCCCGCTGGCCGCAGGCGGCGGAGCGGAGCCTGGAGGTGGTCGAGCGGATCAAGTTCGACCTGGGGCAACTGAGCTACGAATACCCGGACGAGCCGGTGCCGCCCGGCTCCACGGCGATCCGACATCTGACGAAGCTGTCGTGTGAAGGCGCCCGCAAGCGTTACCCCGACGGGACGCCCGCCAAGGTGATCCAGAACCTGTTCACGGAGCTGCGTTTCATCCGCAAGCTCGGCTACGCCAACTATTTCCTGACGGTGCACGACATCGTCGAATGGGCGAGGGGCCAGGGCATCCTTTGCCAGGGGCGCGGTTCGGCGGCCAATTCCTCGGTCTGTTTCTGCCTGGGCGTCACGGCGGTCGATCCCGCCAAGCACAAGCTGCTGTTCACCCGCTTCCTGTCCGAGAACCGCAACGAGCCGCCGGACATCGACGTCGATTTCGAACACGAGCGGCGTGAGGAAGTGATGCAGTACGTCTACCGGCGCTACACCCGCGACCGGGCCGCCATCGTCGCCACCGTCATTCATTATCGTCCGCGCAGCGCCATCCGCGATGTCGGCAAGGCGCTGGGCCTGACCGAGGACATCACCGCCGCCCTGGCCAAGACCGTGTGGGGCAGCTGGG
The DNA here is from genome assembly GCF_056683955.1 of Caulobacter sp. HJHS_5. NCBI lineage: Bacteria > Pseudomonadati > Pseudomonadota > Alphaproteobacteria > Caulobacterales > Caulobacteraceae > Caulobacter > Caulobacter sp. HJHS_5. The sequence continues at coordinate 98,228 of NZ_JBWZNC010000009.1, read as the reverse complement.
GCTCAGGTCTGCCGGAGGAGCATATCCGCCAGGCCGGGCTCGATCCGGACAATCGCGAGATCAAGCGGGCCGTGGCCCTGGCCACCGAGCTGATGAAATTCCCCCGCCACCTGTCGCAGCATGTCGGCGGTTATGTGCTGACCAAGCGGCGACTCGACGAGACCGTGCCGATCGGCAACGCGGCCATGAAGGACCGCACCTTCATCGAGTGGGACAAGGACGACATCGACAGCATCGGCCTGATGAAGGTCGACGTGCTGGCGCTCGGCATGCTCACGGCCTTGCAGCGTGGGCTGAAGATGCTGGCCAAGGATCACGGCCGCGAAATCCTCGACATCGCCGACATTCCCGAGGAGGACCCGGCGGTCTACGCCATGCTGTCGAAGGCGGACTCCATCGGCGTGTTCCAGGTCGAGAGCCGGGCGCAGATGTCGATGCTGCCGCGACTCCGACCCCACAAGTTCTACGATCTGGTCATCGAGGTGGCGATCGTGCGGCCTGGGCCGATCCAGGGGAACATGGTCCATCCCTATCTGAAGCGCCGCAACGACCCGAAACTGATCGACTATCCGAAACCGTCTCCGGCGCATGGCCCCCAGGATGAATTGGAAGGCGTTCTCGGCGACACGCTCGGCGTGCCGCTGTTCCAGGAGCAGGCGATGCGCCTGGCCATCGAAGCGGCGAAGTTCTCGCCCGCCGACGCCGACGGCCTGCGACGCTGCATGGCGACCTTCAAGAACGAGGGCGATCTCAACGTCTACCGGGACAAGTTTGTGGGCGGGATGGTCGGCCGGGGCTATCCGCCGGAGTTCGTTGAGCGCTGTTTCGAGCAGATCAAGGGCTTCGGCTCCTATGGTTTCCCCGAGAGCCACGCCGCCAGCTTCGCCAAGCTGGTCTACGCCTCGGCCTGGATGAAATGCTTTTACCCGGATGTCTTCTGCGCCGCCCTGCTGAACAGCCAGCCGATGGGCTTCTACCAACCCGCTCAGCTTGTGCGTGACGCGCGGGAGCACGGGGCGGAGGTCCGCGAACCGGACGTGCTGTTCAGCGACTACGACAGCACCCTGGAGACGGCGTCCGATCCGGGTGCTCGGCTGAAGGCGCTTCGCCTCGGGTTGCGGCAGGTGAAAGGCCTGAAGAAGCCGGACGCGGAGGCGATTGTCGACGCCCGCCAACGCGGCGCCCGCACCGTGCAGGACTTCGCGCGGATGAGCGGCGTCAACCGCCGCGCCCTCGAATTGCTGGCCGAGGCCGACGCCTTTCGCTCCACCGGCCTTTCGCGCCGCGAGGCGTTGTGGGCGGTGAAGGGCCTGGCGCCGGAGCTGAACGCCGAGACCGCCGCGCCGCTAATGGCAGGCCTGCCGCTGTTCGAGGCGGCGGCCGCCCTGCCGGTGATGACCGAGCCGCAGGAGGTGACGGAAGACTACCGCACCTACGGCCTCTCCCTGCGCCGCCACCCCTGCGCCTACTTCCGCCGCGCCCTGGACGAGCGCGGCTGCGCCCCGGCCAAGGCCCTGCCCATGCTGAAGGACGGCGCCCGCGTCGCCGTCGCCGGCCTGGTGCTGATCCGCCAGCGGCCAGGGACCGCCAAGAACGTCACCTTCCTGACCCTGGAGGACGAGACCGGGCCTCTGAACGTGGTCATCTGGCAGCGGGTGTTCGAGGCGCACCGCCGCATGGTGATGACCGCGTCGATGCTGCTGGTGAAGGGCGCGATCCAGAGCGAGAGCGGTGTCATCCACGTGGTCGCCGAAGGCTTCGAGGACCTGACGCCTCACCTCGCCAAGCTGCGCGCGGAGCCCGCCGCCGCCGACCAACCGCCGCCGCCGCAGATGCGCTCGCGCGTCAGCGGCCGCCTGGTCCGCAGCCGGGATTTCCATTGAGCAAACAAAAAAGCCCCTCCCGCGAGGGAGGGGCTTTCGGCCTCGTCGGGAACGAGGCGGATCAGAACTTCAGCGCCCGGACTTCCTTCACGTGCGGCAGGCCGGCGATGTCGGCGAGCAGGGCCTCGTGCGGCGCCTGGTCGACGCCGACCAGGGCGATGGCGTCCTCGCCCGCGTCGACGCGGCCGAGGTTGAAGGTGGCGATGTTGACGCCCGCGGTGCCCAGGGCGGCGCCGAGGGCGCCGATGAAGCCCGGCTTGTCGAGGTTGTTGACGTAGAGCATGGCCGGCGAGAAGGCCGCGTCCAGCTCCATGCCCTTCACTTCGACGATGCGCGGCTGGCCGCCGATCACGGTGCCGGCGAAGGCGCGCTTGCCCTTCTCGGTGGTGATGGTGATGCGCATCAGGCTGTCATAGACCGGGCTGTCGTCCTGGCGGCTTTCCGAGACGACGATGCCGCGTTCCTTGGCCACGGCCGGGGCGGAGACCATGTTGATCTCGGCCAGCATCGGGCGCAGCACGCCCGACAGGGCGGCCGCCGACAGCGGCTTCACGTTCAGGCCGCTGACCGCGCCCTCATAGGCGATGTCGATGGCCTTGATGCCGAAGTCGACCATCTGGCCGGCGAAGGCGCCCAGCTTCTCGGCCAGGGCCACGAAGGGCTTCAGGCGCGGGGCTTCCTCGGCGGTCACCGACGGGCTGTTGAGGGCATTGGTCACCGCGCCGGTCAGCAGGTAGTCGCTGATCTGCTCGGCCACCTGCAGGGCCACGTTCTCCTGGGCTTCGTTGGTGCTGGCGCCCAGGTGCGGGGTGGCGACCACCTTGTCCGAACCGAACAGCGGGTTCTCCTTGGCCGGCTCGGCCGAGAACACGTCGAAGCCGGCGCCGGCCACGTGGCCCTCGTCCAGCAGCTTGCGCAGGGCCGCCTCGTCGACCAAGCCGCCGCGGGCGCAGTTGACGATGATCACGCCCTTCTTGGTCTTGGCCAGGGCCTCGGCCGACAGGATGTTGCGGGTCTTGTCGGTCAGCGGGGTGTGCAGGGTGATGAAGTCGGCGCGGGCCAGCAGCTCGTCGAGCTCGACCTTCTCGACGCCCATTTCCACGGCGCGTTCCGGCGACAGGAAGGGGTCGTAGGCCACGACCTTCATCTTCAGGCCGCGGGCGCGGTCGGCCACGATGCCGCCGATGTTGCCGGCGCCGATCAGGCCGAGGGTCTTGGCGTAGAGCTCCACGCCCATGAAACGGTTCTTCTCCCACTTGCCGGCCTGGGTCGAGGCGTCGGCGGCGGGCACCTGGCGGGCGACGGCGAACATCATGGCGATGGCGTGCTCGGCGGTGGTGATCGAGTTGCCGAACGGGGTGTTCATCACGATGATCCCCTTGGCCGTGGCGGCGGGGATGTCGACGTTGTCCACGCCGATGCCGGCGCGGGCGATGACCTGCAGCTTACCGGCGGCGGCGATCACGTCCTTGTCGAGCTTGGCGCCCGAACGGATGGCGATGCCGTCATAGTCGCCAATCACGGCGATCAGCTCGTCCTTGGTCAGGCCGGTCTTGGTGTCGGTTTCGACGCCGCGATCCTTGAAGATGGCGACGGCGGCGGGGCTCAGTTTGTCGGCGATGAGAACGCGGGGGGCCATGGGGCTTGGTTCCTTCTGAACCCTTCCCCCTCGAAGGGGGAAGGGCAGGGATGGGGGTGATGCTGAGTGGGAGGCCGTGCGTTGGTTGACGCCGTAGTCACCCCCACCCTCGATCCCTCCCCCTTCGAGGGGGAGGGAAGAAGATCAGGCGGCTTGCAGTTCGGCGGAGACCTGGGCGAAGGCCCAGTCCAGCCACGGCGTCAAGGCTTCGACGTCGGAAACCTCGACCGTCGCGCCGCACCAGATGCGCAGGCCCGGAGGGGCGTCGCGATAGCCGCCGACGTCGAGGGCGACGCCTTCCTTCTCGAGCTTGGCCGCCAGCTTCTTGGCGAAGTCGGCCTGGGCGTCGGCCGAGAGGCCAGTCACCTTGGGATCGACCACCTTGAGGCAGACGGAGGTGTTGGAGCGAATCTCGGCGCTTTCGGCCAGGAAATCGACCCAGTCGGTCTTGGCGACCCAGTCGGCCAGGGCGCCGACATTGCGGTCGGCGCGGGCCTTCAGCTCGGCGAGGCCGCCGATCGAGGTCGCCCAGCGCAGGGCGTCCAGGTAGTCCTCGACGCAGAGCATCGACGGGGTGTTGATCGTCGCGCCCTCGAAGATATCGGCCGAGATCTTGCCGCCTTTAGTCATGCGGAACAGCTTCGGCATCGGCCAGGCCGGGGTGTAGCTCTCCAGGCGGGCGACCGCGCGGGGCGACAGGATCAGCACGCCGTGGGCGGCTTCACCGCCGAGGGCCTTCTGCCAGGAGAAGGTGACGACATCGAGCTTGGCCCAGTCGAGGTCCTGGGCGAAGGCGGCGCTGGTGGCGTCGCAGATCGTCAGGCCTTCGCGGTCGGCGGCGATGAAGTCGGCGTTCGGGACGCGGACGCCCGAGGTGGTGCCGTTCCAGGTGAAGATGATGTCGGCGTCGGCGCGAACCTTCGAGGTGTCCGGCAGCTTGCCGTAGGGGGCGTCGAGCACTTCGACGTCGGCCAGCTTCAGCTGCTTGGTCACGTCGGTGACCCAGTCCTTGCCGAACGATTCGAAGGCGAGCAGTTGCACCGGGCGCTGGCCCAGCAGCGACCACATGGCCATCTCCATGGCGCCGGTGTCCGAACCGGGCACGATGCCGATCAGATAGTCGGCCGGAACGCCCAGCACTTCACGCGTGCGATCGATGGCGTCCTTCAGCCGGCCCTTGCCGAGCTTGGAGCGGTGCGAGCGGCCGAGGACGGCGGTGCTCAGATTTTCGGGGGTCCATCCGGGGCGCTTGGCGCACGGGCCGGAAGAGAACTCGGGGCGCGCGGGGCGCATAGCCGGGGTCGGCTTTTGGTCAGTCACTGCGATGTCTCCCATCCTTGCAGATGAGCAGCGCCCCGTTGGGAGGGCGTGGCCCGCCGCGTAGAGACCCGTTTCCCGGTCGAAAGACAAGCGCCTTTTTCGGAGACCGTCGGTCGGTGGGATTCAGGCGTCGCGCGAAGGCTCGGCCGCCTCCGCCGCCTGGCGCGCGCGACGGCCCATCCAGCGCGCCAGCGTGGCGAGCAGGATCACCAGGAAGATTCCGAGGGTGATCAGATTGTTGATGACGGCGTAGCGGCGGTCGGGGGCGAGTTCGCTGGCGGTGTAGATGGCGTGCAGGGCGAACTGGCCGGCCTGCAGGATCATCGCCGCCCCGAGCCAGAGGCTGGCGTAACGCACGGCGAGGAAAAGGAAGCCGCCCGCAAGGGCCGCATCGGCGGCCAGCAGTAGAAGTGGCGCGATGTCAGGTGAAGTGAGGTCGTGGATCAGTAAGGCGACGAGAGCGCCAGCAATGGAGAAGGCCGCGCCAAACCGTTCCGGCCACTCACCTCGCCACACGGCGAGAGCGAATATGGCGACCAGGGCAATCCAAGATATCTGCGAAAGCAGCGACGTTGGCATAACTTGCGCCTCTAACCGAAATTAGAGGCGCAAGCGCGTTAAATCATCGACAGATTGTCGATCAGCCAACTTCCCGCAGGTGCGAGTCCTTGGCGGGGGCGACTTCCGGCGGCTTTTCTTCGATGCCGACCATGGTGGTGCGGACGCCGAGGCGCAGGCGGGCGTCGTTCAGTTCGGCGTGGCAGCCGACCATGGCGGTGCGGGCTTCGCCGAGCGCCGAGATGGCTTCGATGAGCTTGGCGGCGGCGGCGTCGCCGAAGACGGCCGACAGGTTGAGGTCGCGACGGGCCTTGATGAGACCGGCCATCAGCTCGGACGCTTCCACCAGGGTGGCGTCGAGCGAACGCTCGGTGTCGATCAACTTCTTGGCGACTTGCTTAACGACGAAGGCTTTTTCCATGACACCCTCCAGCGGTGTGTGTGACGCCTTCAAACCTTAATCAAAACTTAACCTTAAGCAAACGTAAATTTATGTGTTGGGCCGTTCTGTCGCACCCGGAAGCAAATTCTTAAAAGGACTGCGGCATGGTCGATCCCCATCCGGGGAACGAAAACGGGCGCATGCACGGCAGAGGCAGGCATATTGCGGGGGCGGCTCCGACCTCCCAGGCGTCGCTGCAGACCCGCATCGCCAGCGCGGCCCTGGTCACCGCCCTGGCCGTGCTGCTGGCCGCCTGCGTCAGCTTCGTCGCCGTGCAATGGGCCGAGGCCCGGCAGGACGCCGAGCACGCCCAGGCCACCCTGACGGAGGCGATCGCCGCCGGCCTGGCCCCCTCCGTCGCCGCCGGGTCCAACAGCCCCACCATGAAAATGGCCTTCACCCGGGTGATGGAGACCGCCCACGTCCGAAGCGCGCGGCTTGTCGGTCGCGACGGGACCGTTCTGGCCGAATACCGCGAGCCTGAAGTGAAGGGGCGCGCGGCGCGCCCCGCATCCAAGACCTCGACGGCGCCGATGACGATGAACGGCCGCCAGGTGGGCGAACTGACCCTGGTGGCCGACCCGCCGCGCCTGAACGCCATTCTGATCCGCGGCATGCTGCTGGGCTGCGCGCTGTTCTTCGCCTCGGCCGGCCTGGCGCTGTTTCTCGGCCGCAGCCTCGCCCGCAAGGTGGTCGAGCCGATCCAGCGCCTGACCGACGGCATCGGCGAGGTGGCGCGCTCCGGCCGCTTCAACCCCGTTCCGGTCAGCGCCGACGATCCGATGATCGAGCGCCTCACCGGCGCCTTCAATCATCTGCTGAAGCAACTGGACGCCAACGACCAGGATTTGCGCGCCGCCATGGCCGAGCTGGTCAAGGCGCGCGACGCCGCCGACGCGGCCAGCGTGCTGAAGTCGCAGTTCCTGGCCAATATGAGCCATGAAATCCGCACGCCACTGAACGGCGTGCTGGGCATGGCCGAGGTGGTGGCCATGGGCGATCTTTCGCCTGTGCAGCGTCAGCGCGTCGAGGTCATCCGCCAGTCGGGTCAGGGCCTGCTGGCCATTCTCAACGACGTGCTCGACCTTTCGAAGATCGAGGCCGGCAAGCTGGATATCGTCCAGAGCGATTTCGACCTCGCCGCCCTGGCGGAGGGGGCGCGCCAGACCTTCGCCGGCCCGGCCGCCGAGAAGGGCCTGGCCATGACGGTCGAGGTCGAGCCGGCGGCGCTCGGCGTCTGGCATGGCGACGCCGATCGCCTCCGCCAGATCCTCAACAACCTCTTGTCCAACGCCGTGAAGTTCACCGCCGAGGGCGCGGTGCACGCCCGTTTCTCCGCCGTCGCCGGCGGGCTGAAGCTGGTGGTGCGCGACACCGGGATCGGCATTCCCTCGAGCGCCCTTCCGAGCCTGTTCGACAAGTTCGTGCAGGCCGACGCCACGACCACGCGCCGCTTCGGCGGCACGGGCCTGGGCCTGGCGATCTGCCGTGAACTGGCCTTGCTGATGGGCGGCGTCGTCACCGTCGATAGCCGTGAAGGGGTCGGCTCGGCCTTCACCCTGCAGCTGCCGCTGAAGCACGGGCGCGCGGTCAACGCGGCGGACACCGTCGAGGAGCCCGCCCGTTCGCGTCGCCTGCGCCTGCTGGCGGCGGACGACAATCCGACCAACCAGAAAGTGCTCGCCGCCCTGCTGACGCCCCTCCAGCCGGACCTGCACATGGTCGACGATGGGCGGCAGGCGGTCGAGGCGTGGCGTAGCGGCGATTTCGACGCCATCCTCATGGACATCCACATGCCGGTGATGGACGGCGTGGACGCGACCCGACAGATCCGCGCCGAGGAGGCCGCCGGCGGCCGGCGCCGCACCCCGATCCTGGCGGTGACCGCCGACGCCATGTCGCACCAGGTGGCCTCGTTCCTGGCCGCCGGCATGGACGATCACGTGGCCAAGCCGGTCGAGCTGGCCAAGCTGCACGCGGCGATCCTGCGGGCCGTCGCCGGCCGGGCGACCCTGGCGGCCTGAGGCCGCTCGCCCGCGGCGGAAGATCGCGAATCTGAACCCCAGACAACGGCCGGCTCAGAACCATTTCAGGCTCGAAGGTGTTTCCTACACCCGTCGTCGTCGCAGTGATGGCGTGTGCAAGAGGAACCCGACCATGAAAAAGATCCTGATTCCGATCGTCGCGGTGTCGGCCCTGGCGGCCACGACCGTTCCCGCCCTGGCCCAGCCCTGGGCCTCGATCAACCAGCGCCAGGCCAACCTCGATCGCCGGATCGACATGGGCGCGCGCAACGGCTCGCTGAGCCGTCCGGAAGCCATGCGCCTGCGCGGCGAGTTCAGGCAGCTTGTCCGTCTGGAAAGCAACTATCGTCGCGGCGGCCTGAACGCCTGGGAGCGCAACGACCTCGACCGTCGCTTCGACCGCCTCAGCGCCCAGATCCGCATCGAGCGCCGCGATCGTAACTACGGTTACGGCTACGGCCGCCGCTAAACCTCTCGCGTCTTCGGACGCCACACCTCTGAGCGCCGGCTTCCCGTCCCCCCTGCCGGCGCACACGGCGAACGCCCCGACCCCGCGTCGGGGCGTTTTCGCGTTCAGGCCTCGACGGTGACTTCCGGCCACCGCGCCTTCACCCCGGCGACGACCTTCTCCCAGCCCTTGCCGCGCGGGCGATTGGGGTTGGGGCGCAGGCGCAGGGCGAACAGGTCGTCGAGTCCGAAGGGCGCGGCGTAAAGATTGGTGGAGCCTTCGCGGCGGACAGCGATGGCGAAGGCCGGGGCCAGGAAGCGGTCGAGCGCCTCCGCGCTGCAAGACAGCGGAGCGTAGGGCTCCCCGAAATGCTGCTCGAACCACAGGTGCACCCGCGCCTGGTTGCGGACCTCGACCATCACGTCGAGTGGTGGCGGCAGGGACGCGGCGACGCGTTTGATGACCACGTCCTCCGCCTCGTAGCTGAGGTCCGACCCATCGAAATAGGCGAGATCGTAGTCCTTCAGCCCATGATCGAGCGGCCGGCCGGTCAGGGCGTTCCAGACCGGCTGGTAGATCGCGCCGGAAAACAGCATCCAGTCCGGCAGGCCGAGGGCGGCGGCGCGGTCGAGCACGCCGCTCAGGCCGGGCGTGCGGCCGAGGATGTCGTCGAGCTCGGTCAGGCGGCCGTCGCTCATGCCTTCCCCCGCAGCGGCCAGCCGTGGTCGAGCGGGCCGTGGCCGGCGCCGAAGCCGGGCGCGCGGGCCATGGCTTCCTGCACATAGGCCCAGGCGCGAGCGACCGCCTCGACGAGGCCGAGGCCCTGGGCAAGGCCGGCGGCGCAGGCCGAGGCCAGCGTGCAGCCGGTGCCATGGGTATGGCGGGTGTCCATGCGGTCGGCTTCGAATTGGGTCTCGCCATCGGCGGTCAGCAGCAGGTCGACGACGCGCCGCCCTTCCAGATGCCCGCCCTTCATCAGCACGGCCCTCGCGCCGAGCGCCAGCAGGGCCTCGCCGGCGCGGCGCAGGTCGTCCACGGTCTCGACGTCGAAGCCGGTGAGGGCCGCCGCCTCGGGGGCGTTGGGGGTCAGGAGGGCGGCGTTGGGGATCATCAGGCGCTTCACCGCCGAGATGGCCTCGGCGGCCAACAGGGGCGCGCCGCCCTTGGCGATCATCACCGGATCGACCACGGCGGGGATGGCCGGCGCGCCCGCCAGCACCTCGGCCACCGCCGTGACCATGGCCGCGTCGCCGAGCATGCCGGTCTTGAAGGCGTCGGCGCCGATGTCGTCGAGCACCGCCCGCGCCTGGGCGACGACGATGGCCGGCGGGATCGGGAAGACGTCGCTGACGCCCAGGGTGTTCTGCACGGTGATGGCGGTGATCGCCGTGGCCGCATAGCCGCCCAGCGCGGTGACGGCCTTGACGTCGGCCTGGATGCCCGCGCCGCCGCCGGAATCGGACCCGGCCAGAATCAGCACCCGGCCCTTTGCTGAGGAATTCGTCATGGCCCTGTCTTAGACGGCCGCCCGCCACACCGCGAGGGCCTGCCGCGTCGCCCGCACGTCATGCACCCGCAGGATCGACGCCCCGCCCTGGGCGGCGATCAGGGCGGCGGCGATGGAACCGCCGAGCCGCTCGTCCGGAGCGGCGCCGGGATCCAGGGCGCCGATGAAGCGCTTGCGGCTGGCGCCGACCAGCAGGCGGTAGCCGTGGCCGGCGAGGCGCGGCGTCGCGGCCAAGAGGGCCAGGTTGTGCGTGGTGGTCTTGCCGAAGCCGAGACCGGGGTCGAGCACGATGCGCTCGCGCGCCACGCCGGCCGCCTCGGCGGCGGCGGCGCGGGCCAGCAGGAAGGCTTCGACCTCGGCGACCACGTCGTCGTAGCGCGGGTCGTCCTGCATGGTGCGCGGCTCGCCGCGCATGTGCATCAGGCAGACGTCGCAGCCGAGCTCGGCGGCTGTCGCCGGGGCGTCGGGAGCGAAGCCGAGGCCGGTTACGTCGTTCCAGAGGCTCGCGCCGGCCGACACCGCGGCGCGGGCCACGGCCGGCTTCATGGTGTCGACGGAGATCACCACCGGGCTCTCGGCGCGGATGGCCGCGATCAGCGGGACGACGCGGTCGATCTCCTCCGCCTCGCCGACCGGCTCGGCGCCGGGCCGGGTCGACTCGCCGCCGATATCGAGAAGGTCGGCGCCTTCCGCGATCAGTCGGCGGGCGTGGGCCAGGGCGGCCTCGGGCGCGAGAAACCGCCCGCCGTCCGAGAAGCTGTCGGGCGTCACATTGACGATGCCCATGACCTTGGGCGCAGCGTTCAAGATCATCGCCTCCCTCGGGCTCGTCCCGAGGGCCTCTCTATCGGCCGCAATGCGCCGCAGGAACAGGCCCAAACGAAACCGCCGCCCGAACCTGCGAGGCTCGGGCGGCGGAAACAGAGGCCCTCGGGACGAGCCCGAGGGAAGCGGGGAAGGGAAGGTGTCAGGCCGTGGCCGGCTGCTCCGGGCGCGGCGAGATCGGCACGGCGACGGCGGGGCCGCTCGGCTTCTTCTCCTCCGGCTCGTCGCGCACCGGCGGCACGCCGGCGATCACATTGACGATCTCCTCGCCCGAGAGGGTTTCGTACTCGAGCAGGTTGCGCGCCAGGATGTGCAGGTGCTCCAGTTTCTCGGTGAGGATGCGGCGGGCGTCCTCCAGGCCGGCGTCGACCAGGCGGCGGACCTCGGCGTCGATCAGGCGGGCGGTCTCTTCCGAGACGTTCTGGGTGCGTGCCACCGAGTGGCCGAGGAACACCTCGTCCTGATTGTCGCCGTAGGCCACGGTGCCCAGGCTGTCGGAATAGCCCCAGCGGGTGACCATGTTGCGGGCCAGGTCCGTCGCGGCCTTGATGTCCGAGCTGGCGCCCGAGGTGATGTTCTCCTTGCCGAAGATCAGCTCCTCGGCCACGCGGCCTCCCATCATGATGGCCAGGCGGCTGGTCATCTGCTGGTACTTCATCGAGTAGCGGTCGCCTTCCGGCAGCTGCATCACCATGCCGAGGGCGCGGCCGCGCGGCACGATGGTCGCCTTGTGGACGGGGTCGGCGGCCGGGACGTTCAGCGCCACGATGGCGTGGCCGCCCTCGTGATAGGCGGTCAGGCGCTTTTCTTCCTCGTTCATGGCGAGGCTGCGGCGCTCGGCGCCCATCATCACCTTGTCCTTGGCCTGCTCGAAGTCGTGCATGGTGACCATGCGGCGGTTCTTGCGGGCGGCCATCAGGGCCGCTTCGTTGACCAGATTGGCCAGGTCGGCGCCCGAGAAACCGGGGGTGCCGCGGGCCAGGGTCTTGACCTCGACGTCGGCCGACAGCGGCACGTTGCGCATGTGCACGCGCAGGATCTTCTCGCGGCCCGAGACGTCCGGGTTCGGGACCACGACCTGGCGGTCGAAGCGGCCGGGGCGCAGCAGCGCCGGGTCCAGCACGTCCGGGCGGTTGGTGGCGGCGATCAGGATGATGCCTTCGTTGGCCTCGAAGCCGTCCATCTCGACCAGCAGCTGGTTGAGGGTCTGCTCGCGCTCGTCGTTGCCGCCGCCGAGGCCGGCGCCGCGATGGCGGCCGACGGCGTCGATTTCGTCGATGAAGATGATGCAGGGGGCGTTCTTCTTGGCCTGCTCGAACATGTCGCGCACCCGGCTGGCGCCGACGCCGACGAACATCTCGACGAAGTCCGAGCCGGAGATGGTGAAGAACGGCACGCCCGCCTCGCCGGCGACGGCGCGGGCGATCAGGGTCTTACCGGTGCCGGGCGGGCCGATCAGCAGGGCGCCCTTCGGGATCTTGCCGCCCAGGCGCTGGAACTTCGACGGGTCCTTCAGGAAGTCGACGATCTCGTTGAGCTCTTCCTTGGCTTCGTCGACGCCGGCCACGTCCTCGAAGGTGACGCGGTTCTTGTTCTCGGTCAGCAGGCGGGCCTTGGACTTGCCGAAGCCCATGGCGCCCTTCGTGCCGCCCTGCATCTGGCGCATGAAGAACACCCAGACGCCGATCAGCAGCAGGATCGGCAGCATGTTCAGGATGATGCCGACCAGCGACAGGCCGCCCGGCTGCTTGAACTGGATGTCGGCGCCGCGCGCCTCCAGGCGCTTGACGAGGTCGTCGGAATTCTCCGGCGCCATGACCTGGAAGGCCTTGCCGTCCGAGCCGCGGGCCTCGACCACCGAGCCATGGATCACGGCCTGTTTGATCTCGCCGTTGTCGATCCGGCGCAGGAGCTGGGAATAGCTCAGCTCGCCGCCCGAGCCGCCCGGCCGGGAGCCCTGGGTGAACATGGTGTAGACACCGATCAGGACGAAAACGACGACGCCCCAGATCGCAAGGTTCTTCAGGTTCATGCCGATTCCGGCCTTCCGCTCAAACTACGCCCGGACAAGATAGGCCTTCGCGCTTCATTTCGCCACGCGCCCGATCGCCGCCATCGCGTTCGCGCGTCACCAGGCCGCAAGCGGCGGCGAAGCGTTCGGTTACGAGGCAGGCGATCCGCACCCCTGAACGATCTGCAAGGATCGGGCAAGTCACGGCGCCATCGGCGTCGATGACGGCGGGCAGGGCGGCGCGGGCGAAGGCGGGAACGCGGGCCAGGGCGGCGCGCTGCTCGGGCGGCAGGCGCGCGGCCAGGCCGCCCAGGCCGCGCACGGCGAGGCCTGGGCGATCGGCGGCGATCTCGAAACGGCCATCCCAGACCGTGACGCCGCCGGGGAGCAGCCGGGTTTCGGGCAGGCCCTGGCGGCCGGGCTCGCGGGCGACGCGCACCTCGGCTTCGTCGGCCTCGATGCGGGCGCCGGCCAGGGTCGCGACGACCGGGCCGCCTTCGGCGAGGCGGGCGGCCAGGGCCTCGACCTCGCGCCGACGCGGCGGCCGGTCGTGACCGGCGGCGCAGAGGCAGGCGGCGGCGAGCGTGGCGGGGGTGAGGGATGGGCGCTCAAGCCGAATCCCTCCCCCCTCGAGGGGGAGGGGGCAGGGGTGGGGGGCGCGCGGCGTCGCCGACGGCAAAGCCATCTTCGGAAAGTCTGCACCCCCATCCCCAGCCCTTCCCCCTTCAACAGGGGGAAGGGAGAGGCGCGCCCGCGCCCGCGCAAACCTGGGATCGTCGTTGGCCGGATCGTCGAGCCAGCTTTCGCCGCGCTTGCGCAGGACGGTCCGCAGGTCGGCGCGGGAAACGCCCAGCAGCGGGCGCAGCAGGAAGACGCCGCGTCCTTGCGGCCAGACGGGCGAGGGCGACCACTCGCGCGGGTCGCCGACGCTGGAGCCTTCGGCGCGCATGGCGGCGGCCTCGGCGCGGTCGTCGGCCGTGTGGCCGAGCAGCAGGACTTCCGCGCCCGCCGCGCGGGCCGCCTCGGCCAGCAGGCGGTGCCGGGCGTCGCGCGCCGCGGCGGGCAGGCCGGCGGCGGGCTTCGGGCCCTCCCAGGCCAGGGCGCGGGCCTCGGCCCCCAGGCGGCGGGCGGTGGCGATGGCCGAGGCTGTCCAGGCGGCGCTGACAGGCTGCAGCTGGTGGTCGACGGTCAGGGCCAGCACCGGGCGGCGATGGGCGCGCGCCCAGGCGAGGGTCAGGATCAGCAGCGCCAGGCTGTCGCCGCCGCCGGAGAACCCGACCGCCAGGGGACCCGGGGCGGCGGGATCGAGGCGCCGGTCGAAGGCGGCGCGAGCCGCGGCCTCGACCGCGCCGTGGTTCGTCAGGCCGAACACTTGGCCTGGTTGCGGGTGGTCGCCGCCCGGCCGGCGATCGCGGACGGCGCTTTGGGATAACGCCGGGGCAGTTCGGCCAGGGTCTGGCAGGCGCCGGCGCTGTTGCCGAGCGACAGCAGGCTGCGGGACAGCTCGACCAGGGCGTCCGGCGCCCAGGCGGTCTGCGGCCAGCCGCGCACCGCGGCCAGGTAGCTGTCGGCAGCGTCGGCGTAGGCGCGGCGGGCGGTCAGGGTCTTGCCCAGCCAATAGCGGGCCTCGGCCGCGCGGGGGGTGTCGCCGAAGCGCGACACATAGTCGGCGAAGCCGGCCTCGGCGCCGGCCGTATCGCCCTCATTGAGCAGCCGGCGGGCGTTGGCGAAGGTGTCGGCGGCGTTGGTCGTCGCCGGCGGCGGGGCGTTGACCGGGCCGGCCATCGGCAGGCCGGGGCTCAAAGGCAGCCCGTCGGTCGGGACGGCGGCAGCGGCGGCCTCCATGTCGGCGGCCTTCTTCTCCAGCACCGCCAGGCGTTGTTCGAGGCTGTCGGCGCGTTGGCGCGAGGCGTTCAGGTCGCTGCGGGCCTGGGCGAGGTCGCGGGTGACGACCTCGTTGTCGCCGTTCGAGCGCCGCAGCGACTGCTCCAGGTCGTCGATCCGCTGGCTGAGGCTGAAGATCAGCTGGTCGGTCTCGGCCGGCTGCACGACCACGGGCTTGCCGGTGTCGCGGCCCTGGAAGACCACGGCGCGCAGCTCGCGCATCACCTTTTCCATATTGTCGAGGCGCCGCTTGGAGCGGTCGTCCAGCGGGTCGTCAATGATCGGCGTCTGGGCGAAGGCCGGGGCGACGGCGGTCGCCAGGGTTCCCGTCGCGAGGACGGCGGCGAAGGCGGAGGCGGCGAGCAGGCGGACTTTCATGGGGGCAGTCTCTGAACGTGCGGCGTCGAAATCATGGCCTCCATGGAGCGTGGGGGCCCAGAATTGAAAAAGGGGGCGCGAGCGTGAGCCCGGCCCCCTCATTCACGGGTTCGGCGAACCGAGCTTAGCGAGCGCCGCCGGTGATGGCGGTGCCGGCGTTACGGTTCTTGGCCCAGGCGTCTTCGCCCGAACCGCCGTCGATCGGCTTTTCCTTGCCGTACGAGATGGTCTCGATGCGGCTGGCGGCGACGCCGCGCGCGGTCAGGAAGTCGCGCACGGAGTTGGCGCGGCGGTCGCCGAGGGCCAGGTTGTATTCGCGGGTGCCGCGTTCGTCGGCGTTGCCTTCGATGCGGATGGTCACCTGCGGATAGCGCGACAGCCAAGCGGCCTGGGCGGCGAGCACCGGCTGGGCGTCGGCGCGGATCGAGTAGCTGTCGGTGTCGAAGTAGACGCGGTCGCCCACGTTGACGGTGAAGTCCTGCATCGAGCCCGGCAGGATGCCCTGGGCCACCGGCGGCGGCGGGGGAGCCGGGGTCGGGGCGGGCGCCGGAGCCGGCGCGGGGGCGGGCGGCGGCGGGGGCGCCGCGGGCTCGGGCTTCGGCCGGGAGGCGCAGGCGGCGAGGGAAGCGGCGGCTGCCGCGATCAACGCCAGTCTAACGGCGCGCTTGGTGTCGAAGCTCATAGGCTCTGCTCCTGGATGCGTCTCAAACTCATGTCACGCATACTGAAGCTTGGCGCTCAGCACGCGACAAAAAACCTCAACTTGACCTCACAATAAGGTCATCGCCGCCGTGAGGCGGCGGTTGATTTCGTTCTGGGGGGCCCTCCAAGCGCTCCCTGTCGGGCCTGCAACGTGCAAGCTCGACTTTGGTTGCAGCCTTTAGTCGAGCAGCGGCGACCAGGCCGGGTCGGAACCCGAGCCCGCATAGGGGGCGGGGCGCAGGATGCGGCCGGTGACGTCGACCGTCCACAGCCGCGGGCCGCCGCCGTTGGCTTCCCGGAAGAACATCAGCACCCGGCCGTTCGGCGCCCAGGTGGGGCCCTCATCGAGGAAGCTGGTGGTCAGCAGGCGTTCCTCCGAGCCGTCGGCGCGCATGACGCCGATGTGGAACTCGTTGCCGGTCTGTTTGGTGAAGGCGATGTAGTCGCCGCGCGGCGACCAGACCGGGGTGGTGTAGCGCCCGCCGCCGAACGAGATGCGGCGCACGTTCGAGCCGTCGGCGTTCATCACATAGAGTTGGGGGGCGCCGCCGCGGTCGGAATTGAACACGATCTGCGAGCCGTCCGGCGAGAACGACGGCGAGGTGTCGATCGAGGGGTCGGTGGTGATGCGGCTGGAGGCGCGGCTGCGCAGGTCCATCACATAGATGTCGCTGTTGCCGGCCCGCGAGACCGAGAACGCCACGCGGCGGCCGTCCGGCGAGAAGCGCGGGGCGAACACCATGCCCGGGTAGTTGCCCAGGCTTTCCTGACGGCCGGTCTCGATGTTGAACAGATAGATCGAGGCGCCGCTCGGGCGCAGCGCCATGTAGGTGATCTCCTGACTGGTCGAGGAGAACCGCGGGGTCATGACGATGTAGGAGCCGTCGGTCAGGTAGGAGGGGTTGGCCCCATCCTGGTCCATGATCGCCAGGCGCTTGGTGCGGCCGACGCGGCCGCCGCTCTCGGCCACGAACACCACGCGGGTGTCGAAATAGCCCTTTTCGCCGGTCAGTCGCTCATAGACGGCGTCGCTGATCTTGTGGGCCACGCGGCGCCAGTTCTCCGGGGTGGAGGTGAACTGCAGGCCGAGCAGCTGCTGCTCGGAGAACACGTCCCACAGGCGGAAATCGACGCGCAGCCGGCCGTCGGCCTCGACCGTCACCTGGCCGTTGACCAGGGCTTGGGCGCCGGTGCCCTTCCAGGCCGGAAAGCGCGGCTGCACATTAACGTCGAGGGCGGTCTCGGTGAACCGGGCCGGCGGCACGGGGGCGAACAGGCCCGAACGCTCGAGGTTGTCGGAGATTACCTTGGCGATGTCCGGCCCGCGCTGCTGGCCGCCGAAAGCCGGCACGGCGATCGGCAGGGGAGCGACGGCGCCCTGGTTGACGTTGACCTCGATCTGCGCGCGCGCCTCGGGGGCGGCCACGAGACCGGCGAAGACCAAAGCGACTGCGGCGAGAACGGCGCGGAACATCATTCGGGTCACCTCGTGGAGCACGCCTGTTTGGCGTCGAACGTCACAACGATCGACTGGCCAAAAAGGTCTGAAGGAAGACTTTCGAACGGCGCGGCCTGGCGCACGGCGCGCAGGGCCCGTTCGGCGGAAATGCGGTTCTGTTGCGGGTCGGCCCCGGTCACGCCCTGCAGCGAGGGATCGCCGACCAGGACGCCCCCATTGCCCAGGCGGAAGCCGACGCGGACGATCACCGCGCCACCGCCCTCGACCTCGCAATTGGGATTCCAGCGGCGCTGCAGCTCGGAGGCCAGGCCGTTGAGCGCCGTGGCTGACAGCGCCGTCGCGGCGCCGATAGCCGGGCGGGCGTTGACCGCCGTCTCCGCCTGGGCGGCGCCGCGCGCGGCCGGGCTGGGGCGGGGCGGGGATGGATTGCGCGCACGGCTGCGCGTGATGCTCTTCTGCAGGCTGTCGAAGTCGAAGGTCTGCTGCGGCGCGGGCGGCGCCGGCTTGGGCCTGGGGGCGGGCGCGGCCTTCGGCGTCGGCGTCGGGGGCTTGGGCGTCGGAGTGGGCGGCGGCGGGGCCGGTGCGGGCGGGGGCGGCGTAGGCTCCGGCGGCGCCTCGGGCACGGGCTCTTCCGCCAGGGCCATCTGATCCTGCGGCGCCTGCTCGGCCGGCCGTACGTTGGCCGGGCCTTCCGCGACGATGGTCACCGGCACGACCGAGCCGATGACGATCGGCTTGCGCCATGGCCAGGGAACGACCAGGGCGACCGCCACGGCGACGTGCAGCAGCACCGAGCCGACAAAGGCGGGCGACATCTTCCTCGCCCGGGTATCGGGGCGCGCGAACGCCATCAGTTCAGCGCCTGCCCCTGATCCTGCTGCCCGGAATCTTCAGGCGCGGCGCCGGAGGAAGGGCCGCCGGTGTCGGTGATCAGGTTGATCTTGGAAAAGCCCGAGGTCGACAGCGAGGCCATGACCTGGGCGACTATGGCGTAGGGCGCCTGGCCATCGGCCCGCACGAAGATCGGCTTCTCGCTGGCGTCGTTCGACCGCAACTTCACCTGCGACGCCAGGGCGGAGAACGCGATCTCCTCCTCGCCGATGAAGATCGCGCCATCCTTGCGGATGCTCAGGGTCAGGGGCTCGTTCTGGTCCTGCAGGGCGCCGGCCTCGGTCTTGGGCAGCTCGATGGGCACCCCGGCGGTCAGCAGCGGCGCGGAGATCATGAAAATGATCAGCAGCACCAGCATCACGTCGACGAGCGGGGTGACGTTGATTTCGGACAGGGCGCCGCGTCCGCGGCGGCGTCGCCCGCGTCGCTTGCCCGCCGAGAAGGCGTCGTTGGCCGAAAGCGCCATGCCCTTACGCCTTGTCCGCCACGCGCCGTTGAATGGCGGTGGAAAGGTCGTCGGCGAAGCCCTCCAGACGGCCGGCGAACTTGCCGGCGTCGGTCGAGAACTTGTTGTAGGCGATGTAGGCCGGGATGGCGGCGATCAGGCCGATGGCGGTGGCGAACAGGGCTTCGGCGATCGACGGGGCGACCACGGCCAGCGAGGTGTTCTTCTGGATGGCGATGTTCTGGAAGGCGTGCATGATGCCCCAGACGGTGCCGAACAGGCCGATGAACGGCGAGGCGGTGGCCACGATGGCCAGGCTGCCGAGACCGTCCTCCACCTTCGAACTCTCGCGGGCGATCATCGAATCAAGCACGCGGTCGACGCGCTGGATCAGGAAGGCGGCCTGGCTGTCGCCGACCTGGCCCTTGGCGCGCACGTCGCGCCATTCGCGCAGGGCGGCCTGCAGCATGCGGGGCAGGGGGTGGCGTGCGGCGGTGCCGGCCTCGTTGGCGACCTCCTCCAGCGAGCGGCCGCCGCCGACGGCCTGCTCGAAGCGGTCGGCCTCGCGGTTCAGGCCGGTGAAGCGCACGGTCTTGTCGATGATCACCGCCCACGACCACAGGGACGCGAAGCCGAGGCCGATCATCACCCCCTTCACGACCCAGTCGGCCTGCAGGAACAGGTGGAGGAAGGAGAAGCTCTCGGGAGAGGCGGCGGCGGGGTCCATGAGCAAGCGGGCTCCGTTCGTCGGTTAAGGATATCCGCCTTGTGGCATAGGCCGGCGGAATGATGAAACTATGGCGCCGGTTGCGGGGCGCCGTCGGAATCGTCCTGGAAAAACCAGGGCCGGAGCCGTTCGACAAGGGCCGGCGTCGGCTTTCTCGGCCGTCCGCCCCCGATCAGGGCCACCTGCACCGCCGCGCGGGCGATGGCGTCGCCGCCGCGTAGGATGGTCTGATCGATGATGAAGCGGGGACCTTTCACCGCGATGAATCGGGTCCGGACCACCAGGGCGTCGTCGATCGTCGCGGCGCGGGAGAAATCGATCTCCATGCGGGTCACCGCGAAGGCCAGGGGCGTTTCGCCGGCGAACAGGTCGGCGTGCGATACGCCGGCCAGCCGCAGGAAGTCGCTGCGGCCGCGCTCGAAATAGCGGACGTAGTTGGCGTGATAGACCACGCCGGAGAAATCGGTGTCCTCGTAGTAGACCCGCACCGGCAGCAGATGGTCGCGGCCGTCGAAGACACCCGAGGTGGGGGCCGGCGCGGCGGTCACGCCTGGGCCTCCAGCGCCCTGACCAGCAGGTCGGGCAGGTTGCGCGGCCGCACGATCTCGTCGGTGGCGCGCAGCTCCTCGAGGCTCCACCAGCGCACCGCTTCGATCTTGGCCTTTTCTTCCTCGGTCCAGCCTTCGTCGCTGATCGCCTCGTCCGGCGCCCGGGCGATGAAGAAGGTCTCGGTCAGGGCGGTGTCCTCGCCCTCGATGGTGATGACCACGTCGCGCACGTGGATCGCCGCGCCCAGGGCGATGTCGCTTCGGCCGGTTTCCTCGACGCCTTCGCGCGCCGCGCAGTCTTCCGGGGTCTCGCCCGGCTCCAACCGCCCGCCGAAGGTCACCCACACCGAGCCGCCTCCGAACCCCGGTACGCGCATCAGCGCCAGACGACCGGCGGGGCTGGTCAGCAGCAGACGGGCGGTGACGCGGGTTTTCACGCGGCGATCTCGAAGGGAGTGCGGAGCATGGCCTTCCTTAGCGGGCGTCGGCGGATGTGTTCCACCCCCATCGGCCAGCTCAGTCGAAGAGATCGCCGCTCGGAGTCTTGGGCGCGGCCGGAGCGGTCAGGCCCAGGTGCTCGTAGGCGCGGGCGCAGGCGACGCGGCCGCGCGGGGTGCGCTGGATGAAGCCCTGCTGCATCAGGAAGGGCTCGATCACGTCCTCGACGGCGTCGCGCGCCTCGGCGATGGCGTAGGCCAGGGTCTCCACCCCGGCGGGGCCGCCGGCGTAGTTCTCGATCAGGGCGCGCAGATAACGACGGTCCAGGCTGTCGAGTCCGGCTTCGTCGACCTCCAGCCGGGCCAGGGAACGGCCGGCGACGGCGCGGTCGATCACAACGGCCCCCTCGGCGGCGGCGAAGTCGCGCACCCGGCGCAGCAGGCGGCCGGCGACGCGCGGGGTGCCCCGGGCCCGGCCGGCGATCTCCAGCGCCCCGTCCTCGCTCAGGGGCGCGCCCATCTTGCGGGCGGCGCCCAGCAGCACGGCCTGCAGCTCCCGCGGGGAATAGAATTCCAGGCGCAGCGGAATGCCGAAGCGGTCGCGCAGGGGCGTGGCCAGCAGGCCCGCGCGGGTGGTGGCGGCCACCAGGGTGAAGGGCGCCAGGTCGATGCGCACCGAGCGGGCGCTCGGCCCCTCGCCGATCATCAGGTCCAGCACGAAATCCTCCATGGCCGGATAGAGGATTTCCTCGACGTTGGCCGGGAGGCGGTGGATCTCGTCGATGAACAGCACGTCGCGCGGTTCGAGATTGGTCAGGATCGCCGCCAGGTCGCCGGCCTTGGCCAGCACGGGGCCGCTGGTCGAGCGGAAGTTCACCCCCAGTTCGCGGGCGACAATCTGCGCCAGGGTGGTCTTGCCGAGCCCGGGCGGGCCGAACAGCAGCACGTGATCCAGCGGCTCGCCGCGATCGCGCGCCGCGTCGATGAACACCTTGAGGTTGGCCTTCACCGCCCCCTGGCCGACGAACTCGGCGAGGGTCTGGGGCCGCAGGGCGCGGTCGAAACCTTCGGCGGGCTCGGCGTCGGGCGAGACGATGCGGGTCACCGCCCGATCTCCTGCAGGGCGGCCTTGATCAGGCTGGAGATCGAGACCTCCTCACCGAGACGGGCGAGCGCGGCCTCGACGTGGCGGCGGGCCAGGGCCTCGGCGACGCCCAGGCCCATCAGAGCGACCACGGCCTCGCCGGCGATCGAGGGCGGCGGGGCGGCGGGCGCTTCGGAGGCCGAGAGGGCGCCGGGCGCGAACGGCGTGTCGCTGAGCGGCTTGTCCTTGAGCTCCTGGGCGATGCGGGCGGCCAGCTTCGGCCCCACGCCGTTGGCGCGGCCGATGGCGGCCTTGTCGTCGCGGGCCACGGCGGCGGCCAGTTCGGCCGGGGGCAGGACGTCGAGCACGGCCATCGCCGCCTTGGGGCCGACGCCCTGGATGGCCTGCAGCGCCACGAAGGCGCGGCGTTCGTCGCGGGTGGAAAAGCCGTAGAGGCGCAGGCCCTGGCTCTCGCTCCACTGGCTTTCGATGTGCAGCAGGGTTTCCTCGCCGAGCGCCGGCAGGCGCGAGAGGGTGCGCGCGCCGCAGCGCACGACATAGCCCACGCCCATGACGTCGATCAGGGCCTCTTCCTCGCCGACCTCGCCGACGGCGCCGCGCAGTCTTCCAATCACGCCACGAGCCTTTTGACCGACCGCGCATGGGCGTGGGTGATGGCGATGGCCAGGGCGTCCGCGGCGTCGGCGGTCGGGCCGGCCCCCTTTGCATTGACGGCGGCCGGCAGCAGGCGGGCGATCATGAAGGCGATCTGATCCTTGTCGGCCCCGCCGGCCCCGACGATGGCCTTCTTGACGTAGCGGGCGGCGTATTCGGCCACCGGAAGGCCGGCGCGGGCCGGCGCGACCATGGCCATGGCGCGGGCCTGGCCGAGTTTCAGGGTCGACTGGCCGTTGGCGGTGACGAAGGTCTCTTCCACGGCCGCCTCATGTGGGCCGTGGGCGGCGATCACCTCGGCGATGCCGTCGAACAGGCGCAGCAGCCGTTCGGCCAGGGGCAGGGTGTCCGGCGGGGCGATGACCCCGTGGGCGACCCAGGAGAGGCGCGCGCCGTCGGCCGCCACCACGCCCCAACCGGTGCGGCGCAAGCCGGGATCGAGCCCGAGGATGCGAATCGGCGCGTTCATCATGTGTTCTCCTCGCCATCGGTAGATGCCACGAGACCGGGCGGCAAGGGTTAACGGCGGCGAAGATTGCGTCAGCCGTGGCGCAGATCGGTGGTGAAGCTGACCACGCGCGGATCGTGGGCGAGCCGCTCGCCGAGGTCTTCAGCCCTGCGAGCGTCAGGCGCGCGGACGGTGGTCGAAAGCTCGATGGTGGCGGGATCGCCGTCCAGGGCGTGGCTTACCCGCTCGCATTTCAGCTGGTGCTCATGCAGCATCCGCCGCAGGCCTTCCGGCCCTGGCGAATCTTCCGGACGAAAACGCACCGCCAGCTGCACCACCGTTGTCTTCGGCATGTGGGCGTCCGCCCATTTCGCGACGCTGAGCAGCGCGAGCAACAATACCGTGCCGATGACGCCAATGCCGTAGCGCTCGGCCCCGAACGCCATTCCGAGCACCGTCACGCACCAGAGCGACGCCGCCGTCGTGAGCCCGTGGATCGACACGCCGCTGCGGAAGATCACTCCGCCGCAGACAAATCCTATGCCGGCCAGAACGCCCTGGACGGCGCGGCCGGGGTCGATGTCGAGGTCGAGCCCGCTACGAGGTCCGACCCATCCGACGCCATGCCCGCTGAGCAGCATCAAAAGGCAGCAACCGACGCAGAGCAGCGCGTGGGTGCGCAGGCCCGCGGCCTGGCCGCGATGCTCGCGCTCGGCCCCGATGGCCAGGCCGGCGACGGTGGCCCCGCCCAGCGGTAAAATCAGATCGAAGACAACGCTCATGTCGCCTCCTTAACGCGGATCACCCCCCGAAGGCGGCGGCGTCTTCGTCCGAAATATCAGCGTTGGAGTAGACGTTCTGCACGTCGTCGTCCTCGTCGAGGGCGTCGAGCAGCTTCATCACCGTCACGGCCTGGTCGCCGGTGACCGGGGTCAGGCTCTTGGGGCGCCAGACGGTCTTGGTCGATTGGGCCGGGCCGAACCTGGCTTCCAGGGCGGCGGCGACCTCGCCCAGATCCTCGAAGCCGGTGTAGATCGAGTGGCCTTCGCCCTCCTCGTAGCGGCCGTCGCCCATGTCGCTCTCGACATCCTCGGCGCCGGCCTCGATGGCGGCCTCCATCATCTCGTCTTCGCTGGCCGCCTTGGACGGGTAGATCACCTGGCCCATACGGTCGAAGTTGAAGGTCACCGAGCCGGTGGCGCCCATGTTGCCGCCCAGCTTGGTGAAGATGGAGCGGACGTTCGCGGCGGCGCGGTTCTTGTTGTCGGTCAGCACCTCGACGATCACGCCGACGCCGCCCGGGGCGACGCCTTCATAGCGGATCTCGGAATAGTCGGCCGCGTCGCCCATCTGCGACTTCTTGATGGCGCGGTCGATGACGTCCTTCGGCACCGATTCGGCCTTGGCGTTGGCCACGGCCAGGCGCAGGCGCGGGTTCATGTTGGGGTCGGGCAGGCCCGCCTTGGCCGCCACGGTGATTTCCCGCGACAGCTTGGAGAACAGCTTGGAACGCGCGGCGTCGGCGCGGCCCTTGCGGTGCATGATGTTCTTGAATTTGGAGTGGCCGGCCATTCGAGAGCCCGTGTCGGTCGAAAAATGAGGTGGCGGCGCTTCTATCGCGGGCGGCGGCCGAACGCCAGTCGGCCGGAACCTGCGCCATGGGCGCGCGTTCGACGCCAGGAACCCCGAGAGGCGCCGCCATGACGCAGGCCGACTTCGAAACCGACAGCATAGATTGGGACCAGGCCCCCGCCGAGCCGGTGGTTCATTGGCTGCCCAAGCCGCGCCACGCGTCCGGATCGGTCGCGATCCCGGCGGCCGCGCTCGGCGCGCTCGCCTTGGGGGCGTTCGCCATCGGCGCTCTCGCCATCGGGGCGCTGGCCATCGGCCGCCTGAAGGTGGGGCGGGCCCGCGTCCGCGAGCTCGACGTCGAGCAGCTCAACATCGGGCGGCTGACGCTGCTGAAGCGCTAGCCGCGAAACCCTCGATACCGCTCACCCCCGCCTGCGCGGGGATGAGCGGAGTGTTTGGGATCGCTAGGCGACTTCCAGCGTCACGTCGACGTTGCCGCGGGTGGCCTTGGAGTAGGGGCACACGGCGTGCGCCTTCTCCAGCAGGTCGCGGGCGGTCGCCTCGTCGAGGTCCGGGGCGTTCAGCTTCAGGCGGACGGCGATGTGGAAGCTGGTGTCGTCCTTGATCAGGTCGACCTCGGCGTCGAGCGAATGCTCGCCGAGCTTCACACCGGCATTGCGGGCCACGAGGCCGAGCGCGCCGAGGAAGCAGGCGCTGTAGCCGGCCGCGAACAGCTCTTCGGGATTGGTGCCCTGGTCGTTGCCGCCTAGCGATTTGGGCAGGGCGAGGTTGACGTCGAGAAAGCCGCTGTCGCCCTTGGACGTGCCGGCGCGGCCGCCGATGGAGTGGGCGTGGGCGGTGTAGATGGCGTCGGACATGGGGCGCTCCCTATGGTTGGACCTCCTAGATGGGGTCCGGCCCAGCTTGCGCCAGATGTTTGGCGAGCAGAAGACGGTCGCCGCCGAACAGGCGATCGACGAGCGCTTGCACCTCGCCATCGATGTAGGCGTCGCGGCCGATCAGCGGGCGGTAGCGCTGGCGGCCCTCCAGCTTCTCCGAGCGGATCGCGCCCTTGCGCATCAGGCGCCCGAGCAGGGTCTTGATGGTGGCGTCGCCCCAGGCCTGCGCCGTCTTCACCTCGTCGATGAGGTCGGCGTAGGAGAGCGGGCCGCGCCGCCACAGCGCGGCCAGCACCTCGCTCTCGGCCGGCGTGACCGGGATCGCGCGCCCAGGGTTCACGAGCGAAGCACCGCGCGGTCGATGCGGGCCTCGACGATTCCGTGGCCGATCACGGCGACGACGCCGGCGGTCAGGCCCAGGGTGAAGAGGAAGAAGGCTTCGGCGAAGCCGGGGGCGAGCACAGGCAGGGGCACGGTTTCGTTGATGTTCGCGATGCCGATGAAGGTGTTCAGGCCGGTGTAGCCCGCGCCAAACAGGCCGAGAAGCGGTCCGCCGAGGCGCAGGGACGAAAGGAAGGTCGACCCGCCCGTCAGGTGCGGCCCTTGGCTGAGCTTGCGGGCGGTGATGGCGATGGCGGCGAGGATGGCGGCGCCGAGCACCACCATCACCAACTTCATCAGGATGGTGGCGTCGAGAAACACCACGACGGGCGTCAGCTTCGTCGCGGCGTGAGCGGATGCGGCGACGGCGGCGGAGCCGAGGCCGAGCGAGAGACGGGAAATCAAGCGAACCATAAGCGAACCTCCCAAAAGATTACGTTTGTAGTTCATGACGATTACGCGCGTAATCTTCGCTGTCAAGAGCGCCGGTCGACGGCTCCCGCGACGCAGGCCAAGATCGCGCCGCCTCAGGGGAGCCCTCGCATGATCCGTCTCGTGTTTCCGATGCTGTTGGCCGCCGCGGCCGGGGCGGGCGTGGTGCTGCAGGCGACGGTCAACAGCCAGCTGCGCTTCCACGTCGGCTCGCCGGCGTGGGCCGGGCTGATCAGCTTCGCGGTCGGCAGCGTCTGCATGATCGCCTACGTCACGGCCACACGGGATGCGCCGCCGACGGTAGCGGCCATGGCGAAGGTTCCGTGGTGGGGCTGGATCGGCGGCCTGTTGGGCGCGCTCTACATCGCCGCCGCCATCCTGCTGACGCCCCGGCTGGGGGCGGCGACCATGATTTCCTGTATCGTCGCCGGCCAGATGGTCGCCGCCGTGCTGTTCGATCAGTTCGGCCTGTTCGGCCTCGCCCAGCGCAACCTCGACCTGCCCCGCCTGGCCGGCATCGCCCTGGTGATCGGCGGGGTGGTGCTGATCCGGCGCTAGACTGCCGTCCTCGCCCTTCGAGGCCGCTTCGCGGCGCCTCAGGGTGAGGACTACTGTAACCGCAGCGCTTCAGTCGAAATCCTCATCCTGAGGTGCGAGCGACGCGAGCCTCGAAGGACGAGGATTTCGCGTTAGACGACCGGAACCGTTTCCTTCAGCCGACCGCCCACGCGGATCGGCTCGATGCGGACGGCGAGGCCCGTCCTGTCGTCGGTCTCGACATAGACGCCGCACACCGTCGCCGGGCCGCTAGCCGGCTGATAGCGGCCGCCGCTGATCTTGGTGGTGAACCGGCGCAGCGGCTCGTCCTTCTGGTTGCCGATGACGCTGTCGTAGTCGGCGCAGGCGCCGGCGTCGCATTGGAAGGCGGTGCCGCCGGGCAGCACCTGGGCGTCCGCCGTCGGAACGTGAGTGTGGGTGCCCACCACAAGGCTGGCGCGGCCGTCGCAGAAATGGCCCATGGCCATCTTCTCGCTGGTCGCCTCGCAATGCATGTCGACGATCACCGCGTCGGCCACCATGCCCAGGGGCGCCTTGGCCAGCTCGCGGTCGGCGGCGGCGAAGGGGTCGTCCATGGCGTCCATGTGCACCCGGCCGAGCAGGTTGACCACGAAGACGGTGCGGCCGTTTTCGGTCTGGTAGAGATGGCTGCCGCGCCCCGGCGCGTCCGACAGGATCGGATAGTTGGCCGGCCGGATCAGCCGTTCCTCACGCACGATGTAGGTCAGGGCCTCGCGCTGGTCCCAGCTGTGGTTGCCCAGGGTCAGGCAGTCGGCGCCGGCCTCGAAAATCTCGCGGGCGGTGTTCTCGGTGATGCCGAAGCCGGCGGCGGCGTTCTCGGCGTTGACGATCACGAATTCCAGGCCGAGGTCCCGGCGAAGGCGCGGAAGATGATCGGCCAGGCCGTCGCGGCCCGACTTGCCGACCACATCCCCGAAGAAGGCGAAGCGCATATCTAGTCCTGCTCGGGCTCGGCCAGCTGGTAGCCGGCCTCGGTGAGAATGGCGTCCAGCCGCTGATCGTGGTCCTCGGCCGGCACGCGCGCCACCTCCTGGCCCGAATAGGCGAGGCCGACAACCCAAACGTCGTGGACGGCCCGCAGGTCCGCGAGCGCGCGGTCGTACCAGCCGGCCCCCTGGCCGAGCCGCCCGCCGGCCCGGTCGAAGGCCAGCAGGGGGGAGACGATCAGGTCGGGCCGCAGCGCCTCGGCGTGCGGCTCGGGCGCGGGAAGCCCGGCGACATCGTGGCCCATGGCGTCGCCGACGGTCCAGCGGCGGAAGGTCATCCGCTCGCCCGCCTCGCAGAACGGCAGGGCCAGGGTCCAGCCGCGCGCCGCCAGCAACTCGCCCAGCGGCATGGGGTCCAGCTCCGAGCCCATGGCGCGGTAGAGGGCCGCGACCTTGCCGGCCCCGGGGCCGAACTTCGCGTCGATGGCGGCGACGCCCAGCTCGGCGGCCATCCAGTCGGCTTCCGGATGGCGGGCGACCAGAGCCTTGCGGCGGTTGCGCACCGCCAGCCGGAGCGTGGCCTTGGCGGAGGCGACGGTGGCGTGGGTCATGAAATCGTCAGCAGGGGAAAGGGTGGCGGCGCCGCGAAAACCGTGAAGATCATTTCAATCCCCTCGAGCCTGGCTAACCAGGTGGGCGCCGTATACCCGCAGCCACGGCCACGGACAGGGACAGCTCCCTTCGAGTGAATTAAGGCCGGAGGGATATGGTCGTCTCCGACGAGAGCCGCAGCAGGACCCGCCGGGAGCCAATGTAGGGCGCCGAGGCCGGAAACGTAAGCCGCCGAAACGCGGGTGCGTCAGGCCGCCTCGCCCCCCGTCGCCAGAATCTCGATCCGCTTGGCCGCCGCCTCCAGCGCCGCCACCGCCTTGACCTCGGCCCGGCTCTGGTCGGCCTGAAGGCGCGCGTGCTCGGCCTGCAGCCGGGCCATGCGATTTTTGAGGTCGGCCAGTTCGTCGGCCAGCATCAGGGCGCCCATCAGGAACAGCCGCGTCTCGCCGAGCGAGCCCACGTCGGAGGACAGTTGCCGCACCTGGTTGTCGAACAGCCGGGCGATCTCGCGCAGATGCTCTTCCTGGCCGTCCTCGCAGCCGACCAGATAGGGCTTGCCGTTCACCTCGATGGTCAGTTGCGCCATGTCATTGGCCTCCCGCAGCCGCCTGGGCGGCGTCGTCGCGGGCCAGGGCCGCGCGGATTTCCGAGATGGCGCGTCCGAGGGCCGCGGAGGCCTCGACTCCGGCGGCCTCCAGCGCCTTTTCGCGGGCGCGGGCCGCGTCGAGGGCGGTGGCCAGGTTGGCGCGGTCCTGATCGAACAGGCCGCCCCCTTCGGCGCCGGCGCGGGCCAGCTGCTCGCCCACCCGCTGTTCGAGGAGACCCACCGCCCGCTCCAGTCGCCGCGCGGCGAGGTCCAGGGCGCTTTCGCCGTCTGCGCTCATGGCATCGACCTCATCGTCATCGTCCCCATATAGACCTGCGTCGCGCGCGACCGGAAGCGTCGATGGGGCGGAGCCGTCGTTCCCTGGACGTGTTTCACGCGCGCGGGGTTGACTTCCCCCTTCGCAGCCGCAAAACGCGCTGCAAAATTAAAATAACCGGACCGCAGTCCGTGCGGTCGTCCTCAGGAGAACACCATGGCCCTTCGCGTCGCGATCAATGGTTTTGGCCGCATCGGCCGCCTCGTCCTGCGTTCGATCGCCGAACACGGCCGCACCGACATCGAAGTCGTGGCCATCAACGACCTCGGTCCGGTCGAGACCAACGCCCACCTGTTCCGCTACGACAGCGTGCACGGCCGCTTCCCCGGCGAAGTGAAGGTGGCGGGCGATACGATCGACGTCGGCTTCGGCCCGATCAAGGTGACCGCCGAGCGCGACCCGTCGAAGCTGCCGCACGCCGACCTCGGCGTCGACATCGCCTTCGAATGCACCGGCATCTTCACCGCCAAGGACAAGGCCAGCGCCCACCTGACCGCCGGCGCCAAGCGCGTGCTGGTCTCGGCCCCGGCCGACGGCGCCGACAAGACCATCGTCTACAAGGTCAACCACGACACCCTGACCGCCGACGACATCATCGTCTCCAACGGCTCGTGCACGACCAACGCCCTGGCCCCGGTGGCCAAGGTGCTGCACGACCTGTTCGGCATCGAGCGTGGCTACATGACCACCATCCACAGCTACACCGGCGACCAGCCGACGCTGGATACGATGCACAAGGACCTCTACCGCGCCCGCGCCGCGGCCCTGAGCATGATCCCGACCTCGACCGGCGCGGCCAAGGCGCTGGGCCTGGTGCTGCCGGCCCTGAAGGGCAAGCTCGACGGCTCGTCGATCCGCGTGCCGACCCCGAACGTCTCGGTGGTCGACCTCAAGGTCGTCGCCGGTCGCGACACCTCGGTGGAAGAGATCAACGCCGCGCTGAAGGCGGCCGCCGAGGGTCCGATGAAGGGCGTGCTGGCGACCACCACCGAACCGCTGGTCTCGCACGACCTCAACCACGTGGCGGCCAGCTCGACGGCGGCCCTGCCGCAGACCCAGGTCATCGAAGGCAAGCTGGCCCGCGTGCTCAGCTGGTACGACAACGAGTGGGGCTTCGCGACGCGCATGAGCGACACGGCCCTGCAGATGGCCAAGTTCCTCTAAGAGGGCGGAGCAGCGGAGCCGCCCTCGTCCTTCGAGGCGCGCTTCGCTCGCACCTCAGGATGAGGGCTACTTCGGCGTCGCAGTCGAATGCCTGATCCTGAGGCGCCCGCGCGAGCGGGCCCAGGTTACGTCCGATGACCGCACCAAAGGGGCGGTCGGGGGACGAGGAATTCGAATAGAGGTCGACGCCATGCCCTTCCGTTCCCTTGAGACCGCCGAACTCTCCGGCAAGACCGCCCTGGTCCGCGTCGATTTCAACGTGCCCGTCGAGAACGGGGCGGTGACGGACGACACCCGTCTGCGCGCCGCCCTGCCGACTATCCACTTCCTGTCGTCCAAGGGCGCCAAGACGGTTCTGCTGGCGCACTTTGACCGGCCCAAGGGCAAGCGCGTTCCGGAGATGAGCCTCGGCTTCGTGGCCGAGCCGCTGTCGAAGCTGCTGGAGCAGCCGGTGGCCTTCGCCGCCGATTGCGTGGGCGAGGACGCCAAGGCGGTGATCGACGGCCTGGAGGCCGGCGGCGTGGCCCTGCTGGAAAACGTCCGCTTCCACGCGGGCGAAGAAAAGAACGATCCCGAGTTCGCCGGCCAGCTGGCCGCCCTCGGCGACCTCTACGTCAATGACGCCTTCTCGGCCGCCCACCGCGCCCACGCCTCGACCGAAGGCCTCGCCAGGCTGCTGCCCGCCTATCCGGGCCTGTCGATGCAGCGGGAGCTGGAAGCGCTGGACGCGGCCCTCGGCCAGCCGCGGCGGCCGGTGATCGGCATCGTCGGCGGCTCGAAGGTCTCGACTAAGCTCGACCTGCTGCAGAACCTGGTCGGCAAGCTCGACAAGCTGGCCATCGGCGGCGGCATGGCCAACACCTTCCTGTTCGCCCAGGGCCACGACATCGGCGCCTCCTTCGCCGAGAAGGACATGGCCGACACCGCCCGCGAGATCTTGGCCAAGGCCGAGGCCAACGGCTGTGAAATCCTGCTGCCGATCGACGTGGTCGTCGCCGAGAAGATGGAGGCCGGCGTTCCCTCCTTCACGCGCGACCTCGACGAGGTCGGCGCGGCCGACCGCATCCTCGATGCCGGCCCGAAGAGCGCCGAGCGCCTGATCGCCGCCATGGCCGAGTGCAAGACCCTGATCTGGAACGGCCCGCTCGGCGTGTTCGAGATCCCGCCGTTCGACGCCGCGACCGTGGCGGTGGCCAAGGAAGCCGGGCGCCTCGCCAAGTCGGGCGGCCTGATCGCCGTCGCCGGCGGCGGCGACACCGTGGCGGCCATGAACCACGCCGGGGTGGCGGGCGAACTCACCTTCGTCTCCACGGCGGGTGGCGCCTTCCTTGAATGGATGGAAGGCAAGGTTCTGCCGGGTGTCGAAGCGCTACAGGCGTAACGGCCCCCAGGGTAAATGAGAGGACGGGCCGCCCCCCGGTTGGGCGGTAACCGCACGAATGTGTATACAGTTGCGTAAGCAGCGGGCGTGGCGGCGATCGAACGCCATGGCCCTTGGCGCATTCATTCAGTGACCGGCCCCTCCCACCTCGCCGGTCCAAACGGGGGTTGTTGAGATATGGCGCGCATCACTCTGAGGCAGTTGCTGGACCACGCGGCGGAGCACGACTACGGCCTGCCCGCGTTCAACATCAACAACATGGAGCAGGGCCTGGCGATCATGGAGGCGGCCGACGAGCTCGACGCTCCGGCGATCATCCAGGCCAGCCGCGGAGCCCGCAGCTACGCCAACGACATCATGCTGGCCCGCCTGATCGACGCCCTGGTCGAAATCTATCCGCACATCCCGGTGTGCATGCACCAGGACCACGGCAACAGCCCGGCCACCTGCGCCACCGCCATCCAGTACGGCTTCACCAGCGTGATGATGGATGGTTCGCTGGAGGCCGACGGCAAGACTCCCGCCTCTTACGAGTACAACGTCGCCGTGACCCGCGAGGTGGTCGACACCGCCCACGCCTGCGGCGTGTCGGTGGAAGGCGAGCTCGGCGTGCTGGGCAGCCTGGAGACCGGCATGGGCGAGGCCGAGGACGGACACGGCTTCGAGGGCGTGCTCGACCATTCGGCCCTGCTGACCGACCCGGACCAGGCGGTCGACTTCGTGGAGCGCACCCAGGTCGACGCCCTGGCCATCGCCATGGGCACCAGCCACGGGGCCTACAAGTTCACCCGCAAGCCGGACGGCGAGGTCCTGGCGATGAACGTCATCGAGGACATTCACCGCCGCCTGCCCAACACCCACCTCGTCATGCACGGCTCGTCGTCGGTGCCGCAGGACCTGCAGGACATCATCAACCAGTACGGCGGCGAGATGCCCCAGACCTGGGGCGTGCCGGTGGAGGAGATCCAGCGCGGCATCCAGCACGGCGTGCGCAAGATCAACATCGACACCGACAACCGGATGGCCATCACCGGCGCCATCCGCAAGGTGCTGGCCGAACGTCCGGGCGAGTTCGACCCGCGCGCCTATCTGAAACCCGCCAAGGAAGCGATGCGCAAGGTGGTGAAGCAGCGCTTCATCGAGTTCGGCGCCGCCGGCAAGGCCTACAGCATCCGCGCCCTGCACACCTCGGCCATGGCCAAGCGCTACCTGACCGGCGAACTGACGCCTCGCACCGGCGCGAAAGTCGCGGCGGAGTAAAGGTTACAATCCTTCCCCCTTGATGGGGGAAGGGTAGGGATGGGGGTGAAGGCGGCCTTTCAGCCCGCGTCCTCGCGTGTCGTCTGGCTCAGCATCACCCTCACCCCTGCCCCTCTCCCATCAAGGGAGAGGGAAGCTGTCACTGAGAGGCGTCGACGCCCCGGCGTTTCCATAGCTGTTCGTTCAGCACATTGGCGAAGCCCATCCAGCCGACATAGGGGCTGGCGAGGCCGGTAAGCGGCTGTTCGACCTTGCGCGCGTTGAGGGCGTAGGCGACGGCCGCGCCGATGGCGGCGGCGCCGGCGGTGACCTGGCCGCCGACCCGGCGGGAGCCGAAGGTCATCCAGGCGGCGTTGAAACCCTGCAGCAGGCTCCAGATGGTCAGCGCCCGCGTGCGCGCTTGGCTCGGCGGAGCGCTCCACACCCGCAGGCCGGACAGCGCCAGCGCCATGAAGACCGGCGGCCAGATGAGATTCATCATCGGACGCGGCGGGGCGTGGACGATGGTCGGCGGCACGGCCTCGATCGCCTCCGCATGCTCGGCGTTGTAGTCGATATCGAAGACGTCCGGCTTGGGCTCGCGCGAGGCCAGGAAGGCCAGGGCCACGGCGGCCCCCGCCAGGCCGACGCCAAGCGCCAGATGGGCGACCGGGCCGGCGGGCCGATGAGCGACCTTGAAGTCGCGCGCGGACGTGTAGGCGTTCATTGGGCGCGGGCCTCCTCCAACTAAAGCCTAACCCTAATCAACGCTGCAGGTTCCCCAAAGATCGCGGGTCATGAAAAAGGGCGCGGCCTCGCGGCCACGCCCGATTTCAAACCACGAGCGGTGGGTTCAGTGCCCTTCGCCGCCTTCCAGTTCGCCCAGGGCGCTCTGCAGGTAGTTCTGCTCGCCGAGGAGGGAGACGAGGCCGAGCTGGGTCTCGAGGAAGTCGATGTGCTCCTCGGTGTCGGACAGGATCTCGACCAGAAGCTCGCGAGAGACGTAGTCCTGGGCGTCCTCGCAGGCCTTGATGCCCGGGATCAGGGTGGCGCGGCCGGCGACTTCCACCGCCAGGTCGGCCGCCAGGCCTTCCGGCACGGTCTCGCCGATCTTCAGCTTGTGCAGGTCCTGCAGGTTGGGCAGGCCGTCGATCAGCAGGATGCGCTTGATGAGCTTGTCGGCGTGTTTCATCTCGCCGATCGACTCGTCATAGGTGATCTTGCCGAGCTTGGTCAGGCCCCAGTGTTGATACATCCGCGCATGCAGGAAGTACTGGTTCACCGCCGTCAGCTCGTTGGTGAGCACAGCGTTCAGGATGCGGATAATATTGATGTCGCCTTGCATGGCCGGGCCTCATGTCTGTCGGTCTGCGGGACGAGTATGCGACGAAGGCTTTGTGCCGCAACAACAATGTCTGCGAGTGTTTCGCGGTTGCGCAGAAATATTCGCGAACGTCTCGCGTTAGCGCAAAAACACCGAAAACGATTCTGAGTAGCGGCCTTGACCGCGACTACTCCGCGGCGAAACGCAGGGCTTCGCGGCTCTCGTCGATCATCGCGCGCATGTCGCAGACGCACTTGGCGCACTGAGCCTGGCACTGGTGATGACGGAAGACCTCGGCCGGACGGTTGGCGCCCGCATCGATTGCGGCGCGCACCTGGCGTTCGCGAAGCCCGTTGCAGTTGCAGACGTACAAGACGCTCTTCCGACCCGAGTTGGACGATCAGCAGATAGCTACATGCGAAAGGGTTTGCAACTCATTTGCATCTGACGGGCTGTCGCGGGGCGTAAGTAATTTTACGGATTTGACGCGCCTTCAGGCGCGGCGTCTCCTACGGGCATCGGAGGTGGCGCGTGGACGCTCTCATCCTGGCGAGGCTGCAGTTCGCCTTCACCATCGCTTTCCACATCATCTTCCCGGCCTTCACCATCGGGCTGGCGAGCTATCTCGCCGTGCTCGAGGCCCTATGGCTGACCACCCGCCGCGAGGCGTTCCAGCGGCTCTACCTGTTCTGGCTGAAGGTCTTCGCCCTGTCGTTCGGCATGGGCGTCGTTTCCGGCGTGGTGATGAGCTACGAGCTCGGCGCCAACTGGAGCGTCTTCTCGCGCGTCGCGGCCCCGGTGATCGGCCCGCTGCTCGGCTTCGAGGTGCTGACGGCCTTCTTCCTGGAGGCCAGCTTCCTGGGGATCATGCTGTTCGGCTGGAAGAAGGTGGGGCCGGGCCTTCACTTCACCGCCACCCTGCTGGTCGCCATCGGCACCTTCATCTCGGCCTTCTGGATTCTCTCCGCCAACAGCTGGATGCAGCACCCGACCGGCCACGCGGTGCTGGCGGACGGCAGCCTGATCGCCGTCGACTGGTGGAAGGTGGTGTTCTCGCCCACCTTCCCGAGCCGCCTCGTTCACATGCTGCTCGGAGCCTACCTGACCACCGCCCTGGTGGTCGGCGGGGCCAGCGCCTGGCGCCTGATGAAGCAGCCGAAGCAGGCGGAATCGCGCATCGCCCTGCGCATGGCCATCGGCATGCTGGCCATCGTCGCGCCCCTGCAGCTGGTCGCCGGTCACGTCTCCGGCGAGGTGGTGCGTCACCATCAGCCGCTGAAGCTCGCCGCCATCGAGGCCTATTGGGAGACGCGCGCCGATCCGCCGCTCAGCCTGATGGGCCTGCCCGACCGCGCGGCGGGCAAGACGCACTTCGAGATCGCCGTTCCGGGCGTCGGCGCCATCACCCAGGGCGTCTCGCGCGACACCGTGCTGACCGGCCTCGACGCCTTTCCGAAGTCGGACTGGCCGGTGGTCTGGCTGGTCTACTGGGGCTTTCGGGTGATGGTCGGGCTCGGCATGGCGATGATCGGGCTCGGCCTGTGGGGCGCGTTCCTCGTCTGGCGCGGCGGGCCGGAGCGCTCGCCTCTGTTTCTCAAGGCGGCGACGCTGATGGCGCCGGCCGGCTTCGTGGCGGTGATCGCCGGCTGGATCGTCGCCGAGGCCGGTCGCCAGCCTTGGGTGATCTATGGCCTCCTGCGCACGCGCGACGCCGTCTCGCCGGTCGGGGCCGGTCAGGTCTCGACCTCGCTGCTGGCCTTCCTGATCGTCTACGCCATCGTGTTCAGCGCCGGCGCCCTTTACATCCTGCGCCTGCTCGATCGCGGGCCGGTGGAGGTCGAGCCGGCGCCGACGCCGGAAGACCGCGCCCCGGGTTCGCCGCTTTCCGCGCCCTCGGAAGCCGGGGAGACGCCGCCATGAGCCTCGATCTGCCGTTGATCTGGATCGGCGTCCTCGGCGTCGCCGTCTGCCTCTATGTGATGCTCGACGGCTTCGACCTGGGGGTCGGCATCCTGTTTCCCTTCGCGCGCAGCCCGCGTGAGCGCGACACGATGATGAGCGCCATCGCCCCGGTGTGGGACGGCAACGAGACCTGGCTGGTGCTCGGCGGCGGCGGCATGATGGCCGCCTTCCCGGTCGCCTACGGCATTCTCATGCCGGCCTTCTACCTGCCGGTGATCCTGATGCTGCTGGCCCTGATCCTGCGCGGCGTCGCCTTCGAGTTTCGTCTGCACGGCCGCAAGCGCGGCAAGGCGTTCTGGACGGCGGCCTTCACCGGCGGCTCGGCGACCGCCGCCCTCGCCCAGGGCCTGATCCTCGGCGGTTTCGTCCAGGGCGTGACGGTGCGGGGCGAGGCCTTCGCCGGCGGGCCGTTCGACTGGCTGACGCCCTACAGCCTGCTGGTCGCCTGCGGCGTCGTCGCCGGCTACGCCCTGCTCGGCGCGGGCTGGATGATGCTGAAGGCCGAGGGCCAGCTGCACCGCGACGCCCGCCGCTGGGCCGCCATCGCGGCCGGGGCCACCGCCGGGTTCCTGGCCGCCGTCAGCCTCGCGACCCTGTGGATTCATCCGCGCGTCGCCGCCCGCTGGGGGTTCGACGGTCACGCCCTGGATCTCGACCGCCTGCCGCCCCTGCTGCCGATCCCCCTGCTCGGGCTCGCCGGTCTCGCCCTGGTCGCCTACGGCCTGGCGCGCGATCGCTGGGCGCTGCCGTTCGTCGGCGGGCTTATGGTCTTTCTCTCGGGTTTCGCGGGGCTGGCGGCGGGCTTCTTCCCGCTGATCGTGCCCTACGACATCGATTTCCGGACGGCCGCCAACGCCGACAACGCCTTGGCCTTCCTGCTGGTTGGAGTCACCATCCTGTTGCCGGTGATCCTCGGCTACACCGCCTGGGTCTACTGGCTGTTCCGCGGCAAGGTTGACGCCGATGCCCACTATCATTGAGGGCCCGCCCGGGCGGGGAGAACCGAAACCTTCCCTCGCGCGCCGCATCGCCTGGTTCGTCGGCCTCGCCGCGGCCTCCACCCTCGCGACGATCGTCGTCGCCTACGCCCTGAAGGCCCTGCTGCCCCCGCTGTGAAAACCGGCTAGACGGAGCGGATGACGAAGCCCGCCGACTGCCGCCTCTACCTGATCACGCCGCCCGCCCTGGACGACCTGGCGAAATTCGGCCACGCCCTGGCCCAGGCGCTGGAGGCCGGCGACGTCGCCGCCCTGCAGGTGCGGCTGAAGGATATGCCGGAGACGGTGATCGCCGCCGCCGTCGACCTCGTCCTGCCGATCTGCCACGCCCGCGACGTGGCGGTGATCCTCAATGACCGGCCCGACCTCGCCGCCCGCCTCGGTTGCGACGGGGTGCATGTCGGCCAGTCGGATACGCCCTATGCCGAGGCCCGCCGCCTGATGGGCCGCGACCGCATGGTCGGGGTCACCTGCCACGACAGCCGGCACCTGGCGATGGAGGCCGCCGAGGCCGGGGCCGACTACGTCGCCTTCGGCGCCTTCTTCCCCACCGACACCAAGGACGCCCCGACCCGCGCCGATCCGGAAATCCTCTCGATCTGGCAGGAGACGATGGAAACGCCCTGCGTCGCCATCGGCGGGATCACGGCCGACAACGCCCGCGGCCTCGCCGCCGCCGGCGCCGACTTCCTGGCCGTCAGCGCCGGGGTGTGGCGCCACGCGGCCGGGCCGGCCGCCGCCGTCGAGATGCTGAACCGCGAGATCGCGCTTGGCCTCTCGGACCGAGGCTGAGGCGCGGATTCATCCGCCACGTCTTCCGTTCGCGCCGTTCGCGCACTAGGTTCCGCCGCCTCGCGAAAGACCCTTACCCATGACCACGCCCTCCGCCCTTCTGAACGTGATGATCGACGCCGCCCGCAAGGCCGGCCGCGGGCTTGCTCGCGACTTCGGCGAGGTGGCCGAGCTGCAGGTCTCCAAGAAGGGGGTCGCCGACTATGTCTCGGCGGCCGACATCAAGGCCGAGAAGGTGCTGCTCGAGGCCCTGACCAAGGCGCGGCCCGGCTACGGCTTCATGGGCGAGGAAAGCGGCCTCGTCGAAGGCACCGACAAGAGCCACACCTGGATCGTCGACCCGCTCGACGGCACCACCAACTTCCTGCACGCCATGCCGCACTTCGCGATCAGCATCGGGCTGGAGCGGGAGGGCAGCGTGGTCGCCGGCGTTGTCTACAATCCGGCCACCGGCGACCTGTTCTGGGCCGAAAAGGGCAAGGGCGCCTTCCTGGGGGCGGAGAAGCGCCTTCGCGTCGCCGCCCGGCGCACCCTGGACGAGTCGGTGATCGCCACCGGCATCCCGTTCGCCGGCCACGGCCAGCACGGCCGCTTCTTCAAGGAATTGCACCAGCTGACCCAGCGCGTCGCCGGGATTCGTCGTTTCGGAGCTTGCTCCCTGGACCTCGCCTGGGTGGCCGCCGGCCGCTTCGACGCCTTCTGGGAACGCAGCCTGAAGCCGTGGGACCTGGCGGCGGGCCTGCTGCTGGTCACCGAGGCGGGCGGCAAGGTGACCGACGCCGACGGCGGCGAGGACATGCTCGGCGGCGGCTCGGTGCTGGCCTCCAACCTCGATCTGCACCCGCTGATCCTGGAACGCCTGCAGGCCGCCAACGCCTGACTTTTCCCGAGGGGGCTGGATGAATTTCTCCGGCCCGCTACAAGGACTCCCAGCATAATGAGCGCGCGCGGCGGCCGTACGGCACGGACTTGCCCGCGACGCGCCGTTCGGGAGGATTCCAATGCCCCGCCAACTGACCCTCGCCGCTGTCGCGGCCGTCTCGGTCCTCGCGCTCGCCGCCTGCAAGCCGCCGGCGCCGGCGGCGTCGCAGGCCGCCCTGCTCGATCCCATCGGCCGCGACTTCGTCGCCCTGGCCCTGGAGGTCGATAACTACGATCCGGGCTTCGTCGACGCCTACTATGGCCCGCCCGAGGCCCAGGCCACGGCCAAGACCAAGCCGCGCACCGCCGAGCAGCTGATGGCCGAGGCCCAGCGCCTGGTGGCCGCGGCCGAGAAGGTCGATCCGGCCACCCTGACGCCCATCGAGGCCAAGCGCCGCGCCTATCTGATCGGTCAGAGCAAGGCGGCCTTCAC
The DNA here is from genome assembly GCF_056683955.1 of Caulobacter sp. HJHS_5. Classification (NCBI taxonomy): domain Bacteria; kingdom Pseudomonadati; phylum Pseudomonadota; class Alphaproteobacteria; order Caulobacterales; family Caulobacteraceae; genus Caulobacter; species Caulobacter sp. HJHS_5. The sequence goes on along the minus strand of NZ_JBWZNC010000009.1, from coordinate 59,355 downwards.
CCGCCTGGAGATGAAGGGCGGCAAGAACATGCCGTTCCAGGACGAGGCCGAGGCGCTGTTCGGCGTGCGGCCGGACCTGAAGCCGCTGGAAAGTTACGACGCCGTCCTGGCCAAGATCGAGGCGCTGGCCCCCGGGCCGGGCGACCTGTCGACCCGCGTCGACAATTTCAACAAGCGCTACATCGTGCCGTCCGACAAGCTGGACGCGGTGATGAAGGCGGCCATCGCCGAGTGCCGCAAGCGCACGGTCGCCCACATCGCCCTGCCGGCGAACGAGAAGTTCGACCTGGAGTTCGTCAAGAACAAGCCGTGGAGCGGCTACAACTGGTACAAGGGGAACGGCCACAGCCTGATCCAGGTGAACACCGACCTGCCGGTGCGGATCGGCCGCGCCGTCGACCTGGGCTGCCACGAGGGCTATCCCGGCCACCATGTGCTGAACCTGCTGACCGAAGAAAACCTGACCAAGAAGCGCGGCTGGGTCGAGTTCGCCGTCAATCCGCTCTACGGTCCGCAGTCGCTGATCTCCGAGGGCTCGGCCAACTACGGCATCGATCTCGCCTTTCCCGGCGACGATCAGCTGAAGTTCGAGAAGGAGGTGCTCTACCCCCTGGCCGGCCTCGATCCTAAGACCGCCGACGCCTACGACCAGATGCGCAAGGCCAGCGCCGGTCTCGTGGGGGCGCAGAACACCATCGCCGACGCCTATCTCGCCGGCCGCATCGACAAGGCGACGGCCATCGCCCAGCTGATGAAGTACGGCCCCAGCGCCCAGGCCACCGCCACCCAGCGCCTGAGCTTCATCGACACCTACCGCAGCTACATCATCAACTACGGCATCGGTAAGGACATGGTGCAGGCCCACATCGAGAAGGCCGGCGACCAGGCCGAGCGCTGGAAGGCGATGGAGGCTCTGCTGTCGGAGCCCAGCGTTTCGACGGACCTGAACTAGGCGAGGGCTCGGGGAGGGGATGATGCAGCGGCGTCTGATCGCGGCCATGGCCGCCACCGTCTCGGTGGCCGCCTGCGCCTATAACGAGGACCTGGGGCGCAGGCAGTTCCTGCTGGTCGGCAACGACTCCCTGGTCGCCGCCTCCAACCAGGCCTGGGCCGAGACCCTGCGCCAGGGCCGCGTCTCGCAGAACACCGGCTACAACGCCCGCGTCACCACCGTCGGCCAGAAGCTCGTGCGGGCGGCGGGCGTGGCGGATCGCCCCTGGCAGTACGTGGTCTTCGAGGACCCCAGCGCCAACGCCTTCGTGCTGCCCGGCGGCCAGATCGGGGTGAACACCGGCCTGCTGGCCCTGGTGCAGAACGACGACCAGCTGGCCGCCGTCATCGGCCACGAGATCGGCCACTTGACCGCCCAGCACGCGGCCGAGCGCTACTCCCAGACCGCCGCTTCGCAGACCATCGTCGCCGCGGGGGCCTCGGCGGTGGGCGGCAATGGGACAGAGAAGGCGCGTCTGCTGTCCAGCCTCGGTGGGGCCGGCGCCCAGGTCGGGTTCCTGCTGCCGTTTTCGCGTCGTCACGAACTGGAGGCCGACGCCCTGGGCGTCGACTACATGGCCCGCGCCGGCTATCGGCCGAGCGAGGCCGTCGCCCTCTGGCGGCTGATGGCCCAGAACCGCTCCGCCGGCGGCCCGCCGCAGATGCTCTCGACCCATCCGTCGGAAGAGTCCCGCATCCAGGCCCTAGAGGCCCTGATCCGCCAGCGCGGCCTGAGCTAGGCGCGCAGCCGCGTCAGGCTGGCGACAGCGGCCAGGGCCGCGATGACGGCGCCGATCCCGAGCGCGAGCGTCGTCGGGCTCGGCTGGCCGACGTGGAACAGCACCGCCATGCCGACCGCGCCGCTGGTCTGGCCGAGCAGGCGGGCGGTGGCGAGCATGCCGCCCGCCCCGCCGCTGCGGGCGCGCGGGGCCGCCGAGACGATGGTGCGGTTGTTGGGCGACTGGAAAAAGCCGAACCCGACGCCGCAGAGCGCCATCCGCCAGACGATGTCGAAGTCGCTCGCCCCGGCCGGCAGCAGGGCCAGCAACGCCAGCCCGAGCGCGAAGGCGCCGAGGCCGATGGCGCCCAAGGCGCCGGCGGGATAGCGGTCGGAGAGGCGTCCCGCGATGGGGGCGGCGACGCCCACGGCGATGGGCCAGGGCGTCATCAGGAGGCCGGTGGCGACGGCGTCGCGGCCCATCATGCCCTGAAAGAAGAACGGCAGGGCGACGAGCGCCAGCATCTGGGCCGAGAACGAGATGATCGAGGTGAGGATCGACAGGCGGAAGATGCGGATCTTCAGAAGGTCGATGGGCACCATCGGCGCCGTCTGACCCAGCGCCCGCCGCACCAGCAGCGCCGCCGCGACGGCGCCGACCACTAGCGCGGGCAGGGCGGGCGCCAGGCCGTCGCGCGCGAACCGCTCGGCGCCCAGGATCAGCCCGCCGAACGCGAGGGCGTTGAGGATCGCCGACGGGAAGTCGAGCGGCGCGCGCGAGCCTTCGATATGCGGCAGGGCGCGCGAGGCGACCAGGATGGCCAGGAGGCCGATGGGCACGTTGACGGCGAACAGCCACTGCCAGCCGGCCACGGCCAGGATGGCGGAGGCGACGGTCGGGCCCGCCGCGCTGGCGATGGAGATGATCACCGCGTTCAACCCGATGCCGCGCCCGAGCAGCCGGGTCGGATAGATGTGGCGCACCAGGGCGGCGTTGATGCTCATCACCCCGGCGGCGCCCAGACCCTGGATCACCCGCGAGCCGATCAGCTGCGGCAGGTTGTGCGACAGGGCGCAGGCCAGCGAGCCGACGGTGAAGAGGGTCAGTCCGGCCAGATAGACCTTACGGTAGCCGATCTTGTCGCCGAGCGAGGCCAAGGGCAGCAGGGCGGCGGTGATCGCCAGCTGATAGGCGTTGATGATCCAGATCGAGGCGGCCGGATCGGCGCCCAGCTCCCGTCCGATGGTCGGCAGGGCGACGTTGGCGATGGCTCCGTCCAGCACCGCCATGCCGATGGCGAGCCACACGGCCAGGACGGCGAAGTAGCGCTGCGGCTTCGGCAGGCCGTCGGCCTCGGGCGGCGAAAGCGGCGGCCCCACGGGCGGATCGGGATCGACGACTAGACTCACGCGCGCGGCCTCCTGGCGCGCGCAGTAGCACACCCGGCCGCCGGAAGGCGCCGCGCCGCCGCGTCGGTCATCTTTCCGCCCTCATCCAAGCTCCACCTTGGCCGTAAACAGCAGCGGCAAGCGGCGGACCGTGGCGCGACAACGACGCCTGAAACCCTGGATGGTCGCCACGCCCCTGGCGGCGGGGATCAATCTGGCGCTGCTCGCCCTGCTGGCCTTCACGCCGGAGCCCGCGCCGGTCGAGGTCTACGATCCCGTCGTCGTCGCCTTCGAGCTTTCGCCGCGCGAAAGCCGCGCCCGCCCGCGCAGTCTCGTGCGACAAGCGGGGGCGGCCCCATCCAACCGGGCGCCGCTGCCGGCCCCGCCCTCGATCCTGCCGCCCAGCGAGGAGACCGAGGGCGACGCGCCGACCGGCTCGTGGATCGATCCGGAATGGCGGGTCAATCGCGGCCCCTGGGACGGCGGCGTCTCCGCCGGGATCGGGCGGCTCGATCTGCGGCAGGCGCTGAGGGCGCGCGAGGCCTGCCTGTCGAACGCGCCCCTGACCACCGAGGAGAGGGAGCGCTGCCGGGGTTTCTGGGACGAGGCGGCGGCGCGCGGCACGGCGCGGGGCGTGCCCCGGGCGCTGAACCTCGATCCGCGCGGCGACTTCAAGGAGGAGGCCGAGCCCTATCTGCAGCGGATGCCGAAGAACGGCTGCAAGCCGAGGGCTGGCGGTACGCCGCAGATGCAGTTCGGCGATCAGGGCGTCGCCACCGGGATCACCTGCGCCTTCCAGTTCTGAGGCTTACGGGCCGCAGGTCCAGCGGCCTTCGAAGGTCTGGCTCGCGCCGTTGTTGGGCCGGGCGTAGGTCAGGATCGCCGGGCGGGGCGGAGACTCGCCTCCGCCGATCGCCGGGCCTTCGACGGCGATGCTCAGGGTCTTTCCCGGGCCGCTGAAGGTCGCGCCGCCGACAATGCCGTCATAACCGCTGGGCGCGGTCAGCCGGTCGATGGCCGTCGAGGATTTCGCCAGGGCCTGGGCCGGCGCGGCGGAGGCGACGTCGCCCTTGGCCAGCAGCACCATCTCGCCCTGGGCGTTGGTGAAGCTGCAGCCGAGCTCGCCGGTCAGCGGATGCTCGGAAACGTCGGCTTCGGTCAGGGGCGCCAGCGAGACGATGGTGGTGTCGATGTCCGGCGCGGCCTTCTCGACCAGCCGTTTCTCGCGCCGCTCGGGCGGATCGGTGCAGGCGGCGAGGGCCAGGACGGCGAGAGCGGCGATGGCCAGGGGGCGGGCTGCAGGCATGGCGGGCTCCTGTCTTGCCGCAACGACTACGCGTCGCGGACGGAGCCGGTTCCTCAGCGCGGGGCCGGAGGGCGCAGATCGACATAGGCCACGTCCCCGCTCCAGCCTTCGGCCGTCGCCTCGGCGGTGTGCACCACCTCGGCGGTCAGGCCGTCGTCATAGGCGATGACGATGCAGTGCTGATTGGCCCGGGCATAGCCGGCCGAGGTCGCGGGGTCGCAAGGGCCGGAACTGACGATGCGGTCGGGGCGTAGGGCGGCCAGCACGGTGATGCACAGGCCGTTCATGCTGGTGTCGCAGTCGTACTTGAACACCCGCTGCAGCTCGACGCCGCCCTCGGCCATGCGCAGGGTCAGGAAGGTGGCGACGCCGGTGGGGTCGGGATCGACAAAAGTACTTGGAGCGGCTTGAGCCGCGCTCGCTCGTTGCGCCGCGAACCAAGCCAGTCGCGCGTCGTCCATTCTGTGGGCGTGTTCCGAGCAGCTATCTGGACCGTCCGGCGCCGCAAGGTCGAAACGCGGAATATTCTCCAGGGCCGGCCTTCGCCCAGGTGTGAACTCCGCGCGGATGCGAAGCGGATAGATGCAAGGCGCACCGTCGTAGGTAGCTGGCCGGATTTTGATGCGCGGTGCGAATGCAGCAAGGGCATCGCCGAAGCCGTAGTTGGTGGGGGTCTCGGCGATCACATGGCAGGCCTCGAGTTTCGCCTCAAGCGTCGCCGAGCATTCCACCGTCGCCATGCCGCCTAGACGCTCACGTGCGGCGCGTTTCGGATAGAGCGATGCCGTCACCCTGGGCGCGCGCGCCAAGAAGTCCGGACCGGTAAACACCGGCGGGCGAAGCTTGGCTTCAGCCGTGCATGTCGCTCTCGCCGCGAACAAGAAGACGACTACAGCTGTCCAACCGCGCAGCATCAAGCCGCCTCGTCGCCGAACTGCAACTTGGCGAGGCGTGCGTAGAGACCGCCGCGCGCCACCAGCTCGTGGTGCGTGCCCTGCTCGGCCACGCGGCCATTCTCCATCACCACGATGCGGTCGGCGCGCAGAACGGTGGCCAGGCGGTGGGCGATCACCAGGGTGGTGCGGCCTTCCATGGCGGTGTCGAGCGCCATCTGCACCAGGCGCTCGTTCTCGGCGTCGAGGGCGCTGGTGGCCTCGTCGAGCAACAGCACCGGCGCGTCGCGCACCAGGGCGCGGGCGATGGCCAGGCGCTGGCGCTGGCCGCCGGACAGGGTCTTGGCCCGCTCGCCGACGGCGGTGTCGAAGCCTTCGGGCAGGGCCTCCACGAAGCCGGTCGCCTGGGCGGCGTCGGCGGCGGCGCGGATGGCGTCCTTGTCGGCCTCCTCACGTCCGAAGCGGATATTGTCGGCGGCCGAGCCGGAGAACAGCGAGGCCTCCTGGGCGACCAGGGCCAGGCGCGAGCGGACCTCGACCGGATCGGCGGTCTTCAGGTCGACCCCGTCGATGGCGATGGCCCCGGACTGCGGGTCATAGAAGCGGAGAAGGAGCCGGAAGACCGTGCTCTTGCCGGCGCCCGAGGGGCCGACCAGCGCCACCGTCTCGCCGGGCTGCACCACGAGGTCGAAGCCGTTGAGGGCGGGCAGGTCCGGACGGCCGGGATAGGCGAAGGTGACGCCCGCGAAGGCCACCTGGCCGCGCGGCGGCGAGGGCAGGGCGACCGGATTGGCCGGGGCGGCGATGTTGGGCCGGCTGTCGAGCAGTTCCCCGATGCGCTCCATGGCGCCGGCCGCCTTCTGCACGTCGCCCCATGTCTCGCCGAGGGCGCCGACCGAACCGGCGGCCATCACCGACAGGAAGGCGAACTGGATCAGGGCGCCCCAGCTCATGGCGCCGCGCAGGCCGGCGTGGACCCCTAGCCAGAACACGACCACCACCCCGCCGAACACGAGGCCGATGATCGCGGCGGTCATGATCGCCCGGGCGGTCATCCGCTTCAGGGAGGTGGCGAAGGCCAGGTTCACCGCGTCGCCGAACCGGCGGGCGCCCGAGGCCTCGCGGCCGAAGGCCTGCACCGTTTCCAGGGCGTCGAGGGTCTCGCCGGCCTGGCCGACGGCGTCGGCGAACCGATCCTGGCTGATGGCGGTCAGCTTCCGCACCTTCTTGCCGAAGATGAAGATCGGGGCGAGCACGAAGGGGATCAGCAACAACACGAGGCCGGTCAGGCTGGGGCTGACCACGATCATCACCACCAGGGCGCCGATCAGGCCCAGCAGGTTGCGCAGCGCCACGGAGATCGAGGTCGAGAGCAGGTTCTCGACGATCTGCACGTCGGTGGTCAGGCGCGACAGCACCTCGCCGGTGCGGGTCTTCAGGAAGAAGGCCGGGTCGAGGCCGAGGATGTGGCGGTAGAGCGCGATGCGCAGGTCGGCGACGACGCGCTCGCCCAGCTTGGTGACGAAGAAATAGCGCAGGGCCGAGGAGGCCGCGAGGCAGAGGGCCGCGACGCCGAGCAGCAGGAACCACGGATCGACGGCCGCCGCGGTGAGGCCCGCGCCGCCGCCGGCCGACGCTTTCGTGATCTGGTCGACCAGCACGCGCACCGCGCCGGAGAGGCCCAGCATCGAGCCGGTGGCGGTCAGCAGGAAGACCAGCGCCCCGAACGCGTCGCCCTTGTGGGAGGCGACGAAAGGGATCAGCCGGCCCAGGCTCTTGACGTTGCGGCTCTTGCCGCGCCGCCCGGAGGCGTCCTCCAGGCCCTGGGCCACGGCGGCTCCGGCGCCGGGTCGATCGCGCACGTCGCGCCGCCCGCCCTCATCCGTCTGACTCATACCCTCACCACTTTGGCCGTCCCCACGCTTGCTAAAACCGCGCCCGTTCTGTATAGGCGCGGACCTTCCGGCCCGCCCTTCGTTGAGCGGGTCGTTTTAATTCCCAGCGCCGCCCTTAAGTCGGTTGGACCTCGCTATGAAACAAGACACCCATCCCGACTACCACTTCATCACCGTGGTGCGTCCCAACGGCGACACTTTCCAGACCCGTTCGACCTACGGCAAGGAAGGCGCGACCCTGTCGCTGGATATCGATCCGACGACGCACCCGGCCTGGACCGGCGGCAACCAGACGCTTCTGGACCGTGGCGGCCGCGTCTCGCGCTTCAACGCCAAGTTCGGCGCCTTCACCAAGAAGTAGAAGCCTTCGCGTAGGAGTCCGGCCTTATGACGGACGACGAGATCGAAGAGGCCGGCTGGGGCTCCGCCAAGACCCTGGCGGAGGCGCTGCCCTATATCCAGCGCTATGACCGCGAAACCGTGGTCATCAAGTACGGCGGCCACGCCATGGGCGCGGAGGAGACGGCGAAGCTGTTCGCCGCCGATTCCGTGCTGCTCAAGCTGCTCGGCCTGCATCCGGTGGTGGTGCACGGCGGCGGCCCGCAGATCAGCCGCATGCTCGACAAGGCCGGCGTGAAGTCGAGCTTCGTCGACGGCCTGCGCGTCACCGACGCGGCGACGATGGAAGTGGCCGAGATGGTGCTGTCGGGCGCCATCAACAAGGAAATCGCCAACTGGATCACCCTGGCCGGCCGCGAGGCCGACGTGCGGGGCGTGGGCCTGTCCGGCAAGGACGCCCGGCTGATCACCGTTGTGAAGGCGACCCGCACCCGCCGCGATCCGACCAGCAAGATCGAGGAGGTCGTCGACCTCGGCTTCGTCGGCGAGCCGACCCAGATCGATCCGCGCCTGATCGAGAGCCTGATCTATGACGAGAAGACCGACTATGTGCCGGTCATCGCCCCGATCGGCGTCTCCGAAGACGGCGAGACCTACAATATCAACGCCGACACCGTGGCCGGCGCCCTGGCCGGCGCCCTGCGCGCCAAGCGCATGCTGCTGCTGACCGACGTGGCCGGCGTGCTCGACGAGAACAAGCAGTTGATCCGCCAGGCCACCGTCTCGGAGGCCAAGGCGCTGATCGACAGCGGCGTCGCCTCCGGCGGCATGATTCCGAAGCTGGAAACCGCCATCGCGGCGGTCGAAAGCGGCGTGGAAGCGGTGGTCATTCTCGACGGCCGGCGTCCGCACGCCCTGCTGGTCGAGCTGTTCACCGAGCACGGCGCGGGCACCCTGATCTGCGCCGGCTGATGCCGGACACGCTTTCGAGCGCCGACCTGCGTCACGTCGATCACTGGCTGTTCGATCTCGACGACACCCTCTATCCGGCCGAGACCGAACTGATGGACCTGATCCGCGAGCGGATCGGCGCGTTCATCGTCAAGGTCACGGGCCTGCCGTGGGAAGAGGCCAGCCAGCTGCAGCGCGGCTGGCTGCTGCAGCACGGGGCGACCCTGCCCGGCGTGCTGGTCGACTACGATATCGCCCCGGCCGAGTTCCTCGACTTCGTGCACGACGTGCCGCTCGACAAGGTGCCGCGGGATCCCGAGCTCGACGCCATTCTGAACGTCCTGCCCGGCCGCAAATACGTCTTCACCAACGGCTCGGCCGCCCACGCCGCCCGCCTGCTCGAGCATATCGGCATCGCCGACCGCTTCGAGGGCGTCTTCCACCTGGAGGCCGCCGATCTGGTCCCCAAGCCGCATCCGCAGACCTACGCCAAGATGATCGCCCATTTCGGCATCGCGCCGACGGCCAGCGTCTTCTTCGAGGACAGCGAGAAGAATCTGGAACACGCGGCCGAGCTTGGTATGACCACCGTCCTGGTCGGGCCGCACGCCGAGCGGTCCGCCGCGCCTCACGTCCAGTACCGGACGCACCATCTGACGCCGTTCCTGCGAGCGGCCGCTGTTAAGGAGCTCGCCCGATGACGACCATCTCGCTCGCCGACCTGGAAACCGAGATCACCGCCGCCTGGGACGCCCGCGACGGCCTGGGCCCCCAGACCACCGGCCCGGTGCGCACCGCCGTCGAGGAAACCCTGCTGCTGCTCGACAGCGGCAAGGCCCGCGTGGCCGAGAAGATCGACGGCGAGTGGGTGACCCATCAGTGGCTGAAGAAGGCGGTGCTGCTGTCCTTCCGCCTCAACGACAACCGTGTGATGACCTCCGGCGCCTTCGGGGGCGGCGTCGGTCCGTGGTGGGACAAGGTGCCGAACAAGTTCGACGGCTGGGACGAGACCCAGTTCCGCGCCGGCGGATTCCGCGCCGTGCCGGGCGCCGTGGTCCGCCGCGGCTCGCACGTCGCCAAGAACGTCGTGCTGATGCCGAGCTTCACCAACATCGGCGCCTTCGTCGATGAGGGCACGATGGTCGACACCTGGGTGACCGTCGGGTCCTGCGCCCAGATCGGCAAGAACGTGCACCTGTCGGGCGGCGTCGGCATCGGCGGCGTGCTGGAGCCCCTGCAGGCCAACCCCACCATCATCGAGGACGGCTGCTTCATCGGCGCCCGTTCGGAAGTGGTCGAGGGCGTGGTGGTCGGCGAGGGCGCGGTGCTGTCGATGGGCGTGTTCCTGTCGGCCTCGACCAAGATCGTCGACCGGGCGACCGGGTCGGTGACCTACGGCAAGGTGCCGCCTTACAGCGTCGTGGTGCCGGGCGCGCTGCCCGATCCCAAGGGCGGCCCGAGCCTGGCCTGCGCCGTCATCGTCAAGACCGTCGACGCCAAGACCCGCTCCAAGACCGGCATCAACGAGCTGCTGCGCGATTAACCATCATCTCGCAGTCGCGAAATTTTTTCGCTCCTGCAGTGTTATTGCTGCGTCGCGGCGCCAAACCTGCTGTATGGTTTCCTGAGTGTTTCAGTTCGGAGCAGGTGCGATGTTCATCGTCGAAGCGTTGGAGCAAGGCTTCATGGGCAAGCGGGCGCGTCTGCGCGCGCTGGGCGCCGGTTCCGCGGGCGAGGTGATCGCCGCCGAGGACGGAACCTGGGCCAATCACCTGCGCACCCCGCTGGCCGAAGGCCAGCAGATCACGGTGACCCTGCCGGCCAAGCTGAAGATCGAAGTCGGTCAGGCGCTCGCCATCGCCGGCTGAGGCGGCGGCGCGACATTTCGCCGCCCGGGCCGCGTCACAGCGGGTTTTTAACCAGTTTTGACGACCCTGCCCAAAACGGGGGGTGGGAAGCGTCATGCAGAAAACGACGTCCGGAACGGCGGCGGTGGGCGATCGATTGATCGTCGCCCTGGCCGTTGTGGGACTCCTGGCCCTCGCGGCCGTGCACGTCTCGACGATCGTGCTCGGCATGCGCGCCGACGCCGTTTCGCGCCGCACCGAACGCACGGTGCTCGCCTCCGGCCTGACCGGCAAGGCTTCGACCTTCTTTCCCGGCCGTTACCAACTGCTCGCCCAGGCCGATCCCGCCAAGCCGCCCGCGCCCGAAAAGCGCGGCCGGGCCCTGTCTGTCGATGGGCAGGGCCGGCTGATCGGATTTGCCGCCGGCGCCGACGCCGGCCTCGTTTCCCCCTATGCCGCGCTGCACGCCGCGCAGCCCGTGCTCCAGAAATTGGCGCAAGCCCGTCCCGACGCGCAGGGCCTGACCACGGCGACTTCCGTCGATGTCTTCGCAGACCAGCCGGAACTGTCGATCGCCCTCCGTCGGCCGAGCGACGGGATCGCGATGGTCAGCGTCGTCAACCTCAACGACTACATCGCCGAGTACGCCAAAATCCGACAGTTGTCGGACTTCGACCTGGTCGATATCGGCGACCCCGCGCCGAAGAAGCTGATGACGCCGATCACCTTCGACGGGGTCCCCGCTCGGTTCGGCCTGGCGTGGACGCCGCGTTCCCCCGCTCGGGAAATCATCGGGCCGCTGATACCGATCCTCTGGACTTTCACCCTCTTCGCCCTGGGCGCCGGCGCCTGGGTGGCGCTTCGCGCGCGGGAAATGTCGCGGCGCCTGGCCGCCAGCGAGGCGCATGCCCAGCATCTGGCGCTGCACGACACGATGACCGGGCTCGCCAACCGCGCCCTGTTCAGCGACCGCCTGGATCATGCCCTCGAAATCCGCCGCCGCATGGGCGGGGGACTGGCCGTGGTCTGCATCGACCTCGACCGCTTCAAGCAGGTGAACGACACGCTCGGTCACCAGGCCGGCGACGAGATGATCAAGACCGCCGCGCGGCGGATTCTCGGTGTTTCGCGCGCCAGCGACACCGTGGCCCGGCTCGGCGGCGACGAGTTCGCCCTGGTTCTCGCGCCCGTCGGAGACCGCGGCGCGGTGGAGACCGTCTGCGCGCGCCTGAACGCCGCCCTCAGCGGCAAGCTCGAGTTCCCGTCGGGCCAGGCCTATCTCAGCGCCTCGATCGGCGTGACCATCATCGAGGACGACCGCCTCAGCGGCGCCGACGCCATCCGCCAGGCCGACCTCGCCCTCTACGCCGCCAAGCGCGCCGGTCGTGGCCGTTTCTCGGTGTTCGAAGCCACGATGGACGAGAGCCTGCACCTGCGCCACCAGATCGAGGTCGAGCTGCGCGCCGCCCTCGACGCCGGCGCCCTGCAGGTCGCCTACCAGCCGCAGATCGGCCCGCGCGGCAAGGTCGACGGCCTGGAGGCCCTGGTCCGCTGGCGGCACAAGGAGCGCGGCCCCATTTCGCCGGCCTTCTTCATCCCGATCGCCGAGGAGGCGGGGCTGATCCATCGCCTGGGCTGCTTCGTCATGACCCAGGCGTTTCAGGCGGCGCGCCGCTGGCCGCACCTGCGGATCGCGGTCAACGTCTCGCCGATGCAACTGCGCGAACCGGGGTTCGTCGGCCTGTGCAAGGATCTGCTGGCCGAGGCCGGCATCGAGGCGCGGCAGATCGAACTGGAGATCACCGAGGGCGTGCTGGTCGACAACGACGAGCGGACCCAGACGGTGCTGCGCGAGCTGCGGGATGTCGGCTTCCAGCTGGCCCTCGACGACTTCGGCACGGGCTATTCGAGCCTGAGCTATCTGAACGCCTACCCGATCGACAAGATCAAGATCGATCGCTCGTTCGTCGCCAACCTCGGCACGGAGGCCGAGGCCGACAAGGTGGTGCGCGCCATCATCAAGCTCGGCCGGGCGCTGGGTCTGAAGGTCACCGCCGAGGGTGTCGAAACCACCGCCCAGCAGGAGCGTCTGGTCTCGGCCGGCTGCAGTTCGTTCCAAGGTTATCTGCACGGCCGCCCGGTGGATCTTGAGGCCATTGAAGCGTTGCTGCGCGCGTCTCAGGCGCCCGCCGCAGCGGCCTAGCCAATCAGGTTGCGGCGGTTCCGCGTCCACTCGGCGCGGGTCTGGCCCCAGATGTCGATGACCATGTCCTTGTACGGCTCGGGCATCAGCCTGCCCGAACGATGAGGGCGCGCGCCCAGCCGGGTCGCCACGGCCGCCGAAGGCGCGTTATCCGGGGCGATGCAGTGATCGACCCGCTCCCAGCCGAGCCGATCGAAGGCGAAGTCGACGGCCGCGACGGCCGCCTCGGTGGCGTAGCCCTTGCCCTGGGCCTGACGGGCCAAGCCCCAGCCGACCTCCGCCGTCGGCCAGTCGGCCGGCCGCCAAGGGCCCATGCGGCCGATCCAGCGGCCGCTGTCCTTCTCGATCACCGACCACATGGCGAAGCCTTCGCTGACCCACGACCCGATCATGGTGTTGAGGATGCGCCAGGTCTGGGAGCGCGACTGCAGCCCGCCGACGAAGCGCGTCACCTGCTCATCGGCGGAGAAGGCGGTCCAGGCGTCGAGATCCTCCAGGATCGGCGGACGCAGGATCAGGCGGGCGGTTTCGAGAGTGGGGCCGACGGTCATGCGCCCGACCTTACCCAGGCGGTCAGGCCGAGCAAATCGGCGCGACCGCCGCCTTGAGCGCCGCGACGGCGGCCTTGGGGTCGAGCTTGACCTGCACGCCGCGCCCGCCGCCGTTCATGAAGACCTCGGGGTGGGCGAGAGCGGCCTGTTCGAACACCGTGGGGACGGTCTTGCGCTGACCGAAGGCCGAGACGCCGCCGATCTTGTAGCCGGTCGTCCGCTCGGCGTCGGCCGGCTTCATCATCGCCGCCGACTTGCCCCCGACCGCCGCCGCCAGGGCCTTCATCGAAACCTCGCGGTCGGAGGGCAGCACCACGCAGACCGGCTTGCCGTCGACCAGGGCCATCAGGGTCTTGAGCACGATCTCGGGCGAAACGCCCATCGCCTCGGCCGCCTGCAGCCCGATGCGCGGGGCGTCGGGATCGTAGTCGTAGGTCGCCAAAGAAAAGGCGACCCCGGCCTTCGCGAGGGCCAGGGTCGCCGGGGTCGTCTTCGCCAACGGTCTGAACCTGCGGCGTGCTGGATCAGGCCAGCGAGGGCTCGATTTCCTTACAGGCCTTGATCAGGGTCTGAACCGAGTCCACCGACTTGGAGAACATCGCCTTCTCTTCGTCGTTGGTGGTGAACTCGACGATCTTCTCGACGCCGTTGGCGCCGATCAGCACCGGCACGCCGACGTACAGATCCTTCAGGCCGTACTCGCCGTTCAGGTAGGCGGCGCACGGCAGGACGCGCTTCTTGTCCTTCAGGTAGGACGTCGCCATGGCGATGGCGCTCTCGGCCGGGGCGTAGAAGGCCGAGCCGGTCTTCAGCAGGCCGACGATCTCGCCGCCGCCGCCGCGGGTGCGCTTCACGATGCCATCGAGTTCTTCCTGGGTCATCCAGCCCTGGGCGACCAGTTCGGTCAGCGGCAGGCCGGCGACGGTCGAGTGACGGACCATCGGCACCATGTCGTCGCCGTGGCCGCCGAGCGTCCAGGCGTGGATGTCTTCCACCGACACGCCGGTCTTTTCAGCCAGGAACAGGGCGAAGCGGGCCGAGTCGAGCACGCCGGCCATGCCGACGACCTTGGCGTGGGGCAGGCCCGAGAACTTCTGCAGGGCCCAGACCATCGCGTCGAGCGGGTTGGTGATGCAGATGACGAAGGCGTTGGGGGCGTACTGCTTGATGCCTTCGCCGACGGCCTTCATGACCTTCAGGTTGATCGACACCAGGTCGTCGCGGCTCATGCCGGGCTTGCGCGGCACGCCGGCGGTCACGATGCAGACGTCGGCGCCCGCGATGTCCTCGTAGGAATTGGCGCCCTTCAGGGCCACGTCCTTGCCGAACACGGCGCTGCCTTGAGCGATGTCCAGCGCCTTGCCCTGCGGGGTGCCCTCGGCGATGTCGAACAGGATCACGTCGCCCAGCTCTTCGCGAGCGGCGATGTGAGCCAGGGTGCCGCCGATCATGCCGGCGCCGATGAGGGCGATTTTCGCGCGAGCCATGTAGTGTTCTCCGACTGTGAGGGCGGCTGCTTAAGGTCGCGGGCGGTCTATCGCCGACCGGCCTTCGCGGCAAGGGCGCTGGACCAAACCGGGGCTCGGAGGTCAAACTTCGTCACATGCCCTCTCAGAATCTCGATCCCGAGGCCGGATTCGCCCTCGCCCCGCCGTTTCACGCCACCTCGAGGCCGATCGGCCGCCTGAGGCTCTGCGAGGCGCGGCTGCAGTCCGACGCCCGCTGGCCGTGGATCTGTCTGATCCCCCGCCGGGCGGGCCTGGTCGAGGTCGAGGCGTTGTCCGCCGCCGACCGGGCGCAGTTGATCGAGGAGGCCGTGGCCTGCGGCGCGGCCGTGCGGGCGATCGGGGAGGCGACGGGCTTCCTCGTCGAGAAGCTGAACATCGGCGCTCTCGGCAACGTTACGCCGCAACTTCACATGCACGTCGTCGGACGACGGCCGGGCGATCCCGCCTGGGCGGGGCCGGTGTGGGGCGTCGGAACCGCCGTACCCTACTCCGCGGCGGGCGAGGCGGCGGGGCTGGCGGCGGCGCGGGCGTCGCTGGGTCTCTGAGGCTTGACGTCGGGCGGGCCGAACGACCGCTCCTCAGGCCCGACCACGACCGGCGTGCGACCACGGCCGGCGATCCATTCGGCCAGGTCCTGGGCGACGACGGCGGCTTCGTCGCGCGATCGGGCGAGGCCAAGGAAGCTGCCGTTGTGCTTCACGGCCCAGGCATGGCCCGAGCGTTCGATGATGATGTGGTCGGCCATGGGCCTCTCCCTCGCGACGGCTGCGCCCTGCCCCTGGATCGCTCAGTCGCACGGAAAATCCGGCCGGAGCGCGGCGGTTCCATGCCGAAGATGCGAAATTTCCGAGACGTTTCGGGGAGGGCCTTCCGACCGCGAGAAAGCCGCCGGCGCTAGCGCTTCTTTTTCTTCGCCGTGGTCTTTTTCTTCTTCGCCTTGGCGACCGGCTTGCGGGCAGGGGCCTTGCGCACGGTGGAGTCGTAGGGGCGAGGGGCGTAGGCGGGGCCGTTGCTGACGCCCAGCACGGCGTAGCCCGCGGCAGGGGCGGGGCCGTCCCGCACGAGGGCGACAGGCGTGGCGCCGGTCTTGTCGGTCATCTGGCCGACCCAGCCGCCGTCCGAGGTGGGGGTCAGCTTCACCAGGACGGCGTCGTCGCCGCCGCGAGGGATGAAGCGCAGGGTCAGGTCGCCGTCGAGGCGCTGGACGTCATCGATCAGGCCGACCGTCCCGATGCCTTCGTCGCGCTGCAGGTCGCGCCAGGCGCCCTCGAGGTCGCCGCGACCGAGACCGGGATCGACCATCTGGAAGGCGAACAGCTTGCCGCCGTCGGCCGTGCTCAGGGTCCAGCCGCCGTCGAGCGGGCCTTGCAACCCCTGGGCCGCCGCGATGCCGCCGCGCACGCGGGTTTCGTAATAGATTTCCGAGGCGTCCGGCGGCCCATCCGGCGACAGGCCGGTCTCGTGCAGCATCACCGGGCGGTCGAGGCCCGAGGGATTGGGCCGGGCGTAGGACGGCGTGTACCCGGTCGGCGCGGCGACGGGCGGCGGCGGAGCGTCGGTGGCCTGGGTCGAGAGGAGGGCCGCGATGGGATCGTCCGCCGGCGTGCTCTGGGTGAGGGCGGGCTGGGCGGCGGTGGCGATCGGGGTCTCGACCGGAGCCGTCTCCTGGGCGAAGGCGAGGCCCGGCGTCGCCAGGGCGACGGCGATC
Organism: Caulobacter sp. HJHS_5; assembly: GCF_056683955.1. Classification (NCBI taxonomy): domain Bacteria; kingdom Pseudomonadati; phylum Pseudomonadota; class Alphaproteobacteria; order Caulobacterales; family Caulobacteraceae; genus Caulobacter; species Caulobacter sp. HJHS_5. Next base: position 43,057 of record NZ_JBWZNC010000009.1, on the reverse strand, counting down.
AGGGCGGCGACGGCGGCTCGAACGGGTTTGCTCATGCGGCGGCCTTCAGGGCGATGGCGGCGTCGAGGGCGACGAGGCGACGGGCCTCGACGAGATGCAGCAGTTCGGCCATGCGACCTTGCACCTTCAGCACGCCCAGGCCCGCGTTGGCGGGGTTTTCGAAGGCGGCGATCACCGCGCGGGACCATGTCAGGTCGTCGTCGGACGGGGCGAAGGCGCGGTTGGCGATCTCGATCTGGGCCGGATGGATCAGGCTCTTGCCGTCGAAACCGAGGTCGGCCCCCTGGCGGCAGGCGGCCTCCAGGGCGGCGACGTCCTGGATTTCGTTGCTGACCGCGTCGAGGATGGTCAGGCCGTGGCCGCGCGCGGCGGCGACCGCCTGGGCGAGAACGCCGACGAAACCGGCGCGGTCCGGCGTCAGCCGCGCCCGCATGGTCTTGGCGAGGTCGTTGAGGCCGACGATCTGGCCGGAGAGGCGCGAGGCGGCCGCCATGCCGGCGATTTCCCAGAGGTGAAACAGCGCCGACGGCGTCTCGATCATCGCCCACAGGCGGGTGTGGGCCGGGGCGTCCGCCAGGGCGGCGTCGAAGGTCGCCACGTCCTCGGCCGAGCCGACCTTGGGGGCCAGCACCGCGTTGGGGCCGGCCGCACCGACGGCGGCGAGATCCTCGGCCCCCCAGGGGGTGTCGAGGCCGTTGACCCGCACGATCAGCTCGCGCGGTCCGAAGCCGCCGGCCCGGATCGCCGCGACGGCGGCGGTGCGCGCCTCGGCCTTGGCCTCGGGGGCCACGGCGTCCTCCAGGTCGAGGATCACCACGTCGCAGGGCAGGGTGCGCGCTTTCTCCAACGCGCGCGCGTTGGACGCCGGCAGGTAGAGGGCGCTGCGGCGAGGGCGGACCTGATCGTGCGCGTCTGAGGTCATGACGTCTCGATGGAACCCGGAAGCGACTGTTCTAAGGCGAAGCGGGGCTCAGAACCAACCGGCGGCGCGCAAGGTGCGCGAATAAGCCCTACTCACCGGAACTTCGGCGCCACCCTGGAGGGTCAGGGTCGCCCGCCCGTCGCCGCGCCGCACCTCGACGATGGCCGCCCGCGCCACCCACCAGGAGCGGTGGGTCTGGGCGCCGTCGACACCCTTCAGCTCGGCGACGGCGTCGGACAGGCGCATCAGGATCAGGTCCTGACCCTTGGAGGTGTGCAGGCGCAGATAGTGATCCTCGGCCTCGACGGCCCACAGCTCGGCGCCGCGCAGCCTGGCGGGCAGTCGATCGAAGAAGGCGGGCGGCGGCGGCTCGGTTTCGGCGACGACGGAGGACCCGGCCACGCGGCGGTAGGTCAGGAAGTTGAGGCCGGTGATCGCCGCGGTGACCAGCACCACGGAAGGATAGAAGCCGAGCAGGCGCGCGAGGCTGACGTCGCCGCCGAACGCCCGGGTGGTGATGGCGAACACCATCACGGTGAAGGGAACCGACAGCCATAGCGTCATGATCCCCGCCCACATCCAGGGGCGCTGCTCGATCGCCGCCCGACGGCGGATCAGGAAGGCCAGCAGCCCGCCGAACACCGCGCCCAGCAGGCAGACGCCGATCCAATAGGCGAGGCGTTCGACCAGGGGCGCCGCCCCGCTGCCGAACGCGCCGGTCAGGGCCAGGAAGGCGCCGGCCACGGCGGCGATGGCCAGGCCGCGGTGAAACGCGCGCTCCTTCACGAACGCCATCCACGAAGCGCGAACGGCGGGCGCCTGCGGTTGGCGTAGCGGAGGCGGCGGCTGACGCATCGGGCTTTGCGGCTCGGACAAGGCGGCTCCACACCCGGCGGCGAAGCGGGGCCGCCGGTCCCGCAAGGCTTAGGGGAGATCGTCATGTCGGAACAAGCCGCCTCGGCGCCGCGACTGCGCAACGTGCCGGGATTGAAGCGCAACATCGCGATCGGGCTGGCCGTCGCCCTCGTCGTGATCGGTTTCGCCACCGCGCGCTTCTTCAACGCCGAGCACGCCGTGGCGGCGCGCGCCCCGCATCTCCCGAACCTGGCGCTGGTCGCGGCCGCGCCGGTGCAGATCAAGCTCCACCTGACCGCCGCCCTGGTCGCCCTCGCCATCGGGATCGTGCTGCTGTCCGGCGTGAAGGGCTCGCAAGCGCACAAGGTCCTGGGCTGGACCTGGGTGATCGCCATGGGCGTCACGGCGATCAGCTCGTTCTGGATCCATCGACTGAACCCGAACGGCCTGTCGTTCATCCACTTCCTCAGCGGCTGGACGGTGATCGGCCTGCCGGCGGCGGTGTTCGCCATCAAGCGCCGGAAAGTGGCCATTCACGCGCGGGCGATGACCAGCATGTTCGTCGGCGGCCTGGTGCTGGCGGGGCTGCTCGCGTTCTTGCCGGGGCGGCTGCTGTTCGAGGTCTTCTTCTGACCCGACTTTTTCTAAGCTCGACAGTCCGGGGCGGGCGGGCCAATCGAGAGGGATGAGCGATCCCAGGTCCGCCGGCGCCGCCGGTTTCAGCCCCGCCTACCGGGCCGCCGTGCTGGCGATGCTGATCGCCGCCTACACCTTCAACTTCATCGACCGGCAGATCCTCTCGATCCTCGCCCCCGCCATCCAGGCCGAGCTGAAGCTCGACGACGGACAGATGGGGCTGATGGGCGGCCTGGCCTTCGCCCTGCTCTACACCACCCTCGGCGTGCCGATCGCCGCCCTGGCCGACCGTACCAGCCGCACCTGGGTGATGACCGTCGCCCTGGCGGTGTGGAGCGGCTTCACCGCCCTCTGCGGCGCGGCCACGGGGTTCTGGTCGCTGTTCCTGGCCCGGGTTGGCGTCGGGATTGGCGAGGCGGGCGGCGTCGCCCCGGCCTACGCCCTGATCGGCGACGCCTTCCCGGCCGACCAGCGAGCGCGGGCGACCGCGGTCTACGCCTTCGGCATCCCGATCGGCACCGCCTGCGGCTATCTGTTCGGCGGCCTGATCGCCCACGCCTTCGACTGGCGCGTCTCCTTCGTGGCGATCGGCCTCGCCGGCCTGGTCTTCGCCCTGCCGTTCCGCCTCGTGGTGCGCGATCCGCCGCGCCCGACCGCCGCCGCCCCGCTCCAGCTCGGCGCGACCCTCCGCCTCCTGGCCGGCAAGCCGAGCTTCTGGCTGCTGACCTTCGCCTCGACCTCGGCCTCCGTCTGCGGCTACGGCCTCAGTTTCTGGGTTCCGACCTTCCTCAAGCGCAGCCTGGCCATGGGCGATGTCGACCGCGCCTGGTTTTCGGCCGGATTCTACCTGCTCGGCGGGCTCGCCGGCCTGTGGGCCGCGGGCCTGATCGGCGACCGCCTCGCCGCCGCCAAGGGGCGGCCCGGCGTCTACGCCCTGATCCCGGCGGTCGGCCTGGCCTGCGCCGCGCCGCTTTTCTTCCTCGCCGCCTCGGCGCCGTGGCTGCCGGCGGCCTTCGTTCTGCTCGCCCTGATGATCGGACTGGGGCTGACCTGGCTGCCGCCGGTGCTCACCGCGGCGCAGCGACTGGCGCCGCCGTCGATGCGCTCCACCGCCGCCGCCGCTTTTTTGCTGATCAACAATCTCGTCGGCCTGGGCCTTGGGACCTATTATTTCGGGGCGATGTCTAACCTCCTGAAGCCGCATTTCGGGGCGGAATCGCTCCGCTACGCCATGTACTCGGGCGTGGCCTTCTACGGTCTGGCGGTGGTTCTGTTCATCCTCGCCTCGCGCACCCTACGCCGCGACTGGGTCGATTGAGCCGCGGCGCGCTGCACCGCTCTCAAGCATCGAAAATCTGTATACGGAATCAGGCCGTCCCGCGGTTGCGCCTGCGAAGAGGCGCTCCTATAACCCCGGCCACTTTTCGCGCCCACGCGCCGGACACACCCGGAATTCCATGAACATTCACGAGCATCAAGCCAAAGCCGTCCTCAAGGAGTTCGGCGTCCCGGTCCCGCGCGGCTACGCCGCCTTCACGGTCGACGAAGCGGTCAAGGCCGCCGAGGAACTCGGCGGACCGGTGTTCGTGGTCAAGTCGCAGATCCACGCCGGCGGCCGCGGCAAGGGCAAGTTCGAAGGCCTCGGCCCGGACGCCAAGGGCGGCGTCCGCGTGGTCAAGTCGGTCGACGACGTGAAGGCCAACGCCGCCGAGATGCTGGGTCGCGTGCTGGTGACCCACCAGACCGGCCCCAAGGGCAAGCAGGTCAATCGCCTCTACATCGAGGAAGGCGCGGCGATCGCCAAGGAATTCTACCTGTCGCTGCTGGTCGACCGCGAGAGCAGCAAGGTTTCGGTCGTCGCCTCCACCGAAGGCGGCATGGACATCGAGGAAGTGGCCCACGCCACCCCCGAGAAGATCCACACCTTCACCATCGACCCGGCGACAGGCGTGTGGCCGACCCACACGCGCAACCTGGCCAAGGCCCTGGGCCTGACCGGCGGCCTCGCCAAGGAAGCCGCCAGCCTGCTGAAGCAGCTGTTCGAAGCCTTCATGGCCAAGGACATGTCGATGCTGGAGATCAACCCGCTGATCGTCACCGCCGACGATCACCTGCGCGTCCTCGACGCCAAGCTGTCGTTCGACGGCAACGCGCTGTTCCGCCACCCCGACATCGTCGAGCTGCGCGACACCACCGAGGAAGATCCCAAGGAAATCGAAGCCTCGAAGTACGACTTGGCCTACATCGCCCTCGACGGCGAGATCGGCTGCATGGTCAACGGCGCGGGCCTGGCCATGGCGACCATGGACATCATCAAGCTGTACGGCGCCGAGCCGGCCAACTTCCTCGATGTCGGCGGCGGCGCCTCGAAGGAGAAGGTCACCGCGGCCTTCAAGATCATCACCGCCGACCCGGCCGTCAAAGGCATCCTGGTCAACATCTTCGGCGGCATCATGCGCTGCGACATCATCGCCGAGGGCGTGGTGGCCGCTGTGAAGGAAGTCGGCCTGCAGGTTCCGCTGGTGGTGCGCCTCGAAGGCACCAACGTCGAACTCGGCAAGAAAATCATCAATGAGAGCGGACTGAACGTGATCGCGGCCAACGACCTGTCGGACGGCGCCGAGAAGATCGTCGCCGCCGTGAAGGGCGCCCGCTAATGTCGATCATCGTCAGCTCGGCCACCAAGGTCATCTGCCAGGGCATCACCGGCGCCCAGGGCACCTTCCACTCCGAACAGGCCATCGCCTACGGCACCAAGATGGTCGGCGGCGTCACCCCCGGTAAGGGCGGTCAGACCCACATCGGCCTGCCGGTGTTCGACACCGTCGCCGAAGCGCGCGACGCCACCGGCGCCGACGCCTCGGTGATCTACGTGCCGCCGCCCTTCGCGGCCGACTCGATCCTCGAGGCCATCGAGGCCGAGATTCCGCTGGTGGTCTGCATCACCGAAGGCATCCCGGTGCTCGACATGGTGAAGGTGAAGAAGGCGCTGCAGGGCTCCAAGACCCGCCTGATCGGGCCGAACTGCCCGGGCGTTCTGACGCCGGGCGAGTGCAAGATCGGCATCATGCCGGGCTCGATCTTCTCCAAGGGTTCGGTGGGCGTGGTCTCGCGCTCGGGCACCCTGACGTATGAAGCCGTGTTCCAGACCACCAACGCCGGCCTCGGCCAGACCACCGCGGTTGGCATCGGCGGCGACCCGGTGAAGGGCACCGAGTTCATCGACGTGCTGGAGCTGTTCCTGGCCGACGAGGCGACCAAGTCGATCGTGATGATCGGCGAAATCGGCGGCAGCGCCGAGGAAGAGGCCGCCCAGTTCCTGAAGGACGAAGCCAAGCGCGGCCGCAAGAAGCCGATGGTCGGCTTCATCGCCGGTCGCACGGCGCCTCCGGGCCGTCACATGGGCCACGCCGGCGCGATCATCTCCGGCGGCAAGGGCGGCGCCGAGGACAAGATCGCCGCGATGGAAGAGGCGGGCATCCGCGTCTCGCCGTCGCCGGCGAAGCTGGGCGAGACCCTGCTCGAGGTCCTGAAGGGCTGAGGTTCAGGGCCGGCGGCTTCGGTCGCCGGCCTTAATTTTCTGGAGTCTGCCCGGGCGCACGTGGGCGGGGCTCAAAAAGAGACTATATATTCACGCGTGCGTGATAGGGCGGCCGCGAGAGACGGCTGAAGGCGAATACGATGGCGGACGACGCGGGTCACCTGAACCAGGTTCTGACCGAGACTTCATTCCTCTACGGCGGCAACGCCGCCTTCGTCGAAGACCTCTATGCGAAATGGGCCGACAGCCCCGGATCGGTCGAGCCGTCCTGGGCCGCCTTCTTCGCGGCGCTGCGCGATCCGCCCGTCGACGCCAAGGCCGCGGCCCGCAAGCCGGCCTGGACGCCCAAGCCCACCCCGACCGTTCGCCCCGACTGGCTGAGCGCCATCGACGGCATGTGGCCGGCGGTCGAAGCCAAGCTGGGCGCCAAGATCGCAGAGAAGTCGCCGACCGCCTCGCCGGAGGCCGTCCGCGCCGCGACGCTCGACAGCCTGCGCGCCATCATGATGATCCGCGCCTACCGCGTGCGCGGCCACCTGTCGGCCAACCTCGACCCGCTGGGCCTGGACCCGGCGCCGGAGGCCACCGAGCTTGAGCCGTCGAGCTACGGCTTCTCGGAAGCCGACTACGACCGTCCGGTCTTCCTCGACTTCGTGCTGGGCCTCGAGACGGCGACGATCCGCGAGATCCTCGACATCGTCCGCCGCACCTACTGCGGCAACGTCGGTGTGCAGTACATGCACATCTCCGATCCCAACGAGAAGGCCTGGCTGCAGGAGCGGATCGAGGGACGCGACAAGGAGATCGTGTTCACGGCCGACGGCAAGATCGCCATCCTCAAGAAGCTGATCGAGGCCGAAGGCTTCGAACGCTTCCTGCACAAGCGCTTCCCCGGCACCAAGCGCTTCGGCCTCGATGGCGGCGAAGCCATGGTTCCGGCCATGGAGCAGATCATCAAGCGCGGCGGCGCCCTGGGCGTGAAGGACATCGTGCTGGGCATGCCGCACCGCGGCCGCCTGAACGTGCTCGCCGCCGTGATGGGCAAGCCGTATCACGTGATCTTCCACGAGTTCCAAGGCGGCTCGTCGGTCCCGTCCGACATCGAAGGCTCGGGCGACGTGAAGTACCACATGGGCGCCTCGTCGGACCGCTCGTTCGACGGCAACAGCGTCCACCTGTCACTGACCGCCAACCCGTCGCACCTGGAAATCGTCAACCCGGTGGTGATCGGCAAGGCGCGGGCCAAGCAGGCCTACACCCTGCGCGAGCAGCCGGACGCCGGCCGCGGCCACGTCCTGCCGCTGCTGCTGCACGGCGACGCGGCCTTCGCCGGCCAGGGCGTGGTGGCCGAATGCTTCACCCTGTCGGGCCTGAAGGGCTACCGCACGGGCGGCACCATCCACTTCATCGTCAACAACCAGATCGGCTTCACGACGAACCCGCGCTACTCGCGCTCGTCGCCCTACCCCTCGGACGTCGCCCTGATGGTCGAGGCCCCGATCTTCCACGTGAACGGGGACGACCCCGAGGCCGTGGTGTTCGCCGCCAAGGTCGCCACCGAATATCGCCAGATGTTCGGCAAGGACGTGGTCATCGACATGTTCTGCTACCGCCGGTTCGGTCACAACGAAGGTGACGACCCGACGATGACGCAGCCCTTGATGTACGCGAAGATCAAGGATCACCCGTCCACCCGCGAACTCTACAGCCGCCGCCTGGTGGCCGAGGGCGTGGCCACCGACGCCGACATCGACGGCTGGCTGAACGAGTTCAACGACTTCCTCGACAAGGAATTCGACGCCGGCAAGGCGTACAAGGCCAACAAGGCCGACTGGCTGGACGGCAAGTGGGCGGGCCTGGCCCTGCCCGAGGGCGACGAGCGCCGCGGCGTCACCGCCGTGCCGGCCCAGAAGCTTCTCGACATCGGCCGCGCGATCACCACGATCCCCGAGGGCTTCGACGTCCACAAGACCGTGCGCCGCATGATGGAGGGCCGCCGCGCGGCCATCGAGACCGGCGAAGGCATCGACTGGGCGCTCGGCGAGCACCTGGCGTTCGGGACCCTGCTCGACGAAGGCAATCCGGTGCGTCTGTCCGGCCAGGACAGCGTGCGCGGCACCTTCACCCAGCGTCACTCGGATCTGATCGATCAGACCACCGAGAGCCACTACACGATGTTGAACAACATCCGTCCGGGCCAGGCGAACTACGAGGTGATCGACAGCGCCCTCTCGGAAGAGGCGGTGCTCGGCTTCGAGTACGGCTTCAGCCTCGCGGACCCGAACACCCTGACCCTGTGGGAAGGCCAGTTCGGCGACTTCGTGAACGGCGCCCAGGTGGTGATCGACCAGTTCATCTCGTCGGGCGAGCGCAAGTGGCTGCGGATGAGCGGTCTCGTCATGCTGCTGCCGCACGGCTACGAAGGCCAGGGCCCCGAGCACTCCTCGGCCCGCGTCGAGCGCTTCCTGCAGCAATGCGCGGAAGACAACATGCAGGTGGTCAACTGCACCACCCCGGCCAACTACTTCCACGTGCTGCGCCGCCAGCTGCGCCGCGAGTTCCGCAAGCCGCTGATCGTCTTCACGCCGAAGAGCCTGCTGCGCCACAAGAAGGCGGTGTCCACGCTGTCGGACATGGCCGATGGCTCGTCGTTCCACCGCGTGCTGCACGACGACGCCGAGCGCGGCGTCAACACCACGATCAAGCTGCAGGCGCCGGAGAAGATCCGCCGCGTCCTGCTGTGCTCGGGCAAGGTCTATTACGACCTGCTCGACGAGCGTGAGAAGCGCGGCATCGACGACGTCTACATCATGCGTCTCGAGCAGTTCTATCCGTGGCCGATGAAGTCGCTGTCGACCGAGCTCGCCCGCTTCGAGAACGCCGAACTGGTGTGGGTGCAGGAAGAGCCGAAGAACATGGGCGGCTGGACCTTCGTCGACCCGTGGCTCGAACTGACGCTCGACCGCCTCAAGGTGAAGGCCAAGCGCGCCCGCTACGTGGGCCGCCCGGCCAGCGCCTCGACCGCCGCCGGTCTGATGAGCCGCCACCTGCGCGAACTCGCCGCCTTCCTCGACGATGCCTTCGCCGCCTGATCCGCCCCTAACCGTCCCGCCCGCCCGAAGCCGACCCAAAAGCCCCGGAAAATTCCATGCCCGACATCATGACCCCCGCCCTTGGCGAATCCGTCACCGAAGCCACGGTGGCGAAGTGGACCAAGAAGCCCGGCGATGCGGTGAAGAAGGACGAAATCCTCGTCGAGCTGGAAACCGACAAGGTCAGCCTTGAAGTCGCCGCCCCGGCCGATGGCGTGCTGAGCAGCATCAACGCCAACGAAGGCGACACGGTCACTCCGGGCACGATCCTGGGCGTGGTCGGCGAAGGCTCGGGCGCCGCCGCCGCGGCTCCGGCCGCCAAGCCGGCCCCGGCCAAGGCCGCCGAACCGGCTCCGGCCCCGGCGCCTGCCGCCGCCGCGCCGGTCGCGGCTCCGGCCGGCCAGGCTCCGTCGGTGGCTCGCATCGCCGCCGAGAACAACCTCGACGTCTCGACCGTCGCCGGGACCGGCAAGGACGGCCGGGTGACCAAGGGCGACGCCCTGGCCGCCCTGGAAGCCCGCGCCGCCGCCCCGGCCCCGGCCGCCGCCCCGGCCGCGCCGCGCGCCCTGCACGAGCGGGAGGAGCGGGTGAAGATGACCCGCCTGCGCCAGACCATCGCGCGCCGCCTGAAGGAAGCCCAGAACACCGCCGCCAGCCTGACCACCTTCAACGAGGTGGACATGACGGCGATCATGGCCCTGCGGAACCAGTACAAGGACGTGTTCGAGAAGAAGCACGGCGTGAAGCTCGGCTTCATGAGCTTCTTCACCCGCGCCGCCGTCCACGCCCTGAAGGCCGTGCCGGACGTCAACGCCGAGATCGACGGCGACAGCATCGTCTACAAGAACCACTACGACATCGGCGTGGCCGTCGGCACCGAGAAGGGCCTGGTCGTTCCGGTCCTGCGCGACGCCGACCAGCTTTCGCTGGCCGAAATCGAAAAGGGCATCGGCGCCCTCGGCAAGAAGGCCCGCGACGGTCAGCTGACCATCGAGGACATGCAGGGCGGCACCTTCACCATCTCGAACGGCGGCGTCTACGGCTCGCTGATGTCGATGCCGATCCTCAACGCCCCGCAGTCGGGCATCCTCGGCATGCACAAGATCCAGGAGCGCCCGATGGCCATCAACGGCCAGGTGGTGATCCGCCCGATGATGTACCTGGCCCTCAGCTACGATCACCGCATCGTCGACGGCGCCGGCGCCGTCGGCTTCCTGGTGAAGCTGAAGGAAGCCCTGGAAGATCCGCAGCGCCTGCTGCTGGACCTCTAAGGCCGCCCCGTGCGCCTGCGGGCGTCGCCCAAGGACGTCCTGCGCCTTGTGATGGTTGTCGTGCTGAGTGTTTGGGCGTTCGGCGCGGCGGCTGTCGCAGTGGTGGTGGCTGCTGGCAAGTTCGGCGTCCGACTAATTCCTAAGTTCGAAGTGGACCTGCTGATCGCCACCACGGACTGGCCCAGCATCTTGCTATCGGCTGTCAACGCGGTCGCGTTTTCCAGCGCCGTCGTTCTCCTGATTAGGCGGCGGCGAACGGCGATTTGGGCCTGGCTGGCTGGCTTCGTCGCTGCAGCGGTACAGCAGAGTTACTATAGTTTGCAGACCATCGGCTCTGGCGCGGAGGTCGATCCCTTCGGCTACGGCGTACTGTTGGTGCTAGGGGCGATGGGGTGGGGCATCTACACCGTAGACAACACCCGGCGACCTCCGCCCTTGCCGCCTGGAGCCTCCAGGCGCTGATTTTCAGCGTGGCCGGTTGACCCTCCGGTCTCGCGGCGTAAACGAAACCGCACTCTCTCAAAGGACTTCGGCAAGTCATGGCTCAGTACGACGTGGTGATCATCGGCGGCGGCCCCGGCGGCTACAACGCGGCGGTCCGCGCCGGCCAGCTGGGTCTGAAGACGGCCATCGTCGAAGGGCGCGGCGTGCTCGGCGGCACCTGCCTCAACGTCGGCTGCATGCCCTCGAAGGCGCTGCTCCACGCTTCGGAGCTCTACGAGCAGGCCGCCGGCGCCGAGTTCAAGACCCTCGGCATCGAGGTCGCGCCGAAACTCAACCTGCCGCAGATGATGACGCAGAAGCAGGACTCGGTGAACGCCCTGACCAAGGGCGTCGAGTTCCTGATGAAGAAGAACAAGGTCGACTACATCAAAGGCTGGGGTCGTATCGACGGGCCGGGCAAGGTGGTGGTCAAGGCCGACGACGGCGGCGAGACCACCCTCGAGACCAAGAACATCGTCATCGCCACCGGCTCGGAGCCGACCCCGCTGCCCGGCGTGACCGTCGACAACAAGCGCATCGTCGATTCCACCGGCGCCCTGTCGCTGCCGGAAGTCCCCAAGCGCCTGGTGGTCATCGGCGCCGGCGTCATCGGCTTGGAGCTCGGCTCGGTGTGGCGCCGCCTCGGGGCGGAAGTCACCGTCGTCGAATACCTCGACCGCATCTGCCCGGGCATGGACGAGGAGACCGCCAAGGTCTTCCAGAAGGCCCTGACCAAGCAGGGCTTCAGCTTCAAGCTGGGCGCCAAGGTGACCGGCGCCAAGGCCACGCCGAAGGCCGTCGAACTGACCTTCGAGCCTGTGGCCGGCGGCGCCGCCGAGACCGTGACCGCCGACTATGTGCTGGTCGCCATCGGCCGGCGTCCCTACACGCAGGGCCTCGGCCTGGAGACCGTTGGGGTTCAGACCGACAAGCGCGGCATGATCGCCCACGACGGCCACTACAAGACCGGCGCGGCCGGCGTCTGGGTGATCGGCGACGTGACCTCGGGTCCGATGCTGGCCCACAAGGCCGAGGACGAAGCCGTCGCCTGCATCGAGCTGATCGCCGGTAAGGCGGGCCACGTGAACTACGGCATCATCCCGGGCGTGATCTACACCGCCCCGGAAGTGGCCACGGTCGGCAAGACCGAAGAGGAGCTGAAGGCCGAGGGAGTCGCCTACAAGGTCGGCAAGTTCCCGTTCCTCGCCAACAGCCGCGCCAAGATCAACCACGAGACCGAAGGTCAGGTGAAGGTGCTGGCCGACGCCAAGACCGACCGCATCCTCGGCGTGCACATGGTCGGCCCCAACGTCGGCGACATGATCGCCGAATACTGCGTGGCCATGGAGTTCTCGGGCGCCTCGGAAGACGTGGCCCGCACCTGCCACCCGCACCCCACCCGCTCGGAGGCCCTGCGCCAGGCGGCCATGGGCGTCGAAGGCTGGACGATGCAGGCCTAGGACACGGGCATGTCCGACCCGGCGATCCCCACCCCGCGGCAGCCTTCCGAGGCGCCGACCATCCGCGTGGTGGCCATGCCGGCCGACACCAATCCGGCCGGCGACATCTTCGGCGGCTGGCTGATGAGCCAGATGGACCTGGCGGCCGCCACCATCGCCACCCGCCGGGCCGGCGGCCGCTGCGCCACCGTGGCGGTGGACGGCATGAGCTTCCTGCGGCCGGTCGCGGTCGGCGACGAGGTGAGCTTCTACGCCACCCTCGTCCACGCCGGACGCACCTCGCTGCGGGTCGCCGTCGAGGCGTGGCGGCGCGCCCGCGAGGGCGAGGAAACCCAGAAGGTGACCGAGGCGACCTTCACCTTCGTCGCCATCGGCGAGGACCGCCGCCCGCGAGAGCTGCCGGCGCGCTAGAACGGGGCCGTAGTCGTGCGGCGCGGCCGGTGATAGCCTCCCGTCGTCACGATCTGGGAGCCTGCGTCATGTTGAGCGTCCTTGTTCTCGCTGCGGCCATAGCTGGCCCGGCGTCTTCCGCATCTGCTCCGCAAGTCATTTTAGGGAGCTCGATTCGCGACGTGACGCCTAGTCCGGCCTGCGAAAACAATCAGGCCTGGGCGGCCTCGGCGGACAAGTCGACGCCTCCCGCGCCGCGAACCCCAGTTCCCCAGGCTCAAAGCGGCGTCCAGACCTTGGCCCAGCAGCCCCGCGCGCGGCTGGAGCGAACGGTGATGCGCAGGGTCGGCGGCTGTCAGACGCCGGTGATCATCCGCTACGAGGGCGAGCCCGCCATCAAGCCCTGAGGTTTCAGGCCCTCGGGTGCGCCGCGTTGTAGGCGCCCAGCAGGGCGGCGGCGTCCACCTGAGTGTAGCGCTGCGTCGTCGACAGCGAGGCGTGGCCGAGCAGATCCTGGATCGAGCGCAGGTCGGCGCCGGCGCCGAGCAGGTGGGTGGCGAAGGAATGGCGCAGAGCGTGCGGCGTCGCGCGCTCCGAGAGGCCGAGCCGGCCGCGCAGACGCTGCATCGAGGCCTGCACATGGCGGGGGCTCAGCGGCCCGCCTCGCTTGGCGCGAAACAGGGCGTCGCCCGGTTCGAGCGGGAAGGGCAGGACGGCCAGATAGGCGTCGACCGCCTCGCGCACGGCGGGCAGCACCGGAGTGATCCGCGTCTTGCCGCCCTTGCCGGTGATCCGCAGGGTCTCGGGCAGGGGCGCGTCGGCTCGGGTCAGCGACAGGCCCTCGGAAATCCGCAGGCCGCAGCCCCACAGCAGGGTCAGCACCGCCTGGTCGCGGGCGACCTCCCAATCTTCGAGATCGCTTTCGGCCACCTCGGCGATGAGGCCCCGCGCCTGATCCTCGCTGACCGGTCGCGGCAGGCCGGGGCGCACCTTCGGCCCCTTCACCAGGGAAAGGGCGGCGTTCTCCAGGCCGAGACGTTGATCGAGGAAGCGGTGAAAGGTGCGCAGGGCCGAGAGACTCTGCGACAGCGAGCGGGCCGAGAGGCCCCCACGATCGCCATCGCCCGCGCGGCGGAAGGCCAGGAAGGCGCGCACCTCGGCCGCCTCGACGCCCGCGAGGTCGGCGGCGGAGAGGCCGCCGCCGCGATGTTTCGCGAGAAAGGCGAGATAGGCGCGGCCGATGGCGCCGTAAGCCTCCACCGTGCGCGGACTGGCGCGGCGTTCGTGGGCGAGCTGGACGAGCCAGCCGGCGAGGGCGTCGTCGGCCGATGTGGCGGCCGCGCCGCTCAAGCGAGGATCGGCCAGCGCTCGGCGGTGCGTTCGACGACGCGGGCGAGGAAGCCGACCAGTTCCGGACCCATGTCCGGGGTGAAGCCGTTCTCATCGCCCGAGGCGAAGGCGATCAGGGCGCCGCGTTCGGGGGCGCCCAGGCCCATGCGGGCCATGGCCATGCTGCCCACATCGCCGCTGCGGGCGCCGAACAGGCCGACGGCCGTCGGGGCCGGGCCCATGCGGGCGTCGCGACCTTCGCCGAGGATCAGATCGATCTGGCCCTCGACCAGGGTGCGCCAGCCGGCCGGCACGCGGTCCGGCCCTTCCAGGGCGACGACGGCGCCCAGCAGGCCGAAGCGATGGGTGGCGATGTGGTCGACCCGGCGGGCGAGGTCGGAATGGTTGCGGGCGTCCAGCAGTTCGATCACCGCCGCATGGGTCTGGGCCTGGGCGGCGAAGTTGGCGCGGGCGGTGTCTTCCAGGGTCTGGCGCGCGGTCGACTCGCGTCGGGCCTCCTCGGCGACGCGGGCCAGGGCGGCCGGGCCGAAGTCGACGACATTGGCCGCGTCGATGCGCAGGCCCAGCGCCCGCAGCAGCTCCGGATCGTCGCGGACGATCGCGGGATTGTCGCGCAGCTCTTCGCGCAGATGTTCGAGGTCGTGAAGGCGACCGTCCGACCGGATGCTCGCGGGGGTCATTCTACGCTCCGCCTAAAACACGCTCCCGATGAGGGAGAACGCCAAACGAGGACGCAGTTAACGCGCCCGCCTGTTAACGCCCGCTTGATGGCGTCGCCGTTCGCGGCCATTGGCTTGCGGTCAGAATGCCGCGCATCGCTTCCATCCTCCTGCCCATGCCCCTGCCCGAGGCGTTCGACTACGCCGAGCCGGAGGGGATGGAGCTCGCCGTCGGCGACCAGGTGGCCGCGCCGCTGGGCCCGCGCCTGCTGCGCGGCGTGGTCGTGGCCCTGCGCGACGGGGCGGGCGGCAACCGCCCGCTGAAGCCGGTGGCGCACCGGCTGGATGATCCGCCCCTGCCGCCCAGCGCCATCGAGTTCGTCCACTGGGCCGCGCGTTACGCGGTCGACGCGCCCGGCTGGCCGCTGGCCATGGCGCTGCGGGGGCTGCGGGCGCCGCCGCCGAAACCGCAGGTGCTGGTGGAGCCGACCGGAATCGTCCCCGAGCGGATGACTCCCGCCCGGGTGAAGGTGCTGGCCGTCGCCGGCCACGGCGAGCACACCTCGGCCTCGCTCGCCTCCGCCGCCGGCGTGTCGTCCGGGGTGGTGAAGGGGCTGATCGAGGCCGGGGCCCTGGCCCCGCGCGAGGTGATCAAGGTCCAGGCCTTCGACCAGCCGGACCTGCAGCGCGCCGGCGCCCAACTGAACCTCGGCCAGATGGCCGCCGCCGAGACCCTGGCCGAGATGGCGCGCCGCCCCGGCTTCGAGGTCGCCCTGCTCGACGGGGTCACCGGCTCGGGCAAGACCGAGGTCTATCTGGAAACCATCGCGGAGGCCCTGCGCAGCGATCCGGCCGCCCAGGTGCTGGTGCTGCTGCCCGAGATCGCGCTCACCGAGGCGGTGATCGGCCGCCTGACCGAACGTTTCGCCGCCGCCCCGGCCGAGTGGCACAGCCAAGTGCCCCCGCCGCGCCGCCGCGCCATCTGGGAGGCGGTGGCCGACGGCCGCGCCCGCGTCGTCGTCGGCGCCCGCTCGGCCCTGTTCCTGCCGTTCCGCAAACTGCGCCTGATCGTCGTCGATGAGGAGCACGACAGCTCCTACAAGCAGGAGGAAGGCTTCATCTATCACGCCCGGGATCTGGCGGTGGCGCGCGGCAAGATCGCCGGGGCCGCCGTGGTCCTGGCCTCGGCCACTCCCTCGCTGGAGACCCTGGGCAACGCCGAGGCCGGCCGCTACCGCTGGCTGAAGCTCGGCGCCCGCCACGGCGCGGCGCGCCTGCCCGACGTCGGCCTGATCGACATGCGCGAGACGCCGCCGGAGCCGAACCACTGGCTGTCGCCGCCCCTGCGGCAGGCGATGATCGAGACCTTGAGCCGCGGCGAGCAGGTGATGCTGTTCCTCAACCGCCGAGGCTATGCGCCGCTGGTGCTCTGCCGCGCCTGCGGCGAGCGGATGCGGGCGCCCGACACCGACAGCTGGCTGGTCGAGCACCGCTACACCGGCCGCCTGGTCTGCCACCTGACCGGCTTCTCGATGCCCAAGCCCGCCGCCTGTCCGCACTGCGGGGCCAAGGACAGCCTGGTCTCCATCGGCCCCGGCGTCGAGCGGGTGGAGGAGGAGGCGCGCAGCCTGTTCCCCGAGGCGCGGGTGGCGGTGTTCTCGTCCGACGTGATGGAGAGCGCGGACTCGGCCCGCAGGCTGGTGGCGGCCATGGAGGCGGGGGAAATCGACATCCTGGTGGCCACCCAGGCGGCGGCCAAGGGCCACAACTTCCCCAACCTGACCCTGGTGGGCGTGGTCGACGCCGACCTCGGCCTGCGCGGCGGCGACCTGCGGGCCGGCGAGCGCACCTTCCAGCTGCTGGCCCAGGCGGCCGGGCGGGCGGGGCGCAAGGACCGGCCGGGCAGGGCCCTGCTGCAGACCTACGCGCCGGAGCATCCGGTGATGCAGGCCTTGGCGGCGCAGGACCGCGACGCCTTCGTCGAGGCCGAGATGGCGGCGCGCGAGCTTTCCGGCCTGCCGCCGTTCGGCCGTCTCGCGGCGCTGATCGTCTCGGGGACCGATCCGGCGGTGCTGGAGGCCTATGTCCAGGCCCTGGCGGCGGCGACGCCCAACGCCGAGGGGGTGGAGGTGTTCGGCCCGGCCGACGCACCCTTGGCCCTGGTGCGCGGCCGTCGTCGCAAGCGCTTCCTGGTGCGGGCCGAGCGCGGGGTGGACATCCAGGGCTTCCTCGCCGCCTGGCGCGCCCGGGCCAAGATTCCCGGCTCAGTGCGCCTGACGATCGACGTCGATCCGTACAGCTTCCTCTAGTGCGAGGGCTCCGGCTTCACCGCCGGTTCGCCCGGCGGCTGGCGGGAGCGCAGCGGCAGTTCGGGGATGAACACGATCACCGCCACCGCCGCCGCGACCACGAACAGGGCGGCGACGAACAGGCTGGTGATGGCGTGGCTGATGGCGACGCGGAGGGCCGGATCGACCCCGGTTCCCGTTCCGGCCTTGAGGGCGAGGCCTTCAAGCTGGCCGAGGTCCAGCCCGCCGGCGGCGCTGCCGAGGCTGTGGGTCAGCAGGGCGCCGAAGATCGCCACGCCGACCGTCGAGCCGATCTGGCGGAAGAACTGGTTGGAGCTGGTCGCCACCCCGATGCGGTCGACCGGCACGGCGTTCTGGGCGGCCATGGCGTAGAGGCTCATGCCGGGCCCGAGGCCGAGGCCCATCAGAGCCAGACGCCAGGAAAGGTCGAGGGTGGTGGTGTCGACGCCGACCCGGCTCAGGGCGAGGATGCCGAGGAACAGCAGGCCCGCGCCGATGAACATGAAGGGCTTGTAGCGGCCGGTCTTGCTGACCAGCTGGCCACTGATCGTCGACGACAGGATCAGCCCGCCCATCAGGGGCAGGATCGACAGCCCGCTCTTGGTCGGCGAGACGCCCTGGCCGAGCTGCATGTAGAGCGGCAGGAAGCTGACCACGCCCATGAAGGCGACGGAGACGAGGAAGGCCGCGCCATTGCATGTCGAGAAGGTGCGGTTGCCGAACAGGGTCAGCGGCAGAATCGGATCGCGCACCACCCGCTCGGCGAAGAGGAAGGCCGCGAGGGTCACGGCCGATAGGGCGAAGAGGCCGATCATCGGGGCCGAGGACCACGGATAGGTGTGGCCGCCGAAGCTGAGCGCCAGCAGGAGGGCGGTGGCCGAGATCACCAGCAGGATGGCCCCGACATAGTCGACCGAGCCCGGCCGCCGATGAGTCAGGGGCGGCATCTTGGCGATGATCATGAACAGCGAAAGGGCGCTGAGCGGCAGGTTCAGGTAGAAGACCCACCGCCAGCCGGCGACCACGTGGGCGCCGACGTGGAACGTTCCGTGCTCGGTGAAATAGCCGCCGACCACCGGGCCGATGACGCTGGCCAAGCCGAAGATCGAGCCGAACATGCCGGCGAACTTGCCGCGTTCGCGCGGCGGATAGAGGTCGGCGATGATGGCGAAGGCGGTGGTGAACAAGGCGCCGCCGCCAATCCCCTGCACGGCGCGGAAGACGATCAGCTGCACCATGCCGCCGCCGATCAGCGGCAGGTCGCCGAACTCCCCGGCCAGGCCCGAAAGCCATGAACCGAGCAGGAAGATGCCGATGCCGGAAAGCAGCACGGGCTTGCGGCCGTATAGATCGCCCAGCTTGCCCCAGATCGGCACCATCACCGTCGAGCTCAGCAGGTAGGCGGTGGTCACCCAGGCGTAGAGCGGCAGGCCGTTCAGCTCGGCCACGATGCGCGGCATCGCCGTCGAGACGATGGTCTGATCGAGGGCGCTGAGCAGGAAGACGATGACGATTCCGATCATCGTCACCCGCCGCTCCTGCGGCGTGAACGACTGCGGATGGCCGTGGTGATGGGCGTGCGGTTTCGGCATGGGCGAGGTGTCTAGCCCATCTTCTTGACGATTTCGATAGGTGGCCGAACTAAATATTTAGTCGGCGGCGTCCTTCGCGCGTTTCCGCCTCGACAGCATGTTCAGCCCCTCGACCAGGGCCGAGAAGGCCATGGCGGCGTAGATGTAGCCTTTCTCGACATGGAAGCCGAAGCCGTCGGCGATCAGGGTGGCCCCGATCATCAGGAGGAAGCCCAGCGCCAGCATCACGACGGTCGGGTTCCTGGCGATGAAGTTCGCCAGCGGATCGGCGGCCAGCATCATCACCCCCACCGCGATCAGCACGGCGATGACCATCACCGGCAGGTCGTCGGTCATGCCGACGGCGGTGAGGATGGAATCGATCGAGAAGACGAGGTCGAGCAGCACGATCTGGGCGATCGCCGCCCCGACATTAGCGATCACCGCGGGCTTCTTGCCGTGGGCGTCCTTGTCGAGCAGGTCGTCGCTGGGGGCCGGGTCCACCGTGTGGTGGATCTCCTTGGTGGCCTTCCACAGCAGGAACAGGCCGCCGGCGATCAGGATCAGGTCGCGCCAGGAGAAGGCCTGGCCGAAGGCGGTGAACAGCGGCTGGGTCAGGCCGACGATCCAGGCGATGGTCGACAGCAGCACCAGCCGCATGACCAGGGCCAGGCCGATGCCGAGTCGGCGCACCTTGGCCCGGTTCTCGGGCGGCAGCTTGTTCGACAGGATCGAGATGAAGATCAGATTGTCGATGCCGAGCACCACCTCCATCACCACCAGGGTGACCAGCGCCGCCCAGGCGGCGGGATTGGCGGCGAGCGAGAAGAGTTCGTTCATGGCCTCGGCCTATAGCTCTGCGGCGGAGCCCGCCGCCTGATGTAACGACCGAACGTCGTTGCGCCAGGGGCCGCGGGCCCGGGAGCAAAATTTTATGCGTGACGGCGAACATATCCGCCCGCTGACCTCCCTGCGCTTCTTCGCGGCGCTATGGGTGGTGCTGTTCCACTATTGGCCGAAGCTGGACGGTCCGGCGGCGCCCGCCATCGTCGAGCGCGGCTACCTCGGGGTCGAACTGTTTTTCACCCTCTCGGGCTTCATCCTCTGCCACGTCTATCTGAAGCGGTTCGGCGAAGGCGGCTTCACCTACGGCTCGTTCCTGTGGAACCGGCTGGCGCGGGTCTATCCGCTGCACCTGTTCTGTCTGGCGGGCGTCGGCGCCCTGGCCCTGGCGGCGACCGCCGCCGGCTTCGGGGTCGATCCCAACATTCTCTCCTGGCCGTCGCTGCCGGCCAATCTGCTGCTGGTCCATGCCTGGGGCTTCGCGCCCACGGCAGGCTGGAACCACCCCTCGTGGTCGATCTCGGCCGAGTGGTTCGCCTATCTGTCGTTTCCGGCCTTCGCGGCGGTCGCCTGGGCGCTGCGCAAGCGGCCCTGGTTGTTCGCCGCCATCGCGCTGGGTTTCGTGGCGGTGATCCATCCGCTGTTCGAGGCCTTGGCCGGTTTCCCGCTCAGCCGAGCGACCATCGCCTGGGGCGCGCTGAGGATCGTTCCGTGCTTCTTCCTCGGCTGCGCCATGCACCGTTTGTGGCGCGCGCAGCAGGTTCCGGCCCGTAACGGCCCGTGGGGCGCCTTATTTTTCGGCGTCGCCGTCATGCTGGCGGCGCAGGCGGGGGCGCCGGACGCCGTGATCGTGATGGGGTTCGGGGGGCTGATCCTTTACTTGGCGCACCTCGCCGAGACCGGAATTCGCCTCGGAAGCGAGCGGGCCTTCGTTTATCTCGGTGAGATCAGCTACTCGGTTTATATGATCTGCATCCCGTGGATGATCGTCTTCGTCAATGCGGCGGCCAAGGTTCTCAGCTTACCTGACGAAAGGCTGCCTCTGCCGGCGTGGCTGTTCCTGCTCGTTGCTGTAGTTCCACTATCGGCGGCCTCGTATCATCTGGTCGAGAAGCCGGCCCGCGAACGCATGAAACTCATGGCGGATGGGTGGAAACAACGGCGAGTCGCGGCGGTCTGACCCAGGTTACGCGGCGGAAACCCTCTTTTCAGACTTCCATGCAATTGCTACCCCTTCACCATCGATAGCCGCGGGGGTGTCGCCAACATGCAGAAACGCGCACGAACCCTGCTCGGTTCCTTGACCGCAGCGCTCCTGATCGGCCTCGTGCCGGTGAGCGTTTCGGCCGAAGGCTACTGGCAGTGCGTGCCCTTCGCGCGTCTCATGAGCGGCATCCAAATCTTCGGCGACGCCCGGACCTGGTGGTCGCAGGCGGTCAACAAGTACGAAACCGGCGGCACGCCCCAGGCGGGCAGCGTGCTCTGCTTCAAGCCCACCAGCCGCATGCGGCTCGGCCACGTGGCCGTGGTCAGCCAGGTGCTCACCGAACGCGTCATCCAGATCACCCACGCCAACTGGTCGGTGATCGAAGGCGACCGGGGGCAGGTGGAGAAGGACGTCACCGTCGTCGACGTTTCGCCGGCCGGCGACTGGAGCCAGGTGAAGGTCTGGTACGACCCGGTCCGCGACCTCGGCACCACCGTCTATCCGACCTACGGCTTCATCTACCAGAACGCCCAGGCGGTCGCGACGGCCGCCGTCACCTCCAAGATCGCGCTCGCGCAAGACGCCGCCGTGGCCATGGCCCAGTCGGCCGCCAGCCAGGTGGTCAACACCCTGCGCCCGGGCGGCTCGCCCATGGGCCTGCTCGGCCAGATGGCGGACTCGGGCGACCGCATCGCGGCGCTGATCGCCGCCGCTTCGGCCGGCCAGCCCGAACAGACCCAGACCCCCCAACGCTAAGCTGCGTCGAGCATTGACGGCGCGGGCGGCGCGGACCATGCCGGTTCAGCCAGCCGCGAGGGCGTCATGCTGAACATTCTCCACAGGGGGCGCGCGACGCTCGACCTTGTCGAGCCCATGCAGGGCTGGCCGGCGTCCGACGACGTGGTGTGGATCGACCTGAAGGATCCCACTCGCGACGAGGAGCTGATGATCGAGCAGGCGCTCGGCATCAGCCTGCCCACGCGGGAAGACATGGCGGAGATCGAACCGTCCTCGCGCCTGTATCAGGAAGACGGGGCCGTGTTCATGACCGCCACGGTGGTGGTGGGCGTCGCCGACCAGCGCCCGACCCTCGCGCCGGTCACCTTCGTGCTGCACCAGGGACGGCTGATCACCATCCGCTATTGCGCGCCGCGCGCCTTCGAAGCCTTTGTCGGCCAACTTCCGAGCCACCCGGAATTGCGGGCCAGCGGTCCGGCGGTCTTCCTCGGCCTGCTCGACGCCCTGATCGACCGGCTGGCCGACATCCTCGAACACATCGCCATCAAGATCGAAAGCTCATCGGACGCGGTGTTCGGCGCGGCCCGCGCGCCCGGCGGCTTCCAGCCCGTGCTGCGCCAGCTGGGCGCGGCCCAGATGACCGGGGCCAAGGCGCGCGACAGCCTGGTCAGCCTCGGGCGGGTGATGGCCTACGCCGCCACCGCCTCGGCGCTCGACGACCGCGAACTGACCGAGCATCTGCGGACCCTGCAGCAGGACGTGCCCTCGTTGACGGATCACGCCAGCTATCTGGCCAGCAACGTCACCTTCCTGCTCGACGCCGCCCTGGGCCAGATCAACATCGAACAGAACGCCATCCTGAAGGTGTTTTCGGTGTTCACCGTCGCCCTGCTGCCGCCGACCCTGATCGGGGCGATCTACGGCATGAACTTCAGACACATGCCCGAACTCGGCTGGCCGTTCGGCTATCCGATGGCGCTCGGCCTGATGGCGATCTCGGCGATCGCTCCGCTGCTCTGGTTCAAGCGACGGGGCTGGCTCTGAGCCTCGGTGAACAACGGTTCCTTAAGCGGAGCCGTCAATGATACGCGGCCTCCCAGACATCGAACGACGGGCTGAACCGCCGCAATGAGCACCTCGCTGATCCGCACCTTCGACGCCGGCACGATCCGCCAGATGGTGGACGCGCATGCGCGATTCCGGGCGGGGCGCAGCGGGCAGCGGGCCAATCTCGCCTATGTCGACCTGCGTTGCTTCGACCTGCAGGGGGCCGACCTCACCGAGGCCGAGCTGACCGGCGCGCGCATGGAAGGGGCGATGCTCGGGGGAGCCAAGTTCGACGGGGCGGTCCTCTACGGCGCCGACCTGCGCGACGCCGATATGCGCGGCGCCTCGCTCATCAGGGCCGACCTGCGCGGCGCCTGCCTGCGCGGGGCCAATCTCGCCGGAGCGAACCTTTCGGGCTGCGATCTGCGCGAAGGCCGCACGGCCGTGCAGGACGGACAGGGCTTCCGCATCCTCAAGCATGAGCAGCGGCCGGGCGAACTCGACTACGCCGTGCTGCAGGGCGCCAACCTCGCCGGCGCCCAGATGACCGGAGCCCATGCGCGGGCGGCGGACTTCACCGAGGCCAACCTTTCCGGCGCCTCGCTGTCGAAGGCCAAGTTGAACAAGGCGGTGCTCGACGGGGCCGACCTGTCCGGCGCCGATGTCTACCAGACCGACCTTTCCGGCGCTTCGTTGCGCCACGCCGTGCTGGCCGATGTCGACATGGACGAGGCCACTCTCGATGGTGCGGACCTCTCCGACGTGCTGCGCGCCCCGCCGCCGATCATCTACATCGACGACCTGCCGCTGGACGAAGTGTTGGCGACGCATGAGCGCTTCTGCTCCAGCCAGGGCGCCGACGGCTCGGTCGCCCGGCTGACCGAGGTCGACTTCCGCCCGCTGCGCCAGTTGCGGCGGCGCAAGCTGAGCGGCCTCGTCGCCCGGCGGTCGATCTTCTTCGGCATGAACCTGGAGGGCGCCGAACTGCAGGGGGCGGACCTTTCCGGCGCCGATCTGAGGCAGGTCAACCTGCGTGGCGCGGACCTGCGCGGCGCCCGGCTGGTTGGGGCCATGCTGCACAAGGCCGATCTTTCGGACGCCAAGCTCGGGCCGCTGACCATCGGCGAAGGCCGGGTGATGCGCACGGACCTGACCCGCGCCCAGCTACGCGGGGTCGACCTGCGGGGCGCGGACCTGCGGTCGGCGCGGCTGCTGGAGGCCGACCTTGAAGGCGCCCGGCTCACCGGCGCGGATCTGCGCGGCTCCGAACGCGAAGCATGAGTGCGCTGAAAGGCGGAACCTCATCCTTCGGTCGCCGTTCTTGGATATAATGCTCAAGCTTGACCATCAGAAGGGGAGCGCCATGCGCCGTCTCATTGTTTCTGTGTCCGCCCTTGCCGCCATCGCCGTGCCGATGTCGGTCCCCCTGCCCGCCGCCGCGCAGGGCAATCCAATCTCCAACCTGTTCGCCTGTGAAGCCACCGGCGGCAAACAGGAAGCCGGCGCCCTGGCCGGCGCCGCCCTCGGCGCCCTGCTGGGCAGCCAGGTGAGCAAGAACGAGCGGGGCCTCGGGGCCGCGCTCGGCGCCGGCCTCGGCGCCGTCGCCGGCTCGAAGATCGGCTGCCGCATGCAATCGAGCGACCAGGCGCGCGCCCGCGCCGCGGTGAACCAGGCCCTGGAGAATGGCCGCGGTTCGAGCTGGAGCAACCCGCAGACCGGCGCCTCGGGCCGGGTCGACGTGATTTCCAGCAACTACGGCCCGCCGGTCGACTCGCGGAACATCCGCTTCAACGGCGGGGTGCAGACCCTGGCCTCCTACGACTCCGCCGCGGGTCAGTACTTCGCCCCGGGCACGGTGAACCTGCGCGCGGGCCCCTCGACGAGCACGGCGGTGATCGGTCGCCTGCGCGCCGGCGAGACCTTCGACGCCCTCGGCCGCGCGCCGGGCAGCAACTGGCTGCTGGTCGGCCAGGGCGGCGGCGCCATCGGCTATGTGTCGGAAAGCGTGGTGCGGGCTTCGGGGCCGGCGCCGGACGCCGCCTGCCGCCGCATCCAGGCTTCCTACTCCACCCGCGGCGCCCGCCCGACGGTGGAAACCTATGACGCCTGCCGCGACGCCCGCGGCCAGTGGAACCTGACCAACCTCTGATCCCTCAGAGATCGACCACGTCGGAGCCGAGCGTCTCATGCAGGCGCTCGGCGACGATGGTCCGGTGGCAGCCCGCCGCGTCGGCCTCGTAGCAGAGCAGCGCGGCCCGCCGCCGGCCGGCGATGCGCGCCGCCTCGGCCAGGGCCACCTGGGCCTGCGGCTCCTCCAGGCATTCGCAGAAGATTTTCCGCATCTCGCCGATGCGCCCGGCCCGCGCGGCTTCGCGTCCCGCCTTGGGCGTGCCGAGCGGGCGAAGGTGCACATAGTCGATACCCTCGGCCTTCAGACTCTCGCCTAGGATGGTCTTGGAGAAGCCCGGCCGTCGGGAGGCCGCCACCGCCCGCACGTCGATCACCACCTCGACGCCGGCGCGCTTCAGTCGGTCGATGACCTCGGGCAGGGTGGTGTTTTCGTAGCCGATGGTCGCCAGGGGCGGGGTCGAATTCATGGTCGTTTCCAAGTCCTGCATGGACCGCCGTGACGGCTGCGCCTAGGTTGCGGGCCGAACGGAGGATCGGCATGGACGCCGCCGTATTTCACGAGCCCCGGCGCCGCTTCATCGCCATCGACAGCCCGGCCGGCGGCGGCGAGCTGGCGGCGCTGGACTTCGGCCCGCAGGAACGCCCGGTCGATATCCTGTTCCTTCACGCCAACGGCTTCAACGCCCTGACCTACCGTTCGATCCTGTCGCCGCTGGGCGCGGGGCTGCGCGTGCTCGCCGTCGACCAGCGCGGCCACGGCCTGTCGCGTCTGGCCGCCGAGCCGGAGGGTCGTCGCAGCTGGAGCGATCTCGCCGCCGACGCGGTGGCCCTGATCGATGCGCTCGATCAGCCGCCGATGGTGCTGGCGGGCCATTCCATGGGGGCCGTCGTCGCCCTGCTGGCCGCTGAGCAGCGCGCCGAGGCGGTGAAGTCCCTGGTGCTGTTCGAGCCGGTGATCCTGCCGCCGCTCGCCGCCTTCGTCGCCCGCACGCCATTCGGGCCGGCGCTGTTCGGCCGTGCGCCGATCGTCAAGGCCGCCCTGCGCCGCCGTCGGACCTTCGCCGATCGAATGACCGCGATCGGCGCCTATCGCGGTCGCGGCGCCTTCCGCACCTGGCCCGAGGGCATGCTGGCCGACTACGTGGTCGGCGGCCTGGTCGATGCGCCGGACGGCGGCGTCGCCCTGGCCTGTGCGCCGGAGTGGGAGGCCTCGAACTATGCGGCCCAGGGGGCGGACGTGCGCGGCGCGCTGGCGCGGACGATGAAGCCTATCGAGATCTTCGCCGGAACGACCGGTTCGACCTGCCTCGTCGGTGAGGGCTTCACGCGTCGCCATCGGCATGTGAGCTTGACCTCGGTCGACGGCGCCAGCCACTTCCTGCCGATGGAGCGCCCCGGCCTGGTGCGCGACGCCCTGATCGACGCCGCGGACGACGAACTCTAGTGATCTCGAAACTCTTCGGCGCGCGACGCCCCCAAGGCCGGCCCGAGGGCCGTCCCGGCAAGGTCGTCTTCGCCTCCTACGGCCTGTTCGATTCCAACAGCGCCGGCCACGTGGCCGGGTTCGCCGACGGTCTGGTCGATCTCGGCTATCGGGTGGCGGTGTGCGGCGGCGGCTGGCCGGAGCGCGCCTATGCGTTCGGCGATCCGAAGTTCGAGTTCTTCACCCTGGCCGACCTGACGCGCGATCCCGAGGGCGTGCTGGCCTTCGACGGCGACTTCGACCCCCAGGCCACCACCCTGATGTGCTGGACCCCGCGTGAGAGCGTGCGCCGCGCCGTGGCCCCGGTCATCGACCGCTGGAAGCTGCCCTATCTCGTCCACCTGGAAGACAACGAGGCCCATATCGCCGAGCGGGCCTTGGCCCGCATGGGCGGCGGCCGGCCCGATCCCTTCCCCGCCGGCCTGACCGATCCGGAGCGGATCGACGATTTCCTCGGCGGGGCCGCCGGCATCACCGTCATCGCCGAACCGTTGAAGACGGTCACGCCTCCGCATGTGCCGACCGAGCTGCTGGAGCCGGGCGTCGATTACGATCTCTTCGCCCAGCCGCTCGACCCGCTGCGCAAGGCGACCTTGCGGCGGTGGGCCGGCGTGCCGGAGGGCGCGTCGGTGATCGTCTATTCCGGCAATGTCCACGCCTCGAACCTTGAGGAGATGCGGGCGCTCTACGAGGCGATCTGGGCGCTGCGCGGCCGTGGCCACCATCTGGTGCTGGTGCGGACCGGCATCGACGACAGCGACGCCAGCTTCCTGCAGGCCGGGCCCAACGAGGGGGTGCACAAGCTGGGTCACCTGGAGCGGCGCATCCTGATCGACGTGGTGCGTTCGGCCGACCTGTTCGTGCAGCCGGGCGGGCCGGGGCCGTTCAACGACTATCGCCTGCCGTCGAAGCTTCCGGAGTTCATGGCCACCGGCAAGCCTCTGGTCACCTCGGCGACCAACCTTGGGGTCTATCTGACCGACGGCGTCGACGCCCTCCTGCTGCGCGACAGCTCGGCGGAGGAGATCGCCGGCCATCTCGACCGCCTGCTCGGCGACGCCGCCTTCGCCCGGCGGCTCGGCAAGGCGGGGCAGGCCTTCGCGCGCGAGCGGTTCCGCTGGCCCGACCAGGCCCGCAAGCTTGACGCCTTCCTGCGGCGGGTGACGGCGTGAGCAGGCTCGTCGTCGGGTTGCCCTTCGATTTCCAGTCGCGCTGGGTGGGCGGCGTCTACTACGTCCGCAACCTGGTGCTGGCGTTGAAGCTGCTGCCGGCCGCGCGCCAGCCGGCCCTGGTCTCGATCGGCAACCTTTCGGGTTTCGACTATCTGCGCGAAGCCACCGGCTACAAGCCGCTGCGCCACGCCTATCCCACCGCCGTGCGCCGCGTGCCGCCGGGCGGCCGGGGGGCGGTGAAGCAGTCGGACGAGGTCGACGTGGTGCTGCTGGGCGGCGTGCCGGGCGCGGAGGATCGGTCCATTCCCTGGATCCCGGACTTCCAGGAGGAGCACTTCCCTGAGTTCTTCGACCTGCGGGAGATCGAGGGCCGGCGGACGCGCAACAACGCCTGGTTCGCCGGCTCGCGCCACGCCATGGTCTCCAGCCAGGACGTCGCGAACGACCTCAAGCGCTTCTATGGCCAGCACGGCAACCTGGTGCACGTCGTCCCGTTCGCCAGTTTCGTCGAGGATGAATTGAAGGGCGTGGATGTCGCCGGCGCGCCGGCCCGCTATGGCCTGACCCAGCCCTACATCCTCGTCGCCAACCAGCTTTGGCGGCACAAGAACCACGCCATCGTCCTGCGCGCGTTGGCCGAGCTGGCCCCCGGCGAGCCCGCGCCGTTGGTCGTGTTCACCGGCAAGGAGGACGATTACCGCAACCCCGACTTCGCCCCATCGGTGAAGGCCTATGCCGAAGAGCGCGGCGTCGCCCACCGCCTGCGCTGGCTAGGCTTCATCCCGCGCGGCGACCAACTGGCCCTGATGAAGAACGCCCGCGTGGTGATCCAGCCGTCGCTCTGCGAAGGCTGGTCGACGGTGATCGAGGACGCCAAGGCGCTGGGCGTGCCCGTCGTCGCCTCCGACATCGCGGTCCACCGCGAGCAACTGCCGCGCGGCCTGTTCTTCCATCCGCACGACGCCCAAGGCCTGGCGAGCATCATCCGCCAGTATCGGGACAAGCCGCCGCGCCTCCGGCCGGTGAACTACGCCGCCGCCAAGCGGCAGTTCGCCGAGAGGCTGATGCGGATGATCGAGACGGCGGCGGGCGAGTTCGAGGCCGCGCCGCGCCTGATGATGCGTTCGCCGGTGATCCCCCGATGAGCGGCTACGTAACCCCCGGCTTGTGGGACGAGGCGGAACTGGCCCGCGAGATCGAGGCGGCCGTCGCCGGCGACGGGCCGATCGTGGTGGGGCCGTGGCTCTCCGAGGTCGGCTTCGAGCTGCTTTACTGGATCCCCTTCGTGGCGGCGCTCTGCGAGCGGCATGGCGTCGATCCCGCCCGCCTGACGGTGGTCTCGCGCGGCGGCGTCGCCAGTTGGTACGCGGGCCTGGCCGACCGCTATGTCGAGGTTTTCGACCACTGCACGGCCGACGACTTCCGCATCGCCGGCGAGCAGCGCCAGGCGCGGCAGGCCGGCAGCCAGAAGCAGTTCCACGTCGACCCCTTCGACCTTTCGCTGCTGGAGCGGATGGGTCTAGCCGGATCGCGCCTGCTGCATCCGAGCCTGATGTACCGCGCCTTCCATCCCTACTTCGCCGGCCACCGGCCGCAGGCCTTTCTGCGCGAGCACCTGAAGTTCACCCCGGCGACGGCGCCCGACCATCCGGTGCTGGCTGAGCTGCCGACGTCATACGCGGTGGTGAAGTTCTATACGCGCCCGTCCTTCCCCGCCGACGCCGCCAATCGCGCGCTGGTCGAGGGATACGTGCGGCGGCTGGCCGAGCGGCAGCCGGTGGTGGTGCTCGATCATCCTCACGCCGTCGATGACCACGGCCATTTCGGCATCGCGGCTGGTGCGAACGTGCACCATGTCGGCGCCGCCATGGCCCTGGCCGACAACCTCGGCCTGCAGACGGCGGTGTTGTCGCGGGCCAGCATGTTCACGGGGACCTACGGCGGCTTCTGCTACCTGCCGATGCGCCTGGGCAAGCCGGCCATCGGGCTGATGTCGCGGTCGGACCGGGTGATCGGGGTGCACGGCGCCGCGCTGTTCGGCATGTCCGAAGCCCTGGACGGCAGCCTCACCTTGCTGCAAGCCGACGCCTTCCGGCACTTCGCAGATCTCTGGACCGCATGATCCTCGGCTTCGACGACCTGATCCCCCTGCGCGGCAAGGTGACCCTGGTGGACGGCGGGTTCGACCCGCTGCACGCGGGGCATGTGGCCTACTTCAACGCCGCCAAGGCCCGGGGCCTGCCGGTGCTCTGCAATGTGGCGCCTGACAGCTATATCGCGACCAAGCACGCGGTGCTGCTGCCGCAGGACGCCCGCTGCCAGGTGATCGACGCCTTCGAGGCCGTCGCCTACGTGCATCCCTCGCAGGGAACGACGGCGGCGGTGCTGGAGCAGCTGCGGCCGGCGATCTTCTTCAAGGGCAACAGCTGGAACGGCGTGCTGCCGCCGGAAGAGACGGCGATCTGTGAAAAGTACGGGATCGAGATCGTATTCGCCGACACCGTGCTGGACAGCTCGTCCAAGCGCCTGGCCGACTGGCAGAATCTGCCCGGCCGGGTGGCCGAGTTCGAGACCTTCCTGCACGAGCAGACCTCGGCGGCGGCGGAGGTCTACAACGCCGCCTATTTCCATGACGACTGGCGGCGCGACACCGGCGGCGACTACACGGTGGAGGCCCGCCGCAGGTTGGAGGGGCGTAATCCCGAGCTGATCCGCGACGTGTTCGAGGCCAGGCGCGTGCTCGACCTCGGCTGTGGGCCGGGGGCGCTGATGTACCTGCTGCACGAGCTGGGCGTGGAGGCCGACGGGGTCGACTTCGCCCCGGCCTCGAAGGACATCGCTCCGCCCGAGGTGCGCGAACGCATCTTCATCGGCTCGGCCGTCGACGTGGCGCTGCCGGACGACGCCTACGATCTGGTCATCTGCCGCGAGGTGATCGAGCACCTGACGGTGCTGGAGGCGCAGAAGGCGGTGCAGAACATGTGCCGCATCAGTGGCCGGTTCGTGTACGCCACCACCCGCTTCCATCCGAGCCCGCGCGACCTGTTCGACGTGACCACCGAGTTCGACGTCGACCCGACCCATATCACCCTGATGAACATGCAGATGCTGCGGTTGATGTTCGTGCTGCAGGGCATGCGGCGCCGGCCGGACCTGGAGGCGCGGATGGACTGGCTGAACAAGGGGCGCGTGCTGGTCTATGAGAAGCCGCAAGCCGCGGGCGCGGCGGAGTAGGGCGTTTTGGACAGCATTCTTGGCTACCACATGAACCCGCTGACCTGCGGGGTGGCGCGCTTCAACCGGGCGCTGGGCGACCAGACGGGCCTGGCGGTGCACCAGATGTTCTCGGCCGAAGCGCAGGCGGCCGACAATCCGCTGCTGTCGTTCAAGGTTTCCGAGATGCCGTCGGCGGCGCTGGCGCGGCTGGAAGCCCTGATCGAGGACGAGGCCCTGTGGCCGGGGCTGCGCCTGTTCTTCCACGACTATTCGCATTCGGCGGTCGAGGCGCGGCTGATCGCGCGGGCGACCAAGGTCTATTGCGGCAACCCGGCCCTGGCGGCCGAGCTGTCGCCGATGCATCCGAACGTGGTCGAGGCCTGGTGCCCGGGCTATCTCTTCGAGTCGCGCGAGTTCGACGCCGAGGCCGAGGTGCGCATCTACACCTTCGGCATGGCCCACAAGCTGAGGGCCGACTACTTCTACCGCCTGCACGAGATGCTGGAGGCCACCGGCAAGCGCTATGTGGTCTATGTCTCGGCGGCGATACACGAGGACACCTCGCTCGACGACAGCTTCACCGCCGCCTACGAGGAGCTGCGGGCGATCTTCGGCGACAAGGTGTTCTTCCTGGGCTTCGTGTCCGACGCCGCCCTGCACGCCTTCCTCAAGACCTGCACCTATTTCGCCGCCTTCTTCCAGACGGGCGTGCGCGCCAACAACTCCAGCGTCTCCACCGCCATGCAGGCGGGGGCGGCGGTGCTGACCAACCTGGACGCCGACTCGCCGCCCGGCTTCCGCCATCTGGAGAGCGTGGTCGACATCCTGCAGTGCGACGGCGCCCTGCCGCTCGACCCGGCGCTGCTGGCGCGGGTGGCCGAGAACGGCAAGGCAGCGGCCGAGGCGATCGGCTGGTCGCCGCTGCTGGCGCTGTTCGCGCGGGAAGAGGGCTAGAGTCTTTTTAGCTGGCTTAGATGGTTCCATCTAAGCCAGCTAAAAAGACTCTACTTTCTTGCATTTGGAGCGCGCGGGTCAGCCGCGTACAGCTAACTCTAACGCGCTCGAGCGGACGGTCGCGAACCGTTCGCGCATCCGGTCGGCCCAGCGCTCCCAGTGCGGCTGGTAGATCGGGTTCAGGCCGGGGGGCGCCAGATCGAAGCCGGTTAGGCGGAGGTCGGCGTCGAGCCGGGCGACGGCGAGATGGGGAAAGGCCCCGGAGACGACCGGCGGTGGGCCGCCATCGCGCACCACCAGGATATCGAGATTGGCCGCGTCGACTGGCGAGGCGTCGGGCAGGAAGCGCGTGGCCCATTCGTTGGCTCGCGCCAGGCGATGAACGAAGAGCTCGATCGCGGTCGGCGATGCGGTCGTCGCGCCGGCCAGGCCGACAATGAACGGTCGGCCGTGGAACGAGCCGTCGTCGTCGCCGAGGGCGGCGAAATAGGCGGTGGCGATGTCGTCGCCGAAGCGCTCGAACAGGCGGCGGATATTGCCGCGGCGCTGGCGCGCGCGGAGTTCGGGGTCGACGGTGTTCTGGGTGGCGTTCTTGCCGTGGAAGGCGGCCAGGTGATTGGCGCTGATCACCGGCCGGCCGGTAGCGCGGCGCAGGCTGAGGCAGAGATCGACGTCTTCCAGGCCGTAGTGGTAGCCCTCGTCGAAGCCGCCGGCCGCCTCGAAGTCGGACTTCCGGCAGAGGAACAGCGCCGCCGTCACCGCCGGGAAGACGGCGGGCCGGGTGGCCAGCAGGCCGTCGTTGGGGCTCGGCTTGGCGTTGAACGGCAGGATCAGGCCGTCGTCGAGCGACCACAGGTAGCGCACCCCGATGTGGTTCAGACGCGGCTGCCGCAGGGAGATCGGCGCGTCTCCATAGAGCTTCAGCCCGACGCCGCTGACCGCCTCAGTCAGTTGGGTGACCATGCCCGGCAGGACGTCGCTGTCGAAGACGAGGTCGTTGTTGGCGAACAGCAGCAGGTCGCCCTGGGCGAAGCGGGCCGCCTTGTTGCACGAATTCGAGAAGCTGAAGTTCGCGCCGCGCTGCACGATCCGGATCGGCGGCGTTCCGGCCAGGGCGTCGAGGCGGGCGATGGTGTCGTCGGTGGAGCCGTGCTCGATGACCACGAACTCGACGTCGGGATAGGTGTTGCAGACCGCGAAGCTGGCGATCATCCGCTCGATGAGCGCCGCGCCGTTGAGGGTCAGCACCAGGATCGAGACCTTGGGCCGGGCCTGCGCCGGGGGGACATCGGAACGGTGCAATGCGCGCGTGGCAGGCCGGGGATCGGCCGCCTGGTCGAATCGGTAGGGTTTTCCCAAGGGCGGCTTCGTCATGGCGCTACTCCTACCCCGCGCGTCTCACGGATATCCACCCGAATAGGCCCGGCGATGGCGGATGGCCGGTGCATGCCGTAGAGGGGGGGGGGCCGCGAACCGGCTGCGTCGCGCCTTCGGTCGTCATGAAGATCCTCGTCGTCCTCCACCTGTTCAGCCACACGCGGCATTTCCACCGGGTCTTCGAAACCCTGCTGGCGCGCGGCCACAGCCTGAAGATCGTCGGGCTGAACGTACTGCAGGGCCAGGCGGCCGAGGTGGAGCCTCCCGGCCACGCCGCGCATATCGAGGGCATCAACTACGCCTTGCCGCCGCCACCGCGCACCGACGCCTGGGGCCGGCGGCTGGAAGGCCTTCGCGGCTCGCGCAATCTGCTGCTCTATGGCCACCCGCGCTTTCGCGGCGCTGACCTGTTTCGCGACCGTGCCGCCCAGTTCGCCGCGCCGCTGATCCGCCTGCTGGCGCCGCGCGCCGGCGGCGGCGAACATCCGCGTCTGGCCCGCATGCTCGGCGCCCTGGAGGCGGCCGCGCCGCTCGACCCGGCCATCGTCGAGCGCCTTCGCAACGAGGCGCCGGACGTGCTGCTGGTCTCGCCGCTGATCTTCAACGAGATGCTCAGCCTCAACGACTGGGTGAAGGCCGCCCACATGCTGGGCGTGCCGGTCGGCTTTCCGGTGTTCAGCTGGGACAATCTGACGACCAAGGGCACTACCCAGGCGCTGCCTGACCGCGTCTTCGTGTGGAACGACACCCAGGCCGACGAAGGCGTCACCCTGCACGGCTGGCCGCCTGAGATCGTCGAGGTGCTCGGCGCCTGGCGGTTCGACGAGCTGAAGGACTACCGGCCGAAGATGAGCCGCGAGGCTTTCTGCGCCAGCATCGGCTTCGACCCGGCCAAACCCCTGACCCTATACCTCGGCTCCTCGCCGATCGTCGCCCCGACCGAGGCTCGTTTCGTCGCCGAATGGCTGCGGGCCCTGCGCGCCGCGCCGGACCCTCGGGTGCGCGAAGCCGGGGTGCTGGTGCGGCCGCATCCGCGCAATCTCGTGGCCTGGCGGCAGGTCGACGACATCGCCGGCGCGCCCGGCGTGGCCCTGCAGCGGCCCGAGGAAGCCTCCTTGCTGCACACCGAGGACCTGTTCGAATTCCTCCATCATTGCGACGCGGTGGTCGGCCTGGTGACCTCGGCGATGATCGAGGCGGCGATCGCGGGCAAACCGGTCTATTCGGTGAAGACCTCGCTGGCCGGGACTGCGCAGGAGGCGGTGCACTTCGGCTACCTGACCAGCGTCGGCGGCGGGCTGGTGCACCTGGCGGAGACCTTCGAGGCGCATCTCGCCGACCTGGCGGCGCGGTTCGGCCAAGGGGCGGGGGAGACGCGGTCCGGCGCTTTCGTATCGGCCTTCGTCGGCGACTCGGGGGAGCAGACGACCGCCAGCAAGCGCCTCGCTGACGCCATCGAGCGCCTTGCGCGGACGCCGAAGACTCCGGCGACGCCAAAGGATGGAAGACTCGCGCGGGCGGCGCTGATCGCGCTGTCGGCGCTGGGCGTCCTGCCGGCCCGCACGCCCCCACCTGGGGCACCGCGCATTTAGCGCCGCTTCACCAGCAGGGCGCGACGGTGACCAGCAGCGCGCGGCGTTCGCCCTCACGGGTCGCGCCGCCCCGGTGGATGGTTTCAGGGTTGAACAGGTTTACCTGGCCCCGCGGGCCGATGCAGACGTCTTCCGCCGCCAGCAGGCGCTCGGCGTCCGGCGAACCGGCGATCATGTCGCCGCCGAACTCGGCCTTGACCTGATACTCCGGCGGCAGGGCCAGGAAGCCGCTGCGCCACTTGGCCGAGCGGGTGATGAACGGCGAGCGGTCGAAGGCGCGGCGCAGGATGCGGTCGCGCGAGCCTTCGTCCCAAAGATGCGATTGCGGCACGACGCCAAAGGGGCCTTGGTTCGGGCCGACGTCGCGCAGATAGATCACCGATTTGACGAAGCACTTGCCGTTGGAATCGATATGGAAGCCGGCGGTCGGCGGCGACGGATCGTCGAGATCGCGGAACAGCTTGTCGGTCCAGGCCTGCTTCGGCTGGTTGACCAGCGCCGCAACCGACTTGAGCTTGGCGCCGGGGGCGTGAAACAGCGTGCGGGTGGCGGCGAACACGCCGGTCGTCTCGAAGCCCCGATCGAGCTGGGCCCACAGCTTGGGGTGGTCGGGCTGGGACAGGGGGCGATGGGCGTCGCGATAGCGAATCGGCTCGCCGGCGCCGCGGGCGGCTCCCAGGCCGGTCAAAATCTCGTCGATCACCGGCTGAACCGAGGCTTCGATGGCGTCGACTTCGGCGGACGGCAGCCACGCTTTGCCGGCACCCTCGGCGGCCAGTTTGCCGGCCAGGCCGTTGTCGGCACCGTAGCGGTAGCCGAAGCGCGCCTGACGCTCGGCCTCGACCGCGGCCATTTCGTCGACGATCGGCCGCAACTGTTCGAGCATGCTTGCCGCCAGGGCGTCATTGGCGGTCAGCATGCCGCCATAGGCCGGGTGGTTCGCATAATCGATACGCGGAAGCTGTTGCATCCTTGACCCCATAGGCGCCGCTGCCGATCATGG
The DNA here is from genome assembly GCF_056683955.1 of Caulobacter sp. HJHS_5. NCBI lineage: Bacteria > Pseudomonadati > Pseudomonadota > Alphaproteobacteria > Caulobacterales > Caulobacteraceae > Caulobacter > Caulobacter sp. HJHS_5. The sequence continues at coordinate 7,756 of NZ_JBWZNC010000009.1, read as the reverse complement.
CTCGCAAACGGCGAAGCGTGCGCCTTAACCGAAGGCGTTGCTTTTATTGCGCGAACCAGTCCCGGACAACAAACTGACCCCGCGAGATTTGACGATTGGCAAGAGGCGGCCGCATGGCTGGTGACCTGAGCGTGGTGGAGGCCGAGCGGGTCGCCGCTGCCGCTGTCTATGCGCCGGGCGTCTCGATCGTCATCTGCACCTACAATCGCCGGCCGCTGCTGCAGGCGATGATCGACAGCCTGCTGCCGCAGATGCCGGTGGCCTATCCGCTGGAAGTGTTGATTGTCGACAACAACTCATCGGACGACACGGCCGCCTACGGCCGCGCCCTTGAGGCCGAACACCCGGGCCTAGTGCGCTATGTGTTCGAGGGCCGCCAGGGCCTGTCCTACGCCCGCAACACCGGTTGCGCGGCGGCGCGGCTCGGCTTTCTGCTCTATCTCGACGACGACGCCACCCTGCCCGAGCACTACATGCAGGTACTCGGGCAGGAATTGGGCGCGCACGACCCCGACTTCTTCGGCGGTCCGCTCTATCCCGCCTACGCTGACCCCAAGCCGGACTGGTTCCCCGAGAGCCTGGAAATCCGGAAGAAGGCTTCGGTGTCGGGCTTCTCCAACAATCTGTCGCTGACCGGCGCCAATTACGGCGTGCGGAAATCGGTTCTGGAGCGGGTCGGCGGGTTCGACCCGGCCTACGGCATGGCGGGCGGCAAGGTGGGGATGCTGGAGGAGCGGCTGGTCATGGAGACATACCGGCGGATCACCCCGGCCCGCGAGCAGAAGGTCTACTACTGCCTAGAGACCTTCATCCTCAACCACACCCCGGCCAGCCGCATGCGCACGGGCTTCCAGCTCAAGCGCATCTGGATCGCCAACGAGGGGTTCGTCCGCTGGTGCCTGGAGGGCGGGGTGCGCTCGCCCGGCATCCTGTTCCGCCAGATCTGGCGCGCCTTCTGGGGCGAGGTCGGCGCGGTCGCCCGCGCGGCGCCGCGGCTGTGGCGCGAGCGCAAGGCCAAGGCCGAGGCGCCGATGCTGGCGCTGGTGAAGCTGACCTACCGGGCGGCCGATCTCGTGGGCGCCCTGCGCTTCTTCCTCGGCGACTTCGGCAGGACCCGCGCCCGGCGCGAGGCGGAAGGCGTGGAGGACCGCCCGCTGCAGGTCCTGCTGCTGACCCATCGCATCGGCGACAAGACGCCGAACGAGGCGGGCGAACTGGCGGCCTTCGACAAGGTGGTCGGGGGGCTGGCCGAGGTCGAGACCATCGTCATGCCCAGCGGCGCCGACGATGCCATCCGCAAGCTGGTGGGAGACCTGAACCTGCGGGCCAAGGATCTGGTGGTGAGCGACAGTGCCAAGGCGGTGCGGGCGATCAGCGCCCTGCGCGGCTCGCGGCCGCATCTGCAGATCGTGCTCTGGGCCCGGAACCCCAAGGAGCTGAACGCCCTGAAGAGCTGGCGGCACCTATGGGACAAGCGCAAGGGCTTCCCCGCCAAGCTGAAGCGCGACCGGGCGCTGTTCGAGTGCGCCGATCAGGTGGCCTGCAACGCCGACTGGCTGGCCGCGCCCCTGGCCCGGACCCTGCTGCCCATGCGCCGTCAGGTGGTGCTGCCGCCCGCGCCTAAGGACGACAATCCCGCCGTGCTCGCCGCCATCGAGGCGGGCTGGCGCGGCGTGCTGGACGAGGCGCGGCTGTGGTCGCCACGCAGGCTGGCGCCGTGACCGCCGCTTCCGCTCCGGAGGTGACGCTGATCACCGTCGGCATCGGCAAGCATTATGGCTATCTGCGCCGCCAGCCGGGCCTGATCGCCGCGCTAAACCCGGGCGCCGACTTTCGCATGGTGATGGTCGACAATGGCTTTTCCAGCGCGCCGCTGGCGATCGACGATCCGCGCGTCGAGGTGTTGCCCGGTCCGGCGTCGGACGCGGCCCTGCCGGAGGATGTGCGCGGCAGCTATCACCACGCGGCCGCCCTGGCGGTGGCGCTGAAAGCGGTGCGCAGCCGCTTCGTGGCGGTGATCGACCCGGATCTGTTCGTTGTCTACCGACGCTGGATTCCCGAGATTCTGCAGCACATGCAGGCGCGGGGCCTCGCCTTCTTCGGCGCGCCCTGGCACGTGCGCTGGTTCCGCAAATGGCGCGGCTTTCCCTGCGTGCACTTTCTGGTCATCGACCTGGACAAGGTCGACCGCTCGGCGATCGATTTCACGCCGGCCCTGGTCGAGGACCGCCGCCTCAGCGTCTCCCCGTTCAACCGGTTCCTCCGCGGCGCCTGGCCGGGCCTTTACGCCCGCGCCCTGATCGAGACGCGCCGCGATACGGGTTGGAAGCTGGCGTCGAGATTCAGCGGCGATCCGCAGCGGCCGCACGAGACCCTGCTGCCGATCAGCGACATCGCCGAGGACTTCAAGAAGCCGCCGCATGTGCGTACGCCGTGGGGGCGCTGGCTGGAACGCCTGGTCCCCAGCCAGTGGCGCTTCCTGCCCAAGGACGGAACCTATGTCGCGTCGGAGGATGGGCCGGATCTGTCGCGACCGGATCTGATCGCCCTGGCCCCCGAAACCTTCGTCTGGCGGGGCGCTCCGTTCGCCATGCACATGCGCCACCACGCGCGGGATTTCGGCGAAGAGACGGCGGATATCCCCGTCGATCCGGCGCTGGTCGAGGGGCTGCTCGACCAGATCGCCGCCGCGCCCTCGTGGCTGACCTGGACCGATCCCGTGGCTCGCCGCGCTCCGGCGAAAACACCGGCGGAGGTCTCGTGACCGCGCCCCGCCCGCCTGAGCGCGCCCCGAGGCGCATCGTGTTCGGCCTGACCGGCCGTGCGGCCCTGGAGTCGGTGCGGGCGCTAGCGGCGGCGCTCAAGGCGCGTGGTCTGTCCGTCCACCTGGCTTTCGACGACGCGCCGCCGCACGACGCCGCCCAGAGCCTGCTCGACGCCTGCCCGAATCTCACGGTCGGAAGGGCGCCGGGGCGCTCCGACGCCTGGGCGGACTTTACGCGCCAGCTGCGGCTTGACGGCCGGGCGGAGACCTTCGCCCGCGCGCCGGCCGACCCCGGCGTGGTCGCGGCCCTGCGCCAGCTTGACGCCGATCTCTATGTGACCACCGCGCCGGAAGACCCGTCCTCCACCCAGGCCGACTACCTGTTGGCCGCCCAGACGCTGGGCGTCCCCAGCCTTTGGCTGCCGCTGGACTGGACGCGGGACAAGCCCCTGGCCCAGGTCGATGCGGCGGTCGCCTGGAACGCCGACCATGCGCGGGATCTCGCCGCCGCCGGCGTTCCGGCCGACGAGATCCGCATCGTCGGCGCGCCGGCCTTCGACGCCTGGTTCGAGACCAGGACGACCACCTCGCGCCGCAAGGTGCTCGAACGGCTGGAGGCGCGGGACCTCTCGGCCTATGTCGTCTACGCCGCCGCGACCACCGAGGCCGTCGACCGGATCGAGCCCCGCGCCTTCCTGCAGTGGCTGGAGGCTCTCCGCGCCTCGCCCGACCAGCGCCTCGCCGCCCTGACCGTCCTGGTGCGCCCCGACGTGATCGACGGCGACGCTTGGCGCGATCTGGCCCTGTCCGATCCGCGCCTCGTGCGCCTGTCGGCCGGATCGCTGACTGAGCCGGGGATGAGCGACAAGTGGTACGCCTACGCCCTGGCTTTCGCCTCCGGCGTGGTGACGACGATGCCGACCGTCGCCCTGCAGGCCGCGATGGCCGGCCTGCGACCTGTGCTGCTGCCCAGCGAGGGCGGCGCGGCGATGCGCGCCGCAAGCCAGGCCTGTCGCCGGCTGTTCGACGATGGCCTGGTGATCGAGGCGGAAGACCTCCACGGCCTCAAGGCTCTCGGCGCCGTCCTCGAGCCGACCCCGCCGGAGCGGCCCCGCGACCCGCCGCCGGCGCTCGTGCGTTTTCTGAGGCCGATAGCGCCGGAAACGCCGGCGCTGACGCAGTTGGTCGAGGCCGTGGTCCACGGCGTCGCCGCCCCGGCGGCCAGGGCCGAAAAGGCGCCGCTCGACCTTTCCTTGGCGCTCCTGCGCTACCAGGCCGGCGTCGAATTCGTGCAGCAGGCGCGGGAACGACGACGGTTCGACGATCCGTCGTCGCCGCGCGTCGAGGGCGCCGGGGCCCGCTTCGGGGACGCCTTCGCCCGCCGTGTCTGGCCGGCCGCAGTCGCCGCAGCGCGCCATCTTTGGCCGGCGACCCGGCCCTTCTCCGGTCGGCTGCTCGACACCCAGCTCAATCCCGACGAACAGCGCCGCTTCGCCCGCGCTGAAGCCGCCGTCGCCGAGGCCCTGGCCGGCGACTGCCCCATCGTGGTCGGACCATGCCTGATGCCGGTGAGCCTCGAGATCGGCTACTGGCTACCCTTCCTGCGCTGGTTGCGGCGGCACTATCAGGTTGGTGCGCGGCGGGTGATCGTGCTCGGTCGCGGTGGGACCAGCGCTTGGTACGAGGGGATCGGCGACCGCTACGTCGATCTGCTCGACGTCATCTCGCCGACGGAATACCGCACCCACCTGGCGACCCTCGCCGGTCAGCATCGGGGGCGCTCACCGGTCGAACGGGCGCTGGAGCTTCGGCTGGCGCAGCAGGCGTCGGCCCGGCTTGGCGTCCGCCGGTTCAACCTGCTCTCGCCGTCGCTGATCTTCGACCTGTTCGACATGACCGGGCAGGACCTTCCGGGGCGTGTTCTGGCCGAGCATTTCACACGCTTCGACGTTTTGCGGCCGAACCCGGGCGCGGCTCGGCGAGTGCGCAAAAGCCTGCCCAAGCGCTACATCGCCGTGAAGTTCCACGCCAACGCCATGCTGGCGGAGACCAAGGCTAACCGGGCCTTCGTCGAGCACCTCGCCCACCGCCTCTCGGAGCGACATCCCGTGGTCGCCCTCGGGTCGCACGACACCCTGGACGGGGCGCGCGACTTCGTCATACCGCGCGGGGAGCGGATCATCCGCATCGATCCGATGCAGGACCCCGCGCATAATCTGGAGCATCAGGCGGCGGTCCTCGGGGGCGCCGAGATGGTGTTCGCCACCTATGGCGGCATCGGCCTGACGGCGGCGGCCATGGGGCAGCGGGTCTTCATGCTGGCCGATCGCGACGCGACCGCGCCGCCGTGGATGGATCTGGCCGAACGGGCGTGCGCGGCCTGGGGACCGCGCGCCAGCCGCCTCAACATCGACGACATGCCGGTGCTGGACTGGGTGGTTCCGCGCTACGCGCCCAAGACGCCGCCCCCAGGCCCGGACGGCGATCAGTAGACGGTGCGGATTGTCACCTGCACGACACGCCGCTCGCCGGACCGCACATTGCCGCCCCGATGGATCGCGTCGGGATCGAACAGATTGTAGAGCCCGCGCGGGCCGGTCGAGATCAGTTCTCGGTTCAGCAAGTCCTGCGTTTCCGGGGCGTCCGCGATCATGTCGCCGCCGAATTCGGCCTTGCTGCGCAGCTCCTCGGGCAGGGCCATCAGATGTCGGCGGGCGTCGCCGTGGCGCGACAGCAGCTTGGAGCGGTCGAAGGCCCGGCGGACCACGCGATCGCGGCTGCCCATCTCCCAGGTCTGGCTTTCCGGCACGATGCCGAGCGGCCCCTGATCGGGACCGACGTCATTCAGGTAGAGGATGGTCTTCAGGTAGCACTTGCCGTTGGAATCGATGTGGAAGCCGACGGTCTCGGGCGTTTGATGGTCGCAGTCGCGGAAGATGTTCCGCGCCCAGTCCTGGTTGTCCGGATTCAGGAACAGGGCCAACGAGTTGATGATGGCGTCCGAGCCGCTGAAATAGCTCCTGGCGGTTTCGAAAACGCCGGCGGCGCGCAGGGCGTCGTCGACGGCCGACCAGATCGCGGCGTCGGCCTCGGCGTCGAGGGTGCGGTGGACCGTTTTGAAGCTGACGGGCGCCCCGGTGGTTCCGGCGTTGCGGATGCCGGCGCGGAGGTCCTCGAAGATCGCCGCCGATTCCCGATCGATGCGGTCCATGGCGGCGGCGGGCAGGATGTCGCGGGTGATTCCGGAATCCACGAGTTCGCGCGCGCCCTGGGTCGTGGCGCCGAACCTGTAGCCGAAGCGGTCGACGCGCTGGCTCTCGATCATCGCCATGCGGTCGATCAGCGGCTGCAGCATGGCGAGGGCTTCGTCACGCGCGCCGGGCTCGTTCTCCGCGCCCGCGAATGGGGCGTAGGCCGGGTGGGCGGCATAGTCGATTCGGGGCAGGGTCGCGGACATCGGTTCTTCGTTCACTCGTCTCTCAGCCCATTACGATCCCGGTCGGTCCGGAACAATAGTCGGCCGCCTCGTGGAGCGGGCCGATCGGCCTGCTCGGCGCTTTGGGGTCTATGCGCCCGGCGCCGACTTGGGTATGCCCCCTCCGGTATGGGGCTGGCTTGATCTTGCGCAAGGTTCTCACCGTTTTCGGCACGCGGCCCGAGGCCGTGAAGATGGCGCCCGTGGTGCGCGCCGTATCGGCGGCCGAGGGCCTGGCCTCGGCCGTCTGCGTCACCGGCCAGCACCGGCAAATGCTCGATCAGATGCTCGGCTTCTTCGAAGTCGCCGCCGACCACGACCTGGCGGTCATGCGCCCCGCCCAGACCCTGCCGGGCCTGACGGCCCTGACCCTGGAAACCCTGACCCCCGTGCTGCAGACTGTGCGCCCCGATTGGGTGGTGGTGCAGGGCGACACCACCACCGCCATGGCCGCGGCGCTGGCCGCCTTCTACGCCAGGATTCCGGTGGCTCACGTCGAGGCGGGCCTGCGCACCGGGGACATCTATGCGCCGTTCCCCGAGGAGGTGAACCGCCGGATGATCGGCGTCGTCGCCGCCCTGCACTTCGCGCCGACTGAGACGGCGCGCGAGGCCCTGCTGGCCGAGGGCGTCGATCCGACCAAGATCGTGCTGACCGGCAACACCGGCATCGACAGCCTGTTCTGGACCCTGGAGCGCGTGCGCGACGGCCGGGTGCGGCCGCCGGCCGAGGTGGAGCCGCTCATCGACGGTAAGCGCCTGGTCCTGGTCACCGCCCACCGGCGAGAGAACTTCGACGGCGGCCTGCAGGAGATCGCCGCAGCCCTCAAGACCATCGCCGCCGGCCGCCCCGACGTCGCCATCGTGCTGCCGGTGCATCCCAATCCCAGCGTGAAGGGGCCTCTGGAGGCCCTGCTGGCCGGCGTGCCGGGCGTGCATCTGATCGCGCCGGTCGACTACGGCCCCTTCGTCGCCCTGATGGACCGCGCCGAACTGATCCTCACCGACAGCGGCGGCATCCAGGAGGAGGGCGGGGCCATGGGCAAGCCGATGCTGGTCATGCGCGAGGTGACCGAGCGCCCCGAGGCCGTGGCCGCCGGCGTCGCCCGCCTGGTCGGGGCGCGGGCCGACCGCATCGCCGGCGAGGCGCTGACCCTGCTGGGCGATTCCGCCGCTTACGCGGCCATGGCCCGGCCGACCGCCTTGTTCGGCGACGGCCGCGGGGGGGGGGGGGGGGGCGCCCCCCCCGCGGCCGGGGGGGGGGGGGGGGGGGGGGGGGCCGGGGCGGGCGGGGGGGGGGGGGGGGGGGGGCCCCCCGCCCCCCGCCCCCCCGCCCCCCCCCCCCCCCCCCCCCCCGGCGCGGGGGGGGGGGGGGGGGGGGGGGGGGGGGGGGCGGGGGGCCGGGCGGGGGCGCGGCGGGGGCCCCCCCGCCGCGGCCCCCCCCCGCCCCACCCCAGCCCCCCCCAGGCCCCGCCACCCGGCGGGGGGGGCGCGCGGGCGGGCGCCGGGCGGGGCGGG
>NZ_JBWZNC010000008.1:210000-239261 GCF_056683955.1 Caulobacter sp. HJHS_5 | reverse complement strand
TGCTTCGCCTCGAAGGCCGGCGGCGGCGGAGGCGGCGGCGGCGGGGGAGGCGGAGGCGGCGGGGGAGGCGGCGGCGGGGGAGGCGGCGGCGGCGGCGGCGGCGGCGGGGGCGGCGGAGCCGCGAACGAATAACGCGCGCCGACCGTCAGGGCCATCGTCGTCATGTTGCCGCCGAAGGGCTCGCTGACGCGCGTAGCGCCCGGACCAGCCACGACGCGGGTGGCGCCGTTGAAGTGCAGGTTGTCGAAGCGGGCGACGCGACCGGTCAGGTCGAAGTTCCACTTCGGCGAGGCGTTCCAGGTCAGGCCGGCCAAGGCCTGATAGGCCAGGCTGTTGTCGTTGTTGTCGACAACCACGTTCTGGATCGGCGCATCGAGCGGGCCGACAGCGGCCATCTGGCCGGTCATCTTCAGCTTGGCGTTGACGACGCCGAGACCGACGCCGACGAACGGCTGGATCGTGCTGCCCGGCATGAAGTCGTAGATCAGGTTGCCCATCAGCGACGTCGCCTGGAAGTCGCCGTCCGGTCCACCGCAGGCCGGGCTGGCGGCCGAGCGGATGCGGCTCGGGTCGCACAGCCGGATCGGCAGGTTGCCGTCCTTGTAGCTGGCACCTTCGATGTCGCCCGAGAAGTAGTGGGCGCCTTCGAGCTCAACGCGCCAGTTCGGCGTGAAGCGGTACCCCAGACGCAGGTCGCCGAACGGAGCGTCTTCCACCGAGAAGCTCGTCTTGGTGCCTTCGCCGCCGTCGTTCGTCGCGTAGCCGATGTCGGCCCCGACGTAGAAGCCCCGGTCCTGGGCGTGAACGCCAGTCGCCGCGCACAGCGCCGCGAAGGCCGCACAGGCCAACCATTTGTTCTTCATGCGTATAACCCCTTACTTTTTGGTCCCCGCTTATCGCGGGCGACATACAAACGCGGCTGCAGCCAAAATGGGTGTTGCACCTTAGCCACAGACGCCGGTGATCGCGCAGCAAGCGCCGAAAAAGCGGACGACAACGCTGGGTTGGAGCCAGGTGCACCGGGCTCAAAGACCGGGAACGTCGCCGCAAGTTCAGCGCCCAAACCGAATCCCTCCGGATAAAAGCACATCATCTCTTCGCGTCGTAATGCCGCAGTCTAAACAACTCGACAACGATTTTGACGCGCATGCGATCAAACACGCGGATGGCGTGCTGAAATAACTACACTGGGAATCCGCTGAAGCGAAGTTTCGGAGCCGGCTGCTCCCGCGGCGATGGAAGTCGGAACAAGTCCCAGTCGTGGGAACCGCAAGCCCGCGACGAAAAGCCGGGCGACGCGAGGCCGCGACGAACTCCCCGCCCGTGGAAACGCCCTAGGACGGCGACTTCGCGCCGAGAGCCCCGCCCCAGCCGCCCAGGTATTTCACCCTATTTCGCCCCTCTGCGAAAACGACGCTTTGAGGCGGGGCGAGGTCGATGAAATGGCGGTTGTCATCGATATCGTCGAAAACGACCGTCGCGTCGGGCGCGAGACGCGGTGCGACGATGTCATAGGCCCACTGCCTGGCCGCATACCGCTTATCGCTGTCGTAGTGGAAGAAATCGACCTGCGGCATCTCCTCCATGATTTTAGGCAGGTTGGCCGTATCCTTCTCCGTGAACAGCGACCACCTTGTCCGGAGACGATCAGGCACCAGGATGCCTACGTTGGCGGCGGAGCCCTCCTGCTGGCGATAAGGCGCATCGCTGGACCAGAGACGCCCCTGGCCATTCTCTTCAAGCGCGGTGAGGATCGCGGTGCTCGACCAACCGGCGGCCACGCCCGTTTCCAGCACGAACTTCGGCTTCTGGTGGCGGACGAGGAAGTACAACAGGGTGTACGCGCCGCCGCCACCGAACTTTGTCGGCGAAAGATTGATCTTTTCGAGGTTGGCGGCGCGGAAGCTGTCGCCACAGACCGCCAGCGCCTCCGCCCATAGCTTCGAGTTGATGGACCTCGCCCAGTCCGCCTGAACGACGGCGCGCGCCTTGCACCACTCGGTGACCATCTCGATCTCGGCCGTGGAAACCGGCTTTGCGAGATGATTCCGGAGCTTTAGATTCAGCTCTCGACCAACATTTACGACCGTCCTGAACACTGGAGCGCCCTCCACGCAGAACCTACGGTCACCGCCCCGCGGTTGGGGCGGCTTAGGATTATTCTAGACACCAAGGCTCGCGTGAAACCTAGCGTTAACTTTCACGGGAACCGTCACCACGGCTTGGCTCCGCCGCCAAGCCGAATGAATCCGGCTCGCTGACGACGCCGCAGCCAACGTCGCAGCAGGCCGCGAACGGAGACTTGGAAACATTCTGAAAAGGCTGGAAGCTTGATCGCAAGCCGCGTTGCGGCAAAGCCTCATGGTCAAGACTTGAGCTTGGTACCGCCTTCCCGGTTCGAACGGGAGACCTCTAGATCCACAATCTAGCGCTCTAACCAGCTGAGCTAAGGCGGCGCGCCAAGCGCGAGGCGTTCGTTTAGGGGAACTCCCCTGCCCGATCAAGCCATTGCTCCAACCATATCGCTCATCGCCGGCGGGGCGCCGCGAGAGCGCTCCAAAAGCAAACGCCCCGGGGCCAGGCTCCGGGGCGTCGACTTTTCGAGGTTCGTTCTGAAAGGCCCTAGGAGGCCATACGGAACGACAGCGGGATGGTGACCTGGCCACCTTCGACGGGGTTGCCGTCAGAGGTCCTGGGTCGCATCCGGAAGATCCGCGACATCCGAATAGCGGCGTCGCCGAAGCCGTAGTCGGCCGGAGTTTCCGAGATCACCTCACAGTTGGTGAGCGTGCCGTTGGCCGTAACGGTGCAACGGATGCTCGCCGAACCCGACGTCTCGGTCCGCTGAGCGCGGTCCGGATAGTACCGGGCCACGTCATCGGCGCTCGGGCGACGCAGCCAGTCCGGATTGGTGATGACCGAAGGACGCGGCGGCGTGGGAGCCGGCGGGGCCTGGGTGATCACCGGCGGAGCCGGTTGCTCCACCCGCTTTTCGACGGGCGGGATCGGCAGCGGCGGCGGCGGCACCACATCCGGCGGCGCGGCGATCGGAGGACGCGGCTGCACCTTGGCGGGCGGCGGCGGCTCGTTCGTCGGCGGCGGCGGCGGCGGCGGAGGCGGCGGAGGCGGCGGCTTAACGATTTCCACCTGCGTCGCATCGTCGACGTACTGCTTGTACTTCGGCTCGAACTTCACCTTCCAGAGATAGAAGATGAGGCCGGCGTGGAGGACGAACGCGACGATCGTCGCGATCATGAACACTCCACCCCGTTTGCCCTTGGGGCCCCCTTCCGCGGTTAGCGGATCATAGTAGGGACGTTCCTCGGGCGTCTGCTGTTTGTCAGCCATGCGTCCGTGCCCCTAGCTGTTATCCGCGCCGACCAGCGCAACGCTGTAGAAGCCGTTATCCTGGAGCGTGTTCATCACCTGCATGAAGGTGCCGTAGCGGGCATCCTTATCACCGCGGATGAAGATACGTTCCTTAGTCGGATCGCGCTTCCCGATGTTCTCGGTCAGGTCTTGACCGAGGGTCGCCACGTCGACCTTGGAGTCGCCGAGGTAGATATCCCCCGACTTCTGGATCGAAATGTAGACCGGCTTGGGCGGGTTCCCGGCGGCTTTCGCCACCGCAGGAGGTAGGGCCACTTCGACCGACACGGAGGCGAGCGGCGCCGCCACCATGAAGATGATCAGAAGAACCAGCATGACGTCCACGAAGGGCGTGACGTTGATCTCTGAATTCTGTTCGACGTTGAACCTACCGCCACCACCCCCTGAGAGTTTGGCGGCCATGGTTGTTAGGCTCCCTTGTCGAGCTGACGCGAGATAGCGTTGATGAGTTCAGCCACAAAGCCTTCCGAACGGGTCCCGAAGCCCGAGATCTTGGTTTGGAAGAAGTTGTAGAAGATAACCGCCGGAATAGCGGCGAACAGACCGATACCGGTGGCGAGCAGGGCTTCAGCGATACCCGGCGCCACGACGGCGAGGTTGGTGGTGTTGGTGTTCGCGATACCGATGAACGAGTTCATGATCCCGTAAACGGTGCCGAACAGACCGATGAACGGACCGGCCGAACCGACCGAGGCCAGGAAGGTCATGCCGCCGCCGAGACGCTTGGCCAGGTTGGCTTGCACGGCCGAGATGGCGGTTTGGACGCGGAGCAGGGTCGAGTCGCGGTGATCGCCGACCACCGAGAGGCCAGCGGCCTTCGACAGTTCGATTTCGTGAGCGGCCGCGGCGGCCATGTCGGCCATCGGGTGACCTTGGAATTCTTCCGACGAACCGATCTTGCCCATGTCGGAGATCGAACGAGCGCCGCGGAAGGCTTCGAGGAAGGCGTCCGACTTCTTGTTGAGCGCGCCGAACTCGAAGAGCTTCGTGATCAGCAGGATCCAGGAGAAGACCGAGGCGAGCATCAGGCCCACCATGACGACCTTAACCACCGGTTCGGCGTCGAGGAACATCTGGATCGGCGTCAGCCGGCCAGCATGCTCGATGGTGGCCGGGGCCTGAGCCAGGGCCGGAGAGCTCACCGCCAGCGCAGCGACGCCGGTGAGAGCGATGAAGGAGATCAGTCGTTTGTTGTCGAGCATCTTTCGCCAGTTCCTGATTGGTCTAGCACGTTTGGACCGAAAGGGTCGTCGCGCGAGAGCGTCGCCACCCTAGTTAAAACCCCGGCGCCCCCCGATCCGAAGATCCGAACGCCGCCGCTATCGCTACGCCGGCCCGCTACGCCCGGTCCGACCCCGTAGGAGCGGAATTGGCGTCTCGAAGGCGCTTGTTGGGCCTCCGACACACTTTGTGGGCGCGCAGAGACCGAGCCGTAAACGGATTTACAGCATGGGTTCTTTGGCGAACGGCCGCGACATCGTCAAGGCCTTTAACAGGGCAGGAGATTGCCGAACCCTGGCCGTGGGAGAAATTATACTGCAGTGCACAAACTAATAGCATGAGGTTTGCAGCATTTTATCCCGCACAACGGGAAACGTGATGCTGCTGTGCAGCATAACCTGCTCTCACAAAGCCGACCAAGCGGCGGCTGCGCCGTGAATGCCCGCTAAATGTCGCGGGCAAAAGGGTCGAACCGCCCAAAATGCGCGTTAACGAATAGCGTCCGCAAGCTTGGCCGGATGCTTCCGCGAGCGGCCAAGCTTGCGGATGCATCGCTCGCGCCCCCGCCTGCTCTCACACAATGGAAGATGCCGGTCGGCGGCCAGATCGCGGCGAGTTCGACACACGCGGATTCGGCGCCTATCGCCGGCCGTCCGACGTCACGGACGAACAGAGGCGGATGCTTTCGCGTCGCGGGAAATGTGAGGTCTGCGGGGAAATGGTGCCTGGGGGCGGATTCGAACCACCGACACGCGGATTTTCAATCCGCTGCTCTACCAACTGAGCTACCCAGGCCCGTGAGCCCGGCGAGGGCGCCGCCCCCGCGAGAGGGGCGTCTATAGGGGAGGCCCGGACGGAAGTCCAGCGGGCGGAAGCGGCGATTATTCGTCTTCGGAAAACGGGGCGTGCGGGCTGTGATCGTCATCCAGCTCACCGCTCCGATCATCGCCCGACAGGGTATAGCCGCCGACCAGCCAGCTCTGCAGGTCCACATCGGCGCAGCGTTTGGAGCAGAAGGGGCGGAAGGCCGGATCGACCGGCTTGCCGCAGATGGAGCATCCCGCTTTCATTCGGCCCACACCTCCTGCCGCGCGCCCGTCCAGTCGGCGCGGCCTTCGACCGTGAATCGCTCGCCGAGCTTCGTCGCCAGCCCCGCCCGCAGCGGAGCGAAGGCCGCGGCCACGGGCGGTGCGCAGGCGGCCTTCAGGCGGGCGCCGCCGGCCTTGCGCCCTTCCCTCTCGATCGCCCGCGCCAAGCGCAGGGCCAGGGTTTGGCGCGACGGAGCGCCGGTGTCGTCCAGCAACGTATCCAGCACCGGCCGCTGACGGCGCGGCGCGGTCAGTTCCAGCACGCCGAAACGGCTGATCGGGCCGAAGGCGACTCCGGGGTTGTCGGGTCCGAAAGCGACGCGGGCGGCGTTGAGCAGCGCCGCGCCGTCATGGCCGCGGCCCGCGAGATCGATGGCCACCAGGCCGCCGAGCCCCTTCAGCCGGAGCAGCCGCGCGGCGGCGGCCAGGCCCGCGAGATTCGCCTCCCGGGTCACCCGCTTGGATTCCGCGCCCGGTCGGTCGCCGACATCGATATCGATGGCCACCAGGGCGCGGGTCGGCTCGATGCTGACCCGACCACCGCCCGGCAGGCCGTGGACGACCTCGATGGCCTCCGCCTCGGCCTGATCGGCGGCCTCGCGCGCCGCATCGCCCTCGACGACGGGCGCGCCCTTGGCCAGCACCGTCAGCAGTTCGGCGACGTCCGGCGCGGCCCGCACGAGGCGCGGCGCGCCCTCCCCGACTTCGAGGAACCGCGCCACCGCCGCCTTGTCGCGGCGAGCCTCGGTCTTGATTTCGACGCCGATCGCCTGGCCGACGGTCAGCGGCCCGTCCTCCGCCCGCAACGGCAGGATCGCGGGCGCCCCGCCGGGAAGCTCCAGAAACGCCGTGCCCAGCGCCTTGTCGATCTTGCGCACCCGCACCACGGCCTGGGCGCCGGCGCCGACCGAGCGATCCTCGCCATCGCGCTGGACGAACAGCCGCTCGGGCCGACCGTCGAGCAGGACGACGCCGCGCGTTTCGCCCACGGAACGGTCGATCAGGAAACGACGCTCGCTCATGCGGCCCAGCCCGCCCCGCGCAGCAACGCCAGGGTCTCGTACAACGGGAGGCCGACCACGCCTGTGAAGGAGCCGGAGAGCTCGGTCACGAAGGCCCCGGCCGATCCCTGAATCATGTACGCCCCAGCCGCGCCCTTCCATTCGCCGCCGGCGATGTAGGCGTCGATCTCGCGCGCCTCCAGGCGCTTGAACTTCAGACGGGTCTCGCTGATCCGCGAAGAGACCTTGCCGTCGGGACCGACCACGGCGACGCCGGTCATGATCCGGTGGGCGCGGCCGCTCATCAGGCCCAGCATGCGACGGGCGTCCGCCTCGTCCTCGGGCTTGCCGAGGATGCGCAGGCCCACGGCCACCAGGGTGTCGGCGGCAAGCACATAGGCGCCGGCGTGGCGCGCGGCGGTCGCCTGCGCCTTCTCGACGGCCAAGCGCAAGACGAGCCGGCGGACGGTTTCATCCGGTCGGGCCGTCTCGTCGATATCGGCGGGGTCGATGTGGTCGGGTATGATCCCGACCTGCGCCAGCAACTCGCGCCGGCGCGGACTGGCGCTCGCCAGTACGAGCACCGGAGTTACTTGAACCGGTAGGTGATGCGGCCCTTGGTCAGGTCATAGGGCGTCATTTCGACCAGCACCTTGTCGCCGGCCAGCACGCGGATGCGGTTCTTGCGCATCTTGCCCGCGGTGTGGGCGATGATCTCGTGGTTGTTCTCGAGCGTCACGCGGAAGGTCGCGTTGGGCAGCAGTTCGCTGACCGTACCGGGAAACTCGAGCAGTTCTTCCTTAGCCATCAGGCCTCTCAACAATGGCGAGCAGGGAAGACAAAAAGCCCGCGTCGACCTTGCGAGTCGGAGGCGGGCCGCGTCTTCGGACGCGCTGTATAACGCATTCAACCGCCGGGCGTCGATGGCGCGGCGAAACGGGCCTTCAGGCGCCTGCGCAGGCCGTCCCGCAGCTGACGATAGGCTGAAAGCGTCGCCTCGCGGGAGCGCTCCTCGCCCAAGGTCGGATCGGGCGTCGGCCAGTACTCCAGCGTGACCGCCCGGCCGCGGGACAGTTCCATCGCCCGGTGATGCGCCTCCGGCGTCAGGGAGATGACCAAGTCGAACATCTCGTGCAGGTCGTCGAAACTCTTGGGCGCGTGACGGGTCAGATCGAGACCGATCTCCTCCATCACGGCGGTGACCATCGGATCGCCGTCGTCCTCGCGCATCGGCTTCAGCCCGCAGCTCTCGACGAACACGGCGTGACCGAACATCTCGCGCATCATCGCCGCGGCGATCGGCGAGCGGACGCGATTGTAGTTGCAGGCGAACAGGACGGTCTCGGGCAGGCCCTTCATCGCCGGTCCCGCCTGTGCAGGGCGCAGATAAGGGTGAAGAGACGGCGCGCCGTCGGCAGGTCGGTGGCGATCTTGCCCTCCAGCCTGGCCGCCAGCAGCGACGAGCCCTCGTTGTGCAGCGACCGCCGGCTCATATCGAGCGCCTCGATCTGGTGCGGCGTCGCATTGCGAATGGCGTCGTAATAGCTCGCGCAGACGATGAAGTAGTCCTTGATCACCGCCCGCAGCGGGGTGAGCGACAGCAGCAGGGCGTGGTGATAGCCGTCGGCGCTGATGTCGAGCGCCAGGCGCTGATCGATCAGACCGATCCGCAGGTCATAGGGGCCGGCCGGCGCGCCGGCCGGAGCGAAGCTGTTGTCTTCCAGCAGGTCGAAGATGGCGACCTGACGCTCCTGCTCCTGATCGCGCGAGACGGCCGCGAGGCTCTCCTCGTCGATGGCCACGGAGCGGAGGCGTTGATCGCTCATCTCGCCGCGACCCTCAGCCGTTCAGACGAACGCCGGCGGATCGGGCGTGGGCGGGCAGCCCCTCGGCCTCGGCCAGCACGCGCGTGTGCGGCCCGAGCTTGGCGAAGGCGGCGGCGTCGCAACGCACCAGCGAGGTGCGTTTCAGGAAGTCGTAGAGCGACAGGCCGGACTGGAACCGGGCCGCGCGACTGGTGGGCAGCACGTGGTTCGAGCCGGCCACATAGTCGCCCACGGCCTCTGGGGTGTAGCGGCCAAGGAAGATGGCTCCGGCGTGGCGCACGCGGTCGGCCAGGGCGTCCGGATTGTCGACGGCGAACTCCACGTGCTCCGGAGCGATCAGGTCGACGAGCCCGGGGCTCTTGTCCAGCGGCGCGATGATCACCGCGCCGTGGGCGTCCAGCGAAGCCTTGGCGTCGGCGCTCGTGTCGAGGAAAAGCAATTGCTTGGCGATCGCCGTCTCCACCTCTTCGGCGAAGGCTTGGTCGTCGGTGATCAGGATCGACTGGGCGGCGGGGTCGTGCTCGGCCTGGCTCAACAGGTCGGCGGCGATCCAGGCCGGGTCGTTCTGCTTGTCGGCCACCACCACGATCTCCGACGGGCCGGCCAGGGCGTCGATGCCGACCACACCGTAGAGCCGGCGCTTGGCGGCCGTGACATAGGCGTTGCCGGGGCCGACGATCTTGTCGACCGGCGCGATCGGCCCGGCGCCGTAGGCCAGGGCGGCGACGGCCTGGGCCCCGCCGATCCGCCAGATTTCGCTGACGCCGGCCGCCTTGGCCGCGGCCAGCACCGCCGGCTGCAGTCTGCCGGGCGGGGTGACCATGGCGATGCGGTCGACGCCCGCCGCCTGGGCCGGCACGCAGTTCATCAGCACGGTCGAGGGATAGGCCGCGCGGCCGCCCGGCACATAGACCCCAACGGACTCCAGCGGCGTCCAGCGCCAGCCGAGCTCGACCCCGGCTTCATCGACGAAGCGGGCGTCCGCCGGGCGCTGGCGCGCGTGATAGGCGGCGATGCGCGCGGCGGCGAAGTCGATGGCCTCTCGCACCTCGGCCGGGCAGGCGGCGGCGCCCTCGTCGATCTCGGCCTGGGTGACGCGGACGGTGTCTTCCGTCAGCTCCACCTTGTCGAACTCGCGGGTGAAGCGCAGGACGGCCTCGAGGCCCTCGGCGCGCACGGCGTCCAGCACCTTGGCCGCGGCGGCGTCGACGTCATGCGGCGAGCCACGACGCTCATCCAGGAAGGCGCGGAAATCGGCGTCGAAGCCGGGCTGGGAAAAGCTGAAGCGGCGCATCGCGCCTAGATGCGGGTTTTGCGCCGAGTGGCAAGGGTCAATCGGCGATGTGGCGCCTTGGTATGGACGCGGGGCGAAAACCGACCTAGGCCTCCCCACGCGCGGGTGGGTGTTGTTTCGCCCGAAGATGGATACGTCATGGCTTCCAAACAAATCGCCGGCACATTGCGGACGGCCGCCAAGTCGCTGCTCGGGGTTTCCGACGATCCGAACATTCTCAACGCCGCGGTTCTGAACCCCTCGTTCCTGCTGAGCGATCCGGCGATCCGGGCGCCGCTCGAACGCGCCGACGCCCTGATCAACGACACGCCCTCGATCGACCGGCCTCGGCTGTTCGACGATGTGTCTTTGGACACCTTCGCCCTGCTCGCCGCCGGTGAGTACGAGGGCCTGCCCAATCTGCGCGCCTGGCTGCCGAAGATGCCGACTGCCGAGCAGCAGGTCGGCTCGGTGGGAACCTCGGGCGTCTGGGCCATGCTGCAAGCCGCCGATTTCGTGCGCAACGCGGTGGCCGGGCTGCAGGCCGACGGCAAGTCGATGCACAATGTGCGCATTCTCGACTACGGCGTCTGCTGGTCGCGCCTCTCGCGGCTGTTCTACAAATTTACGCCGGTCGAGCGCCTCTACGGCGTCGACGCCTGGCCGGACAGCCTGAACCTGTCGCGCATCGCCGGCTTCCGCGGCAACCTGGCGCTGGTGGACCGCATTCCCACCACCCTGCCCTTCCACAAGCCATTCAACCTGGCCTACGCCTTCTCGATCTTCACCCACCTGTCGCCGGCCTCGGCCGACGCGGCGGCGCGCACCATCCGCTCGGGCCTGCAACCGGGCGGCCTCTTCGCCCTGACCATCCGGCCATCTGAGTACTGGACGCTACTGGGCGATGACGGCGCGGCTCACCGCGAACAGCTGCGGACGACCGGCTTCGGATTCACCCCGGACGCCTGGGCCGTGGAGTCGGGCAATCCCGACTACGGCAATTCGACCGTGTCGCTGGATTATATCCGCCGCCACTGGACCGGCTTCGCCGTCGAGCGCGTCGAAATCCTGCCGATCGACGCCTTCCAGATCTTCGTGCTGCTGCGGGCGGTCTGAGCGCTTAGGCGTCGTGTCCCGGCTTGCGCGGGGTCGGCCATGCGGTCGAGACATCCGCCAGGGCGGCGTCGACGCATTCCACCTCGCAGCGCAGCTCGCCGTCGCCGGCGAACAGCAGGCTGATCACCCCGCCCGGCGCCTCGCCCGGCTCGAAGCCGACCGACAGCAGGCTGACGACGGCGCCGCGGGCGTCGCGCCGCAGGCGCCGCGCCTGGACGTTCAGCACCGAGCTTAGCTGCAGGCCGCTGCGCACGCGCTGGCCAGCCTTTCGGTCGGATTCCCAGCGGAAGCGATTGAAACCGATGGTCAGGCGGCGACCGGCGGCGTCCCAGCGAATATCGCCGATCTTCGCCACAGCGTCCTGCAGGGCGGCGCTGATCACCGCCAGATCGTCGGCGTCCTCCGCCAGCAGGCGCAGGGGGGCCTCATGCTGGTCCCTCGGCGCCACTAGTGCTCGCTCCCCTCGCCCTTGATCCGACGGACGTCGGCGCCGCAGGCGCGCAGCTTCTCTTCCAGCCGCTCGAAACCGCGGTCTAGATGATAGATGCGGCTGACCACCGTCTCGCCCTTGGCCGCGAGGCCGGCGATCACCAGACTGACCGACGCCCGCAGGTCGGTGGCCATCACCGGCGCGCCGTAGAGCCGCTCGACCCCGCGCACCACGGCCTCGCCGCCGTGCACCGAGATGTCGGCTCCCAGCCGGGCCAGTTCCGGCGCGTGCATGAAGCGGTTCTCGAAGATGGTTTCGCGGATGCGGCTTTCGCCCTCGGCCACGGTCATCAAGGCCATGAACTGCGCCTGCAGGTCGGTGGCGAACCCCGGATAGGGCGAGGTCTCGACATCGACCGCCTTCAGGCGCGTACCGTTTCGGGCGATGGTCACGCCGTCGGCATGGCGGGTCACCTTGGCGCCGGCCTGCTCGATTTTGTCCAGCAGCGGCGCGATCAGCTCGGGCTTGGTGCGGGTAAGTCGGGTCTCGCCGCCGGCCATGGCGGCCGCGACGGCGTAGGTGCCGGCCTCGATGCGGTCGGAGATCACGGCGTGGACGCCGCCGCCCAGCCGGGTGACGCCTTTCACGCGGATGGTCGGGGTCCCCGCCCCTTCCACCTTGGCGCCCATGGCGTTCAGGCAATCGGCCAGGTCGCCGATCTCGGGTTCGCAGGCGGCGTTTTCCAGCACCGTCTCGCCCTCGGCCAGCACGGCCGCGAGCAGGGCGTGCTCGGTGGCGCCCACCGAGACGAAGGGAAAGGCGACATGGCCGCCCCGCAGGCCACGGGGCGCCTGGGCGTAGACATAGCCTTCGTGCAGCTCGATCTGGGCGCCGAGGGCTTCCAAGGCCTTCAGGTGCAGGTCCACCGGTCGGGCGCCGATGGTGCAGCCGCCGGGCAGGCTGACCTTCGCATGGCCCACGCGGGCCAGCAGCGGGCCCAGGACGTTGAACGAGGCCCGCATCTGGCGAACGAGATCGTAGGGCGCGATCGCCCCCATGATCTCGGGCGTGTGGAGGATGGTTTCGGAGCCATCCTCCCCCTCCCGCTCGTCGACGTGCGCGCCGAGGCGGGTCAGCAGCTTGCCGAGAAAGCGGGTGTCGGCCAGGCGCGGCATGTTGGTCAGGCGCAGCGGCTGGTCGGTCAGCAGGCTGGCCGCCATGAGCTTGATGGCGGAGTTCTTGGCCCCGCTGATGGGGATTTCCCCGACGAGCGGCGAGCCGCCCATGATCGCGATACTGTCCATGCCGGTCCCGAAGCCTGAGGGGCGGTTCTACCCGCTGGCGAAGGGCGCGCAAGGGCGGCGGAAAAACAAGACGGCCCCCGCCGGGGTATCGGCGGGGGCCGTTGGGGAAGCTGGGGGTTGCTTCCTCCCTGTCACGCCCGGTTTTAGTGTGCGGGGGCGTGGAACTTGTCGACGAAGGGTCCGGGCGCGATGTCGATCCGGGTGCCTGTCCGTCGTTTGGAGTTGAGCCATTCGGTGATCACCTCCGCACAGGTGTGATCCAGGCAGGAGAGCTTGCCCGTGTTCAGGCGCACCGCGCCGCCGTCCGGGATGGACTCGAGCGCCTTGGTGATGCGCGGCAACTGCAGGAACGTGGCGGCGCCTTCCAGCGTTACTTCGCGATCCACGCCTTCCGCGCCGTTGTTATCGGCGATGCGCAGACGCATGCGGCGAAGGTGGGGCAGCAGTTCGATCAGGGTCAGACCCATGCCGATGATGACGCCGGTCAGCAGATCGGTGGCGACCACCGCGAGGAAGGTCGCGCCCCAGATCACGGTCGGCAGAAGGCCGTAGCGATGGAACAGGTGCTTGGCGTGCTGCAGGCTGACCAGGCGCCAGCCGGTGACCACCAGCACGCCGGCGAGGGCGGCGCTGGGCACCTGGCGCAGGACGAACGGGGCCAGGGCGACCAGACCCAGAATCCAGACGCCGTGCAGGATCGCCGACATGCGCGTCGCAGCGCCGGCCTGGACGTTGGCCGAGCTCCGCACGATCACGCCGGTCATCGGCAGGGCGCCGGCCGCGCCGCACAGCATGTTGCCGACGCCCTGAGCGAACAGCTCCTTATTGTACTTGGTGCGCGGACCGGTGTGCATGCGGTCCACCGCGGCGGCAGAGAGCAAGGTCTCGGCCGAGGCGATGAAGGCGATGGCCAGGGCGGTGATCAGCAGGGCCGGGTCGGCCATCTTGGCGAAGTTAGTGGCGGTCGGCGTATCGATGGCCGCCAGGATCGATTCCGGGACCTGGATGCGCTTGACGTCGAGGGCAAAGGCGCCGGCCACCAGGGTGCCGGCCAGCACGCCCAGCAGGGCGCCGGGGAGAAGCTTGAGCTTGGCGGGGCGAATCTTCTCCCAGCCGATCATGAAGGCGATGGTGATCACGCCGACGGCGAGGGCCGATTCCGTCTGACCCAGGGTGGGTGTCAGGCTCATGAACTGGGCGGGGATCGCCGCCAGGTTCTCAAGGCCGTGCGGCAGCGGGCTGTCGCCGAACAGCACGTGAATCTGGCCGGCGACGATCAGCAGGCCGATGCCGGCGAGCATGCCGTGCACCACGGCCGGCGAGATGGCGCGGAACCATTGACCGAGCTTCAGGGCGCCGGCGATCACCTGGATCAGGCCGGCCACGATCAGCAACGGGCCGAGCAGGCCGATGCCGTGTTTCTGCACGATTTCGAAGACGATCACCGCCAGGCCGGCGGCCGGGCCGCTGACCTGCAGCGGCGAGCCGGCCAGGGCGCCGACGATAATGCCGCCGATGATGCCGGTGATCAGGCCCTTTTCAGCCGGAACGCCGGAGGCGATGGCGATGCCCATGCAGAGCGGCAGGGCCACCAGGAAGACGACGAGCGACGCCGTAAGGTCGCGCGAAAAAACGCCGCCACGCTTTTCAGACGTGGCGGCAGGGCTGGAAACTTGAGAAGTCATTCTGCGGCGTACCGGATCATCATTTCAGGGGCCGCGACGCGGCGGGCGGGAGCGAGGGCCACTGGCAGGCGGCCTTCACGATCGGCGGGCTTGAACTGGCCGGTCTCGCCTTCGAGGGCGAGAATCGCGCCGGTTTCGATGTCGAAGAACCAGCCGTGCAGGGTCAGTTCGCCGCGCGCGATGGCGGAGGCGACCGACGGGTGGGTTCGCAGGTGGTTGATCTGCATGGCCACGTTTTCCAGCGCGGTGGCGCGGGCGGCCGCGGCGTCGTCCAGATCGTCGTAGGCGGCGCAGACCACGCAATGCGCGGCATGGGCGTGGCGCAGCCAGGCGGCGACGTTGGGCATCGCCTCGAGCGCCTTCGGATCGCGGAAGGCCTTCATGGCGCCGCAGTCCGAATGACCGCAGACGACGATGTCGCGTACGCCCAGGGCCACGACGGCGTATTCGACCGCCGAGGAAACGCCGCCGTTCATGGTCTGGAACGGAGGCACGATATTGCCGGCGTTGCGGCAGACGAAAAGATCACCGGGAAGCGCCTGGGTGATCTGCTCGGGCACCACGCGGCTGTCCGCGCAGGAGATCATCAGAGCCTTGGGTGTCTGCCCGTCGCTCGCGAGGCGCTGGTAGAGGGCGCTCTGTTGAGGGAACACCTCCCCCTTGAACAGGGTCGCCCGCTCAAGCCAGTTGTCCATGACGAAACTCCAGGTCCATCGAGGATGGGGTGCGATGGCGACCCGGGTGGGCGTCCCCCAGGGGTGGGATCGGCTCCCTCTCAGGCCACCATCGCCCTTGGAAGGTGCGTTACGGGCGTGTCTTGTGCGCAGCAGCAACGTATCAAAACGTTGCGTGGCCTGGGTTTCAGGCGCGGTAGGGCAGCCGGATTTCGGCGCAGAGCCCGCCTTCGGGACGGTTCGACAGCACGAACTCGCCGCCTTCCGCCACGGTCATTTTCTCGACGGTGGAAAGGCCGAGACCGAGGCCGGCGGTATTGCGGGCCCGCGCGTCGTCGAGGCGGGTGAACGCCTCCTTCACCCGCGCCATCTGGGATTCCGGGATGCCCGGACCGTCGTCGCAGACCCGCACGATCACCCGATCGCCGACGATCGACAGGCTGACGTCGGCGCAGCCGCCATAGGTCAGGGCGTTCTGCACCAGATTGTCGATGGCCCGTTTCACCGCGCTTGGCCGCAGCCGGGTCGAAAGACGTTCCGGCCCGTCGTAGGTGGCGCGGCCGCCGGCGTCGGTGGCGTCATCGACGATGGTCATGCAGAGCGTCGCCAGGTCGACCAGCCGCTGGGGCTCGCTGTCCTGCACCCCGCCGAGGTAGGCCAGCAGGGAGTTGAGCATTTCAGCCATTTCCTCGACGTCCTGTTCGAGGGCGGTGCGGGTTTCGCGGTCCTTCACCAGGCCTGCGCGCAGACGCAGGCGCGAGAGCGGCGTGCGCAGGTCGTGGCTCACGGCGGCCAGGGCGTGGGTGCGCGCCGCCAGCAGCTCGGTGATGCGCGTCTGCATGGCGTTGAAGGCGTGCGCCACGCGGCGCAGGTCCCCCGCCCCCTCCTCCCGCACATAGACCGGATCCCCCTTGCCGACGCTCTCGGCCGCCCGCGCCAGGGCGCGAAGCGGAAGGCCGAGACTGCGCAGCAGCAGGGTCGAGGCGATAACCAGGCCGATCGACATCACGGCGGCCGAGCCGAGCGCGGCCAGAACGGTCGCCCAGGGCGTCGCCTCGGAACGCGAGATGACCAGCACGCTGGTGCCGTCGTTCAACTGCGCCGAGCCCATCAGCCGCATCGATTCCGCCCACGGCGATCCGCCGTAGAAATCGACACGCAGGTGTTCGTCGAGCGTCGGCTCCCAGCGGCGCATGTCCGCCGCGAGCTTGGCGAGTTCCGAGTTCTTGTGCGCCTTCGGCAGCGGCGAGATCGACTGCCAGGTGACGCGCACGCCTTCGGTCGAGAGCTCGTGGCTGGCTTCGGCGCGCCGTTCGGGCGGGGTGTCGTTCATCACGCCCGCGGCCACCACCAATTGCTCGGCCACGCGTTGGGCCTGCGACAGGCGCGTGGTTTTCACTTCGACGTATTCGTAGACGGCGGAGCTGCCGATGAACTCCAGGACCACAGCGCACATCAGCACGAGGATAACCCGGCCGATGAAAGCCTGCGGCCAGATCCGCAGGTGCATCAGAGGCGCTTGACCGGGTGGGCGAACATGTAGCCGACGCCGCGAACGGTGCGGATCACCGTATCCTGGCCGCCGGCGCCGGCGAGCTTGCGTCGCAGGCGGCTGACCAGCACGTCGATGCTGCGGTCGGAAGCGTCCGCCAGGCGGGCGCGGGAAAGCTCCAGCAGCCGCTCGCGGCCGATAACGCGTTGCGGCTGGGAAACGAAGGCCAGCAGCAAGTCGAACTCGGCGCCCGAAAGCTCGACGGCGGCGCCGTCGGGGGCGAACAGTTCGCGGCTAGCGGGATCGAGGATCCAGCCGCCGAACGACAGCTGCGCGCGGCTGTTGGACGGCGCGGCGACCATCTGGCCCTGGCTGCGGCGCAGGGTGGCGCGAATGCGGGCGACCACTTCCTTGGCGCTGAAAGGCTTCGGAATGTAGTCGTCGGCGCCCAGTTCCAGACCGACCAGGCGGTCGGCCTCCTCGGCGCGGGCGCTGAGAATGATGATCGGCACGTCGCTGGTGCGGCGGATGGCGCGACAGAGGTCGAAGCCGGTCGGCCCCGGCAGCATCACGTCGAGCAGGATCATGTCGACGGGCCCGCTTTCTAGCAGGCGAGCCATCTCCGGGCCTGAGCCGGCGCTCAGAGTCCGAAAGCCGTTCTCGCGCAGGACACGGGTCAGCAGAGTGCGCAGGCTCGGGTCGTCTTCAACGACCAGAACCGTCGGCGCCGCCGTGGCCAGGGAGTCCATTTGCAGTTCGAGCATTCGATTCCGCTACAAGATCAGAAACTAAGTAGGGGTGATGAAAAAACAGGCAAGGCCGCGACGACGCTTTTCCGCCGCCACGGCCCTGGCGCGCTGGCTAGGCGTTCGCGACCTGAGCGCCCGCGCAGGCCTTGGAGACCAACGCATGGACCGCCCCTGCGTTCGAGGCGCGGGCGTCCTGGCTGTGGAATTGCACGGCCAGCTTGCCGTTCTTCACCGCGGCGGCGCGGACGGCGCTGTGTTCGGCGACCGACGGAGCGATCCCGGCCAGGCAGCTGGCGTCGGCGTGCGAAATGGTGATGGCGGCCTGACGCGCCTTATGGACAGCCTCGGTGTGCCACAGGCCCGAACCGACCGGACCGGCGAAGGCGGGCGCCGCGAAGGCGCCGATCGCGAGGGCGAGAGAAAGCTTGCGCATGGATGTCTCCTTGATTGCAGGACCGTGTCGATCGGCCATGCCAACGAAGTATTGGAGCCAGTTTGCTGGCGAACATCGCCTTTGTGACAAACCGTGACGGTGCGTATCGGAAGATTTCCGAGGGCTTTCTTCCGTGTTTTCAGGCCCTTGCGAGGGAGACTGCCGTCACCCTGGCAGCCCGGACCGAATGATCGCGCTCGGTTTATGCAACCTGCGATACTCAGGCCGTTACGCCCGAGCCCGCCCGCGATCGTCACCGCGGCGGTCCGAGCCCACGGCGATTTTCAATTCCGATTGGCGGGCGGGCTGAAAAAGCAAAAAGCCGGCCCGTTGGGGCCGGCTTTAAGGTGGTGCCGCCGGGCAGGATTGAACTGCCGACCTCAGCCTTACCAAGGATGCGCTCTACCACTGAGCTACGGCGGCGAAAGAGAGGGCGCCCTATAGCGAATGTCGTCGCCGCCGGGAAGCGGAAATTCCAGCTTGCGCGGAACCGTTCGCCAACCACTGTTTTGCAGGTGCGTACATGAGGCTGCGGGAGTATCGATTACGCGTGCGCGGGGCGAGCCAGAAACCGGATGAAAACGGGGTCCCGGCCGCGGCGATAAACGCCGAGCGGCTGGCGCTTCTGCACGCCTATGGAGTTCTGGACACCCCGCCGGAGTCCGAGTTCGACGACATCGCCCAAGTCGCCGCCGCCCTCTGCGGAACCCCGACCGCGCTGATCAACCTCGTGGACGCCGACCGCCAGTGGTTCAAGGCGCGCGTCGGCATGGACGTCTCCGAGACGCCGATTCTCCAGTCGGTCTGCATCCACGGCCTGTCCGGCGACGAGCTCTTGATCGTGCCGGACCTGACGGCCGATCCCCGGACCCGCGAAATCCCGGCCGTGGCCGCCGCCGACGGCGCCCGCTTCTACGCCGGCGCCCCGTTGATCGCGCCGGAGGGCCTGACGCTGGGCATGCTCTGCGTCGTGGACACCAAGCCTCGCCCGGAAGGCCTCACGCCCGCCCAGGCGACGGGCCTGCGTGTGCTCGCCCGCCAAGCCATGCGCCTGCTGGACATCCGCCGCACGGCGCATACCGAACGCCTCGCGGACACCCGGCTGCATGACGCCCTGGCGGTGACTACCCACCTGGCGCAGGAGAACGCCGCCCGGTATCGCGCCGCACAGCAGGCCGCCGGCATCGGCACCTTCGAGATCGATATCGCCACCAACGTGATGACCATCTCCGAGGAGTTCTGCCGCCTGTTCGGCATGGCGATCCAGACCACCGTCGACGCCACCGAATTCCTGGAAAACCTCTTCGAGGAAGACCGTGGCCTGGCGTCCAGCGAGGAAAGCCGTCGCCTAGGTGAGCTTGGTCGCGACGCCCAGTATCGCATCCGCCGCGCCGACGACGGTCGCGTCCGCTGGCTCAGCCGCCGCGGCGCCTTCGTGCGCGACGCCGCCGGCCAGCCGATCAAGATGTTCGGCGTGGTGCAGGACATCACCGACGAGCGCCTGGGCCGCGACCGCATCGCCGCCCTGCTGGCGCTGGGCGACCGACTGCGCATCGCCGCGAGCGAAAGCGAGGTGGTCGACGCCGCGCTCGACACCCTGATCGGCGTGTTGGGCGCCGCCCGCGTCGGCTACGCGCGGCTCGATCGGGCCAACGACAGGCTGGCGGTCGAGCGCGACCGCACCGACGGCCGCGTGCGCAGCCTGGTGGGCGTCCACACGCTCAGCCGCTTTCCGGCCACCCTGCTGGGACTTTTGTCGGGCGAGCCGTTGGCCGTGGGCGACCTGCACGACTCCCTCGCCCTCGCCACCGATCGGCCGACGTTCGACGTCATGGGCGTCCGCGCGGCGATCCAGGCCCCCTTGATGGAGGGCGACGATCTCGTCGGGGTAGTGTTCGTGCACGAGACCGCCCCCCGCGCCTGGTCCCATGAGGAGATCGGCTTCGTCGAAGGCGTGACCGACCGCATGGAGGCCGCCATGGCGCGGGCCCAGGCCGAGGCGGCGCAGGAGGTGCTCAACCTCGAACTCAGCCACCGCCTGAAGAACAGCTTCGCCATGGTTCAGGCTCTGGCCATGCAGACGCTCAAGCCGGTGGCGGACCGAGGGCCGGTGGAGAACTTCGACAGCCGCCTGCACGCCCTGGCGGCCGCCCACGACCTCCTGCTGCAGCGCAGCTGGTCCTCGACGGCCCTTCTCGACATCCTGACCGCCGTGGGCGAAAGCCTGGGCATCCGGGCCCGCCTCGATCTTTCCGGTCCCAAGGTGATGCTGGGGTCCAAATCGACGCTCGCCACCTCGCTGCTGATCCACGAGTTGGCCACCAATGCGCTGAAGTATGGATCGCTGTCGGTCGAGAGCGGCCGCGTGGAGATTCGTTGGGAAGTGGACAATGCGACGCTGGACCCGACCCTGACCGTCGCTTGGCGGGAGTACGACGGCCCGCGCACATCGCCCCCCGCTCAGCGAGGCTTCGGCTCGCGCCTGATCGGCATGGGCCTGGTCGGCCGTGGCGGCGCCAAGCTCGACTACCGCCCCAGCGGACTCGTCGCGACGTTCCGCTCTCCGATGTCGCAGATCGCAACCAGCCTTTGATCATGAGCAAGCCGCCCCCGCCCCACGACGAGAAGGCCCGTCGAGAAGCGCGGCTCGCCCAGGCCCTGCGCGCCAATCTGCGCCGCCGCAAGACGGGCCCCGCCCCCTCGCCCGCCAAGCCGGACGACGAGCAGGAATCCTAGGCGAACCTGGCTTTTGGAATGTGCGTGATACGGCAGGCGAGATCCGCCTCTCCGGAAGCGACGATATAGCTGTCGCCGTGATCGACGACGCCGGTCGTGAACACCACGTTCGACAGATACATCTGATGTTCGAGCGGCTTGGTGAGGTCGGCGTTGGGCTCGATCAAGGCCGCCTCGTCTTCAAGCCGCAGAATCCGCGACGGATCTTCCAGATCGAGCAGCGCCCAGAAGGTGCGGTAGATGCCGACAACCTCGTGGCTTTCCACCCCGTGATAGAGCACCAGCCAACCGTCGTCGGTGCGGATCGGTTGGGCGCCGCCGCCCATGCGTGAGCTGATCGTCGTGCCTTTGCGCGGGCGGATGCCGGGCTTATCGCAGGGCTTCCAGTGCAGGGCGTCGGGGCTGGTCGCCAGATTGATCGAAGGGCCGCTGCGATAGGGGCTGTCCGGCGCATAGGTGAAATAGAGGTCGCCCAGCGGCCGGGTCAGGGCCCAAAACTTGCCGCCTACCCTGCCCTCGAACAGCAGCATGTCCTTGTTTTGGTGATCCAGGACAATGCCTTGCAGCTGGTAGTTCAAGCCATCGCTCGAGGTATAGAGTGTCGTGGAGTGGCGCTCGGCGCTCACCGAACAGGTGGTCAGGTAGTAGACCCCGTCGACCAGGCTGATCCGCGCGTCCTCGACGCCGTACTCCTGGTAGGTGCGCGCAGGCGCGACAGCCTTGTCGTAGTGCACCGCCTTCACGCGCAGGCCGTCCGGCGACAGCTGCACCGGCAGAATCCAGGACAGGGAGGTCAGACCCATCACCCGGTGCTGCGCCTGGCGCAGCAGGAATTTACGCGGGTCCCTGGTGTCGGCCGCCTCGATGTCGTGGCCGTCGAGCCGATAATGCCCGTCCTCATCCCAGCGGATGGCGTGGATATGGCCCTCGACCACCGGCTCGCGCAGCGCCTCGGCCACCCGCACCATCATCAAGAGGTCGCCGTTCGGCAGGCGGGTGAGGCCGGGGTTGAAGGCGCCGAGGGTATAGGTCTCGGCATCGAGCGAACCGCGCAGCGGCGATCGGGCCAGGTCCACGTCGTCCGGCGTGAACACCAGGCGGTCGACTTCAAAGCTCATCACAGCCCTCCCGTCGATCAGTTCTGGATGCGCGGTTCGATCCGAACTTCGGTGACGGTGCAGCGTTCGGGCTGGGTGAGGATATAGTGGACGCCCACGGCGATATCCTCGGCGCGCAGCATCTCGCCCTTGCCGATCGCCTCCCGCTGCTCCTCGGGCGTCTCGCCCTTGCGGAGGTCCGCGCCGACCATGCCGGGTTCGACCAGCGAGACGCGGATGTTCTTCTCGGCCAGTTCCTCGCGCAGACTCTTGGAGAAAGCCCGGTTCGCCGCCTTGCTGGCGGAATAGACCGAGCCCGGCCCCGTCGCGTCCTGGCTGATCGAGCCGATGATCACGATGTGGCCCTCGCCTCTCGGCGCCATGCGCTCGACCGCGGCCTTGGCGCAGGCCATGTAGCCGAGCACGTTGGTTTCCATCACATACCGCCAGTCGGCGTCGGACGATTTGGTCAGGCCTTCGCCCGCGATGCCGGCGTTGGCCACCAGGATATCGAGACCGCCGAACGCCTCATCGACGGCGGCGAACACCCGGGCGACGTCCTCGGCCTTGGCGGTGTCGGCGGTCATGCCCTCCGCCTCGGCGCCGCTGCTGCGGATGTGCTCCAGGGCGACCCGTAGTTCCGGCTCGTGACGTCCGAAAACGAAGACGCGCGCACCGTACGATCCCAGCAGGGCGGCGATGGCCCGGCCGATGCCGGTGGTGCCGCCGGTGACCAGCACGCGCTTGCCGCTCAGCGGCGTCACGGCGGTGTGCATGTCGCGCACCTCCGCCGAGTCGAAGGTGTCTTCCATCATTCCGTCCACGGCCCGGCTCCCTTGTTCCCAGCGGGAAAGGCTCAGGCGGCGGATGGGTTCCGAAGCGCCAGCTAGAACAGGCCTTCGAGACTCGGCGGCGGCGGCGGGGGGGCGGGAGCGGGCGAGGGCGGTGGAGCCTCGATCACTGGAGCGACCGGCGCGATCACCACCGGCGCTGCGACGACGGGGGCTTCCACCACGGTCTCCACCGGTTCGGGAGCGGGAGGCGGCGGCGGCTCGGCGACCGGGGCCAGCGCCACGGCCACCTTGGCGCCGGAGAAGTCTGGGCCGGTGGCGGCCTTGGTCCCACGCGTATCACCCGGCAGGCGGGTGGTGTGGTCGCCGGTGTTGAGCCCCAGGTAGAAGCCGATGGCGGCGAGCGCGATCATCGCGCCGACGACCAGGCGCAACGCGGGCCGGCGCGGGCCGGTGACGGCGAAGTCGCCCAGCGTATCCTCGTAGGTGTCGGCCATGGCCGCCTTCCCAACTCCGTTCAAGGCGGCATCCTAGCGCAAATTCCGAACGAAAGGAGTCGCTCAGCCGCCACGGCGACGGCGCGGTTTCCGCTTCGCCCCGGCGTGGAGCTCAGGCGGCGGGCCGTGACGGCGCTCGATATCCTTCTGCAGGGCCTTGGCCGCCATCAGATGGCCAGGGAAGAAAAAGTCGACGGCGTCGCCCACGATGGGAATTTCGGTGGTTGCGGTGTCCACGGCCAGATAGGCCGCCATCCGCGCCAGTGTGGCGACCGAGGCCCCCGTCCGCAGGGCCTGGACCAACAGAAAGCCGCCCGCCCCGACGGTGTAGACCAACCCCGCGCCGGGGATGAAGGTCAGCACGCCGTCCATGCCGACGCCGAAGGGGCCGATGCCGATCACCCGGTCCGAAAGCGCTTTCACGCGGTCTACCGATCGCCAGATGCGATGATGCCGGTCGGCCTCGCCGCCGATGGGCGGAGCGTCGTTCAGCGGCATGTCGTCCAGGCTCGCGGTCTTGGTCGGCATGGCTTGCTAACGTCCAGCCTGCGCGGCGGCTCCCACGCGGCGTCGTTCGGCGATAACATCGGCCAATGGCCGCGCCCAACAGCATCGACGCCTACATCGCCGCCCAACCCGAGGCGGCCCGCGCCGCGCTGGAGGCCGTGCGCGCGGCGATCCGGCGAGGCATGCCCAAGGCGGAGGAGCGCATCGCCTACGGCATGCCGGCCTACAGCCTGAACGGAAAGCGGGTGCTCTATTTCGCCGGCTGGAAGACGCACGTGGCGGTCTATCCGACCTCTCGCGCCATGGAGGCGGCGATGGCCGAGGACCTCGCGCCCCATCGGGCGGCCAAGGACAGTCTGCATTTCAAGCTGAACAGCCCAATGCCGGTCGGACTGATCGAACGGATCGCGGCCTTTCGCGCCGTGGAAGACTACGGCTGAGCGGCCAGCCGCTTGGCCTGCGAAACCCAGGCGTCGCGCACGGCTCGGCCGCGCAGGTTCAGCGCCTTGTCGATCTCGCCGAGCTGATCGGCGTTCCACGCGGCGATCTGGGTGAAGGTGGTCACGCCCTGTTCGGCGAGCTGCGCGGCCAGCCGAGGCCCCACACCGACCAGACGGGTGAGGTCGTCCGCGGCGGCCTTGGCGGCGTTCTGAACGGCGGGGATCGGCGCGGGCTCGGGCGCGACGGCGACCGGTTGTTCGATCATCGGATCGACGACCAGGCCGGCGGCGTCCGCCACCGCCTCGGCGGCGCTCTTGGTGGCCGTGTCGGCCTCATCGACGGGCTCTTCGTCCTCCGGGGCGAATGTGGCGGATTCGACCGGCACGGCGGGAACGCCGCCCGCCGCAACCACGCCGCCGGCGCACTCCAGCGCCAGATCGCGCGTCCAGCGCGCCATCCACCACCAGGTCGAGGCGGTGGCGGCCGCCGCGCCGAAGGCGAACCACAGAGGTGACGCTACGCCGACGGGGAAACGGAGGGCGGCTTCAGGATCGAGGCGTTGGCCTTCAGATCCCAACGGTTCCTGACTGATCGCCATATCCCGCCTCCAAATTGTCTTGTGCAGCGCAGCATATCACGGGTCGCGATTTCGCCCAAGGGGCGAGCTTAACCTTCACATTTCAAACGCGGTGACCCGACCAAGCGCTCCATTATTTCCGAGCGTTTCCGCCACCCAACGGCAGATGGACCGCAGAGACGCCTCAATGCCCTTCGGCGGGTTGATCAGCACCATGGCGCAGCCGTTCATCTTCAGCGGCTCGCGCAACGGCTTCAGCCGCGCCTCTGCCACCAGGAATGGTCCTGGCGACAGGTCTTCCAGGCCGCGCAGGAAAGCGTCGAAGGTCTCCAGGTCCTTCAGCGGCAACCAGATCGCGACGTGCGCGTCAGGCTCGGCGGCCTGGGCCGCGGCGACGGCGCCCAGAATGTTGTCGTAGTCGTCAGGGCGTTCGAACGGAGGATCGATGACCAGCAGGGCGCGGAAACCGCGCGGCGGCGGAACAGCGGCGGCCGCATAGCCGTCGCCGAGCCGCGCCTCGGCGTTGCGGAAGGCGCCGAGCGTCTCCTGCAGGGCGGCGTGATCGTCGGCCCGCAGCTCGCAGCCGACATAGCGGTCGCCGGATCGAAGCCGTTCGGCGACCAGCAGGGGCGAGCCTGGATAGTAGCGGACACCGCCCTCGGGATTCAGTCGCCGCACCGTCGTCTTCAACGCCTCGAAGGCCACCGGCGCGTCGGCGTCGGCCATCAGGCGCACGATCCCGGCCTCGGCCTCGCGCGTCTTGCCCGCCAAAGCGCCGGAGAGATCGTAGCCTCCCGCCCCCGCGTGCGTGTCGAGCACGTGCAAGGGCGCCGCATCGCGCTGCAGGGCCTCCAGCAGCACGGTCAAGGTCGCGTGCTTCACCAGGTCCGCGAAGTTGCCGGCGTGGAAGGCGTGGCGATAGTTCATGCCCCCGCTCTACCCCCTGCCCTCGGCATCCGGAACCCCGACCCGCGCCTCACGTTGTCGGCCAGATAGTCGGAGATTGCTCGGATGAGCCGCTCATTCGCCAAGGGCTCGAAGGTGAAATGGACTTGGGGAGCGCATGAGGCCCACGGCGAAGTGGTGGATCGCTTTGAAAAGCGTGTCACCCGCACTCTCAAGGGCGAGAAGGTGACGCGCAACGCCAGCCTCGAGGAGCCGGCCTATCTGATCCGGCAGGAAGACGGCGATCGCGTCCTGAAATCTCAGTCCGAACTGAGCCGGGGTTGAGCGGGATGGCGCGCGATGTTCCCGACGAACTGCTCAGCGGAGTAAACGCCGCCGAAGAGGCCGGCCTCAGCTATTGCAGCGATCGTTCTCCCGGCCTGACGCGGACCCGCACGCGCGCGGGCCGCTTCACCTATCACGACCGCAAGGGCGAGCCGGTGAAGGACGCCCGCACCCTCGATCGCATCGCCAAGCTGGCCATTCCGCCGGCCTGGACCGATGTATGGATCTGCCCCAAGGCGGACGGCCACATCCAGGCGATCGGCCGCGACGCCAAGGGCCGCAAACAGTACCGCTACCACGCCCGGTGGCGGGCGGTGCGCGACGAGGCCAAGTACGACCGCATGATCGCCTTCGGCCGCGCCCTGCCGAGGCTGCGCCGCCGCGTTGAGGCCGACCTCGCGCGTCGCGGCCTGCCGCGAGAGAAAGTGCTGGCCGCCGTCGTCCGCCTGCTCGAGGTCACGCTTATCCGGGTGGGCAACGACGAGTATGCCAAGGCCAACAAGAGTTATGGCCTCACCACCCTGCAGAAACGCCACGTGAAGGTAGCCGGCGCGGGCGCGGTGTTCGAATTTCGCGGCAAGAGCGGCGTGACCCACCGCACCGGCTTCCACGACCGGCGCCTGGTGCGCATCGTGCGCGCCTGCCAGGACCTGCGTGGCCAGCGCCTGTTTCAGTATGTCGATGAGGAGGGCGAGCGGCGGCCGATCGAGAGCCACGACGTCAACGATTACCTGCGCGCGGCCATGGGCGGCGAGTTCACCGCTAAGGACTTTCGCACCTGGGCGGCCAGCCTCTCGGCCATGCGCGCCCTGGCCGAGCAACCGCCCGCCGACAGCCAGGCGGCGTTCAAGCGGATCAGCAATCTCTGCGTGAAGGCTGTCGCGGGCCTGCTCGGCAACACCCCCGCCGTCTGCCGCGCGGCCTATATCCACCCGGCGGTGTTCGAGGCCTATCAGGCCGGCGGTCTGTCGAAACGGGCCGCCACGGAGGCGGCGTTGCTGAAGCTGCTCAAAGCCGCCCGCGACGCGGCCGGCAAGGCTTGAACCGTCGCACAGCCCGGCTATGCCACGCGCCATGCCCCTTCGCGCCCTCGTCGCCCTCGCCTCGCTTCTGGTTCTCGCCGCCTGCGCGCCACGTCCCCCAGCCCTCGCCCCGGTTGTCGCCGGCGCGGATCCCACCGCCTGCGCCGCCGCCGGCGGAAGCGTTCGTCCCGTCTGTCGCTTGGGCCGGGCGATGTGCGTGGTTCCGTTCAAGGACGCCGGCAAGATCTGCACCGACAAGACTCAATGCGAGGGCGGCTGCCTCTACGAGGGCGCGCCGGTCGCGGCGGACGGCGCGACGACCGGCGTCTGCCGCAAGAACAACGACCCCTGCGGCTGCCGTGAGGAGGTCGTGGCGGGCAAGCGCGCCGACGGGGTCTGCGTCGACTAGGCGCGACGGCCTAGAGGGCCGCGGGCCAGGTCGTTGAGCGACACAGCGACCATGCGGCGAGCGCTGGCTTTGAGCGGGTCGGAGGCTTCCTGGCCCTCAAGGTTTAAACCTGCGAACGCCTCGACCTTCGCCTCGATCTTTCCGCCCCAAGCAATTGATCCAAAATGCAAAAACGCCGGCCGTCTGAGGGAAGACGGGCCGGCGTGAAGTTGGAGGTCGATGCTCTCTTAGAACTAGACGTCGCGGCCACGGACACCCCACACGTCAAGCGCGAATAAAATTCGAGCCGCTGGTCAATAACCAGCGCCCGTCCGCCTCCGCCCGCCGGGCCACTGGGCGAAAACGGCGCTCTTGGCCAACGAAAGCCGCCTCGACAGCGCCCAAAAGCAAAAAGCCCCGCTCGAAAGCGGGGCTTTTTTTCTCGATCTTGGGTGCGGGAGCAGGATTTGAACCTGCGACCTTCAGGTTATGAGCCTGACGAGCTACCGGGCTGCTCCATCCCGCGGCAAATCAGGCCGCGATGGCGTCGTGAGGGAAGGGTCAGATGAGAAATCATGCGTGTAAAGCACTCATGATCTAGGAATGCATCCCTTCGGCGGACCTGGCGGCGACCTACTCTCCCGTGCCTTGAGACAAAGTACCATTGGCCCTGGGGGACTTAACGACCGAGTTCGGAATGGGATCGGGTGGGGAACCCCCGGCAAAGCCACCAGGTCGGCGGAAGGGATGCGAGAAGACATCGAATGTATTGACTTGGTGTTGCGCTACAAAGCGCGGCATGAGTTCAACTGAGGAACGATCAAGCCTATCGAGCGATTAGTACCAGTAAGCTCCATGCGTCACCGCACTTCCACACCTGGCCTATCAACGTAGTAGTCTGCTACGGCTCTCGGCGAAGCCTTGTTTTGAGGTTAGTTTCCCGCTTAGATGCTTTCAGCGGTTATCTATTCCACACTTAGCTACCCTGCTGCGCGGCTGGCGCCACGACAGGTCCACCAGAGGTGTGTCCATCCCGGTCCTCTCGTACTAGGGACAGATCCTCTCAAGCTTCGTACACCCACGGCAGATAGGGACCAAACTGTCTCACGACGTTCTGAACCCAGCTCACGTACCACTTTAATCGGCGAACAGCCGAACCCTTGGGACCTGCTCCAGCCCCAGGATGTGATGAGCCGACATCGAGGTGCCAAACTTTGCCGTCGATATGGACTCTTGGGCAAAATCAGCCTGTTATCCCTAGAGTACCTTTTATTCGTTGAGCGATGGCCCTTCCACGCAGGACCACCGGATCACTATGGCCGACTTTCGTCTCTGATCGACTTGTCAGTCTCTCAGTCAGGCGGGCTTATGCCATTGCACTCGACGACCGATTTCCGACCGGTCTGAGCCCACCATCGCGCGCCTCCGTTACACTTTGGGAGGCGACCGCCCCAGTCAAACTGCCCGCCACGCCATGTCCCGGACCCGGATAGACGGGCCGCGGTTAGACGTCAGCAACAGCAAGGGTGGTATTTCAAGGATGGCTCCACCGGAACTGGCGCCCCGGGTTCATAGCCTCCCACCTATCCTACACATGTTGCTGCTAACGCCAAGGCGAAGCTGCAGTAAAGGTTCATAGGGTCTTTCCGTCTGACCGCGGGAACCCCGCATCTTCACGGGGAATTCAATTTCGCTGAGCCTATGCTGGAGACAGTGGGGAAGTCGTTACGCCATTCGTGCAGGTCGGAACTTACCCGACAAGGAATTTCGCTACCTTAGGACCGTTATAGTTACGGCCGCCGTTTACCGGGGCTTCAATTCGGAGCTTGCACCCCTCCTTTTAACCTTCCGGCACCGGGCAGGCGTCAGACCCTATACGTCGCCTTACGGCTTCGCAGAGCCCTGTGTTTTTGATAAACAGTCGCTACCCCCTGGCCTGTGCCACTCTCATCTGGTTGCCCAAAAGAGAGTCACGCTTATCCCGAAGTTACGCGTGCAATTTGCCGAGTTCCTTCAGCATAGTTCTCTCAAGCGCCTTGGTATACTCTACCTGACCACCTGTGTCGGTTTCGGGTACGGTCTCTGTGTGAGTTATTTCCAGGGACAGCTTCCCTGCCAGGACAATCCAATAAGCCCTAACAAGTTACGCCATCCGTCACTTCACACTGGCCCAGGAATATTCACCTGGTTCCCATCGACTACGCCTTTCGGCCTTGCCTTAGGGGCCGGCTAACCCTGCGCAGATTAGCTTTACGCAGGAACCCTTGGTCTTTCGGCGAGAGTGTCTCTCACA
>NZ_JBWZNC010000008.1:0-205000 GCF_056683955.1 Caulobacter sp. HJHS_5 | reverse complement strand
GATTGCCCGGACCTGGCGACCTGCCGCCTGCGCGACGCCTTGCTGAAGGCGCGCGACGCCACCGCTTCGGTTCTGGAGGGCTACACCCTCGCCGACGCGGCCGCCGGCGGTTCGGCCGAGATCCTGGTGGCCTGAGGCGGTCCCCTCCCCCGCTGCGCAGGGGGAGGAGCAAGACGCATCAGCCCGCGGCGATATAGGCCTTCAGGCCGTCGGCCTCGGCCTGGGTCTCGTCGATCTTCCGCTTCACCAGGTCGCCGATCGAGACGATGCCGACCAGACGGCCGCCCTCGACCACCGGCAGGTGGCGGATGCGGCGATCGGTCATCCGCTCCAAGAGAATGTCCACCGTCTCCGACGGCTTGGCGAACAGCACATCCGGCGTCATGCACCCGGAAACCGGCTGGCCCAGCGCCGCCGAGCCGCCTCTCGCGATCACCCGCACCACGTCACGCTCCGAAAGAATGCCGACGACGGAGTCGCCGTCGATCACCACCATGGCCCCGACGCGGCGGGCCTCCAGCAAGCCGGCGGCCGCGGCCACCGTTTCCTGAGGGGCGACGGTGAACACCATGTCGCCCTTCTGCTTCAGGATTTGAGACACAAGCACTGCTTTGGTCCTCCCTGGTTATGTCCAGGGAGCGTCGTCCTTTCGCGGCGTCGAATCAACCGCCTGTATACCGACGCCGACCAGACGCGCGGTCGGGCCTATGAGCAGAAGGCCAGCGACGAAGCCCGCGAGGTGAGCTTCCCAGGCCACCCCTGCCCCGCCGGTTCCCGGAAAGCCGAAGACGGCAACCAGCAGGTTCACCACCAGCCAGGCCAGGCCCATGGAGATCACCGGCCGGCTGCGGATCGGCCCGACCAGGCCGGGAAAGGCGATCAGTCGCGAGGCCGCGCCCATCAGGCCCGCGACGGCGCCCGAAGCGCCGACGACCGGGGCGTCGTTGGTCGTGTGCAGCGCCACATATCCCGCCCCCGCCAGCAACCCGCACACTATATAGAGGCCGAAGGTCGCCAGGGCGCCCCGCGCATCGGTCCCCAGCAACCGCGCCACCGGCGCCCCGAAGGCGAGGCAGAAGGCCGCGTTCATCAGCACATGCGCCCAGCCGCCATGCAGGAACATCGAGGTGAAAAGGCCGGTGGGGTTTCCCGCCAGCACCACCGCCGGGCGCAATGTCCAGTCGTAGAATTGGCTTTCGCCGAGGAAGCCCTGGCCGAGGAAGCATAGGATCAGCAGCGCCGCCATCAGGACGGCGGTCCAGGGCGCGTTGAACAGGGGCTCGCGGAAAGGCTTCGAATCGTCGCCGGTCATCGCCACCAGATGTGGCGCGGTCGCCGGAATTTCCAAGCGCGGAAACACCTCACTTGCCCCGCCCCGCCCTCGACGTTGATATCGCGCCCATGACCAACCCCTACGCCAACGCCGCCGACGAAGCCTTCTGGAGCCGCGCAGTCGCCGGCCGCGGCCCGTTCGGCGTCGATCCAGCCGGGCAGCCGCCGTTCGTCATCGGGCCCGACGACGCCGTCGCGACCGCCGGCAGTTGCTTCGCCCAGCATATCGCCGGCGCGCTCACCCAGCGCGGCTATCGCTACCTCGTCACCGAGACGGGCGCCGACGAAAGCTACGGCGTGTTCCCGGCTCGCTTCGGAAACATCTATACGGTGCGGCAGCTGCTGCAGACCTTCGACCGCGCCTACGCCCTGTTCCGCCCGAAGGAGAATGTCTGGACGCGCAAGGACGGCGTCCTGGTCGATCCCTTCCGGCCCCGCATCGAGGCGGCGGGCTTCTCTTCCATCGACGCGCTGGAAGCCGACCGACGCAGGCATCTCGCCGCCGTGCGCCGGATGTTCGAGGACTGCAACGTCTTCGTCTTCACCCTGGGCCTGACCGAAGGCTGGCGATCGCGGGAGGACGGCGCGGTGTTCCCCCTGGCGCCCGGCGTCGCCGGCGGGGCCTTCGATGCGGACCGCCACGAATTCCACAACTTCGAGCCGGAGGAGATGACGGCCGACCTGCGCGCCTTCCTCGGCAAGCTGCGCACCGTGAACCCGAACGTGCGGGTGATCCTCACCGTCTCGCCAGTGCCTCTGATCGCCACCGCCGAGCCGCGCCACGTGCTGCTGTCCAACACCTACAGCAAGGCCGCCCTGCGGGTGACGGCCGAGGCGGTCGCCCGCCGCGAGCCGAACGTCGCCTACTTCCCCTCCTACGAGATCATCACCGGCGCCCAGGCCGGCGGCCGTTTCTTCGCGGAGGACCAGCGCAACGTCACCACCGAGGGTGTCGCCCACGTGATGGACATCTTCGCCCGGGCCTTCCTCCGCGCCGAAGCCGCACCGCGCCTCGCCGAGGCGACCCGCCAGACGCTCAGCGACGAAGCCCGCGCCGCCTACGCCGAAGCCGCCGACGTCGTCTGCGATGAAGAGGCCATCGTGTCGTGAAGGTCGCGGTGCTCGGCAACTGCCAGGCGCGCAGCCTGGCCGCCGCCCTCGACGCCCTCGCGGACATCGAGACGACAACCGTGACCTGGGCCGCCGTCACGGACGAGGCCGAGGCGGAGCGGCTGCTCGCGAACCTCGCCGCGTTCGACCTGGTGATCAGTCAGCCCTTCAAGCGCTTTCGCGCCCTGCGACCCAAGATTATCGCCCGCCTGCCCTCGCGCTCGGCCTTCTATCCGCGCTTCTATTTCACCGGTCTGCATCCGGACGCCCTGATGCTGCCGCCCGATCATCCGCTCCAATTCCAGTTCGGCGACTGGTGCTCCACCCTCGCCCTGGCGGCCTTCCAGCGCGGACTGTCGGCCCGCGACGCCGCCGACCTCTACAATGCTTATATTTACGCCGCCCTGGGCTACTTCCGACGCTACGCGGAATCCGAAGCCTTGCAGGCCGAGGCCGCGCTCGAGTCCGGCATCGATCTGGGCGCGGACCTCGCGGCCTGGCGAGGGCGGGTGTTCGCGCACACCCCCAACCACCCTCGCATGATCGTGGCCGAGGCGATGGCCGAGCATTTGATCGCGCGGCTGTCGATTCCCCGGCGAGACCCCGAGGCCCGGCCCGTGGATCCGCTGGCGGATGGATTCATCTTCCCCATTTACCCTGAAATCGGTCGGCGGATCGGAATCGCCGGCGACATGACCTTCCGGAACGGTCGAAACACCCCCGAGATCGGCCTGGAACAGATGCTGGACGAGGCCTTCAACGCCTGTAGCCGCAACGCATCGGCACTCCCCGACCTGCCCGAAGTCGCACGCGCGGTCGAGGCGCTGCGCCGCGAAGGCGTCTGAGCCGATTTTCCGAGCGCCTTAACCAAATCGCATCTTCTGCGCCGTTAATCGTGAACCATCCGATCCTGGCGCGAGCCATGCCAGTCGGGTTGGGCGCCGGAGCGCGGAGTAAGGCCTTGATCAGGGTTCGCAAGCACATGGGAGCGCTCCTCGCGGGAGCCACGGCGGTCGCCGTGCTGTTGGTCGCCTTTTCCCCGGCCGCCCGGGCCCAGTCGATCACCGCGAGTTCGTCGTCCTTCAACTCCGGCTATGGCCGCACGACGGGCCAGGAAAACCGGATGGTCAACTACTCGACGCGCGACGCCAACGGGAACCGGGTCATTATCGACGGCGTCATGCAAACCGGCGAGGACCAGAGCGTCTACGCCTCGGCGGGCGGCGCCTGGGACAGCTACAGCGGTGTCGGCGGGCGATATTCCAGCGGCAGCTCCACGGCCATCGGCAACAACCTGAGCGTGATCACCCAGGGCAGCTACAACACCGTGATCGTCAATTCGAACCAGACCAACAACGGCGCGGTCACCGCCGGAACCAACATCAACGGCGGCGTCGGAGCCTCGGAATGATCCTGCAGTCTTCTTCGGCGCAGGCGCTCTGGCGACGCGGTTCGATCTTCTCGGCCGCCGCCGTGCTCACGGCCTCGACCTTGGCCCTGACCGCCTGCGCCACGCCCCGCGTGCCGGGCGCGGACGGCCGCGGCGTCTACGCCAACCCGATCGGCTCGGCGCCGGTCACCAGCAACCCGACGCCCTATTCCGCCGCCCTCGTCTGCCTGGCGCAATATGCCCGCGCCGCCCACATCGGGGCGCCGCGCGTGGCGGTCGGCCGCATCGCCGACTACACCGGCAAGGAAGAAAGCGACGGCTCGGGCCGCAAGGTCACCCAGGGCGCCTCGCTGATGGCCATGTCGGCCTTCGCCAAGGCCGGCGTGCCGATGGTCGAACGCTTCGACACCAGCGTCTCCGAGCTCGAGCTCAAGTACGCCAACAACAAGCTGATCACCGACACCCCCAATCCGAACACCGACGGTCCGGGCGATTTCCGCAAGATCATGGCCGGCCAGGTTCCGGGCTCGGACTTCTACGTCGCCGGCGGCATCACCGAGCTGAACTACAACATCCGCTCGTCCGGGGCCGACATCTACGCTGGCGGCATCGCCAACGACGACCCGAAGGCCAACTTCAAGCGTCGGGTCATGGTGATGAACGTCGCCATGGATCTGCGCCTGATCAACACCCGCACCCTCGAGGTGGTGGACGTCATCTCCTACCAGAAGCAGGTGGTCGGCCGCGAAATCAGCGCCGGCATCTTCGATATCCTCGGCACCACCATCGCCGACATTTCCGGCGGCTCGGGCGCGCTGGAGCCGATGCAGTTGGCCGTGCGCTCGCTGATCGAGCGCGCCACCGTCGAAATGACCGCCAATCTCTATGGCATGAACGGTCCGCAGTCCTGCCTGCAGGTCGACCCGCTGGGCGGCGGCGCCCGCACCACCGGCCTCACCGGCGGCTTCGTGCCAGCGTACAACAACCTGGACACCAACAATGCGCAAACTCGCGAAGACCCCTCTCGCTGGGATGCTCGGCGCGATCCCGATACTCGCGCTGTCCTGCGGGGTCGCTACTAGCCAGACCGCTCCAAGCCAGGTTCTCAACAACCAGGTTCAGCTCGGCGACGTCTTCGCCGACCAGACGCTCGACGTCGTCACGGCCGACGAATCGACGGCGGCGCTGACCACCGCGGTCGGCAACGCCATGTCGGCCGGCGCCTCGCGCAACACCATGGACGTCCGGTCGTATCAGGAGCTGCAGGGCGCCGTGCAGGCGCACGCGGTCGTCGATGTCGCCGCCCACATGGGCGCGACCGGTTCGGTGACGACCGCCGCCACCGGCAACACCGGCGACACCTATATCAACGGCGGGACGCTCACCGCCGTCCAGACCCAGGTCACGGGCCCCACCTCGGTCACCGCCGTCGGCCAGATCGAGGCGGCGGACGCCTCAGTCGGCGACATGACCCATTCGACCCAGGCGATCGCCAACAGCCAGGGCTTCACCCTGGTCAACAGCGCCATGGGCGCGCGCGTCAGCCAGTGGAACGAAAGCAATGTGCTGGCCGACGGCGGCGCCATCGTCGGCGAGGCGACGGGCCAGGCGATCGTCACCGCCAATGCGGCGGCCAACAATCTGAGCAGCGTCGGCGCTGACCAGTCGGCCCAGCGCATAATCGCCACGCAAGGCAGCAGCGGCGACCTGATCCAGGCCAGCAAGTTCACCGCCTACGGCCAGAGCTACCTGTCGACCACCAACGCCACGGCGACGGCCAACAACATCAACGTGACCAACGAAGGCCCGTTGATGGACGCCACCACCAACCAGACCAACACCGCCTATGTGCGCGCGCAGTCGGAGGGCACGGCCGCCGCATTCAGCAGCCAGGCCGTCACCGCCTTCGGCGCCGGCAACTCGACCTTGGCCGGCAACATGGGCGCGGAGCTGATCCTCGACAACACCCAGTTCAACGGCGGGGGCGGGGTGGAAGTGATCGCCGTGGCCGACGGGACCTACGGCTGGGACAACAGCGCCTCGGCCAGCGCGGTCGGCAACGCCGCCACCGGCTACGTCTGCTCGTCGTGCACCAGCCGCATGACGGTCAACAACAACCAGACCAACGACACCGACGTTTCGGCCCGCGCCACCACCCGCATGGGCAACGGTCGTTCGGTCACCGGCGTCGCCAGCGCCGTCGGCAACACCGCCAGCTTCTATACCGCCTCGCCCGAATAGCGCGCTCCGGCGCGATCGGACCGGACCTATTCACGCCTTGCTTGCGCCCCAAGGCGCGGCGATGGTGCTCGCCCCCATGAAGCGGGGCCGTGACGAGAGCTGACGAATGATCCGATTTTCGCGCCTGGCGCTCGCCGTGATGGCGAGTCTCGCGCTGGCTGGCTGCTCCCTCCCCGACGTTTCCCTCCCCAAGCTGTCGATGCCGCACTTCGGTGGCGACAAAGCCGCGGCTGTGGCCGAAGCCCCCCGCCCCGCCCTCGTCTCCACGCCCGCCGCCGCCCCGGCCGCCGCCCGCGCCCTGGAAACCGGCTGGCCGCAGGCGACCTCCGACGTCGCGCCCGATCCCGCCGTCCGCTTCGGCGTGCTGCCCAACGGCATGCGCTACGCCCTGATGAAGAACGCCACCCCGCCCGGCCAGGCCAGTTTCCGCCTGCGCTTCGACGCCGGTTCGCTGATGGAGGCCGACGACCAGCAGGGCCTCGCCCACTTCCTGGAGCACATGGCCTTCAACGGCTCGAAGACCGTGCCCGAGGGCGACATGGTCAAGATTCTCGAGCGCCTGGGCCTGGCCTTCGGGGCCGACACCAACGCCTCGACCAGTTTCGACCAGACCATCTATCAGCTCGACCTGCCCAACACGAAGGACGAGACGGTCGACACCAGCCTCTCCCTGTTGCGCGACACCGCCAGCGAACTGCTGATCGACCCGGGCGCGGTCGACCGCGAGCGCGGCGTCGTGCTCTCCGAGGAGCGGACGCGCGACAGCCCGAGTTACCGCGCCTACATCGCCCGCTTCGACTTCATGATGCCCGGCCAGTTGCCGCCCAGGCGCCTGCCGATCGGCAAGGTCGAGGTGTTGCAGACAGCCCCCGCCAGCCGGCTCGCCGACTTCTGGAAAGCCTACTATCGGCCCGACCGCGCCACCTTCGTGGCGGTCGGCGACTTCGACGTCGACGCCATGGAGGCCAAGATCAAGGCCCGTTTCGCCGACTGGCGGGCCCAGGGCCCGGCCGGCCCAGAGCCCGTGCTCGGCGCGGTCGCCAAGCGTGGAACCGAGGCCAAGGTCGTGGTCGAGGCCGGCGTCGGCCAGGCGCTGCAGATGAGCTGGGTCAGCCCGCCGCACCTGGATCGCGACACCGAGGCCCAGCGCCGCAAGGACGTCATCGAGGGCCTGGGCTTCGCCGTGCTCAATCGCCGCTTCCAGGCCCTGGCCCGCAGCCCCGACGCGCCGTTCATCTCCGCCGGCGGCAGCGCCGGCGATCAGTTCAAGGCGCAGCACGCCGCCACCCTGTTCGCGACGCCGCGCCCGGACGGCTGGAAGGCCGCGCTGGAAGCCCTGGACCGCGAGCAACGCCGCATCGTCCGCTTCGGCGTGCGGCAGGACGAACTCGACCGCGAGATCGAGGAGTATCGCACCGCCTACAAGGCCGCCGTCGCCGGCGCCGCCACCCGCCGCACCCCGGCCCTGGCCAACGGCATCGTCG
Source organism: Caulobacter sp. HJHS_5 (assembly GCF_056683955.1). Lineage (NCBI taxonomy): Bacteria > Pseudomonadati > Pseudomonadota > Alphaproteobacteria > Caulobacterales > Caulobacteraceae > Caulobacter > Caulobacter sp. HJHS_5. The sequence goes on along the minus strand of NZ_JBWZNC010000008.1, from coordinate 197,443 downwards.
GCACCCTGACCGACCGCGAAGTCTACACCTCCCCTGCGCAAGACCAGGCGACGGTCGAGGCGGCGATGAAGAATCTCAAGGCCGACCAGGTCTCGGCCGCCGTGAAGGCCGCCTTCGAGGGCTCCGGTCCGCTGATCATGGTCGTGACCCCCACAGCCATCGCCGGCGCGGAACAGACGGTGGTGCAGGCCTATACCCAGTCGCAGACCGTGGCCGTGACGGCCCCGGCCGCCCCATCGGTCACCGCCTGGCCCTACGCCAGCTTCGGCGCGCCCGGAAAGGTCGTCGAGACCAAGGACGTCACCGACCTCGACGCCGTGATGATGCGCTTCGAGAACGGCGTCCGCCTCACCGTCAAACCGACGCGATACCGCGACGACCAGATTCTGGTGCAGGTGCGGATCGGCGACGGCCGCCTGAGCCTGCCCAAGGACCGCCAGTCGACCACCTGGGCCTCCAGCGCCTTCGTCGAAGGCGGCCTGAAACAGATTTCCAGCGAGGACTACGAGCGCGTCCTGGCCGACAAGAACGCGAGTGTCGGCTTCGGCGTCGACGACGACGCCTTCACCCTGGGCGGCCGCACCCGGCCGGAAGACCTCGACATCCAGATGCAGCTCCTGGCCGCCTATGCGACCGAGCCCGGTTGGCGCGAGGCCCCTTTCGCCCGCGTGAAGACCTACGGCACGACGCTGCACGACCAGTACGAGGCCACCGACGGCGGCGTCGTCCAGCGCGACATCCAGGGCCTGCTGCGCAGCGGCGACCGGCGCTGGACCTTCCCGAGCCGGAGCGACATCGCCAACGCCACCCTGGCGGCCATGCGCGCCGACATCGAGCCGGGCCTGTCGAAGGGCGCCATCGAGGTGACGGTCGTCGGCGACACCACGGTCGAGAAGGCCACGGCCGCCGTGGCCGCTACCTTCGGCGCCTTGCCCGCCCGCCCCGGCACGCCTCCGCCGCCGGCCGCCGCCCGCCAGGTCGCCTTCCCGGCCGCGACGCCGAGCCCGGTGATTCTCACCCACAAGGGCCGCAGCGATCAGGCCATGGCCTACGCGGCCTGGCCGACCGATGACTTCTTCGCCGACATGACCCTGGCGCGGAACACCTCGGTGCTGGCCGACGTGATGGGCAACCGCCTGCTGGAAGAGATTCGGGAGAAACAGGGCGCGACCTATTCGCCGTCGGTGGGCGCGCTGACCAGCAATATGGTCTGGCCGGGCTGGGGCTATATCGCCGCCAGCGTCGAGGTGCCGCCCGACAAGATCGACGGCTTCTTCAAGGACGTCGCCGGCATCGCCGCCGACCTCCGCGCCAAGCCGCCGACGGAAGACGAGATGCAGCGCGCCAAGAAGCCGAAGCTCGACGCCCTGATGCGCCAGCGCGAGACCAACGAGTACTGGATCAGCACCCTTTCGGGCGCCCAGGCCGACCCGCGCAAGCTGGACGCCGTCCGCTCGGTGGTGGCCGGCATCGAACGGGTCACCCCCGCCGACGTCCAGGCCGCCGCCCAGCGGTATCTCGTCGACGGCAAGGAGTGGAAGCTGGTGGCGCGGCCGGAGAAGTAGCGGGGCCTTGCGTGCTTCGACACGCGCCTGCCGGCGCTGCTCAGCATGACGCAGGTGGATTGGCGCTCAATCTGCTGGCTTAGTCATCCTGAGCCGGACGCGCAGCGGCCGTGTCGAAGGACGCAGAGCCGCTCAGCGCCGCACGAACTCCGCGAACCCCGCCACGTACTTGCCCAGCTGTTCGCGCACCGCCTCGTCGACGAGCTCTCCCTCGCCGTCGAACGCCTTGCCGGCGCCGGAGACCAGCATCTTGCGGCCGGTCCACAGCTCGGCCCCGAGTGTCCGCAAGGTGGGCAGCCAGCCGTTCTGGGCCAGGATGGTGCCGAAGCCGCCGGGCGAGGCTCCGATCAGCCCCACCCGCTTGCCACCGAACACGCGCGGAATGTCGGCCGCCGGGCGCGATAGCCAGTCGATGGCGTTCTTGAACACGCCGGGCACGCCGTTGTTGTACTCGGGGGTCGCCAGCAGCAGGCTGTCGGCGCCGGCGATGGCGTCCTTCAGGGCGACCACCGCCGAAGGCAGGCCCTCGGCGGCCTCGAGGTCGCCGTCATAGAGCGGGATGCCGCGGATCGAGCCGATCTCGATCTGCACGCCTTCCGGCGCGGCGTCGCGGGCCGCACGCAGCAAGCCGCTGTTATAGGAAGCCCGGCGCAGGCTGCCGGAAATGCCGATGATCTTCATGTCGCCCCACGCAGGCCGCCTCCACTGGACGGCGCTGCGCTCAGCGTCGCACGGCGGGCCTTAGAAGGCCACGCCGCCGACGCCGCCGTCGAGGCTCATGCCGGTCATCACGGTCTGCGAGGCCTGCTCCATCACCGTCTCCTCGCGGTAGGCGGTGTAGCGCTCGGTCGCCAGCATGGTCAGCACCTTCACCCCGGCGCCGAAGCGGCGCAGGAGGCTGCGCTCGTTGCAGTCGCGGGCCGCCTTCTGCGGACGGCAGGCGACGCTGGCGCCGCCGCCGTCGGGGCCCGCGCGGCCGGCGCCCGGCGAATGATAGAGGGCCTCGCCCTTGGCGCAGACCACGGTCTGGCCGCCGTCGAAGGCGATCTTGCCGTTGAAGTCGGCGACCACGTACTGCATCCGCGCGCCGGCGATGCAGCGATAGAGTTCGCCGTCGTAATATTCGTCGATATCGCGGTCGGGGGTGACCTGCGAAGCCGGGTGCGGCACGTCGCGGTCGTCCAGGCAGACGGCCTGGATCACCACCTTGCGCATGCGGGTGCGGGTCGCCTCATAGGCCACCCGGCGCGTGCGCGGGACTTGCTGGCCCTCGACGACCATGCCCTGGATCATGCCGGTGGCCATCGGCGGGGTGTAGAAGCTCTGACCGCCGCCGCCGCAGCAGCCGTAACCGAACACCGAGTTGTAGCTGCTGGCGTTGGCGCCGCCCCAAGCGCGGGCCGCCGCGATGCCGCTGGCTTCCGCGTTGACGCCGACCCTGGCGTTCACGTTGGCGTTCACCGTCACCGACGGGGCGACGTAAATGTTCAGGCCGGGCACGTTGATGTTGTGATTCCCGCCGCCGCCGCAGGTGTTGCAGCTGGGCGGAGGTTGCGGCGGAGGGGGCGGCGGCTGACAGCATGGCGGAGGCGGCGGCTGGCAGCCGCTTCCGCAGCCTTGCGCCGCGGCGATGTCGCCGCCCAGGGCGCTCGCGGCGAGCCACAGAAACAGACCGCCGAACAGCGCGAGCAAGGTCATGCGACCAGCCGACATGGACATCTCCTCATCCCTCCAACCGCGGCCGATGAGGATTGCGCCTCCCCGACCCCGTCGTGAGGCCGCCCGAGACTGTGCCAAACTGGCGCGTTCCGCGGGTGGCCCGCGTCTTCCCTGCAACCCCCATGCGGCCATTGAAGCCGTGGGCAAGGGCGGACGTTATGTTCCATCCCAGCACACAACAGTTGATAGACTATTGGCGTGAACGGCGCGGTAGCTATGAATTGCCGCCGCGCTCGGCCGTCGATCCGACCGATTTCCCCGACCTTCTGCCGCAGGTCTTCATGCTCGGGCGTGAACGCGCGGGGGTCTATCCGATCCGTCTGGCGGGTGGCTTCGTCACCAATCTGCATGGCCGGGGCCTGCGCCACGACAACATGCTCACCCTATGGACTCCGTTTGACCGCGCGCCGCTGACCGCGACTCTGGAGCGCTGCCGCACGCGCCCTGCCCCCTTCGTGGTCAAGGGCGAGATTCGCGCCGAGGACGCCGGCCCCGTGCCCATGGAAGTGCTGTTCGCGCCGCTGTCGACCGCCGCCGGGGGCGTCGACCGCTACCTCGGCCTCTACCAGCCCACCGCCATGCTCCACCGCCTGAAGGGCCGCGCCGCCAACGCCCTGGCGATCCGCAGCATCGAGGGGCAGGACCATCTTGAGGCGCCGCGCCTGCGCCTGGCCGCGCTGAACGGCCGGCAGATCGCCTAGACCACACCACTGCGGCTCCGTTTGGCTTGGCTGTAGCCGGTCCGTTAGGATTCGGCCGCCGCGGCTGAACGAGGTCCCATGCCGAACATCAAACTCACCATCGCCGCCGCCCTCGTCGCCATCGGCCTCACCGGCCAGCCGGGGTCGGCGCAGACGCCCGCCGCCGCGACCGCTGCGACGCCGGCCGATCTGTTCGGCCCGCTGTTCGAGCAGGTGCAGATGCGGCGATTGTTTCCTGATGGCAAAACCTTCGTCGACGCGACGCCCCGGCGCGCGCCGGAAGCGATCATGGCGGACTATCGCGCCCACGCCCGGTTCACCGACGAGGAGCTCAAGCGCTTCGTCAGCGCCAATTTCATGGTCCCGGAAGTCGCCGCGACGCCGGCCCCGTCGAGCGCCCGCACCAACCTCAAGGCCCACATCGCCGCCCTGTGGCCCGCGCTGACCCGCCCGCCGGTCGCCGCCGTGCAAGGCGGCTCCGCCCTGCCGCTGGACAAGCCGTTCGTCGTACCCGGCGGCCGCTTCCGCGAAATCTACTACTGGGACAGCTACTTCACCCTGCTCGGCTTGGCCGCCGACGGTCAGACCCAGCCGGTCGAGAACATGGTCGACGACTTCGGGGGCCTGATCGCCGCCTACGGCCACATCCCCAATGGCGCGCGCACCTACTACCTCAGCCGGTCCCAGCCGCCCTTCTACTTCGCCATGGTCGGCCTGACCGACAAGACCGACAAGGCGCGGTTCAAGGCGCGACTCGACCTCATGCGCCGCGAGCACGCCTTCTGGATGGACGGCGAGAAAACCGCCAGGCCGGGCCAGCCCTATCGCCGGGTGGTGGCTTTGCCCAACGGCGCGGTGCTCAATCGCTATTTCGACGATCGCTCCACGCCACGGGACGAATCCTATCGCGAAGACGTGCTGACCGCCCGCGAGGCGCCGGGCCGCCCGGCCGCCGAGGTCTATCGCGACCTGCGCGCGGGCGCCGAGAGCGGATGGGACTACAGCTCGCGCTGGCTGGCCGACGGGAACACCCTCAAGACCATCCAGACCACCGCCATCGTCCCGGTGGACCTCAACAGCCTGATCTACGGCCTGGAAACGGCGATCGCCGAGGGCTGCGAGGCCGTCGCCGACCGGCCCTGCACGGAGGATTTCACGGCCCGCGCCAGCGCCCGCCGCGCGGCGATGGACGCCTATCTGTGGGACGCCCGCCGAGGGCTCTATCTCGACTATCAGTGGCGGGACGGCTTGCGCCTCGACCACCCCAGCGCCGCGACGCTGTTCCCCCTGTTCGTCGGCGCCGCGAGCGCGGAACAGGCCAAGGCCGTCGCGATCCAGGCCCGCTCGCTGCTGCTGGCTCCAGGCGGCCTGCGCACCACCACGGCCCCCACCGGCCAGCAGTGGGACGCGCCCAACGGCTGGGCGCCGCTGCAATGGGTCGCCGTCGCCGGGCTCCGCCGCTATGGCGAGAACGCCCTGGCCCAGGACATCGGCCTGCGCTGGCTGGCCACCGTGAACCGCGAATACCAGGCCAGCGGCAAGATGCTGGAGAAGTACGACATCGAGGAAGCCAAGGCCGGCGGCGGCGGCGAATATCCGCTTCAGGACGGCTTCGGCTGGACCAACGGCGTGACGCGGGCGCTGCTGGACATCTATCCGGCGCCGTAGGCCCTCAAAGCGCCAAGCGCCGCTCCACTCCGATCGCCTCCAGGAACGCCTCGTCGTGGCTGGCGATCAGCAGCGCACCGTCATAGGCCGCCAGGGCGCTCTCCAATTCCTCCACCGCCGCGAGGTCCAGGTGGTTGGTCGGTTCGTCCAGCATCAGCAGTTGCGGCGGCTGAGGCTGGGCCAGCACGCAGGCCAGGGCGGCCCGCAGGCGCTCCCCGCCGCTCAGGGTCGCCACCACCTGATCGGCCGCCACATTGCGGAAGGCGAAGCGGGCCAGGGCTGCATGGGCGGCGTTTGAGTCGGCGGCGGGGTTCAGGCGGCGGAAGTTCTCGAGCACCGAGAGGGACTCGTCGAGCAGGTCGGTCCGCTGGTCGAGCAGCGCCGCGCGCACGGACAGCGTCACCGCGCCCTCGGTCGCCCGCAGGCTCCCCGCCGCGAGCCGCAGCAAGGTCGACTTGCCGGCGCCGTTGCGTCCGACCACCGCCGCCCGTTCCGGCCCGACCAGGGCGAAGTCGACGCCGCGCAGGATCGGGACCTGCCCCGGCCAACCGAACCCCGCCTTGTCGAACCGCAGCACCTGCCGCCCAGTCGGCAGGCCCGTGGGCGGCAGGTCGAACGCCTGCGGCCGGTCCCGCTCGACCCGTCCCCGGGCTTCCGCGAGCGCGGCCGAAGTCGCCTCCGCCCTCCGCTCGGCGATGCGCTCGCCCCGCGCCCCGCTGGCCTCCGCCCAGCCCGCCATGGTCCCCAGCATCACCTTCGGCTGATCGCCCTTGGCCGCCGTGCGCCGGCCGGCGGCGTCCCGCCGGGACTGACGTTCGCGCGCCGCCTGGGCCTCGCGCGCCGCCTGCCCCGCCTCCCGTTCCGCATTGGCCAGGTCGTGCGCCGCCGCCTGCCGCTCGGCCGCCTTGCGTTCGGCATAGAGGGCGTAGCCGCCGCCGTAGACCGCCGCGCCCAGGCTGGAGAGCTCGACGATACGATCCGTCGCCTCCAGCAACGCCCGGTCGTGACTGACCACCACCGCCCCGCCGCGCCAGCGCTTCAGGACGCCCGCGACCGTCGCCCGCGCCTCGGCGTCGAGGTTGTTGGTCGGCTCGTCGAGCAGGATCAGATCCGGTTGCAGCGCCAGCAGACCGGCCAGGGCCGCCCGCGTCGCCTGCCCGCCGCTCAGCCCGGCGGCCGGCCGGGTGAGGTCGAACCCGGCGAGGCCGACCTCGGCGAGCGCCGTCTCGGCCCGCGCCGGCAATGTCCAGTCGGCCAGGGCGAAGTCGTCGTCCGTTCCCTCCCCCGCCTCGATGCGGCCCAGCCGCCGAACCCCTTCGCCGAGCCCCATCCAGTCGCCAAGGCTCGCGTCCGCCGGCGGCGCATGGGTCTGGCGCAGCACCCCGACCGTTCCCGCGCGGGAGACGGCGCCGGCGGAGGGCGCCTGTTCGCCGGCGATCAGACGCAGCAGGGTGCTCTTGCCCGCGCCGTTGCGCCCGACGAGGCCGGTGCGCTCGGCCCCGAAGGCGAGGCTCAGATTGTCGAAAAGCGGTCGGCCGTCAGGCGTGACGGCGGCGACGGAATCCAGGGTGACGAAGGGCATGGGACACGATCGAACAGGTTGCGAGACGGGCGGAGCGGTCTTGCAGGGCCTGGATCAATGTCGCCTCCTTCGAATGGAAGGCGGCTGCTTAGCATATCGACGCGCAATGGGCGACGTCCTGAGACGTCCGGTCGCGGAAAGCGCCGTCAGTTCTCACATTGTTCTTGTGCAAATCGCGACTCTGCGCACTACATAACGCTGTCTCGCCGCGCCTCCCTTCGCGGCCTCGTGCGTTCCGGACATCATGGCTGAGCAGCTCAATTTCATCCGCGTGCGCGGCGCGCGCGAACACAACCTGAAAGACGTCAGCGTCGATATCCCGCGTGGGGAGCTGGTGGTGCTCACCGGCCTGTCGGGCTCGGGCAAGAGTTCGCTCGCCTTCGACACCATCTACGCCGAGGGCCAGCGCCGCTACGTCGAGAGCCTTTCAGCCTACGCCCGCCAGTTCCTGGAGCTGATGGGCAAGCCGGACGTCGACCTGATCGAGGGCCTCTCGCCGGCCATCTCCATCGAGCAGAAAACCACCAGCAAGAACCCGCGCTCGACCGTCGGCACGGTCACTGAGATCCACGACTACATGCGCCTGCTCTGGGCGCGCGTCGGCGTTCCCTATTCGCCGGCCACCGGCCTGCCCATCGAGAGCCAGACCGTCAGCCAGATGGTCGACAAGCTAACCGCCCTGCCGGAGGGCGAGCGGCTTTATCTGCTCGCGCCGGTCGTGCGCGGCCGCAAGGGCGAGTACCGCAAGGAAATCGCCGAGTGGCAAAAGGCCGGCTTCCAGCGCCTGAAGATCGACGGCGAGTTCTATCCGATCGAGGACGCCCCGGCCCTCGACAAGAAGTTCAAGCACGACATCGACGTGGTGGTGGACCGCCTGGTCACCCGCGCCGACCAGGAAAGCCGCTACGCCGACAGCATCGAGCAAGCCTTGCGCCTGGCCGACGGCATCGCCGTGGCCGAATGGGCCGACGTGCCTAAGAACGAGGATGGGTCGGGCGAGAAGGAGCCGCGCCGCATCCTGTTTTCGGAACGCTTCGCCTGCCCGGTCAGCGGTTTCACCATCAGCGAGATCGAGCCGCGGCTGTTCTCGTTCAACAACCCGCACGGCGCCTGCCCGGCCTGCGACGGCCTGGGCGCCAAGCTGGCGTTCGACGCCGACATGGTGGTGCCGGACAAGGACAAGAGCCTGCACAAGGGCGCGGTCGCCCCGTGGTCGCGCGGTCCCTCCCCGCTCTACACCCAGACCCTGCAGGCCCTGGCCCGCCACTACGGCTTCTCGATGGACGAGCCCTGGTACAAGCTGCCGGACAAGGCGCGCGACGTGGTGCTGCACGGCTCCGGCGGCGACAAGATCAAGTTCGTCTACGACGACAACGCCCGGAAGTACGAGGTCGCCAAGACCTTCGAAGGCGTGCTGCCCAACCTCGAACGTCGCTGGCGCGAGACCGACAGCGCCTGGGTGCGCGAGGAGCTCGGCCGCTACCAGTCCGACACGCCCTGCGAGGTCTGCCACGGCGCGCGCCTGAAGCCGGAAGCCCTGGCCGTGAAGATCGACGGCAGGAACATCGCCGAGGTCTCCAGCCTCGCCATCCGCCCGGCGCGCGACTGGTTCGCCGGCCTGGAGGAAAGCCTCACCTCCAAGCAGATGGAGATCGCCCGGCGCATCCTGAAGGAGATCACCGACCGCCTGCGCTTCCTGGTCGACGTCGGCCTCGACTACCTCAACCTGTCGCGCGGCTCGGGCACGCTCTCGGGCGGCGAGAGCCAGCGCATCCGCCTGGCCAGCCAGATCGGCTCGGGCCTGACCGGCGTGCTCTATGTGCTCGACGAGCCGTCCATCGGCCTGCACCAGCGCGACAACACCCGCCTGCTGACCAGCCTCAAGGGCCTGCGCGACCTCGGCAACTCGGTGCTGGTGGTCGAACACGACGAGGAGGCCATCCTCACCGCCGACTATGTGATCGACATGGGCCCGGCGGCGGGCGTCCACGGCGGCGAGATCGTCGCGGAGGGCAGGCCGGCCGACATCATGGCCAGCCCCAAGAGCGTCACCGGCATGTATCTGTCCGGCGCCCGCGAGATCGAAGTTCCGGAAGAGCGCCGGCCGATCTCGAAGAAGAAGACCCTGAAGGTCATCGGCGCGACCGGCAACAATCTGAAGAGCGTCACCGGCGAAATCCCCGTGGGGACCTTCACCTGCATCACCGGCGTCTCCGGCGGCGGCAAGTCGACCTTCACCATCGAGACCCTCTACAAGGCCGCCGCCCGGCGTCTGAACAACGCCTCGGACGCCCCGGCCCCGCACGAGCGCATTGAGGGCCTGGAGAACTTCGACAAGGTCATCGACATCGACCAGAGCCCGATCGGGCGCACGCCGCGCTCGAACCCGGCCACCTACACCGGCGCCTTCCAGCCGATCCGCGACTGGTTCGCCCAGTTGCCGGAGTCCAAGGCGCGCGGCTACGGCCCGGGCCGCTTCAGCTTCAACGTCAAGGGCGGCCGCTGCGAAGCCTGCCAGGGCGACGGTCTGATCAAGATCGAGATGCACTTCCTGCCCGACGTCTACGTCACCTGCGACGTCTGCAAGGGCCAGCGCTACAATCGCGAGACGCTGGAGGTGCTGTTCAAGGGCAAGTCCATCGCCCAGATTCTCGATATGACCGTCGAGGAGGCCGCCGACTTCTTCAAGGCCGTGCCGCCTGTGCGCGACAAGATGGAGACGCTGAAACGGGTCGGGCTCGGCTACGTGAAGGTCGGCCAGCAGGCGACGACGCTTTCAGGCGGCGAGGCCCAGCGGGTAAAGCTGTCGAAGGAGTTGTCGCGCCGGGCGACGGGGCGCACCCTCTACATCCTCGATGAGCCGACCACCGGCCTGCACTTCGAGGACACCAAGAAGCTGTTGGAAGTGCTCCACGAACTGGTCGACCAGGGCAACACGGTCGTCGTCATCGAACACAACCTCGATGTCGTGAAGACCGCCGACTGGCTGCTCGACTTCGGCCCCGAAGGCGGCGACGGCGGCGGTGAGATCGTCGCGGTGGGCACGCCCGAGCAGGTGGCGGCCAACGAGCGGTCCTGGACCGGCCGCTACCTCGCCGACCTGCTCAAGAAGCACGACGAACGCCGCGCGGCCCGCAAGGCGGCGCTCAAGGCCGAGGCTGCTCGGAAGCGGGCTTAGCGGCGCGAAAACCTCGTCCTTCGAGGCTCGCTTTGCTCGCACCTCAGGATGAGGATTTCGACTGATCCATCCCAGTAGCCCTCATCCTGAGGCGCCCGTGCGAGCGGGCCTCGAAGGACGAGGGCGGTCCCGCCCTAGATCAGGTTGGCTTCGGCGCCTTCGTCCGGCTCGCGCGTCAGCGCCTGATAGGCGACGGCGGAAGGCGAGAACAGCACGGCGTACTGGATCGCGGTCAGGGCGGCGCTGAACAGCGTATAGATCAGCGTCGGAACGGTGAGATAGGCGGCCCACGAGCTGAGGTCGGGGTGGAAGATCGATCCCACGTCGCTGAAGTTGTAGCCGAGGGCCAGGCCGATCACTCCGCCGATGCCGGTGATCACCACCATGGCGAGGATCCAGACCACCATGTACATCACGAACGCCAGGGCATAGGCGGCGAACAGACGCCAGAAGCTGCCGTGCGAGAGGCGCCAGGCCGCGAACACCCGCAACCGGCCGGACGCGAAGGTCAGGGGCGGCGCCAGCGACAGACGAATGATCACGAAGACCACAAGCCCGAGCACCCAGATGCCGATGCCCGCGCCGGCGAGCACGCCGATGGCCGTGCCGGCCGGCCCCATGGCCCGTAGAACGCTGTGCACGATGGTGGCGACGATGCCTCCGGCCAAGACGATCACGAAGACCGCCACCACCAGGATGGCCACCAGGACCAGAAAGAGTCCCATCTGCCGCAGTTCGTCGCGGCCGAACCGTAGATAGCCGAAGCGGCTCTCCTCGGGGCGCAGCACCGCGCGGAAGACAGCCGACATCATCACCGCCTGCACCAGCAGACCGAAGGCCAGCAGAACCAGATAGGCCGGGCCGCCCTTCGCCATCGCCGCGAAGGCCGCGGCGGAGTCGGGGTCGCCGCTTTCGGCGATTTCCATCACCTCGCGCAGGCCCGTCGCGAGCAGCAGGCCAAGCGTGATCAGGCTGACCACGAACAGAAGCGCCGTCCACGCGATCACCGCCCGCGGCTTCTCCCGCGTCAGGCGGAAGCCCTCGAAGGCGATCTCAGACGGGGAAATCTCGGCCATGACTCAGGTTCCAGCGGCGGCAGCGGGCCGCAGTCGTTGATAGACGCCGGCCAGGGCCCCGGTCCACACGGGGGCGGCGTAGAAGGCGAAGGCGGCGCCGAGGGCGGCCGAGGCGAGCCAGTGGGGGGCGCCGGGGGCCCGCCCCAGGGCGGCGGCCGCGCCGCTGGCCAGCAGCATCGGCAGCCCAAGGATCGCGACCACGATCAGCAATCCGAAAGCCGCCCCGCGCGTGGTCGGAAACACCGCCAGCGCCCGCAGCTTGTCCTCCGCCACCGAGGCGGCCGGAGCAACCGATAGGCGTAGACCCAGCCAGACCAGCCCGGCCAGCGACAGCAGCGGCGGCAAGGCCACGAAGAAGCCCACTGGACCACTGAACGCCGCCCGCCAATCGGCTTCCGAGCCGGCGTTGAACCCCGTCGGATTGACCGCCATCACCAGGCCGAGCGCAATGGCCCCGATGGCGATGAAGGCCAGCACCGAGGCGAACAGCAGAACGACGCCGACCAGGGCCGAGGCGCCGAGCACCCGCGCCTCCGGCCAGCCGAACTGCAGGCCCAGCGGCCCGAGCGGCCGGCCGAACGCCCGACGATACAGCGCGCCGTAAGCCAGGCTGGCGGTGGCGACATGCACGGTGGTGGCGACCGGCGCGGTGAACGGCGAACCGCCGTAACGGGCCGCGATGGCGGCGGCCAGGGCATAGAGGGTCAGGGCGCCCCAGGTGGCGCGGATCGCCGTCGGCCAGTCGCGCAGGGCGGCCCGGACAATCTCCACCGCCTCGTCGACGCCGATGACCGGATGGTCGGAACTATGGGCGACGCTGGCGTTCATAACTCGAGCGATGGACTCCCCGGTCGGCGGAGCGATTCGTGCCCGCCGGTCATAACTCTAGCGACGCCGGGCCGGCGCTGCGAACGGTTTTCAGGCCGTGGCGACCGGAGCAGCCGCCTCGGCCGCATCCGGCTTCAGCATGAGATACACCCTGGCGAAGGGGGCGATGCACAGCGCCATGAACGGGCCGCCGAACAGATAGCCCACGGCCATGACCAGCCAAATGGTGGGCGAGGCGTAGAACTTCGCGAGTTGCAGCATCATTTCGCCGGAGCTCGCCGGGTCCACCATGGCCTGCAGCATCGCCCCGCCGAAGCTCGCGAAGGCGACCGCGATCACAACGCACTCCAAGACGACGAGCGCCAGGCTCATAAGGAGCACCAGCCAGAAGATCGACCAGCCCGCGCCCTTGGTGAAACGCCAGGACTCGAACAGCCGGAAACGCCGTTCGTCGAAGCTCATGATCGGCGCCATGCTGAAGCGCAGCCAGAAATAGGCCAGGGCGATCTCGAGCGCGAAGATCACCAGCACGACGATCCAATGCGTGCTGCTGAACGCGTCGCCGCCGCCCGCGGCCGCGGCCAGGAAGCTGAGCGGCAAGATCACCACCAACCCACCGACGATCAGGAATACGGCGGAGGCGATGTAGGCGAGAATGATTCCGACCACCGCGCTGAGAGCCAGCCAGCCCTCCGAGCCCGACACGCGCAGATAGAAATAACGCCGGTCAGACGGCGCGATCACCGCCCGGAGCACGGCGCTTCCGACGATCGTGTAGCCCGCGATGATGATCAGGTAGGCCAGGGGCATGATCGCGAACATGCGCCCCATGGCCGTGAGCATCTCCTCGTTGGACTGATCGTCCACGGCTGAGCCGATGGCGGCGAACATCGGCGCCATCTGCTGCATCAGGAACACCAACGGCAGCCCCATCAGCACGAACAGCGCCGCGCTCCACACGAGCACCGCCTTCGGCTCGCGGCGGATCAGGCGAAAGCCCTCCGTCGCCGCCACGAACACCCGCACCCGCGCCATGACGCCCTCCCAAGCGATCTGACAGCCCAACTCGACGCTAACACGACGTCGTTCGATGGACAGCAGCGCTTTCGTCCCTCGCCCACGCGGCCTAAAGGGACGGAATGACGACGAAACCCATTCATGTGATCGGCGGCGGCCTCGCCGGTTCTGAAGCGACATGGCAGATCGCCCAGGCGGGCGTGCCGGTGGTGCTGCACGAGATGCGCCCGGTGCGGAAGACCGACGCCCACCAGACCGACGGCCTGGCCGAACTGGTCTGCTCCAACTCCTTCCGTTCCGATGACTGGGAGCATAACGCCGTCGGCCTGCTGCACGCCGAGATGCGCGCCTGCGACTCGATCATCATGACCTGCGGCGACGCGCACCAGGTGCCGGCCGGCGGCGCCCTGGCCGTCGACCGCGAGGGCTTCAGCGCGGCCGTCACCGCCAGGCTGGAAGCCCACCCGCTCGTCACCATCGAACGCCAAGAGGTCGCGGGCCTGCCGCCCGCCGAGTGGGACAACGTCATCGTCGCCACCGGCCCGCTCACCTCCCCCGCCCTGGCCGAGGCGATTCTCGACCTCACCGGCGAGGGTCAGCTGTCGTTCTTCGACGCCATCGCCCCGATCATCCATGTCGAGAGCGTCGACATGTCCAAGGCCTGGAAGCAGTCGCGCTACGACAAGGAAGGCCCCGGCGGCGAGGCGGCGGCCTACATCAACTGCCCGATGGACAAGGCGCAGTACGAGGCCTTCATCGACGCCCTGCTCGAAGGCCCGAAGTCCGAATTCAAGGAGTGGGAAAACGTCCCCTACTTCGACGGCTGCCTGCCCATCGAGGTGATGGCCGAGCGCGGCCGCGAGACCCTGCGCCACGGCCCGATGAAGCCGGTCGGCCTGACCAACGCGCACAACCCCACCGTAAAGGCGCACGCCATCGTCCAGCTGCGGCAGGACAATGCGCTGGGCACCCTGTGGAACATGGTCGGCTTCCAGACCAAGCTGAAGTACGGCGCTCAGACCGACATTTTCCGGATGATTCCGGGCCTGGAGAACGCCCAGTTCGCCCGCCTCGGCGGCCTGCACCGCAATACCTTCCTCAACAGCCCGCGCCTGCTCGACGGCCAGATGCGCCTGAAGGCCGATACCCGCCTGCGTTTCGCCGGCCAGGTGACCGGCGTCGAAGGCTATGTCGAAAGCGCCGCCATCGGCCTGATGACCGGCCGCCTCGCCGCCGCCGAACGCCTCGGCCGCGCGCTCGCCCCGCCGCCCGCGACCACCGCCCTCGGCGCCCTGGTCGCCCACATCACCGGCGGCCACCTGGAGGCCGGCGGCTCCTTCCAGCCGATGAACATCAACTACGGCCTGCTGCCGCCCATGGAAGCGCCGAAGAAGACCGAGGCCGGCGACAAGATCCCGCTCAAGGAGCGCGGTCGGGCGAAGAAACGCCTGATGAGCATCAGGGCGATGGAAGACCTCAGGGCCTGGCTGGGCGCGGAAACGCGAGTCGCGGCGGAATAAAAATAATCCCGCTCATCCCCGCGAAGGCGGGGACCCAGGCTTTTTCTGAAATCCACGCCGCCCATCGATAAAACACCTGGGCCCCCGCCTTCGCGGGGGTGAGCGGTGTGTGGGTTAGACCCGCCCCGTCGCGCTCGCCCAGGTCAGCCGCAGCCGTTTCGCCAAATCGCCCCCAGGCCTTTGGGCCACGAGCGGCAGCACCGCCGGAAACGCGGCGACGCTCAGCCCCCTCGCCGCCCGCCGCGCCTCGATTCGCGCCGCCCGCGCGGCGTCCACCGCCCCGGCGATCTGTGGGTAGCGCGCCAGGCCCCAGGCCCGGCCAGCCGCGACGGTCGCCGTCTCCGGCGTCGTCGGATCGAGAATCAGCGCCGCCGCCCGCATCGCCCCGCCGCCGACGCCGTCGGCCCAGGCCACGGCCTGTTCGAGCGTCGTCGGCCCGCCGTCCACCTCGATCAGCCGCGCGTCGATCATCGCCTCCAGCGGCGCGCGCGGCAGGCTCCGGCGTCGAATCGCGTCCGTGATGGCGAGCGCCGTGGGATGCTTGCGCACCGGACGGCCTTCGAAGGCCTCGCCCAATGCTTCCCGCCACCAGGTCAGGCGAATCTCGCCGACCAGCGGATTGGAGGCGACGCGCGGCGCGCGGCCGAGTTCGTGATCGTACGCATAGAGGGCGATCAGGTCGGCGCGCGCCGATTCGTCGGCCACGAACCGGCTGGCCAGCCAGCGGTCGGGGTCGAGCCGGCGAACCTGATCCTCGAGTGGACCCGAGGCGTCCGGCGTGGGCTCGGGAAATTCGATGGCCATGGTCAGACGGCGATCAGCGCCGCCGCCAGCCGCCGCCCCTCGGCCGCCAGCACATTGTAGGTGCGGGCCGCCGCCTCGCTGGCCATGAACTCCAGGCCGAAGCCCCGGGCGCGGATCGCTTCGCGCAGCGCCTTCGGCGGCAGCGCCTGGACGGCGCCGGTGCCCAGCAGCACGAACTCGACCACGCCTGGCGCGGCGTCGAACACCGCCTTGAAATCGTCGGTCGTCAGGTCCTCGAGCCGCGTGGCCGACCAATCGGCCGGCTGGTCGTCGACGATCAGCAAGCTGCCCGGACGCCACACGCCCGAGACGCGGAACCCGCCGCCGCCGTAGGCGTCGATCGACGGCGGCTGGCGGGGCGCAGCCATGGGATCAGGGCCGCGCGGCTTGCGGCTTGATCGGCGTGGCTTCCTCGTCGTGCCGCTTCACGCCCCACAGCAGGATGATGGGCAGGGCGACGTAGATCGACGAATAGGTGCCGACGAAGATGCCGAACACCATGGTGAAGACCAGCGGGAACAGCACCGGGCCGCCGAGGAAGATCGCTCCGGCCAGGGCCAGGATGGCGGTGGTGCCGGTGATCAGGGTCCGCGACAGACGCTCGTTTTCCGACAGGTTGATGATGTCGCGCAGCGGCAGCGACTTCCACTTGCGCAGGTTCTCGCGCAGCCGGTCGAAGGTGATCACCTTCTCGTTCATCGAATAGCCGATGACGGTCAGCAACGCCGCGATCGAGGTCATCGAGAACTCGATCTGCAGGAACGACAGGATGCCCAGAGTCAGGATGATGTCGTGGAACACCGCGACCACGGCGCCCAGGCCGAACTGCAACTGGAAGCGGAACCAGATGTAGCCCAGCATCAGCAGCAGGGCGACGCCCAGGGCCATGAAGCCGCCCTTCAGCAGCTCGCCCGAGACCTTCGGCCCCACCACCTCGACACGCTTGAACTGGATGCCGGGGAATTCGGCGGCCAGCTTGGTCTCGAAGCCGCGCGCGGCCTCCAGCGCGTTCTCGCCCTCGGCGGGGCGGAAGCGCAGCATGGCGCTGTTGGGTGTGCCAAAGCCCTGCACCTGCGGGTCGTGCGCGCCCATGCGGGACAGCGACTCGCGCAACTGGCCGAGCGGCGCGACACCGGGGGTCACCACTTCGATCAGGGTGCCGCCCCGGAAGTCGATCCCGAGGTTCAGCCCCTTGGTGAAGAACGACGCGCCCGAGGCGGCGATCATCAGGGCCGAGAGGACGGCGGCGAACGGCGCCAGCTTCACGAAGTCGAAGTGGAACTTGCGCGGCAGCAAACGGATGAGGGGCCAGGCCATGGAATACTCCCCTTACGCCATCGGCAGGGTTTTGGGGCGCTTCACGCGGTACCACATGGCGATCAGCACCTGGGTGATGACCACCGAGGTGAAGACCGAGCTGATCACCCCGATCAGCAGCGTCCAGGCGAAGCCGCGCACCGGGCCGGCGCCCAGCCACAGCATGATCACCGCCGAGATGGCGCTGGTGATGTTGGCGTCGAGGATCGAGACCAGGGCCCGCGAATAGCCGTGATCGATGGCGGCGATCACGTTGCGTCCCTCGTGCGCCTCGTCGCGGATGCGCTCATAGATCAGCACGTTGGCGTCCACCGCCACGGCCAGGGTCAGGATGATGCCGGCGATGCCGGGGAAGGTCAGGGTCGCCTGGGTCATCGACATGGCGGCCACGATCAGCAGCACGTTGACCACCAGGGCCAGGGCCGCGAACACGCCGAACAGGCCGTAGGCCAGCACGATGAAGACGATGATCGCCGCGCCGCCGATGGCCAGGGAGATGACGCCGGCGCGGATCGAGTCGGCGCCGAGCTCGGCCCCCACCTGACGCTGCTCCTCGACGTTCAGCTTGGCCGGCAGCGCGCCCGAGCGCAGCAGCAGGGCCAGGTCGTTGGCGCTCTCCGGCGTGAAGTTGCCGGTGATCACGCCGTTGCCGCCGGTGATCGCGCTCTGGATGACCGGCGCCGAAATGATCTTGTCGTCAAGGACGATGGCGAAACGCTTGCCGATGTTCTGGGCGGTGATCTCGCCGAAGCGACGGGCGCCGACGCCATTGAAGGTGAAGGATACCTGCGGACGACCGCTCTGCTGGTCGAAGACCTGACGCGAGTCGGTCAGCATCTCGCCGGTCACCACGGCGCGGCGCTTCACCGCCAGGGGCGCGCCGAACTCGTCGGGCAAAATCATGCTGCCCGGAGGCGCGCGGCCGGCTTCGAGGTCGGCGGCGCTGACGGTCTCGTCGACCATCTGGAAGGTCAGTTTGGCGGTCTGGCCGATGACGTCACGCAGACGCTGCGGATCGCTCTCGCCCGGGGCCTGGACGACGATGCGATTCGTCCCCTGGCGAATGATCGTCGGCTCCTTGGTGCCGAGGCTGTCGATCCGGCGGCGGATGGTCTCGATCGACTGGTCGACAGCCTTGGAGGCGTCGGCGTTCATCGCCTCGGGGGCGAAGGCCAGCTCGATGCGATTGGCCTCGCGGAGATTGATGTTGATGTCGCGACCGCCGACCGCGCCGGCCAGCGGCGCGCCGATGCGGTTGCGCAGGGCCGTCGCCGCGGCCTGGACCTTGCCCGGGTCGGTGATGCGGACGCTGATCAGGTCGCCGCGCTGGCCCAACTCGCCGAAGCCGATGCTCTGCTCGGTCAGGGTCGTGCGGACGTCTTCGATAACGTTGGTCACGCGCTCGGCGCGCAGGGACGCCGTGTCGACTTCGAACAGCAGGTGCGAGCCGCCCTGCAGGTCGAGGCCGAGGTTCAGCTTCTGCTTCGGTACAAAGCCCGGCAGGGCGTCGAGCGTCGCCTGCGGCAGGGCGTTGGGGAGGGTGAAGAGCACGCCGAACACGACCGAAATCGCAATGGCGATGACCTTCCAGCGCGCAATCTGGATCATCGGAGGGGCCCGGCGCTAGACGGCCGTCAGGCCTTGGAGTCGTTGGCCGGGGCGGGGTCGCCCTTGGCGCGGACTTCGGTGATCATGCCCTTCAGCACCTTGACGGTGACGCCCTGGGCGATCTCGACGCCGACTTCCTTGTCCTCGACGCGCACCACCTTGCCGAGCACGCCGCTGGACAGCACGACGCTGTCGTTGCGCTTGATGTTGGCCAGCATGTTGGCGTGATCCTTCGCGCGCTTCTGCTGCGGGCGGATCAGCATGAAGTAGAACAGCACGACCAGGAGGATGATCGGCGCGAATTGAATCAGCAGGTCCTGGGGTCCGCCCTGGGGCATCTCGTCTCCAAATCGTTCTTATCGGGCGGCTCTTCAGCGCCCTGTTCAAGGTCGGCGGAAACTAGGGACTCGGTTCCGCTTTTGCAATGCGCGCAAAGCCACACTAAACGCGGCGTATTATGTCTGATTTCTCCGAGCTTAAGCCCATCCTGACCCGCATCGCCGAGGCGCTGGAGCGCATCGCGCCGCCCGTGAGGCCCGAGCCGGACTTTTCCACGGCGAAGCTTTTCCGCCACGACGCCAAGACGGGCGCCTTCGTCGGCGCGCCCGACTATGCCCTGCCGCTCGACATGCTGGTCGGCGTCGACCGCCAGAAGAGTCGGCTTCTGGAGGGCGTCGAGCGCTTCGCCAAGGGCTATCCGGTGAACCACGCCCTGCTGTGGGGCACGCGCGGCGGCGGCAAGAGCTCGATGACAAAGGCGGTGTTCATGCACGTCGCGGCTCATGCGCCCGACCTGCGCCTGGTCGAGATCGACCGTGACGAGACCACCCACCTGCCCGCCCTGTTCGAACTGCTGCGTCGCCGCCGGGAGCGCTTCGTCGTGCTCTGCGACGACCTGTCGTTCGAGGATGGCGCGGCCGAAGCCAAGGCCCTGAAGTCGGCGCTGGAAGGCGGCGTCGCCGGCCCGCCGCAGAACGTCATGCTGGTGGCCACCTCCAACCGCCGCCATCTGATGCCGCGTCGCCACGACGAGGATCGCGGCCAGTTCGCCGCCAAGGAAGACGCCGAGGAGGAGGTCAGCGTCTCCGACCGCTTCGGTCTGTGGATCGGCTTCCCGCCGATGGATCAGAACGCCTATCTGGAAGCCGTGCGCGGCTACGCCGCCAAGTTCGGCCTGGAGACCGCCGACCTCGAACGCCGCGCCCTGCAGTGGTCGCAACTGCGCGGCGGCCGCTCGGGCCGCGTCGCCTGGCAGTTCGTGCGGGATCTGGCGGGCGAGAAGGGCGTGGCGCTGCCGCTGTAGCTCTGCGTCCTTCGACACGGCCGCTTCCGCGGCCTACTCAGGATGACGAAGTCTGTAGATCGAACGCCAACCCAGGTTCGTCATGCTGAGTAACGCGCAGCGCGTGTCGAAGCACGCACCACGCATCAGCGCCTACTGCGGCAGAACCAGCGCCGGATCGATCGGGCGGGCCTTGTCCTTGGGGGTGGGCGCGTAGCGCACCTCGAAATGCAGTTGCGGCTCCTCAACGCCGCCGGTCGAGCCGACCTGGCCGATCTGCTGGCCCTGGGTCACCTTCTGCTGCATGCGCACGTCGGCGCGGGCCAGATGGGCGTAGGCCGTCACCCAGCCGTCATCGTGCTTCACCAGAACGAGATTGCCGAATCCGGGCACCGAATTGCCCGCGTACACCACCTCGCCGGCGGCGGCGGACCGCACCGGGTCGCCCGCCGGGGCGCGAAGGTCGAGGCCGTCGTTGCGCTGGCCGCCGGCCCCCGTCGGACCGAAGCTGGAGATCACCGGACCGCGCACCGGCCAGGTGAAGCGGCCGCGACCGGCCGCGGCGATCTCGGTATCGCTCATCGCCGGGCTGTCGACCGGCAGGTTGGCGGCGACCGCCGGCGGCGGCGCGGCTGGGCGGACCGGGGCCGTGATGGTAGTGGTCGTGGTGGTCGTCGCAGCCGGCCGAGTCGGCGTGGCCGGCGTCGTGGTGGTCACCGTCGTGCTCGCCGGCGGCGTGTAGGGCCGGGGCTGGCTCTGAGCCACCTGAGTCGGGCCCGCGCCCGGTACGGTGGTCGTCACCGTGCGGCGCACCGGCCCGGTGTCCTTGTAGCCCTTCGGCAGGGTCAGGCGTTGACCGGCGCGGATCGACGACGAGGTCCGCAGGTCGTTCTCCCCCGCCAGGGCGGCGGTCGTGACGCTGAAGCGGCGGGCGATGGCGAACATCGTGTCCCCCTGCCCGACCACATAGGCCTTGGCCTTGGTCGCCGGGCCCTTCAGGGTCTTGCCCGCGCGCAGGGCGTACGGCGGCTCCAGGTCGTTGAGGTCGGCCAGTTCCTTCTGCGTCATCCCCATGCGCTTGGAGATCGACGTCAGGGTGTCGCCGCTCTTGATCGTATAGGTTTGCGGCCCGCCGGAGACGTCGACGACGCGGCCGCTGACGCTGGTCACCGTGGTGGTGGTCGTCACGGGCGCCGGGGCGGCGTAGCTGCTCGGGCTCGACGACGGCGTGGTCGCCGGGCTGCTCGGCAGCGGCGGCACATAGCTGCTCTGCGGCGGCGGGGCGGAAGATTGGGGCGGCGGCAGCGGTTGGCTGGTCACCGTGCCGCTCGGCCGAGCCGTCGGCGCGTCGGGATCCGCCGGCGGGGGCGGAGGCGGCGGGGTCGCGACCGGGGCGTCGGACGGCGCGGTCGACAGCGGACCGGCCGGAGCGATCGGGAAGTTGGGCCGCGGCATTTCGCGGCTCGGCCCCGGGTCATATCCTTCGCGCGGGGCGTACTGCGAGGTGGTGCATGCCGCGAGCGCCGCCGCCAGGATCGCGACGGCCGGGACGGTAATGCAGGCCTTCGCAGCCGGGATCACCTTCGCCGACGAGCCAGAGATTGGGGCGGTGTGGGGGGTTGATCGGCGCATCACCGCGGCTCCTACGTTCAGGTCTGTCTTCGGTCGAACAGCGTAAACCATCCGTTAAGAGGCGGCATTCGCCGGAGCTCAAAGCTCCTTCGCCGTCCCCTCCAGAAGCGGCACGAACCGCACTTCGCACAGGCTCTCCTGAACGAAGCCGCCCTTCCCGTCTCCGGCGTAGCGGATCAGGGTCTGGACGGGGCCGCGACCGACGGGGGCGACCAGCACGCCTGAGGGCTTGAGCTGGGCCAGCAGTCTCTTCGGCTCTTCATCCGCTGCGGCTGTGACCATAATGCGGTCGAACGGCGCCTGTTCGGCCCAGCCCTCGCCGCCGTCGCCGAACCGCGTGACGATGTTGGTCAGCCCCAGCACGGCGAAGCGCGCCTCAGCCTCCTTCATCAGGGTGCGATAGCGCTCGACCGTATAAACCAGGCGGGCCAGGCGAGAGAGGATCGCGGTCTGGTAGCCGGAGCCGGTGCCGATTTCCAAGACGCGCGAGCGCGGCTCGAGCGTCAGGGCCTGGGTCATCAGCCCGACGATGAACGGCTGGCTGATCGTCTGGCCGCAGGCGATCGGCAGGGCCTGGTCTTCCCAGGAGCGTTCCCGGAACAGCTCGGGCGTGAACAGGTCGCGCGGCGTTTTCTCGATGGCCCCCAGCACGCCGGGGTCGGTCACCCCCTGCGAGCGCAGGGCGAGGACCAGCTTGGCCAGGCGTTCGGCCGGCGTGCCCTCGGGAACGTCGTCGCCCGCGGCCATTTTACGCGCCCACCTTGGTCGCCAGCTTGGGCGGCGCGCCGCCGAGCTGGCCGCGCATGCGGTGGGCGGTCTCGGCGTGCGTCAGATCGATGTGCAGCGGCGTCACTGAAATCCGGCCCTCGAGCACGGCGGTGATGTCGGCGCCGGGCTGGTGCGGAATCTCGCGATTCTCGAAGCCGACCCAGTAGTAGTCGCGCCCGCGCACGTCGGTTCGCTTCACGGCGTGCATGCCGTGGTAGCCGCGGAAGCCCTGGCGGGTCACTTCGACGGCGGTCACCTCCTCCGGCGCGCGGCAGGGGAAGTTCAGGTTCATCACCACGTCGCCCGGCCAGCCCAGCTCCAGCAGCTTGGCGATGATGCCCGGCGCATAGGTCACGGCCGTGTCGTAGCGAGCCTGCTCGCGGTCGTGGAACTCATTCAGCGCCTGCGAGAGGGCGATCGACGGGATGCCCAGCGCCATGCCTTGAATGGCAGCGGCCACCGTTCCCGACAGCGAGGTGTCCTCGGCGACGTTCTGGCCGCGGTTCACGCCCGACAGCACCAGGTCCGGCAGGGCCGGCAGAATCTCCTGGCACGCCAGCATCACGCAGTCGGTCGGGGTGCCGTTGACGGCGAAGACCCGGTCCTCCAGTCGCCGCACCCGCAGCGGGTCCGACAGCGTCAGCGCCCGTCCCTTGCCGGACTGCTCTTCCTCCGGCGCGCAGACCCAGACGTCGTCCGACAGGGCCGCGGCGATGGCGCGAAGCGCCTTCAGGCCCTCCGCGTGAATCCCGTCGTCGTTGGAGACGAGGATTCTCATCCTTCGTCACCCCTGGCGCCACCGATGTGCGTCAGCCCGCCCATGTAGGGCTGCAGGACGGCCGGGATGGCGATGCGCCCGCCCTCGTCCTGATAGTTCTCCATCACCGCCACCAGGGTGCGGCCGACCGCCAGGCCCGAACCGTTGAGGGTGTGCACGAAGCTCGTGCCCTTCTCCCCGGCCCGCTTGAAGCGCGCGTCCATGCGGCGGGCCTGGAAGTCCCCGCAGTTCGAGCAGGAGCTGATCTCGCGATAGGTGGCCTGCGACGGCAGCCACACCTCCAGGTCGTAGGTCTTGCGGGCGCCGAAGCCCATGTCGCCGGCGCACAGCAGCATGGTGCGATACGGCAGCTCCAGCTTCCGCAGCACCGCCTCGGCGCACTGCGTCATCCGCTCATGCTCGGCGTCGCTGTCTTCCGGCGCGGTGATCGAGACGAGCTCAACCTTGTAGAACTGGTGCTGGCGGATCATCCCGCGCGTATCGCGCCCGGCCGAGCCGGCCTCGGCCCGGAAGCTCGGCGTCAGCGCCGTCAGCCGCAGCGGCAGCTCCTCGGCGGCGGTGATCGCCTCGCGCACGATATTGGTCAGCGAGACCTCGGCGGTGGGGATCAGCCAGCGCTCGTCGGTGGTGCGGAACAGGTCCTCGGCGAACTTCGGCAGTTGCCCCGTGCCGAACATGGCGTCGTCGCGCACCAGCAGCGGCGGCGAGACCTCGATGTAGCCGTGCTCGGTGGTCTGCACGTCCAGCATGAACTGGCCGATGGCGCGTTCCAGCCGGGCGATCTGGCCTTTCAGCACCACGAAGCGCGCGCCGCTCATCTTGGCGGCGGCTTCGAAATCCATGCCCAGCGGGGCGCCGAGGTCGACGTGATCCTTCGGCGCTTCGATGTTGCGTGGGCTGCCCCAGCGCCGCTGCTCGACATTGCCGTGCTCGTCCTCGCCGGGCGGCACGTCGTCGGCCGGCAAGTTCGGCAGGGCGGCCAGCATATCGCGAAGTTCGGCGGCGGCGGCGACTTCGTCCTCGCCGGCCTGGGTCAACACGCCCTTGAGGCCCTCGACCTCGGCCATCAGGCGCTGGGCCTCGGCCTCGTCCTTCTTGGCCTTGGCCTGGCCGATCAGCTTGGACGACTCGTTGCGCCTGGCCTGGGCCTCCTGCGCCGTGGTCTGGGCCGCGCGCAGGCGCTGGTCGATGGCCAGGATGTCGCCCACCGAAACCGACAGACCCTTCGACGCCCAGGCGGCCGCATAGCGGTCCGGGTTGTCGCGGATGGCCTTGATGTCGTGCATGGAAAAGCGCCGGGAACGAAAGGAGTCGATCCCTTAAGGCGCATCGGGGGCGAGAGGCAACGACGGATCGCCGCCCCACGCCTTCGAAACGAGGGGAATTTAGGTCGTCACCAGATCGGTGCTCGACGCATCCTTGGCGCGGCGCTTTTCCATCAGCCACACGCACCAGATCGAGACCTCGTAGAGCAGGCAGATGGGGATCGCGAGCATCAGCTGGCTGATCGGATCCGGCGGCGTCACCACGGCGGCGACCACGAAGACGCCGACGATGGCGTAGCGGCGCCCGGCGCGGAGCATTTTGGCGCTGACCAGCCCCGTCATGCCGCACAGCGTCAGCACCACCGGCAGTTGGAAGCAGAGACCGAAGGCGAGCAGCAAGGTCGTGACCAGCGTCAGATAGTCGGAGACCTTGGGCAGCAGCTCCACCGAGATCGCGCCCGCGCCGAGGATTTGCTGGCTCAGCGAGAACCACAGCACGAAGGGCAACATCACGAAGTAGACCAGGGCCGCGCCGAGCAGGAACAGCAGCGGGGCCGCGATCAGGAACGGCAGGAAGGCGCGCCGCTCACGCTTGTAGAGCCCGGGCGCCACGAAGGCGTAGATCTGCCACGCGAGCACCGGGAAGCTGATCATCACCGCTCCGAACGCCGCCAGCTTCAGCTTGGTGAAGAAGAACTCCAGCGGCGCCGTGAACACGAAGCGCAGCGAGCCCGCCTCGGCGGCCGGCACCGCCTTCAGGTTCATCAGCGCCAGCAAGAGGTCGAACGGTCCGTGCTTGCCGCCGCTGGCCTTCTGCGCGGCCAGCAGGCCGGCGCCGACCTCGAACGGATGCATCAGGAATTCGAACAGCGGCGCGGCGAAGGCGAAGCAGACGCCAAAGCCGACAAACAGCGCGATCACGCAGATGATCAGCCGCTTGCGCAGCTCGACCAGGTGGTCGAGCAGCGGCGCGCGCGAGGCTTCGATCTCGGACTCGTCGGGATTCACGCCGCTCACGCCTTGGCCCGCCCAGTCTTTGCCGCAGCCTTCGAGGCGGCCTTGGCCCCGGAAGCCTTGGTCGAGGCGGCCTTGGCGCGCGGCTTGGCCGGCGCGGCCTCCGGCAGAACCTCGATGGTGGTCTTCGGCTTGCGGGCGCGCTTCGGCGCCGGCGCGGGCGCTTCCGGCTCAAGGTCCTCAGGGTCCGTGTCCGGCGGAATGTAGTCCTGGGAGACGCCGGGATCGTACAGCGGCCGGTCGTTCAGGCTGGCGTCGATATCCTCGAACACCCGGTTCACCGAGCCGTCGTCCGCCGAGCTCAGGGCGGTCGGCAGCTGGCCGGACCGCATGGCCGCCACTTCCTTGCGCAGCTCGTCCAGTTCGGACTGGCGCGCCATCTCGTCGAAACTGGAGCGGAAGTCGTTGGCCATGCCGCGCAGGCGCGCGACGAACTGACCGACCTTGCGCAGCAGGACGGGCAAATCCTTCGGCCCCACCACGATCAGGGCGACCGCGGCGATGACCATCAGTTCTGAGGCGCCGATTTCGGGAAGCATGCGGGCGCTTTACGGCTGGGGCGACGGACCGACAAGTCCGAGAGCGATACCTCGCTCCTTAAATCGGTCCGAAGCTAGGCCGCGTCAGCCGCGGCTCTCTTCCTTTTCCGACGAGGCGATCGAGCCCGACTTCTTGTCGGCGTCCGGCTCGTCCTTCAGGCCGTCCTTGAACGCCTTCACGCCCTTGGCCGCGTCACCCATGAGGCCGGAGAGCTTGCCGCCGCCGCCGAACAGCAGCGCCACAACGGCGATCACCAGCACCCAGTGAATCCAACTCATGCTGCCCATGGCGGCGAAGCTCCGTGTTGCGGCCCCCCGCCCTCTTGCTGGAAGGGATCAGGCCGCGAAAAACCATTGTCCCTTACAATATAGGCCGATGCAGGGCGAAGGGGAAACCGGCGACGTGGCCCTGCGACGACGAAGGCGCCGATTTATTCAAGCGTGACGGCAGGTTCCGGCGATTTTCGCACGCCCTAGCGCCCCTCGGGCTCGCCCAGAAAGTCGGTGAGGAACTCCGGCGCGTCGCTCTCCTCCAGCGGGTCCTCCATCGCATCTTCCGAGGCGGCGGCGGGATCGGGCACCGAGAAGCCGGCCGGCAGATCGAGGTCGAGCAGGCCGGAGGCCTTCATCTCGGCCATGCCCGGCAGGTCGGACAGGCTGGCGAGACCGTAGTGTTCGAGGAAGGCGGCGGTGGTGCCGAAAGTCACCGGCCGGCCCGGGCTGCGGCGGCGGCCGCGCATCTTCACCAGGCCCAGCTCCAGCAGCACGTCCAGCGTGCCGCGGCTCACCTGCACCCCGCGCACCGATTCGACCTCGGCCCGGGTCACCGGCTGGTGATAGGCGATGATCGCCAGGGTCTCCTGGGCGGCCTTCGACAGGCGGCGCGGGTCCTCCCGCTCCTCGGTCATCAGGAAGGCGAGGTCGGCGGCGGTGGTGAAGCGCCAGCGCCCGGCCACCTGGGAAACCTCCACGCCCCGGCCGTCGTACAGCCGGGCGAGACGCAGCAACGCACCCTCCACATCCGCGCCCTCCGGCAGGCGCTGGGCGAGTTCCTCGACACTGAGCGGGCCCGAGGCGGCGAAGAGCAGCGCCTCGATCCGGCGGACGGTCTCGAACTCGGCTTCGCTGATGAAGCTCATGCCTCCATGGCCTCCGGCTCGCGCAGCGTTTCGCGGCGGCGCAGATAGACGTCGGCGAAGGCTTCCAGCTGGCGGGCCTCCAGCGCGCCTTCCTTCACCAGTTCCAGGCTCGCCGACAGGGTCGAGGCCAGGTACGAGGCCGCGCTCGGCCCCTCCCCCGTCTCGTCGCGCGGCGCGACGCCGGACAGCGGCGTCCAGCGTTCCAGCTCCGGCAGTAGGCCGCGCAGGCGGTCGCGCGCCTCTTCCAGCGGATAGGACTTGGGTACGTGCGGCGTGTAGCGGCGCTCGGCGTCGCGTTTGCGCTGGGTCATGTAGGCGGTCATCAGGGCGTAGAGATCGCCCTCGAAGGTCTGCGAGGCCACCACCTTGATGGCGTCCGGATCGCCGCGGACGAACACGTCGCGGCCGAGCTGCGGCAGGGCCTTCAGCGCTTCCGAGGCCCGACGCATGGCGTCTAGCTTGGCGAGCCGGAAGGCCAGGCGGGCCGCCACCTCCTCGGCCGGCGCCTCGTCGGGCGCCATCTTCTCGGGCTTGGGCAGCAGCAGGCGCGACTTCAGGTAGGCCAGCCACGCCGCCATCACCAGGTAGTCGGCCGCCAGCGAGAACCGCACCCGCCGCGCCTCGCGCACGAAGGCCAGGTATTGGTCCGCCAGGGCGCTGATCGAGATCTTCAGCAGGTCGACCTTCTGCGTCCGCGCCAGCGCCAGGAGGGCGTGCAAGGGCCCTTCGTAGCCGTCGACGTCGACGATCAGGGCCTGGCCGTCCTCGGCCGCCTCCGACGCCGCCTGGAAGTCGAGGGAGGGCTGGAAGCTCATGCCAGCGCCGTTCTTCCCTCAAGGCCCAGCCCGGCCAGCCGCGCCTCGGCGGCCTCGGGATCGAAGTCCTGATACCGGCGGGTCACGGCCCGCGCCGCCTCGGCCCGCTCCAGCGCCCGGCCGGAAAGCTCCGGCGAGGCCTCGGCCACCGCCCGCAACTCGCCCCGCAGATCGCGCACCGGCTCGCCCACCAGGGCGCCGTTGCCATGCAGAACCACGTCGCACCCCGCCTCGATCGAGCGACGGGCGCGGTCGGCCAGGTCGCCGCCGAGCGCCTTCATCGAGAGGTCGTCGCTCATCAACAGGCCGTCGAAGCCGATCAGGCCGCGGATCACCGTCTCGATGATCCGATGCGAGATCGTCGCGCACTCGGGATCGACGTCGGCGTAGACGACATGCGCCGTCATCGCCATCGGCGCGTCGGCCACGGCGCGGAACGGCGCGAAGTCGGTCTGTTCCAGTTCCTCGAGCGCGGTGTCGACCACCGGCAGGCCCAGGTGGCTGTCGACCTTGGCGCGGCCATGGCCGGGAATGTGCTTGATCACCGGGGCGACCCCGCCGGCCAGCAGGCCGTCGCAGGCCGCGCGGCCCAGCGCCGCCACCAGCGAGGGATCGTCGCCATAGGCGCGGTCGCCGATGATGCCGTGCGCACCCGGATGCAGCAGGTCGACGCAGGGCGCGCAGTCGGCGTCGATGCCGACCGACAGCAGCTCATGCGCCAGCAGCCGGTGGTTCAGCGTCACCGCCTCGACCGCGGCCTCGGGATCGTGCCGGTAGAGCTGGCCGAACAGGGCCGCCGGGCGCCGCAGCCTCGCCAGAGGCGGCTTCAGCCGCTGAACGCGGCCGCCCTCCTGGTCGATGAAGATCGGCGTCGCCTCGTCGTCCACCGCCTCGCGCAGGGCCTCGGTCAGGGCCCGTAGCTGGTCGTCCGAACCCACGTTCCTGGCGAACAGGATGAAGCCCCAGGGCTTCAGCTCGCGAAAGAAGGCCCGCTCCTCGGCCCCGAGGGTCAGGCCTTCGCAACCGAGGATGCAGGCGCGGCGAGCCACCGGACCGTCAGCGCACGAAGCACGACTTGCCGGCGGCCTTCAGGGCCGAGCAGAAGCTGTCGGCCTGGGCGCGGGTTTCGAAACCGGTGACGGCCGTGCGGTACAGCGTCTTGCCGTCGCGCTCGATGGCCTCGACGCTCTTGCCCTTGCCGGCCGCGAGGCCGGGCGAGATGCGGGCCGCCGCGGTCCAGCCGGCGTCGGCCTGGGCCTGCGAGGAGAAGGCGCCGATCTGCACGGCGGCGCCGGCGGCGGCGGCGATGGTCTGCGGCGGGGTCGGGCGCGGCGTCGGAACAGGGGCCGCCGGAACGGCCGGAGTCGCGGGACGCAGGGCGGGCGTGGCCGCCGGCGCGGCGGCGCCGGGAGCCGGCAGCGGCGCGGCGGTCACCGGCGTCGTCGGCTGGGCCTGCGGCGCGGGACGCGGCAGCGGGGTCTCCGGCGCGGGGGCGAAGTTCGGCTGCGTCGGCTGGCCGTCTTCGTCGGTCTTGTAGATCTGCAGGCCCGCCGCCGGGTCGGCCGCCTGGGCGCCCTGCGGCGCGGCGTCCTTGATCTGGCCCACCGGTGTGCCGACCGGCTGCGGCGCGTCACCCGCCCCGCGAACGCCGCCGCGATAGACGAAGAAGATCGCCGCCACCAGCACCACCAGGATGCCGGCGCTGATGATCAGGGTGATGGGCGGCTGGCCGCCGCCGCGCACCGGCTGGCGGGCGTCGAACGACAGGGGCGCGTCCGAATGCGGGGTGTAGGCGCCGCGCTGCGGGTCGCTCATCGAGTAGGGCTCCAAGTCCTTGGCCCCGGCCGACGACGAATCAGCGGGGCGCGGCAGTCATTCTACGAAGCCCGCCGTCGGTCTCGAAGCCCCCGCGCCACGGAAGTCTGTGGAGCGTATCGACGCGCCTCAGTTCCAGATCTCGAGGTTGAAGAGCTTCTTGTGCTCCTCGATGGCGAAACGGTCGGTCATTCCGGCGATATAGTCGCAGACCAGTCGCGCGCGGCCGGCCTCGTCGCGGTTCTGCGACCGGTTGAACCACTCCGACGGCAGGACGTCGGGTTCGCGCATGAACAGCCCGAACATCTCGGCCAGAATGCGGCGCGCCTGGCTGCGCGATCGATTGACCCGCCAATGGCGATACATCCGCGCATGCAGGAAGGCGCGCAGCCGCGCCAGGTCCTCGGCCATCTCCACCGAGAAGGCGACCAGGGCGTGGTCCATGCCCCGCACGTCTTCGGCGGTCTCGACCCCGGCGGCGGCGGCCCGGCGCCGGGTCTCTGCCATCACGTCGCCGACCATGGCCCCGATCATCCGGCGCACGGCCTCCAGGCGGGTGATGCTGTGCGACAGGTCCGGTCGCTCCGCCTGCACGCCCGCCAGGATCGGCCCGATCAGCGGCACGTCGAGCAGGTCGTTCAGGCGGAAGATGCCGGCCTGCACCCCGTCGTCCACGTCGTGATTGTTGTAGGCGATGTCGTCGGCCAGGGCGGCGACCTGGGCCTCGGCCGAAGCCCAGGTGTCGAGCCGCAGCGGATATTCCGCGTCGTACTCGGCGATCGCGCGCCAGGAGGGCTTGGCCAGTTTCGAGACGACCGGGCCGTTGTGCTTGATGACCCCTTCCAGGGTCTCCCAGGTGAGGTTGAGGCCGACGAAGTCCGGATAGCGCTCTTCCAGTTCGGTGACGACGCGGAAGGTCTGCACATTATGGTCGAAGCCGCCGTAAGGCCCCATCTGCTCGGCCAGCTCGTCCTCGCCCGCGTGGCCGAACGGGGGGTGGCCGAGGTCGTGGGCCAGGGCTATGGTCTCGGCCAGATCGGCGTCGAGGCCCAGGGCGGTGGCCAGCGAGCGGGCGATCTGGGCCACTTCCAGGGTGTGGGTCAGGCGGGTGCGGAAGTGATCGCCCTCGTGGGCGACGAAGACCTGGGTCTTCTCCTTCAGGCGGCGGAACGCCGAATTGTGGATGATCCGGTCACGGTCGCGGGCGAAGGGCGTGCGCGTCGCGCTCTGCGGCTCGAAAAAGCGCCGCCCTTTCGAAAGGCTGGGGTCTTCGGCGTAGGAAGCGCGGGGGAACGGCGCAGCGGGCATGGACATCGCCTGGATCATCGCCCCTTTTCGTCTGGGGCGGGCGACCTCATATAGGGCAAGTCCTGCAAGACGCTAAACCATGGCCACCGAACAGATCACCCTTTCCAGCAACGCCGCCCGCCGTATCCGCGACATCGCCGCCGCGGAAGGCCGCCCGCTCATGCTGCGGCTCGCCGTCGACGGCGGCGGCTGCTCGGGCTTCCAGTATCGCTTCGACCTGGTCGAGGCCGGCGAGCCCGACGACCTGAAGATCGAGCGCGACGGCGCCGCCGCCCTCGTCGACGAGGTGTCGCTGGTGCTGTTGCAGGGCTCGGAGATCGATTTCGTCGACGAACTGGCCGGCGCGGAGTTCAAGGTGATGAACCCCAACGCCAAGTCGAGCTGCGGCTGCGGCGTCAGTTTCTCGATCTGATCCGACACGGGGCCGCGCCCGTGGTCGCCCCGCAGGTCTTCGCCAAGACTTGAGAGACCGCCGCTCGGCCTCTAGCCTCCGCGCGAAACGGAGCCGTCGATGCGACTCGCCACCTGGAATGTGAACTCGATCAACGCGCGGCTTGAGACCGTGCTGACCTGGTTCGAGGAGGAGCAGCCCGACGTGGCCGCCCTGCAGGAACTCAAGTGCATCGACGAGAAGTTTCCCGCCGAAGCCTTTGAAAGGCTTGGCTATAACGTCGCCGTCCACGGCCAGAAAACTTACAACGGCGTCGCCCTGCTGTCGAAGACGCCGCTGGAGGACGTGCACCGCGGCCTGGCCGGCGAACCGGAGGACGAGCACGCCCGCTATATCGAGGCGGTGACCGGCGGCGCGACGCCGGTGCGCGTCGGCGGCATCTACCTGCCCAACGGCAATCCGATCGGCACGGAGAAATTCGCCTACAAGCTGCGTTGGATGGCGCGGCTGCAGGCCCACGCCGCGCGCCTGCTGGCCCTCGAGGAGCCGCTGGTGCTGATGGGCGACTACAACGTCATTCCCGAGCCCGAGGACGCCGACAAGCCGGAAGGCTGGCTCGGCGACGCCCTCTTCCAACCCGAGAGCCGCGCGGCCTGGCGGGCGCTGAAGAACCTCGGCCTGACCGACGCCTACATGCAGGTCGACGGCGCGCCCGGCGGCTACACCTTCTGGGATTATCAGGCCGGCGCCTGGCAGCGGAACCACGGCATCCGCATCGACCACGCCCTGCTCTCGCCCCAGGCGGCCGACAAGCTGGCGGGCGTCACCATTCATCGCGACGTGCGCGACCGCGAGAAGCCTTCGGACCACGTGCCGGTCGTCGTCGAGTTGGCCCTTTGACCGAGCTGCCACGCCTCCTCCTGCTGCTCGCCATCGCCGGGGTCGCCACGACCTTCCTGGGCAGCGCCGTGCTGTGGCTGTTCGGCGAGGAGCGCCGCATCCGCCGCGCCCTGACGCGCGTGCTCAAGGGGCCGCCGGACTCGGTGCTGATGGCTCGCGGTCGCGGACGCGGCGCCGGGTTTTCCTTCGCCAGCGGCCTGGCCGCCGTGGCCTGGGACAACGGCGGCTGGTGCCTGGTCTATCGCATCGACGAACTGATCGGGGCCGAACTGCTGGTCGATGGGCAGGTGGTCGCCCGCGTCTCGCGCGGCGAGCCGCGCCGCGCCCTCGATCAGATCGCCGCCGACGCCGGCCAGGTGACGCTGCGGCTGATCTTCGACGATCCGCGCTACCCCGATTTCGGCCTCGACCTCTATGTGACGGGCGACGAGCAACGCCGTCAGCCGCTCACCGCGAGCAGCGCCATCCAGGAAGCCAACCAGTGGCTGGCCCGCGCCGAGGCGATCCTTCGCCGCCCGGCCGCGCCGCGCGGGCGCTCGCCAGCGGCGGTCGACGAGCCCGAACCCATGCCGGTGCGGCCGCTACCCTCGCCGCCGGTCATGGCCGCGCCCCCGCCGCCTCCCCCGGTCGAACCCGTCGCCCCGGCGGCCGCGCCTCCGGCCGCCGGGGAGCCGCCGCCGTGGGATGAGGAGATCTTCCCGCCGCCGCCCGCCAGCCGTAAACGCCGGGTCGCCGTCGATGAGGATCAGGACGATCTGCCCTTCTAGGCGTCCTCCCACGTAGCTCGAGGGAGAGGAGGGATACCCGAGATCAGTCCACCACCCGCACGGCGCCCTTGTCGGCGCTGGTCGCGAAGTGAGCGTAGGCCTTCAGCGCGGTCGTGACCTTGCGCGGACGGTCCTTGCCGGGCCTCCAGCCGACTTTGTCCTGCTCGCTCCAGCGGTGCTCCAGCGTGATGTCGTCCACCGCCAGCTTGATCGTCCGGTTGGGGATGTCGATCTCGATTAGGTCACCGTCCTCGACCACGCCGATCATTCCGCCCTGCGCGGCTTCCGGCGAGACGTGGCCGATCGACAGGCCCGAGGTGCCGCCCGAGAAGCGGCCGTCGGTGATCAGGGCGCAGGCTTTGCCCAGGCCCTTCGATTTCAGGTAGCTGGTCGGATACAGCATCTCCTGCATCCCCGGCCCGCCCTTCGGCCCTTCGTAGCGGATGACCACCACGTCGCCGGCGACCACGCGCCCGCCGAGGATGGCGCTGACCGCCTCGTCCTGGCTCTCGTAGACCTTCGCCGGACCGCGGAAAACGAGGATGCTCTCGTCCACGCCCGCGGTCTTCACGATGCAGCCGTCTGCCGCCAGGTTGCCGGTCAGCACCGCCAGGCCGCCGTCATGCGAGAACGGCGTCTTGGCCGAACGGATGACGCCCTTTTCCCGGTCGAGGTCCAGCTCTTCCCAGCGGCGCGACTGCGAGAACGCCGTCTGGGTCGGCACCCCGCCCGGCGCGGCGCGGTAGAACTCCCGCACGCTCTCGGAATTGGTGCGGGCGATATCCCAACGCCCCAGCGCCTCGCCCATGCTGCCGCTGTGCACGGTCGGGCAATCGGTATGCAGCAACCCGGCCCGGTCGAGCTCGCCCAGGATCGACATCACCCCGCCCGCGCGATGCACGTCTTCCATG
Organism: Caulobacter sp. HJHS_5; assembly: GCF_056683955.1. NCBI lineage: Bacteria > Pseudomonadati > Pseudomonadota > Alphaproteobacteria > Caulobacterales > Caulobacteraceae > Caulobacter > Caulobacter sp. HJHS_5. The sequence goes on along the minus strand of NZ_JBWZNC010000008.1, from coordinate 163,536 downwards.
TGCACGTCGCTCTTGGCCGGGGCCACCTTGCAGAGGCAGGGCGTGGACCGCGACAGCCGGTCGATGTCGGCCATGGTGAAGGGAATGCCGCCTTCGTAGGCCGCCGCCAGCAGGTGCAACACGGTGTTGGACGAGCCGCCCATGGCGATGTCCAGCCGCATGGCGTTCTCGAAGGCGCTGAAGCTGGCCACGTTGCGCGGCAGGATGCTGTCGTCGTCCTGCTCGTAATAGCGCTGGCACAGGTCGACGGCGAGGCGGCCGGCTTCCAGGAAAAGGCGCTCGCGATCGGCGTGGGTCGCCAGCACCGAGCCGTTGCCCGGCAGGCTGAGGCCCAAAGCTTCCGTCAAACAGTTCATCGAATTGGCGGTGAACATCCCCGAGCACGAGCCGCAGGTCGGGCAGGCGGCCTTCTCGATGGCCGAGACTTCGGCGTCGCTCATCTTGTCGTCGGCGGCTGCGACCATGGCGTCGACGAGGTCGAGCGCCACTTCCTTGCCCTTCAGCACCACCTTGCCGGCCTCCATCGGCCCGCCCGAGACGAACACCGCCGGGATGTTCAGCCGCATGGCCGCCATCAGCATGCCCGGGGTGATCTTGTCGCAGTTGGAGATGCAGACCATGGCGTCGGCGCAGTGGCCGTTGACCATGTACTCGACGCTGTCGGCGATGATTTCGCGGGAGGGCAGGCTGTAGAGCATGCCGTCGTGGCCCATGGCGATGCCGTCATCCACCGCGATGGTGTTGAATTCCTTGGCGACGCCGCCGGCCTTCTCGATCTCGCGGGCCACCAGCTGGCCGAGATCCTTCAGGTGCACGTGGCCCGGCACGAACTGGGTGAAGCTGTTCACCACCGCGATGATCGGCTTGCCGAAATCGCCATCCTTCATGCCCGTGGCGCGCCAGAGGCCGCGGGCGCCGGCCATGTTGCGGCCGTGGGTGGAGGTGCGGGAGCGAAGAGCGGGCATGGGTCAATCTCACTGTCGAGGGTGTGGTCTTTACGCCGGCCCGCTCCCATCGCAAAATATATTAATTGGCCATCATTAGGTCGTACTACATATCGATGGATATCCGTCAGCTCCGCCATTTCGCCGCCGTGGCCGACACCCTGCACTTCGGCCGCGCCGCCGAGCGCCTGGGCATGACCCAGCCGCCGCTCAGCCAGTCGATCATGGGGCTGGAGCGCGAGCTTGGCGCGCCGCTGTTCGTCCGTTCCAAACGCAGTGTCCGCCTCACCGCCCTCGGCGAGCAATGGCTGCCCGAGGTGCGGAACGCTCTCGCCGGGATCGACGCCCTGCCCGCCTCGGCCCGCCGTCTGCGCGACGGAGAGGCGGGCCGCCTGTCGCTCTCCTTCGTCAGCACCGCCGACTACAGCGTCCTGCCCTCGCTCGTCCGGCGCTACGCCCAGGCTTACCCGGAGGTGGAAATCCAACTCTTCGAAGCCACCAGCGACCTGCAGATTCCCGCCGTCCTGGCGGGCGAGCGCCACGCCGGCATCATCATCCCGCCGGCCGACCGGAGCGTGCCGCCCGCCCTCGCTTACCGACGACTATTGCTGGAGCCCTTGGTCGCGGCCGTGCCCGCCGGCTGGATCGACGAGAGCCGCATCGCCAGCCCCGACATGCTCTCCACCGGCGAGGCGCTCGCCTCACCGCTGATCCTCTTCCCCCGCCAGGTGGCGCCGGCCTTCCACGATCTCGTCACCGGCTATTTCACCACCCTCGGCGGCGAGGCGCGCATCGCCCAGGAAGCTATCCAGATGCAGACCATCATCAGCCTGGTCTCCAGCGGCCTCGGCGTCGCCCTGGTCCCGGCCTCGCTGCGGAACCTCGCCCGCACCGGCGTCCGCTACCTGCCCCTGGCCGGCCGCGCACCCGAACTGGAGACGGGATTGGTCTGGCGGCGCGGCGAGGCGCCGGCCACGCTGGAGAACTTCCTGCAGCTGGTGGAGGCGGGCTAAGACCCCGCCCAATAAATCCGCTCTTCCCGGCGCAGGCCGGGATCCAAGCCGAGTTTTGGAGAAGATCGCCGCCCCGGCAGCGTCACCGCGCGTTGTTCTTGCTGGCGATTCAGCTTGGGCCCCGGCCTGCGCCGGGGAGAGCGGGTGTTTTCGAAAGAGCGGGTGCTCCTAAATTCCCGCCGCCGCCTCGATCTTCAGCGCCAGGTCCAGCGCCCGGGCCGCCTCCTCGCCCGTCACCACCGGGCGCGGGCTCTCGCCGCGCACCGCCGCCAGGAAGCCGCCGACGCTCGCGCCCAGCGGGTCGCGCCCCGCCGGCGTGTCGGTGAAGTCCTCGATCAGGGCGTAGGGCGTGGTGTTGCGGAAGGCGCGGGTCAGCATGTCGATCTCAACCTCGCCGGAAGGGAAGACGACCTTGATCGTCCGTTCACGCTCGGCCGCCACCCGAGAGGTCTCCAGCACCACCACATAGCCGTCGTCGAAGGTGGCCTCGGCGCGAACGGCGTCGGCCGTTCCCTCGGCGATCACCGCCACGGGCGCGGCCGGCGTCAGCGCCAGCGCGAGATCGACGTCGTGGATCATCAGATCCAGCACGGCTGAAACATCGAGGTTGCGTGGCGACGGCGTGCCCTTGCGCACGGCCTCCAGCCGCAACGGACGTTCCGGAATATCGAGCAGCCCCATCGCCTGAAACACCACCCGCTCCTGGTGGCCGCAGGCGAGCAATACGTCACTGGCCCGCGCGGCGCCCAGCACCTTCGAAGCATCGGCCATCGTCGTCGCGAGCGGTTTTTCGACATAGACCGGCTTGCCCGCGGCCAGGACCGCCGAGGCCGCGCCGGCGTGGAACACGGCCGGCGTCGCCACGGTCACCACGTCCACCGTCGCCAGGAAGCCGGCTATGTCGTCGAAGGCCGCCGCGCCGAGCGGCCCGGCCAGGGCCTCGGCCCGCGCCAGATCGACATCGAACACCGCCGCCAGGCTCACGCCTTCGAGCTCGGCGTACTTCTTGGCGTGATAGCCGCCGAACACCCCGGCCCCGATCACGCCGCCGCGCAGTTCACCCGACATCCCGCAACTCCTGTTCACCGGCCCGTGAGCCGAGCGTGCGCCCAATCACGGAGCATTCACGGACTTCTAGCCTGGAAACGACGGATTTCGAGCCCCAATCGACGTTCCACCCCAGTTTCACGCCGCAACGCGGCGCCGCCGCCGATCGCGCGCCAAGCGCATGGGGTCGTTGATTCGGTTAGGAGATTCGCAAAACTCTGCAGGGCATAGGTCGCCCGCGCGCGGTTAAGGCCAAGCTGCGACATCGCATCCGCGAGACAGTTCACATTTCCGGTAGCGAATTCGTGATCGGCCAGTTACTGTATCCCTGCCGGCGACTCCCCGCCCGGCGATCTGAGCATTGAGTCAGTCGAGGCGGACGGATGGACCATCAGGACGAGCGCGGCAGCTTGGCCCTCGAGCAGGCCTTCACGGCCTCGATCTCCGGCCCGACCGCCGCGGTCAGCGCCCCTATCGTCAACGTCGACGTGCCGCCGGACGCTCCCCTGGCCATGCCGGTGCGCCCGCTGACCGACTGGCGCGGCGCCAAGGCGTCCGCCCCGGCCAGTTCGCCGGCCGATATCGTGCGCCGCCGCGGCCTCGTCTTCGGCGCGGCCATCGTCGTCGCCTTCCTGGGCTGGGTGGCGACCTACAACACCATCGCGCTCGGCGGCGTCACCCGCCTGGAAGCCATCTGCCTCGTCCTGCTGGCCCCGCTGTTCGCGGCCCTGTCGCTGTGGTTCTGCACCGCCGTCGCCGGCTTCACCATCCTGCTCGGCAAGCCGCGCGATCCGCTCGGCATCGACGACAGCCTGCCGCTGCCGCGCCCCACGATCCGCACCGCCATTCTGATGCCGGTGCACAACGAGGACGCCTCGGCCGTGTTCGCCCGCCTGCGGGCCATGGACGCCAGCCTCGCCGAGGCCGGCGCCTCCAACCTGTTCGACATGTTCGTGCTCAGCGACACGCGTGAGCCCGCGGTCGCCCTGGCCGAGCAGTCGCACTACGTCCGCTTCCGCCGCGAAGCCGCCTGCAATGTCTACTATCGCCTGCGCACGCAGAACGTCGGCCGCAAGGCCGGCAACGTGGCCGATTGGGTCCGTCGTTTCGGCGGCGCCTACGACGCCATGATCGTGCTCGACGCCGACAGCCTGATGACCGGCGAGGCCATGGTCCGCATCGCCGACGCCATGCAGCGCCACCCCGACGTCGGCCTGATCCAGACCATGCCGGTGCTGATCAACAGCCAGACCGTCTTCGCCCGCTGCCTGCAGTTCGCCACCAGCCTCTACGGCCGCGTGGCCTGGACGGGCCTGGCCTGGTGGTCGGGTTCGGAATCCAGCTTCTGGGGCCACAACGCCATCATCCGCGTCCGCGCCTTCGCCGAGACCTGCGGCCTGCCGGTCCTGCCGGGCGTGCGCCCGTTCAGCGGCGAGGTGATGAGCCACGACGCCCTGGAAAGCACCCTGCTGCGTCGCTCGGGCTGGGCCGTTCACCTCGCGCCCTACCTCGAAGGCTCCTACGAGGAGTCGCCCTCCAACCTGCTCGACTTCGCCGCGCGCGACCGTCGCTGGTGCCAGGGCAACGTGCAGCACATGCCGCTGATCGGCACCCCTGGCCTGCACTGGCTCAGCCGCCTGCATCTGGCTCTGGGCGGCCTGGCCTATCTGCTGTCGCCCCTGTGGTTCCTGGCCCTGTCGTTCGGCGTCGTTTCGCGCCTGCTGCTGCCGGGCCTGAAGAAGGCCGCCTTCCAATGGGCCGACGTCGAGGCGGCCGTGCACGCCATGGTCAACTGGCAGGAGATCCAGGCCACCGCCTGGGCTTTCATCATCACCGCCATCCTGCTGTTCGGGCCGAAAATCCTGGGCAGCCTGCTGATCCTGCGCGACCGCGCCGAACGGGCGAAGTTCGGCGGCGGCTGGAAGGTCGTCGGCAGCCTCAGCCTCGAAATGGTCCTCTCGGCCCTGATCGCCCCGCTGCTGATGTTCACCCAGACCCGCGCCCTGGTCGAAATCCTTGCCGGCAAGTGCTCCGGCTGGGCCCGCCAGCGCCGCGACGCCCACAGCATCGGCTGGGACGAAGCCTCCAACGCCATCGGCTGGATCAGCGCCGCCGGCGTCACCCTCACCCTCGCCTTCTGGTTCACGCCGGACCTGCTCACGGGCACCGCCCCCCTGCTGGCCGGCCTGGTCATCGCCGTGCCGCTGGCCGTCATCGGCGGCAGCCGCAAGCTGGGCCTGGCCCTGAAGGACCGCGGCGTGTTCCTCACGCCCAACGAGACCCGCCCGCCGCGCATCCTACGCCAGGCCCTCGGCGTCGCCGCCCCCGCGGAGATCGCCACCCCCTGGCCCGTCGGCGGTCGCGAGCCGGTTCAGGCCTCCGCCCGCGCGGCGTCGGAGCCGTCGCGCTAAACCTATACCCATCGACGAAACGTCAAAGGGCGGCCCATCGCGGGCCGCCCTTCTTCGTTTTCGCGACGGTTCCAAGAAGTTTGCTGCATCTGCGAAAACGGTCGCATCGAATGTCGCCCCGTCGCGTTTTCGGATCGCCCATCCCACCTTTTCCCCGGAGCGAGCCCATGAGCATCCCCTCGGATACCTCCACGCGCATCGGCGACGACCTCGCCAAGGCGACCGACACGACCCAACGCGGCGCCAAGGCCGCCGTCGATCAGATGACCACCGCCTCCAAAACCGCCCTCAACACCGGTCTCGATGCAGCCGACGCCGGCGCCGAGGCGGCCAAGGCCTCGGTCGAAACCGCCCAGTCCCTCGCCCGCACGGCGGCGGATCGGGCGGGCGAAGGCGTCCAGGTGTGGTCGGCCGGCGCCGCCGAAGCCGTCGAGCGGTCGGGTCAAGGCCTGCAGGCGATGACCAACATGGGCCTCTCGGCCGCTGGTCGCCTGCGCGATATCTCGATCGAATGGGTCGCCGTGGCCCAGCAGGGCGCCGAGCGCAGCCTGGAACGCATCCAGGCCCTGACCGGCGCGCGCTCCCCGGAAGCCTTCATCGCCGCGCACCGCAGTCTCGTCTGGGGCGGCCTAGAAGAGCTCGCCGAGGCCCAGCAACGTCTCGCCCGCGCGACCTTGCGTCTGTGGGAAGACAACATCGACCGTTTGGGCGCCGTCCCCCGCGAGGCGTCCGTCGCCGCGGCCTGAGGCCGGGGCGCGCCGATCCGACGAAGGGCGGCCTGGCCGGGCCGCCCTTCAATCGCTTTGGTTACGTCAGGCCTATGATCTAGGCCGGGACGGCGCAGAGCGGCACGCCGACCAGCGCACAGACAAGGCCGGTCTTGCTGAAGCTGTAATCCACCCTCGTCTGCTCGGCCCTCAGCACGGTGTTGAGCAGGCTTGAGCCGTATCCTTCGATGGATGACGCCTTCCCGATGGCGCCGCCCACCTCCCGCCACTCGAAAATGGCTGCGTGTCGGTCTTCCATCCGGCGCCAGGAGAGTTTCACACGACCCGACGCGGTCGCCAGAGCCCCATACTTCATGGCGTTGGTCGCGAGTTCATGAACCGCCATGTAAAGCGCGCGCGCCACCGAGGCGCTGACTTCCGCCGGCGGCCCCCGCAAGTCGCACCGATCGCCGATGCCCAATTCCTTCAGCGCCACCTCGACCATCGCGGTGATCGTGGTCCGCCGCCAGCTCGCTTCGTTCAGCGACAAGGCGTGCTGATTCATGGTGTCGAAATGGTCGCTCAGCGTTTGCTTGGCGTTGGCGACCGAGCCGGACTCCCGAAGAACGCTCATGGCGAGCGATTGGGCGATGGCGGCGGCGTTCCGCACCCGATGCTCCAACTCGTGGATCACGATCTCGGTCTTGGCGGCCTGGCTCTTCTGTTCGCTGATATCGACGACCACGCCGACGAGCTTGGTCCGCCCGTCCCCGTCGGGAATCCGCCGTCCATATAGGGCGATCCATCGATCCGGCGCGCCGACGCGCAGCTCTTCGTGAACGGTCCCGCGGCTGTTGGCGTCGGCCGCGCCACGGATCGGCTCCAGGATCTTGCGACGCTCGTCCTTCGTCATGCTCTCGAAAGGCAGGACCTCGGGGAAAGTCCACTCAAGACGATCGGCGACCGGGTCGTATTCCCAGATCCCCACTTGGTGGGTCATCTCGACACTCCTGATGTGGAAGCGCTCGTCGACAAGCGTTCCGCCTCGGGCGACGGCGTCGATTTCATCTATGAACAGCGCCGCGCCGCCATGCCCCCCTGATCGGAATAGGGCGGCCGGCCGAGGACGGTCCACAACAATCCCCCTGATTTACAATAGTTTACATCTGAATCGCGAGCATCCACCCCGATCTCCAGGACGCGGATCAGGCATCAGCTCACATAAACTCGGAATGGGCAAAGCCGCAGCGCGCGAACACGATGATCGAACAAGGTTTTGTGGCTTCAAGCACCCGAGAACGCGATGCCGAAGCACGGCGCATTCCTGGCGAGGGCCTTGGTTTACACATCTTTACATTCAAAATCGCACCAAGCTCGGCTTTGTCTGCTAGACAACGACCTCGTAGTCACGCTCCAGGAGTCGTCATGTCGCGTGAAGGGCGCGCTAGAATCGCCACCTTGGAAGACGATGAAACTCAATTGGCGGCTGTCACGGCGGTCATCGCCGAGGCGGGGCACGATTGCCTGCCGTTCGCTGAGACCAGCGCCCTGATGGCCAGTCTTCGGCGCGAAACCTTCGACCTTCTCATTCTCGACTGGAACATGCCCGGCGCATCCGGCCTGGACCTGATGTCCTGGGCGCACGAGAACCTGGCCACGCCGCCGCCCATCATGCTGCTCACCAGCCGGTCCACCGCCGCGGACGTCGTGAAAGGCCTCGAGGCGGGCGCCGACGATTTCATCATCAAGCCCTTTCAGCCCGATGTGCTCGTGGCCCGCGTGGGCGCCGTGCTGCGGCGCGCGGCGCCCATACGCGAAACCCAGCAAGTGCAGGTGTTCGGCGACTACGCGTTCGACACGACCACCGACACCGTCCGCGTCGACGGCAAGCTGGTCACCCTGACCTCCAAGGAGTTCGCCGTGGCGCTGCTCCTTTTCAGAAACCTCCACCGCCCCCTGTCGCGGGCCTACATCCTCGAGCGGGTCTGGGGACGTAATCCCAGCCTGCCCACCCGGACCTTGGACATGCATGTCTCGCGCGTCCGGACCAAGCTCGACCTGCGCCCGGATCGGGGCTTTCGCCTGACGCCGGTCTATAGCTTCGGCTATCGGCTCGAACGCATCGACGTGAGCCGCATGGTCGTCATCGAATGATCCGGGTCTCGACCTGGGCCGTCGCCGCGGCCCTGGCCCTGGCGTCGGCTTTTCCCGCGGCCGGCGCCGCGGCCGACGACGACGTCGAGGTCTACATCGTCGAGCGCGGCGACACGCTCTACGACCTCGCGGGCGCCTACCTTCTTCGCCAGGACGACTACCGCGTCGTCCAACGCATGAACCGCATCGCCAACCCGAAGAGGCTTCGTGTCGGCTTCCCCCTCAGGGTGCCGGTCCGGCTGCTGCGCACCACCCCGATCGACGTGCGCCTCAGCGCCTATCGCGGCGCGGTGCGGATCACCGGCGGCGGCAAGGCGCTGCCCCCCGTGATCGGCATGCCGCTCGCCCAGGGCGTCGTCATCGCGACCGGCGCCAACGCCTTCGCGCGGCTGGAAATGACGGACGGCTCCTACATGGCCATCCCCTCGCAATCGCGCATTCGCATAGAGCGGTTGCAGCGCGTGCTGATGACCGGCGCGCTGCAGCGCGCGCTGGTCGTGGAAGCCGGCCGCGGGGAGTCGAACGTCGCCCCTCTGAAGACGCCGCAGGACAGCTACATCGTGCGGACGCCGCTGTCGGTCTCCGCCGTGCGCGGCACAGAGTTCAACGTCCACTACGACGCGCAGCAACAGCACGCGGCGACCGAAGTGCTGGCCGGAACCGTGATGGTCAGCAGCGCTGACACTCCGCCGACCGCCGTTCCGGCGGGCTTCGGATCGGGCTCCGATCTCGCCGGCGGCGGGCCGGTGACCGCGCTGTTGCCGCCGCCGAGCCTGCTGCAGGCCGACCGGGCCTTCGACGAGGCCTCGCTGAACCTGGATATCGCGCCCCTCGCTCAGGCGCGGGCCTATCGCGTGCGGCTGGCGGCCGACGCCGGCTTCATCGACATGCTGGGCGAGACCACCACGCCGGACCCCCACGCCCGTTTCGATGGGCTGGGCGACGGGGCCTACTTCATCAAGCTCAGCGCTATCGACGAGAACCGTCTGGAAGGCAGGCCGGCGACCTACGCCATCGACCGGACCCTCAACACCTTGTCGTTGTCGCCGCCGACAATCGCCACCGGCGATCAGACCCGTCGCTTCGTATTTCGTTGGCAGGCGGCCGGCGAAGGAACGCGGAACTACCGGTTCCAACTCTATCGCGGCGACAGCCCGCAACCGATGATCGATCAGATGGCGCTGTCCACGCCGGAGATCACGGTCACGGACCTGCAGCCGGGCGTTTATAGCTGGCGCGTGATGTCGCGGACGGTCCGCGGGGGCCGTCGCATCGACAAGTGGTCGCCGCCGGAGCTCTTCCGCTTTGACGGCTGACCCGCCCGAACCCGCGTCACCCTCATCGGGCCCCACCGCCGGGCCTCTACGCGCCTTGAGCGAATGGTTCGTCGTCGCCGTCCTTTCGGCGGTGCTCGTCATCGGACTGATCGCCGGCCAGTGGACGACCCGCGCCGACAACCTCGTCTACGACGCCCTGTCGAAGTGGGCGGTCCATGCGCCTCGGGACGAGATCGTGATTGTCGGCATCGACGATAGGTCGGTCGGCGAGATCGGCCGCTGGCCCTGGCCGCGCGCCCGTCACGCGGAACTGCTCCAACGCCTCGCCGAGGCCAGGCCGAAGGCCATCGCCTACGATGTCCTGTTCCTGGAGCCGGACAGGCAGGCCGGGGAGGACGAGGCGCTCGCCAAGGCGCTGAAAGCCGCCTCGCCCACCTATCTGCCGGTCACCTTCAACGTCCCAGGCGCCAACGGCGCGCCCTATGACGTGGCCTTGCCGATCCCGCCGGCGCGCCAGGCGGCGGCCGGACTCGGGCACGTCAACGTGGCGTTCGACCAGGACGGCATCGTGCGAAGAGCGTTCCGCGACGTCGGCGACGGCGACCGGCGCTGGCCGCACCTGATGCAGCGCCTCCAACTCGGCGCCCAGGCCGCCTCGTCTCTCGCCGAGGCCGGCCGGCCGAGCCTCGGCGGCCTGACGCAGAGGGATCCCGTGGCGATCTCCTTCGCCGGACCGGCCGGAACCTATCGCACGATCTCCGCGGTCGATCTTATGCGCGGCGAGACCCCGCCTGAGTTTCTAAGAGACAAGCTGGTGCTGGTCGGCGCCACGGCCGACGGTCTCGGCGACCGATACGCCACCCCACTGTCCGCCGGCGAGGCGATGTCCGGTGTGGAGTTGCAGGCCAATCTGCTCGACACCCTGATCTCCGGGCGGTCGATCGCGGCCCTGCCGACCACGCCCCTGGTCCTGCTGTCCCTGGCGCCGCTCGCCCTCCTCCTGGCCGGATTCCTGAAGCTGCCGCCCCGCGCGAACATGATCCTGGGGCTGGTGCTGCTCGTCGCCACCCTCGTCGTTTCGGCCGCGCTGTTCCTAGGCGCGCGGACCTGGGCCTCCCCCATTCCGGCGCTGGCGGGGCTGTTGCTAGCCTATCCGCTATGGAGTTGGCGGCGTCTGGAGGCCAGCAGCGCCTACATGCTCGGTGAACTGCAGCAGTTCGCTCGGGAACGCGACCTCTGGCCCACGGCTCCGGCGGACGGAACGCCTCCCACCAGCGATCCCGTGGCGCGCCGGGCCGCGCTGCTGCATCTGGCGATCAGTCGGGCTCGCGATGCACGGATGCTCGCGACCGACTCCCTACAAGGCCTGCCCGACGCCGTGCTTGTCGTCGGGCTCGACAGGCGCGTCGCCTTCGCCAACCGCGAAGCTGAGGCTCTTTTCGCGAGCATGGGGACCGCCTCGACGACCGGCGCGAACCTGGCCGACCTGCTCGCCCTCTTCCAGGATGCGTCGCCATCGGCGGCGAGCGACACGCGGGATCGTCAGATGACCCTCCCGGATGGACGTTCGTTCAACTTCCGCGCCACGCCGCTGGGCAACGCCAGTCGGCAAGTGGTGGGGCATGTTCTGCGCTTCACCGACATCACCGAGCTCAAGGCGGCGGGCGAAGAGCGCGAACAGGTCCTCCAGCTGCTCACCCATGACATGCGGTCACCGCAGGTCTCGATCCTCACCCTTCTGAGGCAGCAGGCGCCCGACGCCCTTTCCGGCGACCTCGGAGAAAAGATCGCCGGCTACGCCCAACGCACTCTCAAACTGGCGGACAATTTCGTTCACCTCGCCCGCGCCGAGCAGTCGATCCTGACCATGGAGGTGGTCGACCTCGGCGCCCTGGTGCTCGACGCTGTCGACGATCTGTGGCCGCAAGCCAAGGCGCGAGACGTCGTCGTCGAAACCGAGGGCTGCGAGGAGGAATGGCTGATCCGGGCGGATCGCAGCCTCATCACCCGCGCGCTCATCAACCTGCAGCACAATGCGATCAAATTCACCGAACCGGGCGGGCGGGTGGTCTGGCGGCTGGAACGCGGCGCATCGGAACCCGGCGAAATCGTCTGCACGATTTCCGATACCGGACGAGGCATGTCGGAGCCTCAACGCCTGCGCCTGTTCGAACGGTTCGCTCGCGCGCCGGGACGCTCCGACGCGGAGGCGGACGGCGCCGGCCTGGGCCTGAGCTTCGTTCACGCCGTCATTTCCCGGCATGCCGGAAGCATCGCCTGCGAAAGCCGGCTCGATCAGGGCACGACCTTCACGATCCGCTTTCCGATGCACGCCGAGGACGCCGACGCCACACCGGAAGTCTAGGGCGCGGGGCGAGGCGGCAGCGCCGCCAGCGCCACATCGAGCAGACGCGGCGCAAGGCTTTCGCAACCGGCCTTCCCGCCCCGGTCGGCCGCCCTCACCCGAAAGACCTCCTTGTCGGACGAGGTTTCGGTGAACCGCAGGGTCAGGGTGCAGACCTCGTCGGGCTTTCTCCAGCCGGGCCGCACCGGCGCATCCAGCCAGGTCGATCCCGCCTGCGCCGTCCCGACATAGGCTCCCACCGTCATCGGGCGCACGCTGTAGCCGAGTTCGACAAGATAGCGGCCGGACGCGGCGGGCGCGGGGGCCAGCCCCCTCTCGATGAGCCGGCGCATGGCGATCTGCCGCAGGGAAGAATCTCCCTCGTATCCGGCCGCCCGGTTCTCCGGCCGCGCGAAATCGAGGCTGAAGCTCGCCGGCCCCGCCCAATCCGGCCCCGGCCCGCTGACCTCCAGGGTCTGCCCGCTTGAGGCGCATGCGCTCAAAAGCGCTCCGACAGCCGAAATCAAGAACCTGACGCGCATACCATCACCGTGGTTACGGCTACCCTCAATCAGAGCACCCGGCCACTTCTACAACGTCCGGTTTACTGTTGTTTACCAAGCGCGGCGCTCTCCGGCGCCTAGAGCAGCGCTCGCGCGATCCGCTCGCCCTCCTCGCGCGTGCCGCCGTCGGCCCTCGGCTTCTCCGCCCGCCGATACCAGTAGCCCGCGTTGGCCAGGTCGCCCTCGATGCGGTGCAGCCAGGCGTGCACCCAGGCGCCGTCCCGCGTGTGGTCGGCCTCGGCGATGTCGTGGGCGGCCTGCCACTCGCCGCGCAGGCCATGCCAGATGGCGACCGCCAGGCGCGGCGTGTCGCTCGGCGGCGAGGCGGCGCCCAGACTGTCGAGGAAGGCTTGGTTGCGGTCGGTCATGCTTGGCGGATCTCAGGTCGCCACCGCCAGCGTCGCGGGCGGGGCGGGCGTGAACTCCGGCGCCTCGTCGATGGCCGGCGGCGGTACGATGAACAGACCGCTTTCGTGCGCCTTGGTTCCCAGCCGGCCGCTTGAGGTCATGGTGATCAGCCAGGGCGCCGCCAGAAGGCCGAGGGTCACGGGCGACAACCACAAGCCCAGCACGGGGTTGAAGACGCTGGCGATCAGGAACGCCAGGCCGAGCGCCAGGTGCTCGCGGGTCTTCGGCAGCACCTCGCGCAGGGTCAGCCCCTCGGACTCCCGGCTCTGCGGCGCCCATTCCGACTTGATGCCCAGCAGCAGGCCGATCAGCGCCTTGGTCTGGTTCACCATCGCCACCGGGGCCAGCAGGATCGACAGCACGATTTCCAGCAGCGCCGAGCGCACGATCGAATAGGCCCCGCCGAACAACCGCCGCCGGTCGCCGTCGGCCAGCAACCAGACCACGCTCATCACCTTCACCCCGAACAGGCAGACCAGGGTCAGCACCAGCACGCCGGCCGGCGGCCCGCCGAGCAGGAGGTCGCTCCCCCCCAGGAAGGCCTGGGCGATCTGCACGATCAGCAGCAGCAGCCAGGCCGGAGCGGTCATGTAGGCCGAGGCCCCGACCAGCAGATGCAGCCGGCTGATCCAGTGAAAGCCGGTGGAGTCCAGCAGCCGCAGGTGCTGCAGATTGCCCTGCGCCCAGCGACGGTCGCGGATCGCGTGGTCGATCACCGTGGGCGGAAACTCCTCGTAGCTGCCGTCGATCATCACCATGTGCACCGCCCAGCCGCGCCGGCGCAGCAGCGCCGCCTCGACCATGTCATGGCTCTGGATCAGGCCGCCGAACGGAGGCTTGCCCGGCAGGTCCGGCAGGCCGCAGCAGTCGGCGAAGGCGCGCGTGCGCACGATGGCGTTGTGGCCCCAGAAGTTGGACTCCGCGCCGGACCACCACAGCAGTCCCGCCGAGGCGATCGGCCCATAGGCATAGGTGGCGAACTGCATCCAGCGCTGGAACAGGGTATGGGCGCCCACGATGTTGGGCACGGTCTGAAGGAGGCCGACCGTCGGCTTGCTCTCCATGATCGAGGCCATGCCGACCATGGCGCTGCCGCTCATCATGCTGTCGGCGTCGAGCACGATCATGTGCTCGTAGGCCCCGCCGAAGCGGCGGATCCAGTCGGCGACATTGCCCGGCTTCTTGCGGATGTTCTGGGTCCGGCGGCGATAGTAGACGCGGATCGGCGCACGCGCCGAAAGCTGCGCCCAGGCCTCCTCCTCATGCCGTCCGTGGATGGCGTTGGAGTCGCTGAGGATGAAAAAGTCGAAGAATTCGGCCGCCCCGGCGTCGGCGATCGATCGCGCCATGGCCTCGACCCGTCCGAAGGTCGCCTCCACCGGCTCGTTGTGCACCGGCATCAGTACCGCCGTCTTCTGCCGCAAGGCGCTCTCCGGGCGGGGGATCGGGGTGAAACCCGGATGTTCGCCGGTGATCAACTTCAGAAAGCCCGCGCACCCGGCCACGAAACCGAAGGCGATCCACGAAACCAGCGGCACGAACAACGCCAGCAGCAGCACGTCGAGCGGCCCGACCCCGTCCAGCCCCACCGCCACCCGAACGCTCGTAGAGGCGGTCAGCCCGATCACGGCGGTGGCGACGATCAGCAACAAGCGACGCACGAAGATATCGGCCGGGCTGGTCGGCACGGCGTTGGTCGCCAGCGGATGGCCGTGGAACGCCTGCTCAGGCATTTCCAGCGGCGCCTCGGGCGGCAGGGCGACATAGGGCGTCTGGCGCTTCATTCCGGGCTCGGCGTCGAAAATGGCGGACTAGTCGAAGAAGACGGTAAGGATGTGGCGCGGCGACGCTTGACCGTCATAACGCGCTCGCGGCGATTTGGCGTCGCCGGCCTCAACGCAATCCGACGATCACGACCGTGCCGGCCGAAAGGTTGGGCGATGAGACAGCGCGATCCTGGCCGTCGCCGCCCTCAATGGTCACGGCGACCCGGCGTGGCGCGCCCTGCTCGCCCAGCACATAGACCGCATCCCCTTGCAGACCCTCCGTCGCCCGCCGCGCATCGCTCGCCTTGCCGAATAGCAGCGCCGCCTCGGGCACGAGGAGCACATCGCGACGCACGCCCTGACCGATGCGGGCGTCGGCGCTCATCTCGGGCTTGAGCGCCAGGTCGGCGTTGTCGACGTCGAGGGCGACGATGACCTGCTCCGTCCCGGCCGTCCGCGACGGACGCACGGTGGTCACCCGCGCGGCGTAGGCCCGCTTGCCGCCCTTTGGGGTCACCTCGGCGGTCGTGCCGGCCTTCAGCGTTTGCGCCGCCTTGGCGTCGACCATCACTTCCATCAGCAGCCGCCCGGGCGGCGCGGCGATATCGAACAGCGGCTGATCGACGGTCGTCGACCGGCCCGGCGCGGTCAGCACGCGCTCGATCACCCCATCGGACGGCGCCTTGATGTCGGCGGCGGCGACATCGGCCTGGCGTTCGACCAGGGTCGCCCGCGCCGCGTCCAGTTCGACCTGCGCGGTCGAGACCGCGTCGGTCGCCCGGCGCGCGGCGTCCCGCGCCTGCCCCATCTCCCGATCCGATGGAACCTTGTTGTCGGACTCCCGCCGCACGGCCTCGAACCGGCCCAGCTTGTCTCGCGCCTCCTGGGCGGCGGCCTGCGCCTTGCCCAGCGTCGCGGCGCGGGTCGCGATCAGCGCCTCGCTCTCGCTTACAGCCGCCACGGCCGCAGCGGGGTCGAGGCGCGCGATCACCTGCTGCGCGACGATGCGGTCGCCCGGCCGCACCAGCACCTCCAGCATCACGCCCCCGGCGGGCGCGGCCACCACGCCGCGGCTCATCGGTTGCAGGGTCCCCGCCCCCACCACGGCCTGCTGAAGGTCGCCCCGACGCACCGCCGCCGTGGCGTAGCGAGTCGCCTCACCGCCATTGACGAACCGGCCGATCAGCACGATCGCCACCACCGCCGCGGCGGCCGCGAGAATCCACGACAGGCGACGGCGCCACTTCGAAGTGGGCCGCGCCCCGAGGAACTCGTCGATCACCGAAGGCGCCATGACCGGGTCCTACTTCGCCACCGACTTGGCGGCCGGCAGGCTCGCGCCTCCGCCCAGGGCGACGCAAAGCCCGATCGCCGCCCCGGCCCGCTCGGCCCGAGCCGTCGCCAGGGCGTTACGGGTATCCAGCAAGGCGGTCTCGGCGCCGGACAGCGCCGCGTAGTCGGCTTGACCGTCGCGATACTGCGCCCGCGTCAGTCGCGCTAATTCGGCGGCCTTCTGTTCGGCGGTGGAGAGGCTCAGGGCGCGCGCCACGGAACCGGCGAAGGTCGAGCGCGCGTCCTCGACGTCTTCCAGGGCCGCCAGCACGGCCGTGCGATATTCCTCTTGCGGCGACGCCGCCTTGAGCCACGCCGTCTGCATCCGCTTGGCCGCTTCCACCAGATCGGGCCGCCGGGTCAGGAGGTCGGACGGCGTGCCCACCGCGATCTCGGCGGGCTCGGTGGGGATCGGTCCCGGCAGCACCAGCCGGTCGCGCAGGGCGACGGGCGCCTGGCCGCCGAGCACGGCGATGCGACTGGCGTCGGCGGCGATGCCCGCCTCCAGGGCCGGAATGGTCGCGGCGACCCGCGCCCGCTCGGCGTCGGCCTGCACGGCGTCCCGCGTCGTCACCAGCCCCGCCTGCTCGCGGAAGCGGGCGATTTCCAGATTGTCCTGCTGGGCGGCCAGATAGGCGCGGGCGTTCTCGATCTGCGTCTGCCGCGCGCGCATCAGGCTATAGCGCGTCGCGATCTCGGCCTTGGTCGCGGGCGTCAGGCCCTCGCCGTCCTCCAACTCGCCAAGCCGTTCGTCGTCCAGCCAGTTCCAGCAACGCGCCAGCGTCGCCGGCTGCAGCGGCGCGGCGTCAGGTTCGCTGGCGTAGTAGCTGTCGGTGAGATTCAGCTCCGCCAGGGTCAAGGGTTGGGCGCAACCGGCCAGAAGGCCCGCCAGCAGCACGGCAACAGTCAGGCGGCGCTCAGATCGCATAGTCGCTCAACGCATTAGCTCAGCCTTGGATCGCGGCGAGCGGTAGGCTGGGCTCTTAACGAAGAATGACCATGTTTGGCTACCTCGCGGGCGCCGCTGATTGGGAGATGAACGCACGGTCGTCGTTTTCGGCTATCGCCTCGCTTGTCGCGGGGAGCTAAAAGCACGGGCCTTTTTCTCCCCTTCCGAGGCCGCCCGTGTCCCGCCTGTTCAACGCCTATGTGATCGTCGACTGGAGCTCCGCCTCCAAACCCGCCACGGGGGAAAATTCGGTCTGGATCGGGGTGATGAAGCGCGACGTGCGTTTCCGCCTGGCCTTCGAGTCGTTCAATCCGGCCACCCGGGCCGAGGCCGAGACCAAGCTCGTCGCCATTCTTGACGACCTGAAGAAGCGCAATGAGCGCGCCCTGATCGGTTTCGATTTTCCGCTGGGATTCCCGCGCGGCCTGGCCGCCGGCCTCAAGCTGTCGAACGACGCCGGCCCCTGGCGCGCGGTCTGGGACTATCTGGTCAAGATGGTCAAGGATAAGGCCGACAACACCAACAACCGCTTCGGCGTCGCCTCCGAGATCAATCGCCGGCTAACCGGCGGCCCGTTCCCGTTCTGGGGCTGCCCGCCCAAGGACGCCCTCACCACCCTGCAGCCCAAGAAGACCCGGCCGCACGGCCCGGACGACCTGCCGGAGTTCCGCCACGCCGAACTGGCCGCCAAGGGCAGCTCGCCGGTGTGGAAGCTGTTCACCGCCGGCTCGGTCGGCGGCCAGGCGATCCTGGGCATTCCGCTCGTCTCGCGCCTCAAGGCGGCGCGCGGCGACGCCCTGAAGGTCTGGCCGTTCGAGACCGGCTACAAGCCGCTGACCGAGGCCGACCTCGCGGGGGTCGATGTGGTGGTGGCCGAGGTCTACCCCTCGCTGCTCAAGCCGGCCCCCCTGCCGGGCGAGATCAAGGACCAGGCCCAGGTCCGCCAGACCGCCGAGCACTTCGCCAAGCTCGACGAGGCCGGCAAGCTCGCGTCCGCCTTCGGCCCCGCCAAGGACGCCGATCCCGCCGTGGTGGTCGACGCCGCTCACGAGGAAGGTTGGATCCTGGGGGTCTAGCTGCCGGCGGCCCGCGGCGGAACGGTCCAGCCATAGATCGTGGCGCCATCGACCTCCTGGGTCTGTTCGGGCTTCCAGTCGCCCATCAGGAACGAGTGGCTGACGATCCGCGTGCCGGGCTTCAGTTCGCGCAGCAGCTTGGGGCGCAGCTTTTCGTTGAGGCTGGGAAGTAGATACAGCGTCACCACGCTGGCTTCGCGGAAGTCGCTCTCGAACAGGTCGGCGTTGCGGAAGGCGACGAGGCCGGTGACGCCGGCCGTCTTGGCGTTGGCGTTGGCCTCCGCGATCCGCTGCGGGTTGATATCTATTCCCACGCCGCGCACGCCGTAGGTTTTCGCCGCGGTGATCGGGATGCGTCCGTCGCCGGAGCCGAGGTCGTACAGCACGTCGCCCTTGCTCACCTTCGCCATCTTGAGCATGGCGTCGACCACGGGCTGCGGTGTGGGGACATAGACCACGTCCGGCTCTCTCAGGGCCTTGGCGGCCGGGGCCGGAGCCTGGGCGTAGCTTAGGGTCGTTTGCAGCGCAGCGGCGACGATCGCCAGCGCCGCCACCCGGCCGATACCAATCTTCTTCATCCGACGGTCTCCTGTTTGGGGTTACGCGATGGAATCAGGAACAGGGCCCCCACGGCTATGACGGCGACGCCGACAAGGGCGCCGACGCCGGTGTAGGCGAGGCTCGAGTAGAGCAGGTAGGCGTTGGCGCCACAGAAGATCAGCGGCAGCACCGGATAGAGCGGCGCACGGAACGGACGCGGCGTATCCGGCTCGCGGCGACGCAGCACGAACAGGGAGACGCCGACGAGCAGGAAAAAGAACCAGAAGACCGGGGCGGTGAACTCCACCGCCGTCCGGAACCCGTCCCGGGCGAAGGCGCCGCCCAGGATGAGCAGCAACGCGGCCGCGCCCTGCACCAGAAGGGCGTTGCCCGGCGTTCCCGACTTTTCATTCCACAGGCCGAGGTAGGCGAAACGCCCATGGTCCCGGCCCAGGGCGAAGGCCGTGCGAGCGCCCGTGAAGGCGGTCGCGTTCGCCGAAGTGAGCGCGGACAAGGCGATCAGCAGGCTGATGAACACACCCCCGCCAGGGCCGAAGGCCAGCCGCACGACGTCGGCCGCGACAGCCTCGGACCCGGCGACGCCCGCGATGCCGAGCGCGCGCAGATAGGCGACGTTGGCGAGCAGGTAGAGCGCGGTGATCAGCAACAGGCTGAAGATCAGGACCGGCGCCATGCGGCGGCGAACGTCGCGCAGCTCGGCCGACACATAGACGGCCTCGTTCCACCCTCCAAACGTCAGGAGGACGAACACCATGATCAAGCCAATATTGGTGGCGGCCGACGGGGGCGGCGCGGGCGCGGCGGCGGGGGCCAGGACCAGGCCTGCGACGACGATGGTGATCAGCCCCAGAACTTCGATGACCGTCAGCCATGATTGCGCCCTGGCGCCCGCGCGGACGCCGAGCCAGTTGAGCGCCGTGAGCGCGACCACGACGGCGCCGGCGTAGAGGGCGGAGGAGAACGGCCCCAGGCTGAAGATCTGCGACGCATAGTCCCCGAACACGAAGGCCAGCAGGGCCAGCGAGCCGGTCTGGATCACCGTCAGGCGCGCCCAGGCGTAAAGGAAGCCGATCGGCTTGCCGAACGCGCGCGTCAGATAGTGGTAGTCGCCGCCAGCGTGGGGATAGGTCGAGGCGAGTTCGGCGTAACATAGCGCGCCGATCAGCGAGATGACGCCCCCCGCCGCCCAGGCCAGCAGCACGGCGGCCTCGCTCGAGGCCGAGCCGGCGACCAGGGAGGGCGTGCGAAAGATGCCTGCCCCCACGACGATACCCACGGTAATCGCCACCGCGTCGCGGGCTCGCAGGGTCGGCCGGATCTGGACGTCTAGATTGGGCGCCGGAGCATGCATCGCCTGGTCCTTCGGGGAACGGGATTCACGCTACGGCACGGATTAGGTCCGACGCCGTGGAGGCCTCGCGTCGGGAAGGATGAAATGAGGCGAACCGAAGCGTCATCCAGCTCCGCAGAGCCGGATGTGCAGGCAGGGCCGAGAGTCTCTCGGGCTCCGGTCGGCATGTCGCGCCCATAGCGGCGGAGAGGGGTCTTAACGGCCGTGAACGGGAAGCAAGGCGTATTGTTCCACGAGCGGGAGATTAAATCGGAGAGGGCGGCGCTCCTGCGGGGACGAGGCTAAGCCGCCAACTCCGTCGCCAGCGCGGCCTGGATTCCCAGCAGCAGGCTGGCCGCCGTGATCGGCTTGGCCAGATGCAGGTTGGCCCCGGCGGCGACGCTGTCGGCGTGATGCTCGGGCATGGCGTTGGCGGTCAGCATGATGATCGGCGTCGGCGCCGCGCCGGCCTGCAGCTCCATCGAGCGGATCGCCCGCGTCGCCGCCAGGCCGTCCATGCGCGGCATCTGCATGTCCATGAGCACCACGTCGAAGCTGCCCGGCGAAAAGGCGGCCACCGCCTCCACCCCGTCGTCGACGGCCGTCAGGCACGCCCCCTGGGCGGCCAGGATGATCTCCACCACCCGGCGGTTGGTTGGATGGTCCTCTGCCAGCAGCACGCGCAGCGGCCCCTGGCGCGCCATGTCCGGCAGCGGCGCGGCCTTGCGCTCACGGGCGTCATAGACCCGCAGGGACTCGGCGCGCGGCAGACGCACCGAGGCCTCGAACCGGCTTCCCACGCCCGGTGACGAGGACGCCGAGATGT
Source organism: Caulobacter sp. HJHS_5 (assembly GCF_056683955.1). Classification (NCBI taxonomy): domain Bacteria; kingdom Pseudomonadati; phylum Pseudomonadota; class Alphaproteobacteria; order Caulobacterales; family Caulobacteraceae; genus Caulobacter; species Caulobacter sp. HJHS_5. The sequence goes on along the minus strand of NZ_JBWZNC010000008.1, from coordinate 142,828 downwards.
CGCCGCCCATCATCTGGGCCAGCGACCGGCAGATCGAAAGACCCAGGCCCGTGCCGCCGAACCGCCGGCTGGTCGTGGCGTCGGCCTGGGTGAAGCGCTCGAACAGCCGCCTGCCCTGCTCGGCGTCGAAGCCGATGCCGGTATCCTCGACGATCAGGTTCAGCCAGGCGCCGCCGTCGTCCTCATCCACCGCGATCCGCAGTTTCACGCCGCCGACCGCCGTGAACTTCACCGCGTTCGACAGCAGGTTGCTGACGATCTGGCCGACGCGGGCGCCATCGCCGACAAACTGCCCGCGCGCGTTGCCGCCGCGCTCCAGCTCGAAGGTCAGGCCCTTGGCCTCGGCGCGATAGCGCATCACCTCGATGGACGGGCGCAGCGCCTCCTCCAGATCGAAGGGGGTCTGCTCCAGCTTCAGCTGCGCCGCCTCGATCTTGGCGACATCCAGCACGTCCGACACCAACCGTTCGAGGATGACCCCCGAGTCCCGGATCAAGCCCACGATCTCGGCCTGTTCGGCCGTCAGCGGCGTGCGGGTCAAGGCGTCGACCAGGCCGATCACCCCGTTCAGAGGCGTGCGGATCTCATGGCTCATATTGGCCAGGAAGTCGGATTTGGCGCGGCTGGCGGCCTCGGCGGCCCGCTTGGCCTCGACCAGTTCGCGCTCGGCGGCCACGCGATCGGTCACATCGCGCGCCACGCCATAGATGCGATCGCCGAACCGCTGAGCGCGCCACTCCAGCGTGCGATAACCGCCGTCCTTGTGGCGGTAGCGGTTGGTGAAGCCCAGCACCGGGTCGCCCGGCTTGCGGTTGATCACCTCGTCGGCGCTGTCGTAGGTGCCGGCCAGATCGTCGGGGTGAACCAGCGAGAGCAGCATCGTGCCCTCCATCTCCTGCGGCGCCCAGCCCAGCTTCACGCCCCAGGAATGGCTGGCCTTGACCACGCGGCCTTCAAGATCGCGGATGACCAGCAGATCGAGGGAGACCTGAAAGAAGGTGTTGACCTCCATCCCGGGCGCCGAAGGGGCGTCTGACATGTCGGTCTCCCACGAAAAAGGCGCCCACTGCGGCGCTAAAGGCCTACCTTCGCAAGGTTAAGCTCCGATTGCCGCTCTGGGGCGACTGCGGAGCCAGAACCGAAGACACAGCATACCGGCCGCCGCCAGGCTGGCGGCGATCACCGCCCAGACCACGCCGTTCAGGCCCAGCCCCAGGGGGATGGCCAGCAGCCAGGCCAGCGGGGTCATCACCACCGCATAGCTGGTCACGTGCATGATCGTCGGGACGAGGATATCGGCGCGCGCGCGCAGCGCCTGGCCGGCGACCACCTGCAGGGCGTCGGCGGCGAAGAACAGGCAGGCCAGGGTCAGGGCCGGCGCCACGAGCTCGATCAGGGCGGCGTCCTTGGTATAGGCGCCGGCGATCAGCCGCGCGGCGGGCCACACCACCGCCGAGACCAGCAGGCCGAAGGCCATCGCCACGCCGAAGCCGAGGTAGCCCGCGCGCGCGATCCGGCGCGGGTCTTCCGCCCCATGCGCCCGCCCGACCAGCACGGCCGTCGCCGTCGCCACCCCGACCGGGACCATGAACACCACCGAGGCGACGTTCAGCACCACCGCCCAACCGGCCACGGCCAGGCCGCCGAGCCAGCCGGCGATCACGCTCATCGCACTGAAGGCCCCCACCTCGACGAAGAACGACGCCCCGGCGCCGTAGCCGACCCGCCGCATCTCCCGCACGCCGGGCAGGTCCTTCGGCGCGGGCGTGAAGATCCCCAGCGCCTTCGCCTCGCGCATCCTGGCGATGTAGCCGAACACCCCGATCACCAGCACCACGCGCGCCAGGGCCGTGGCGTAGGCGCTGCCCACCGCCCCATGATCCGGCACGAGCCACAGGTTGAAGACCAGGTTCGCCGCATTGGCGATCCACATCGCCGCCATCGCCGGCACTGGCCGCCCCAGCCCCTCCAGCCAGGCCGAACCGGCCGAAGCGATCAGGTTCGGCGTCAGCGACAGCGAGAACACCAGCAGCACCCGCGCCGCGCCGTCGGCGAGCCCCGGCTCCAGACGCAGGTGATGCAGCAGCAGCGGCCCGAACGCGGCCAGCAGGGCCGTCGAGGCCAGCCCGATCCAGAAGGCGTAGATCACCCCTCGCCGCAGCACCGCTCCGGTCTCGGCGCGTCGCCCGGCGCCGACGGCGCGCGAGGTCATGGCCTGAACGCCCATCAGCAGGCCGATGCTGGTGGTCAGCACCACCGCCGTCGGCGCCCAGCCCATCGCCTGGAAACCCAGCTCTTCGGCGGAATGACGGCCCACGACCAGGGCGTCGGTCAGGCCCATGACCATGATCCCCAGGCGCGACAGGGCGACCGGTCCGGCCAGCTTCAGCAGCTCGATGAGATCGTGGCGGATCGTCCGGCCCGCGGAGGGCGCGGCGTCCGCGGGGTCGGGCCGCATCGCCGCCTCCGGGGAAAAAGGCGCTGAGCCTTAGCCCGAGGCGACCCGCAGGTCACGCCTCTTGGTCAGCCGGGCAGCGCATAGGCCACCAGGGCGTCGCTGACCTTGGTCTCCATGAAGTGGTGGCCCCCGGCCATGACCACCACATATTGCCGGCCGCCGGCCTCATAGGTCATCGGCGTCGCCTGCCCGCCGCCGGGCAGCTTCGCCGTCCACACCACCTTGCCGGTCTTCAGGTCGATGGCGCGGATCAGGTCGTCGGTGGCGGCGGCGATGAAGATCAGCCCGCCGGCGGTGATCACCGCGCCGCCATTGTTGGGCGTGCCAATGGTGAGGTTCAGGCCCGAGGCGACGCCGAACGGCCCGTTGTTGCGCGCCGTGCCGATCGGGCGGTCCCAGACGGTTCGCCCCGTCTTCAGATCGACGGCCCGGATGCCGCCGTAAGGCGGCTGCTTGCACAGCAGACCGGTGAAGGGCATCCGCCACCCGGCGTTGACCGAGATCGCGTAGGGCGTGCCGATCTGCGGATCCCCCGCCCCTTCAGGCCCGTGGGCCAGGCTGCCTCCGCGGGCCTCGCCGCGCGGCGCCCAACCCAGCCTGTCGGCCACCGCGCGAGGGATCAGGCGGTTGTAGTTCGGCATGTCGTTGTAGTTGGCGACGATCACCCCGCGCGTCGGATCGACCGCGACGCCGCCCCAGTCGCTGCCGCCGTTGTAGCCGGGATACTCGATCCAGCGCCGGTCGGTTTCCGGCGGAGTGTAGACGCCCTTGTACGACGCCTGCCTGAACTGGATGCGGCAGACCATCTGGTCGATGGGCGACATGCCCCACATCGCCTTCTCGGTCAGGTCGGGTTTGCGCAGGGTGTGGAATCGGGAGTGCGGCTGGGTCGGCGACCGCAGCGCCGCCTCCACCCCGCCCTGAGGCGCCGGGCGCTCCTCCACGCCGGTCAGCGGCCGACCGGTCCGCCGGTCGAGGACATAGAGATCGCCCTGTTTCGAGGGCAGCAGCACGGCGGGCGTCACGCCCCCGGCGGTGGGGAAATCGACCAGCGTCGCCTGCGAGCCGAGGTCGTAGTCCCAGACGTCGTTATGCACCGTCTGGAAGCTCCACACCGGCTTGCCGGTGGTCACGTCCAACGCGACCAGCGAGGTCGAATGCGCCGCCTGCTCGGGCGTGCGCCCGCCGCTCCAGTAATCGGCGGCCACATTGCCCAGCGGCAGGAACACCAGGCCCAGGGCCTCGTCGCCGGAGGCGGTGGTCCACATGTTGGGGCTGCCGAGCGCGAAGGTCTGTCCGGCGGGCGGCAGGCCGTTCCAATCCGGATGCTGCATGTCCCAGGCCCACCGCAGGGCGCCCGTCGCCGCGTCATAGCCGAGGATGGTTCCGGAGGGGGCGTCGCGACGCTGGCCGTCTAGAATCTGATGGCCGGTCACCACCACGCCGCGCACGATGGTCGGGGCCGAGGTGATCGAGATCATCCCAGGCGCGGTCGGGCCGAACCCCACGGTGGTGTCCACCTGACCGCCCTGGCCGAAGTCGCCGCAGGGTCGGCCCGTGCGGGCGTCCACGGCGATCAACCGCGCATCGAGCGTGCCCCAGATGATCCGGGCCGCGCAGGCGCCGGCCGGGTCGGCGCCGGGCACGGCGTAGTAGCTCACCCCGCGACAGGCGGCCGTGTAGGGGATGGACGGATCGGCGACCTTCGGGTCGTAGCGCCAGAATTCCTTGCCGCTGACCGGGTCGACGGCCACGCCGATGCTCTTGGCGGTGCAGAGGTAGAGCGTATTCCCCACCTTCAGCGGCGTGGTCTCGGCGCCGTAGCTCTTGATCTTCAGATCAGGCGGCAAGTCGCGTGTGCGATAGGTCCAGGCGACCTGCAGATTGCGAACGTTGTCGGGCGTGATCTGGCCCAGCGGCGAAAAGCGGCGGGCGCTGTAGGTGCCGCCATAGGCCGGCCAGTCGGCGCCGCTCGGCAACAGCGAAGGTTCGGTCATGGCCATGGAGGCTTCGGGCAGCGCGCCCGGCCTTGTCGGACGGTCGGCCGCCAGCACGCCGATGACGACGCCAGCCAGAAGAACCAGCCAGACGGCGCCGGCGGCCAAGGCGCGACGCCCGCCCTGCCCGCCCCGATCGACGATCGGCAGGATGAGGATCACCAGCAGCGCCAAGATCGCCGGCCCCACGAGTCGAGGCACGAGCCCCCAGCCGCTGAGGCCGACTTCCCAAAGCGCCCAGACGACCGTCAGCAGAAAGACGACGAGATAGAGCCAGGCGCCCAGCGCCCGCAGCCGCATCATCAGACCGCCCGAAAGCGCCAGGCCGACGCCGGCCGCCAGGTAGTACGGAGAGCCGCCGAGGATCAGCAGCCACGCCCCGCCGCCGATCAGCACCAGGCCTATGAGGCCGAGCAATGCGCCCAGAACACGCGCGGCCACGCCGCCAAAACCCGCCGAGCCGGTGGTCGCCATCGCCTTGGTCCCCTGGAAGTCCAGGATGACAACGGTCGAACACCGATCATGTTGCGCCGGCCATCAAATGGCCAAGGCGCCGCCCTCAGCACATCAGCGGTTCGAGGCGCGGGCCCATCACGGCGGCGGCGAGGCGCGCGATCAGCAGTTCGGCCACGCGCGCCGGCGGCGCGCCGTTCGTGGGCGCATGATCGGCCCCGAACGAGCACTCGACGTGAACCTCGTCGCCGGCCAGACGCCACCGGGCTTCGATTTCGCAACCGCCGCGCTGGACGTGCATCACCTGATCGTTCTGATCGGACAAGGACATGGCGAATTCCCAACTGAAAGAACAGCGTACGCCCAATATCTGAACGGACCGTTCAAGCCTCGGGCGCGCCTTTCCCCGTCAGTTGATCAGCGGCTCGACCCTGCCGCCCATGGCCGCGAAGGCCAGCCGGGCGATCAACAGCTCGGCCACTCTCGCCGGCGGCGCGCCGTCGACGCGGGCGCGGTCCGCGCCATAGGGGCACTCGACCACCACCTCGTCGCCGGCGATGCGCCAGCGGCCTTCGATGTCGCAGCCGCCGCGGCGGATTCGCATCGTGCGGTCTTCGTGTTCGGACGGCGTCATGGCCTTGTCTCCCTCATGAGGAGACAGGATCGCGCGGCAGGCCTGAACGCGGCTGGAGGTCGCCCTTCAGCCGCCGTTCATCTTACTCCGCGGCCTGCGCCGGCGCGGCGGCGCGCGAGGCCTTCAGCTTTTCGGCCACCAGGAAGGCCAGCTCCAGCGCCTGCTCGCCATTCAGACGCGGGTCGCAGTGCGTGTGGTAGCGGTCGGCCAGATCGCCTTCCGTCACCGCCCGCGCGCCGCCGATGCACTCGGTGACGTCCTGGCCGGTCATCTCCAGGTGCACGCCGCCGGGGTGGACACCCTGCGCCTCGGCGATCTCGATGAAGCTGCGCACCTCGGCCAGCACCCGGTCGAACGGGCGCGTCTTGTAGCCGTTGTTGGCCTTCAGGGTGTTGCCGTGCATGGGGTCGATCGCCCAGACCACGTTGCGCCCCTCGGCGCGGGTCTTGGCCATCAGCGCCGGCAGGCGGCCCTCGATCTTGTCGGCGCCGAAGCGGCCGTACAGCGTCAGGCGGCCGGCCTCGTTCTCCGGGCTCAGGGCGTCGAGCAGGCGGATCAGGTCGTCGGCGTCCAGCGTCGGGCCGACCTTCACCCCAATGGGGTTCTTCACGCCCTTCATGAACTCGACGTGCGCGCCATCCAGCTGGCGGGTGCGCTCGCCGATCCACAGCAGGTGGGCCGAGGTGTCGTACCATTCGCCCGAGGTGGAATCGACGCGCGTCATCGCCTCCTCGAGGCCCAGCAGCAGGGCCTCGTGGGCGGTGAAGAACTCCACCTGATGCAGGTTCGGGTGGCTGGCCGGCGTCACGCCGATGGCCTGCATGAAGGTCAGGCTCTCGCTGATCTTCTCGGCCAGTTCGCGGTAGCGCGCGCCCAGCGGGCTCGAGTCGACGAAGCCCAGGGTCCAGCGGTGGATGTTGTGCAGGTCGGCGTAGCCGCCGGTCGCGAAGGCGCGCAGCAGGTTCAGCGTCGCCGCCGACTGGGTGTAGGCCTTCAGCAGGCGCTCCGGATCGGGCAGGCGCTCTTCCGGCGTGAAGCCCATGCCGTTGATGATGTCGCCGCGGTAGGAGGGCAGCGTCACATCGCCGATGGTCTCGATCGGCTCCGAGCGCGGCTTGGCGAACTGGCCGGCCATGCGGCCCACCTTCACCACGGGCTTGCCGCCCGCGAAGGTCAGCACCACCGCCATCTGCAGGATCAGGCGGAACAGGTCGCGGATGTTGTCGGCGCCGAATTCCTTGAAGCTCTCGGCGCAGTCGCCGCCCTGCAGCAGGAAGGCGTCGCCGCGGGCGACATCGCCCAGCAGGTTCTTCAGGCGGCGGGCCTCGCCGGCGAACACCAGCGGCGGCATCCGCCGCAGCTCACCCTCGACGCGCGCCACGGCGGCCATGTCCGGATAATCCGTCGGCACGTGCTTGGCGGGTCGGGTCCTCCAGGAGGAAGGCGTCCAGCGGTCGGTCATCTTACGAGCTCGAAACTCAACAGGCGAAAGGCGGGGTCATTACTCCACATAGGGCGGTTTAGCAAAAAATCGCCCCCTCCCGCCGCATTCAGGCCCCCAGCGGGGTGAGACCGTCCTCGGTCGGCTCGCCGGCCGGCACGTCGCGCCAGCCGCGGCGCTCCACCCGGCAAGCGATCAGGGCCAGAGCGCCCAGCGCGATCCACCACTCCTGCCAGACGCCGAACGACAGGGCGCCGATGACGATGAAGGTCGTCGCCGTGGCCGCCGCGACGGCGGCCTGGTTGCGACGTTCCTTGGCCATTTCGCCGATGCGCCACAGCACCATGGCGAAGAAGACCCCGCCCAGGGCGGCGCCGGGCAGGCCGAGTTCGAGCCACAGCTGGAGCGGAGCGTCGTGGGTGTGCAGCGGGATGGCGCCGGGGAAAGTGCGGGCCGCATCCAGGCCCCAACCGCGCAGCGGATGCTCCATCGTCTTGGCGGCCGCGAAGGCCCAGACATCCAGACGAATGTCCCACGACATCGGCGCCGCCTTGTGCAGGATCGAAAACAGGCCCCCGCGCACGGCGGCGTTCACGATGAACGGCGCGGCCAGGTAGCCGATCAGCACCGGCGCGACCATCGCCCGCGCCGCGACGGCGCCCCAGCGACGCACCGCCGCCCAGGCCGCCGCGCCGCACAGCACGGCGAGCAGCGGCGAGGTGTAGCTGGTCACCAGCGTCCCGGCGATCAGCGCGGCGCCAAGCCCGAAGGCGGCGATCCGCCAGCCGCGACGCAGGCAGATCAGCATCGCGGGGAAGACCAGCATGGCCAGCACATAGCCGGTCTGGGAGGCGTTCTTGAAGGCGAGGCCCGGCTCCAGTTCGTCGCCCACCGCCCGGCTGATCGCCAGCAGGATGCCGCCCTTCTGGATGGCGTCGCACAGGTAGATCGCCGCCATCGGCATCAGCCCCACGGCCAGCACGGTCGCCGCCCGCCGGGCCGAAATCGGCGACAGGCGCATCACCGCCGCCGCCGCCGCGCCATAGAGGCCGAGCTCCAGCACCATCTTGGCGATGGTCAGCTTCTCGATGCCGCCGTAGTCGCCCTTCGGTCCCGGCGTCGGCGCCATCGGGCTCCACTGCAGGCTGATCCCCGCCCAAAGGCAAAGCAGCGCCAGCACGATCAGCGTCCGGTCGCCCGGCCGGCTGCGCACCAGGCTCGGCGTGACCAGCAGCCCTGTCAGCGCCAGCAACGGCGCGAACCCGAGATAGCCCAGATAGCCGAACAGCGGCGTCAAGCCGAACGTCAGCATGCAGACGATCTCGAGCCAGGGCGTGGCCCCGGGCCCGGGCGGCGCGAACGGAGACTTCACCCGAGGCCGCCGAGTTCCGGCGGAACGTACTTCTCGCGCATGGTCACCAGTTCTTCCGCCAGGGTGGGGTGCACGGCGCAGGTGGAATCCCACTGCGCCTTGGTCACCCCCATCTTCACGGCCACGGCCGCCATCTGGATGATCTCCGGCGCGTCGGGGCCGCAGACATGCACGCCCAGGATACGGCCGCTTTCGCCGTCGACCACCAGCTTCATCAGGCAACGCTCCTCGGCGCCGACGAAGGTGTACTTCATCGGCCGGAACACCGCCCGGTAGATGTCCACCGACTTGTACTGATGGCGAGCGTCCGCCTCCGACAGACCCACCACGCCGATCGGCGGCTGCGAGAACACCGCGCTGGCCACCGCCTCGTGATCGAACGACGTCGGGTTGTTCCGGAACTCGGTCTCGGCGAAGGCCGCGCCCTCGCGGATCGCCACCGGCGTCAGGTTGATGCGGCCGGTCACGTCGCCCACCGCCCAGATGTTCTCGACATTGGTGCGCGAGAACTTGTCGACCGCGATATAGCCGCGCTCGTCCAGCTTCACCCCCGCGTTCTCCAGCCCGAGGCCGGTGACGTAAGGGCTGCGGCCGGTGGCGAACATAACCTGGTCGGTCATCAGGTCGTGTCCGCTCGACAACTTGCTGACCAGACGGCCGTCCTCGGTCTTCTCGATGCTCCTGTGCTCGCAGCCGAGCACCACCTTGACGCCCTTCTTCTCCAACTCGCCCGCCAGGTGCGAACGCAGGTCGTCGTCGAAACCGCGCAGGATGTTGGCTCCGCGATAGATCAGGGTCGTATCGACGCCGAGGCCGTTGAAGATGCCGGCGAACTCCACCGCGATGTATCCGCCGCCGACCACCACGATCGATTTCGGCAGCTCGGCCAGGTGGAAGGCCTCGTTGGAGGTGATGGCGTGCTCGGCGCCCGGGATGTCCGGCTTGGTCGGCCAACCGCCCACGGCGATGAGGATCTTCTCGGCGGTCACCGTCTGGGCGTGGTCGCCCTTGATCTCGACGGTGTGGGCGTCCTTCAGCACGGCGCGGCCGTGGACGAGGTCGGCGCCCGCCTTGGAAAGGTTGGTCACATAGATGCCGGACAGGCGGGCGATCTCGGTGTCCTTGTGGCGGATGAAGGCCGGCCAGTCGAAGGTCGCCTGGCTTTTGCTCCAGCCGTAGCCCTCGGCCAGCTTGGCGTGGAAGGCGAACTCCGAGGCGTAGACCAGGAACTTCTTGGGCACGCAGCCGCGCACCACGCAGGTGCCGCCCACGCGGTCCTCCTCGGCGATGCCTACCCGGGCGCCGGCAAGCGCCGCGAGCCGCGCCGCGCGCACGCCGCCGGACCCGGCGCCGATGACAAAGAGGTCGTAGTCGTACTGGGACGCCATGGTCGCTCCGCGGCCTTACGGTTGCAGGACATCGACTCCGGCGTCGGTCCCCACCAACGCCTCGTCGGCGAGATCGAGAAACAGGCCGTGGTCGACCACCCCGGTGAGGCTCTTGATCGCCTCCGCGAGGGCCGCCGGGTCGAGGATCCGACCGCAGGGGATGTCGTAGATGAGGTTGCCGCCGTCGGTTCGGAAGACCTGGCCGTCCTTCTGGCGCAGCTTCGGCAGGCCGGCGATCTCGAACTCGGCCAGCACGTCGCATAGGCGGCGCTGCGTCGCCTTGGCGCCGAAGGCCACCACCTCGACCGGCAGGGCGAAGGCGCCGAGCGTCGGCACCACCTTGGCGGCGTCTGCGATGGTCACGCAGCGGGCCGAGGCTTCCCACACCAGCTTCTCGCGCAGCAAGGCGCCGCCGCCGCCTTTGATGAGCGACAGGCCGGGGCCGATCTCGTCGGCCCCGTCGACGGTCAGGTCGATGCCCTTCACTTCGTCCAGCTCGGCCAGCGGAAGGCCGAGTTCGCGCGCCAGGGCGGCGGTCTGCTCGGAGGTCGGCACCCCGCGCACGTCGAGCTTGCGGGCCGCCAGCCCTTTGACGAACCACGCGGCGGTCGAGCCGGTGCCCAGCCCGACCACCATGCCGGAGTCCACGAGGGCGGCGGCGGCCTGCCCGGCCGCCTGCTTCTGACTGTCTGCGCTCACGACTATGCCTTGGTCCTGGAGGCCTTCACGGCGGCCTTCGCCTTACGGAACTGGGTGGCCCAATCGGCCTTGTCGGCCTGCTTGGCGCGCGCCAACGCCAGGGCGCCGGGGGCCACGTCGCTGACGATCACCGAGCCGGAGCCGGTCATCGCCCCCGCCCCCACCGTCACCGGCGCCACCAGGGCGGTGTTGGAGCCTATGAAGGCCCCCTCGCCCACATGGGTGTCGAACTTCTCGAAGCCGTCGTAATTGCAGAAGATCGTGCCGGCGCCGATGTTCGCCCCCGCCCCCACGCTGCCGTCGCCGAGATAGCTCAGGTGATTGGCCTTGGCGCCCTTGCCCACCTTCACCTTCTTCACCTCCACGAAGTTGCCGATATGCGCGCCCTCGCCGATGTCGGCCCCCGGCCGCAGCCGCGCATAGGGCCCGACGACGGCCCCGGCCCGCACCGCGGCGCCCTCGAGATGGCTGAAGGCGCGGATCACCGCGCCGCTCTCGACCGTGACCTTCGGCGCGAACACCACGTTCTGCTCCACCACGCAGCCGGCGGCGATCTCAGTGTCCCACGAGAACCACACGGTGTGCGGCGCCGGCATGGCGACCCCGGCGTCGAGCATGGCGCGACGGCGGCGCTGCTGCCAGACCTCCTCGGCGGCGGCCAGCTCGCCCTGCGAGTTCACGCCCTGCACGTCGGTCTCGGGCGCGAAGGCCGCCCGCGCGCTCAGTTCGCGGTCATGCGCCAGGCCGACCACGTCGGTCAGGTAGTACTCGCCCTTGGCGTTGTCGTTGGTCACCTGATCGAGCAGGTCGAAGAGCACGGCGCGGTCGGCGGCCAGCACCCCCGAATTGCAGTGTTTCACCTGGCGCACGGCGTCGTCCGCCTCCTTGGCCTCGACGATGCGCAACAGGGCGCTGTGGGCGCCGATGATCAGTCGGCCGTAGGCCCCGGGATCATGGGCGTCGAAGCCCAGCACGGCGATGTCGATTCCATGGGCGCGGATGTCGAACAGCGGGGCGATCACCGCCGCGCCTGTCAGGGGGCAGTCGGCGTAGGTCACCACCACGTCGCCGTCGAAATCGGCCAGGGCGTCCTTGGCGGCCAGCACGGCGTGGCCCGTGCCGAGCGGCGGGTCCTGGATCACCACGGCGGCGTCGCCGAGCCGCGCCCGGGCGCTCTCGGCCACCTCGGGGCTATGGGCGCCGGCCACCACCACGATGCGCTCGCAGCCCAGGCCCTGGGCCGCATCGATGGCATGGTCGAGCATCGTACGGCCGCCGACGGTGTGCAGCACCTTCGGTCTTGGGGAACGCATTCGCGTGCCTTGTCCGGCGGCGAGGATCACGGCGGCGCGTGCGGTCATCGGCGACTCCCGTTGCAATCTTCCAGCGTTTAGCCGAAAGGCCGCGGGAATGCATGACCTCCCCGATTTAACAGGCGTGACCATCGCCTTCGACCTCGACGGCACCCTCGTCGAGACCGCGCCCGACCTCGTCGGCGCCCTCAACGACACCCTGGCGGAGGCCGGTCATCCGCCCCTGCCGTTCGATCAGGTCCGCCTGATGGTGGGCCGCGGCGCCAAGGCCTTGCTGGAACGCGGCTTCGCCGCCGCCGGCGATCCGCTCGACGAGGCGCGGGCCCCGCCGATGGTCCAGCGCTTCATCGCCGTCTACCTGGCCCGCATCGCGCGGGAGAGCCGCCCCTTCCCGGGCGTCATCGAGGCGCTGGGCGCCCTGAAGGCGCGCGGCGCCAAGCTGGTGGTCTGCACCAACAAGCTCACCGGCCTGTCGGTCGCCCTGCTCGACGCCCTCGACCTGACGAAGTGGTTCGATGCGGTGATCGGCGCCGATCTTTCGCCCGCGCCCAAGCCGGACGCCCGGCATCTGATCGCCGCCGTCGACGCCGTGGGCGGCGATCTTCGCCGCGCCGTCATGGTCGGCGACAGCGCCACCGACGTCGGCGCCGCCAAGGCGGCCGGCGCGCCCTGCCTGCTGGTCAGCTTCGGCTACACCGAAACGGCGGTGCAGGACCTCGGCGGCGACCTGATCGTCGATGATTTCGCCGACGTGCCGACGGCGTGCGTGAAGCTGCTGACTACTTCTTCGGACTAACCCAAAGCATCGTCGACACGCCGCCGAGCGTGATGGCGAACGCGCCGAAGGCGACGATGATCATGGTCAGGACAATTTGGTCGGTGGTCACGGGGCGTCTCCAGATTTGACGCCCGATCATCCCGCGCCGCCTCGCGCCAGGAAATTCGGGAGAGCTCCCTAAGGGGGTTTACGGAGGCCCCTCCCCCTGCTCCAGCAGCAGCGACATCCGCACCAGGTCGGACAGGCTGCGGGCGTTCATCTTGGTCATCACATGGGCGCGATAGACCTCCACCGTGCGGGCGCTGATCCCCAGGTCGTAGGCGATGATCTTGTTCGGCTTGCCCTCGACCAGGCCCCGCAGCACCTCGCCCTCGCGGCCGGACAGGCTGGCGATGCGGTCGCGGATGGCCCGCAGCTCGTCGCGCTTGGCGCGGCCCGCCTCGCCGGAGGCCAGGGCGTTCTCCAGCGCCCCGATCAGCAGGTCGTCGTCGAACGGCTTTTCGATGAAGTCGGCGACGCCCAGGCGCATGGCCTCGATGGCCAGCGGCACGTCGGCGTGGCCGGTCATCACGATCACCGGATCCTTCACCCCTTCGGCGCGCAGACGGCGGATCAGCTCCAGGCCGGTCATGTGGGGCATCCGCACGTCGGTCAGGATGCAACCGGCCTCCAGACCGCCGACCGCGCCCAGCAGCGCCTGCGGCCCGTCATAGACCCGCACCGCCAGCCCCGCCTCCTCCAGCAGAAACTGCAGCGAATCCCGCAGCGCGTCGTCGTCGTCGACCACGTGAACCACGCCATCAGCCATCCGCCGCCTCCTCAACCTCGACCGTGCGCAGGGTGAAATGGAAAGTCGCCCCGCCGCCCGGCGTCGGCTCCACCCAGATCTGACCGCCGTGCGCCTCGATAATCGTCCGCGATATAGAAAGGCCGATTCCCATGCCGTCGCCCTTGGTGGTCACGAACGGCTGGAACAGACGCGCCGCCACCTCCGGGTCGATCCCCGGCCCGCTGTCGGCCACCGTCATCCGCGCCAGGCCCGGAGCGGCGGCGTCGACGCGAATGGCCATCTCCCGGCGCGGAGCGTCCCGCATGGCGTCCATGGCGTTGCGGATCAGGTTCAGCGCCACCTGCTGGATCTGCACCCGGTCGGCCAACACCAGGTCGACCGTCGGATCATAGTCGAATCGCACGTTCACCCCGTGCTCCTTGGCCCCCACCAGGGCCAGGGCGGCGGCGTCCTCCACGATGCGGACAAGGCTCTCCACGCGCCGCTCGGTCTCGCCCCGCGCGGCGAACTCCCGCAATCGCCGGATGATCTCTCCGGCCCGCAGCGCCTGGTCGCCCGCCCGCTCCAGGGCGTCCCGCAGTCGCGCCAGGTCCGGCTTCGTCCGCCCGAGGATGCGGGCCGATCCGCGCAGATAGTTGGTGATCGCCCCCAGCGGCTGGTTCAGCTCGTGCGCCAGGGCCGAGGCCATCTCGCCCATCGCCGTCACCCGGCTGATGTGGATCAGCTCGGTCTGCAGCTCCCGCACCCGCGCCTCGGCCTGCTGCGGCGCGGTCAGATCGCGCACGAAGCCGGTGAAGAAGCGCCCGCGCGTCGTCTTCACCTCGCCCACAGCCAGCGTCATCGGAAAGGTTTCGCCGCTCTTGCGCTGGCCCACCACCACCCGTCCCATGCCGATGATGTGCGGTTCGCCCGTCGCATAGTAGCGCTGCAGATAGCCGTCATGCGCCGCGCGATGGGGCTCCGGCATCAGGATGCGCACATTCTGGCCGATGGCGTCGGCCGCCCGCCAGCCGAACAGGGCCTCGGCCGCCGGCGAGAACGAGGTCATCAGCCCCGTCTCGTCGATCACGATCATGGCGTCCGGCACGGTGTCGAGGATCGACTTCAGGTGCGCCTCGCGCTCGGCCAGGTCGCGGTTCACCGCATGGATCGCGCGCCGCTGGCGCTGGAACCACTCGCCGCCCGTGACGATCGCCCCGCAGACCAGGCCGAACAGCCCGGCGCTGATCACATCGCCCATGTCCAGCGGCCCGTCGGCCACGCTGGCGTAGACGCCCGCGATCGCTCCCAGGGCCGTCGCCGCCGCGCCGGGCCACAGGCCGGCCAGGGCCGAGGCCAGCACCACGCCGGGAATGAAAAACAGGAAGATGCTCTGGTCGCCCAGCATCGGCGCCAGCACCAGCCGCGCCACGAGGCCGGCGACGGCGCCGCCGACCGCCACCGCATAGCCCAGGCTCGGGACGCTGTTGGTCGGCTCGCGGATCGAGAAGCGCATCGTCCCTGGTTCTAGCACGGAGGCGCCACAGATGAAGCTAAGGGCAACCCCGTAGGGACAAGACCCGAATGTCGGTCGCGCGAGGCGGGGCGTATCCCCTCGTCATTGGCCGGCGCGTGGGGCGCGGGCCTTCCCAGGGATCCGGACCATGACCGCTCCGCTCGTCGACCTCACCGTCCACCACCGCCCGCGCGGCGCGGCCGACCGCGTCGCCTACGGCTTCGTGAAGGCCCTCCGCTTCTTCGCCGACACCTTCTTCGCCAAGCGCTACGGCCACCGCGCCGTGGTTCTCGAAACCGTCGCCGCCGTGCCCGGCATGGTCGGCGCCACGCTCAACCATCTGAAGTGCCTGCGCCGCATGGAAGACGACCGCGGCTGGATCAAGACGCTGATGGACGAGGCCGAGAACGAGCGCATGCACCTGATGACCTTCATCGAGGTCTGCAAGCCGACCCTGTTCGAACGCTTCGTGGTCGTGGCCGTGCAATGGGTGTTCTACCTGTTCTTCTTCGGCCTCTACCTGATCAGCCCGAAGACCGCCCACCGCGTGGTCGGCTATTTCGAGGAGGAGGCGGTGATCAGCTACACCCACTACCTCGCCGAGATCGACCAGGGCCGCAGCGCCAACGTCCCGGCCCCGAAGATCGCGCTCGCCTATTGGGGCCTGCCGGCCGACGCGACCCTGCGCGACGTGGTCGAGGTGGTCCGGGCCGACGAGGCGCACCACCGCGACGTCAACCACGGCTTCGCCAACGAAATCGCCGGCCTGCCGCAGGCGGCCCGCATCGCCCCCTGCCCGCCGCACGCGGTGCTGGAGCCGAACTGGAAGGCGGCGGCCTGAAGAGGCTTTCCCGAGAGCGAGAGGCCGGCCAAGCCGGCCCCTCGCTGGCGTCGGACCTGAAGTCCTGCGCCTGACCTGTTCGGGCCTTACGGGCGATCATCGGCCCGAGGCGGTTGAACCCGTCGGCTGGATCGGTATCCTGCCCACAGAGATCAGGTCGCCCGCCGCGACCAGGCCGGCGCCGAGAGCTCAATGCCAGCGCGAACCCGGTCCGACGCCCGTCGATAACCTGGCGTCACGACAGCTCACCCAACAGGGAGGCCGCCGTGGCGCTCAGACAGACGTTCCATATTTCGATACCTGCGACGCGTCGTCGTCGGCTGCCGACGCGGTTTTCCGCGACGGAAATCTGAGATGCGCATCCTCGCCTGCGTCGACGCATCCGCCTACGCGCCCGCGGTCTGCGACTACGCCGCGTGGCTGACGGGGCCCATGGATCAGCACGTCAGTGTCCTTCACGCGATCGAGGCCGGCTCAAACGCCGCGGCGGCGAACGCCGTGCTCGCAGAAGCGGCTGGACGACTGCGGGACAGCGGCCTTGAGGATATTCGCTGCGTGGCCGAGCCCGGCCCGTTCCGCGAGGTCGCCGCCACAGTCGCCGCCACCTGCTCCATGCTCGTCGTCGGCAAGCGCGGCGAGCACGGCGACGGACATCGACGCCTGCTCGGCTCCAACATCGAACCGCTGCTGCGATCCACCGACACGCCTACCTGCCTGGTCTCCAGCCTTTTCCTGCCGGTGCGGCGTTGCCTCATTCTTCTCGATGGCGACATCACGCACCGTCGCACGGTAGAGTTCGTCAGCGCCCATCCGTGGCTCTCCGCGCTCGACACCGACGTGGTGGTGATGACCGACGAAAACACCGGCGAGGAAAAGCTCGCCTGGGCGCGGGAGCGGCTGGGGGCGGGCGGCGCCGATATCTATCCGATCTCCGCCGACGGACCGCACGACGCCGTCGAGCGCTACCGCCAGGAGCACTCCATCGATCTACTGGTTCTATCGCGCGAGGTCGCCCTCGAAGGCGACGCCGCGCGCCTCCGCCGTATCGAGGCCGACAGCCTGTGGGCTTGGCGCGCACCCGTGCTCATCTGCTGACGACCAATCAGGGAACGGCTGTATCCCCGGCCGATTAGATAGCCATGCAATACATTGGAGACGGGCTGAGCGCGCAATGGCCGAGGTTCGCGCCCTGGCTGATCGGCCTTGCGGTGGTCGTGTCGGCGGTGATAGGCGCGCTTCTGCTGCATCGACTGGCGCTCGCCGTTCTTCGACGGGCGACGGCGGACCCGGAACGGAAGACCGAACGCATCCTGGTCGATCACACCGCGCGGCCGGCGAAGTGGCTTCTCGTGGCGGTGGCGGTCAGTCTCGCCCAGCGCGCCGCGCCGCTCGACGCCGCCGCCACCGCGCTGTGGCGACAGGCGGCCGGGCTTGTGCTGCCGGCGCTGGTCGGATGGCTGGCGATCAGTCTCGTGCAGGCGACCCAGGGGATCGTCGAGGCGCGCACGGACATCGCCGTCGAGAATAACCTGCAGGCCCGGCGACGCCGGACGCGCGTAGGCATCCTCACCCGCATCGCGGCGATCCTCATTCTGTTCCTGACCCTGTGCATGATGCTGCTCAGCATTCCCGGCGTCCGCAATGTCGGGGTGACGCTGATGGCCTCGGCGGGCTTGGCCGGCCTCGCGGTCGGCGCGGCCGCTCAACCGGCGCTGAAGAACCTGATCGCCGGCGTCCAGATGGCCTTCACCGAGCCGATCCGCCTCGACGACGTCGTGATCATCGCCGGCGAATGGGGACGGATCGAGGAAATCCGGCTGACCTATGTGGTGGTCAGGGTCTGGGACGAACGGCGCCTGGTGGTGCCGGTCTCGAAGTTTCTGGAGGAGCCCTTTCAGAACTGGACGCGACAGTCGTCCCAGCTGCTCGGCAGCGCCTTCTTCTATCTCGACCCGGCCACGGACGTGGAGCGCCTTCGGGCTCATCTCGAGACGGTGGTGCGGGCCCAATCGCTGTGGGATCGCCGCTTCTTCAACCTGCAGGTCACCGATACCAAGCCGGAGGCGATCGAGGTGCGCGCCCTGGTCACCGCCGCCGACGCCAGCCGCGCGTTCGACCTGCGCTGCGCCGTTCGCGAGGCGATGCTGAAGTTCATCCGCGAAGAGATGCCGGAGGCCCTGCCCAAGGTGCGGTTGGGCGAGTCTTTCGGGGAAAATGCGAGACGCCCCGACGCCTTGGCGTAAGGAATGGTGGATGCGACAGGGATTGAACCTGTGACCCCCTCGGTGTGAACGAGGTGCTCTCCCGCTGAGCTACGCATCCGCTCGGGCGGGGCGGGCAAGCGCCCCCGGCCGGAAGGGTTGCGGCTATAGCCCGCTCGTCGCGGACGAGCAAGGCCACAAACGCCGCAATCCTCTCTAGTGATTGTGTCGCGGCAGCTTGGCCGAAACGTTGCGGTACTTCACGGCGTTCTCCAGCACCGCTCCGCCCTCCATCGAGCCGGTGTGGGCGCGGAAGATCTCCTCCCAGGGCGTCTGGCTTTCCGGGACCGGCGGCGCATTCGCTTCCGCGCGCCGACGGGCCATCTCGCCCTCCGGCAGCAGCAGGTCCACGCGCGCGGCGCCCAGGTCGATGCGGATCGGATCGCCGTCGCGCAGGAAGGCGAGATCGCCCCCCACCGCGCTTTCCGGCGTCATGTGCAGGATCGACGGGCTGTCGGAGGTGCCCGACTGGCGGCCGTCGCCGAGGGTCGGCAGGCTGGTCACACCGCGACGGATCAGGGCGTCCGGCGGCTGCATGTTGACCACCTCGGCCGAGCCCGGCCAGCCGATCGGCCCGGCGCCGCGCATCACCAGCACGGTCTTCTCGTCGATGTTCAGCGAGGGGTCGTTGATCCGGTGGTGATAGTCGTCGCCGCCGTCGAACACCACGACCTTGCCCTCGAAGACCCCGCCCTTGAAGCGCGCCTCGAACTCCGGCGTCTGCACGCTGGCCTTCATCAGGGCGAACTCGAAGAAATTGCCCTTCATCACGATGAAGCCGGCGTTCTCGCGCAGCGGCGTCTCGAAGGTGTGGATCATCTCGCGGTCGTTGGTCTCGCGCCCCTCGAGGTTCTCGCGCATGGTCTTGCCGGTCACCGTCAGGCGGTCGGCGTGCAGTTGGCCCGCCTGCAGCATTTCCCACATCGCCGCCGGCACGCCGCCCGCGCGGTGGAACCGCTCGCCGAGGAAACGCCCCGCCGGGGCCATGTCGACGATCAGCGGCTGCGGCGCGCTGTATTCGATCCAGTCCTCGTTGGTCAGTTCGACGCCCGCGTGGCGCGCCATGGCGGTGATGTGCGGCTGGGCGTTGGTCGAACCGCCGACCACGGCCACCATCGCGATGGCGTCGAGGAAGGCTTCCCGGGTCAGAATCTGCGAGGGGCGCAGGTCTTCATAGGCCATCTCCACGATGCGCTTGCCGGTGTAGTAGGCCATCTGGCCGCGCTCGCGGTACGGCGCGGGGATGGCCGCGCATCCCGTCAGCGACATGCCCAGCGCCTCGGCCACGGCGTTCATCGTCGAGGCCGTGCCCATGGTGTTGCAGTGGCCGGCGGACGGCGCCGAGGCGGTGGCCGCCTGGATGAACTGCTCCTCGTTGATCTCGCCCGCCGCCAGCTTGCGGCGGCTCTGCCAGATCACCGTGCCGGAGCCGACCAGCTGATTGTTCCACCAGCCGTCCAGCATCGGCCCGCCGGACAGCACGATGGCCGGCAGGTCCATGGTCGTCGCCGCCATCACCTGCGAGGGCGTGGTCTTGTCGCAGCCGGTGGTCAGCACCACCGCGTCGATCGGATAGCCGTTCAGGATCTCGACCAGCCCCAGATAGGCCAGGTTGCGGTCCAGCGCCGCCGTCGGGCGACGGCAATTCTCGAAGATCGGATGCAGCGGGAATTCGATGGGGATGCCGCCCGCGTCGCGGATGCCGTCGCGCACGCGCTTGGCCAGGTCCAGGTGGATGCGGTTGCACGGCGAAAGATCGCTGCCGCTCTGGGCGATGCCGATGATCGGCTTGCCCTCGCGCAATTCCTCCGGCGTCACCCCGTAATTCATGAACCGTTCGAGATAGACGGCGGTCATGTCGCTGCGGTCGGGGCTGGCGAACCAGTCGCGGGAGCGGAAGGGGCGTTTCGGCGTACGGGTGGTCATAAGCTCAGTCAGGTTCAGGGGGCGAATAACCCCGACAAATGGTCAGGCCTTGCGACCACGGCTGTATACGAAATGCAAGAGCCACGCTCTGACCGAGGTCAATGCGGCGCCCATAAAAGGCAAGGGACGCCCGGGGCCTGCCCCGAACGTCCCCTCACTCCTTGAAGAAACCGCGATCAGAAGCGGAAGCGGACGCCCCCCACGAAGTAGCGGCCGATCACGTCGTATTGCGATTGGAAGCTCGGGTAGAATTCGGTCGGCTGGGCGTTGTTCTGCGGCGCGAACACGAACTTGTCGGTCAGGTTCTGGCCGGTGAGGTAGACCGAGATCGGCCGGTCGCCCTCGCGGATGTCATACGAGACGCTGGCGTTCAGGTAGGTCACCGCATCGAGCTCGTTGTTGGCCACGAACACGTTCGGCTGCAGCGTGTAGTGCATCTTGCCGATGTAGCGGAGGTCCACGCCGAAGTTCCACCGACCGAAGGCGTAGTCGGCCGAGGCCGTCCAACGATTCTTCGGAACGCCGGCGGCGGCGCCGGCCAGCACCGTCGGGATCGCGCCCGGCGACGACGCCTGGGTGAATTCCTTGGTGTGGTTGCCGAGGAAGCGCAGGTCCAGCTGGCCCGGACCGAGGTCCATCGCGTAGCTGAACTCGTAATCGACGCCTTCCTGCGTCGAATAGGCTTGGTTGAACGGCACCGTCGCGATCGTCAGCGGGAAGTTCTGCGCCGTGCGGTCGGAGAACGGGAACGGCCGGACGATGAACTCGCAGGTCGGCCCCGTGCCGCCGCTGTCCTCGCACTGCTGGTTGATCAGGCCTGTGCCGGGGCGGGTGATCTGGTTCTCGATGCGGATCTTGTAATAGTCGAGCGAGGCGCTGAAGCCCGGGAAGAAGTTCGGCCGCCAGACCACGCCGACCGTGGTCGTCTTCGCCTCTTCCGATTCCAGGCCCGGATTGCCCTTGTTCAGGGTGATCAGATTGGTGTTCTGGCCGGTGTGGATGTCGCTGAAGGTGCCGCGGGTCGAACCCGTGCCCTGGAACAGCTCGTAAAGCGTCGGCGCCCGGATATCCTGCGAGACGGTGCCGCGGAAGCGGATGTCGTCGTTGACGTTCCAGCTGCCCCCGAACTTCCAGGCCCACATCGAGCCGGTGACGCTGTAGTCGACGTAGCGGGCCGCGGCGTTCAGTTCGAGCGCGCGCGCGAAGGCCACGTCCTTCACGATCGGCACGGCGATTTCGGCGTAGGCCTCCTTGATGTCCTGCTCGCCCTTGGACTTGCCGACATTGGTCGAATTCCACAGCAGGTTGAAGGGGTTGGCGGCGCTGCGCAGGCCTTCGGCGACGCCGTTCAGATTGGCCGGATTGGTGGCCGACGCCTCGCTGAGGCCCGGCTCATAGAGCGGGATCGGCGCGCTGGGGTCGACATTGCTGAACTGCTCCAGGTTCTGGCGGCGGAATTCCGCGCCGACCGCGAAGTTCACCGCCCCGGCCGGAAGGTCGAACAGCGGCCCGCTGAGGTTGGCCGAGACCGCCGTCTGCTTCTGCTCGACGGAGTATTGCGACGGCTCATCCTGGACGTAGGCGTAGGATTCCTTGGATGGCGAGCCGTTGCCGAAGGGGTTCCAGGGCTTGCACCCCGGCAACAGGCCCGGATTGGTCAGGTCCATGCGGCAGACGATGTTGCCGTTCTTCACCCCGGTCTGGAACTCGCCGGCGTCCACCGCGTCCAGGGCCGCGAACCACTTGGGCTGGTTGAAATTGCCGTAGTGGCGGGTCTTCAGGCGCGAGAAACCATGGCTGAACCGGGCGTCCCAACGCAGCTGGCCGATCTCGCCGTTGAAGCCGCCCAGCAGGGTGTAGGCCTTGTTGTTGGTCAGCACCTCCTTCGGATGCTGATCGGCCTCCACGCGGCTGCCGACGAACGACGCCACGCCCTCCGCCACCATCCGGTCGCGCACGAACTGCGGCAGGAAGGCGTTGTCGGAGAAGATCTGGAACGACTGGAACTGCGTCCCCGCCCCCACCGTCACATAGCGGGTGTCGGCGTCCGAGAAGCTGCCTTGCAGGAAGCCGTGGACGCTCGGGGTGAACTCATAGTCGGCCCGGCTGAAGAACTGCTTGGTCTCCAGCAGCGAGGTCAGGGTCGCGCCGAAGGTCACCGCCGTGTCCGCCCCGCCCACGTTGAAGTTCGGCGTCCCGGTCGGCGTCCCCAGGTCGGCAAGGTGCGCGCCGTTGGCCGAAACCGGCCCGCCCACCAGCGTCGGTTCGAAGGTGTAGCCGGTCAGTGAGAAGGGCCGCGTGCCCGCCCGCGCCTCGGCCTGGGCCGCAGTCCGGCCGGCGTTGATCAGGGTGCCGTAGGTGCCGTTCGCCAGACGCACATTGAACGTCGGGGTGAACGGGTTCGCGGGGCAGGTGCCGGTGGCGCAGGGGCGCGCGGCGTTGGCGCCCACGTTCACCCAGCCGCCGTAATAATCGCCGCCGTAGGGGCGCTCGCCGTTGTTGGCGATGCCGGGCTGGTAGAAGTAGTCGACGCTGGCCTCGAGATGCAGCTTGTCGTCCAGGAAGAACTTCCCGGCCGCCAGGCTGACCTTCTTCTGCTCGTTGTCCGACCGGCTGGAGACCCCGTACTGCACGTTGCCCTTGATGCCGGAGAACTTGGTGTCGAGAATGAAATTCACTACCCCGGCCACGGCGTCCGAGCCGTAGGCGGCCGAGGCCCCGCCGGTGACCACCTCCACCCGCTGGATCAGGGCCTGAGGCACGATGTTGGCGTCGGTGGTGCCGTCGAAGCTGGTCGGCGGCAGGCGCTGGCCGTCGAGCAGCAGCAGGGTTTCGATCGAACCGAGGCGGCGCAGGTTCAGATAGTTGCCGGCCGAAGGCGTGCCCGCCTGGCTGCTGGTCACGTTCGAGCCGGCCGTGCCGACGAATTGCGGAAGCCGCGCCAGGCCTGCCGGGAGGCTTTCAGGCGCCTTCGCCAGCAGTTGCTCGGTGCTCATCACCGTCACCGGCGTCGGCGCTTCATAACCGTTGGCGACAATGCGCGAACCGGTGACGACCAGCTCCTCCACGGTGGATTCCGCGGCGGGCGCCGCGGCGCCAGGGGTCTGGGCCTGGGCCGCCCCGGCCAAGGCGACGAGGCTCGCGCCGACGAACAGTCCCGTAAGCTTCCTGTTGGTCATGGTCTCTCCCTAAGCTCCTGATTTTTATGCCGTTTGAACGGATCAGGCCGTCTCGATCAGGGCGAAGCGGCCATACTTGTGGCCGTATTGAGACAGAGGCGAAACAGAGTGTCTACAGTATGCAAGCGCTTCCGAAGCTTCGCTGTAACCGTTTTCATGGTTAAGGCCCGTTCGCCTTGCGGGCGAACCCTTGTGCGCCAAAGGAAAAACGGCCCGTCCGCTTCCGGACGAGCCGCCTCAAAAAAGTTTAGTGAACAAAGCTTCGCTTTTGGCCGGCGCCCGCGTGAACTATGACTCGGGGCGGCCGTCCCGTTTCATCCGCGCCTTGGAGCGACTCGCCAGCGCCATCAGCGCAAGCGTCAGGGCGAAGAGACCCAGTCCGATCAGGGTCGTGGCGCCGCTGCGCCGCGCTATGAATAGCACGTAGATCGAAGCGAACGAGGCCACGAAGGCGCCGCCGCGATAGGCGAAGAAAATCAGGCGCGCAATCGGCAGACGCGGCTCCTCGGGCTGGGAGTGGGCGGACGTCGCATCGTCAGGCCACGGCCTTTTTCGCGCGGGATTTGCGCACGATGGCGGGCTTTGGCGGCGCGGCGGCGCGGCGCGCTTCCAGTTCGAGCTCGATGGGTGGAATCAGGGCGGCGGCGCCTGCACGGTGCGGTCCGTCGGTGGTATCCAGGCGCAGGGCATTGGCATAGAGGACGCCGAGGTCCGCGTCGCTCATGTGCGGAATACGTTCGATCAGGGTCATGCCTTGGCTCCGGTTGAGGTGATGCAGCGACGTCGGCCGCAAAGCGGCCCGCCGGATTCATAATTTGCGCGTCGACACCACGTAGCCGCCGTCGCCGAGCTCGAGATCGAAGGCGATGCGGTCTCCGGCCTTCAGGTCGGCCATCGCCGCGCCCGACGCCGCATAGCCGATGGTCAGTCCTTCGCTGCTCGTTTCGCCGGCGCTCGGCGCCTGCCGCAGGAACAGCAGGCCCTTGGGCACGTCCACGCTGAGAACCGTGGCCTGATGGGACACAACGCGCCGGGTCACGAGCGCCGGCTGCTCGGCCGCGACGATCGTATCGGTCGGCGCCACGACGGCCTCACGACCGCACGCGGCGCAGACCAGCGTCAGCACGCCCATGGAAAGCGCGAGCGCGCGGCTCATCGCGCCCTCAGTTTCTCGACGCAGGCGCGCAGCAAGACCGTACGGCTCGCCGTCACACGCGGCGCCTTCAGCTCGTCAAGAGCGCCGGTCAGCGGCTCGCCGCGATGGCGTTCGCCGAGCTTCCAGATTTCAGCTCGAATATCCGCCTCGCTCGGACCGAGGCTGTTGAGGCGCGACATGAATGTCATGGGGGAGGCCGGGCTGCGGCGCCGCATCGGATACGATCGACCGCTTCGGTGGCGGCACGCGCCCGATGACGCCTCCTCCATATGGGGATGCGCCGCCCGAATGAAAGAGCCCGCTCGCCGACGTTCGGCGGGGCCGAGGTCGACATCGAAGATGCCCGGCAGCAGGCCACGGCGTCTACGTAAGCGTCCATTCCGCCTCAGAACGGACGCCGGCTGGCGTAGCGGGGCACGGCATTCATGGCGTTCACTGCCCCGGTCAGCGCCTCGGCCGCTCGCGTTGCGCGCATGCTGGGTTAATTGCCGTCCATGTCTATCTATTCGACGCGCCAAGCCCCATGTTCCAGGAGTGCAGTCGAGCCCGTGCCGCCACCGAAGCGGTTGATCTGGGCCCGGCGCGGCGCCTCCAGAGAACTGTGATGACCATTGCTCCCGTAGCGTTCGTGTGGCGTCAATGACGGCCGACCCGACGCACGACGCACTCGTTCGCGACAACACCTATCTTCGACAGCGCAACGCCCAGCTGCAGGATGACGTCAATGCTCTGCTGGCGGAAGCCGCCCGCCTGCGGCAGACGCTCGAACGGATGCATGGCCGCCGCTCGCCTTCCATGCCCGATCCGCTGAGCGGCGGCCAAAGTTGAGCGACGCCATGGCGCCCCATGGACCGCCGCCGGGCATGCGCCTGCAGACCGGTTTCGAGCTCGTTTACGAATGCGCTGCGCCGACGCCGATGCTGCTGATGCTGAGCGTCCACCCGTCCCGGCGAAGCGATCTTGAAGCGCCGGACTGGCTGCGCACCGATCCGCCCGTGCAGGTGCGCCGGTATATCGACGGCTTCGGCAACATCTGCTCGCGCCTCCAAGCGCCCGCCGGTCGCCTATCCATCTCGGCGGATTTCATCATCCGCGACACCGGGCTGATTGATGTCTATGCGCCCGAGGCCGCGCAGCATCCGGTGGCTGACCTTCCCGACGAGGTGATCGTCTACCTGCTGGGTAGCCGCTACTGCGAGACCGAGTTGCTGAGCGAGACCGCCTGGTCGCTATTTGGCGCTCTGCCGCCTGGATGGGCCAAGGTGCAGGCGATCTGCGATTATGTGCACGGTCACATCCGCTTCGACTACCAGACCGCCCGGCCGGACAAGACAGCCTATCAGACCTTCGTCGAGCAGGCAGGCGTCTGCCGGGATTACGCCCACCTCGCTATCGCGCTGTGCCGATGCATGAACATCCCGGCGCGCTATTGCACCGGTTATCTCGGGGACATCGGCGTGCCTGTAGTTGGCGCCCCGGACTTCAGCGCCTGGTTCGAGGTCTACCTCGGCGACGCCTGGTACACCTTCGATGCGCGCAACAACATGCCGCGCATGGCCCGAGTGCTGATCGCCCGCGGCCGCGATGCCGTCGACGTGCCCCTCAGCACCAGCTTTGGCAACGCCGTCCTAACTAAGTTCGAGGTCGTCAGCGTCGAAGCGCCGGAAGACAACTCGGACTAAGAGTTAGACCTATGGGATATTTAATTGTGCCACTAGAGACAAATTAGAACTATAGTGACAGCACTATCGAGTCGCATGGGGCGGGCTTGAGGACTATATTCGTTACATGGAAACTACGCAGGAAATACGCGAACGCTGGACGTACCTGCGTAAATTGCTCATCGCGCAACTCGACAAATTCGAAAGCGGCGCCCTCCAACTCCATGCTCACGACGAAAACATTAGCCCTGCAGCTATCGCTCGATTGAAACGTGAAATACTTGAGTTCGATGGAATGATCGCTCGCAGCGAGGCGCATGACAACTGACCGCCATCAGTCTCGGCGTCACTCGGACAAGCCCGTGTTGGCGGCGTCAGTTCGGTCGCTTGTGCTCCCGGCCCAACACAGCAGCTCCGCTCGCAGTCAACTGGTACACAACGAAAGCTTCCTTGGCGGCGGACGTGGTAGCCAAGTGGCTTACCCCCAGCCAGCCCCGGTCACAGCACTCAAGAGCCGCTGTCATGTCGCCAACCCACGCTTCGTCGCACAGGCGACGGGCCGCTTGGCGCAGGGCCGCCAATTGGTCGTCAGTGATGTTGTCCGAGGGTGTTGGCAGGATATTGGTCATCGGCCAACCTAGCACGTCCCACGCATCACTTCTGCCGTTAAACCGTGCAACCTTGGCTGGTGCGGCATGCTGGCAAGCAGACCATCCCAGGGCTGACATGGGGTTAGCCGACGCCATCATCTGGTGTGGCGGCTTCACCAACCGCGAGGACGCCCAGGGGGCGCTCGACACCGGCCTCGTGGATCTTATCGCCTTCGGACGGCCCGTTTCGCCACCGCCATCCGCCCGCCGTTTTGGCTGCCGCGACGAGCATCAGCACGGCGATCAGGCCGCCTATCGCGACGATATTCCAAGGTGTCGACAGGAAGCGGATGGCCAGGACGAGGCCGGCTACGAAGAGAATCAACGTCGCCCAGCCTTGCCAGGCGATCGGCAAGCTCGCGCCAACTCCGTGGCGCTTCGCGGCGAACCAGGGTTTGGATGTCCCGGCCATTATCGGATGAAGTAGCCGTTCACGGCCCAGCTCGCACCTTCACGCGAGAGAACCACGGTCTCGACCACCTCGCGTTGCGCGTATGTGGATTTGAACTGGGCGACCTCGTACTCGCCCACCGGAGCGCCGGGCAGCGAAGTGGTTGCGGTCACCGACTGCAACAGGCGCGACGAAACCGATCCCAGGGGCTGTCGAACGCTCTGGGCGGTCGTCGCCCAACGCGCCTTCGGCATCGTCTTGAACGCCGCGCCCGCCGCTTCCCAGCTCGCGTCCCACTTTTGCTGGTCCAGGAGCGCGAGCCAGTCTCTGGCCGCCTTCGTTCCCGCCGTCTCCTGAACCGTTTGCGCCGCTGCGGCGACGGTCGTGACGGGCGACGTCCGCGACGGGCCAACCGCAAGAAAGATCGATGCAGCCGTAACCGCTGCGATGATGACCGCCATGACAAGCATCCCTCCACCGAACCAGGCGAAAGGACGCTCCCCGCCGGCTCGCGTTGCTGAAGGCTCTTCGCTTGTCAGGGGTTGGCGCGTCGGGGCGACCCCGATTTCCTTGTCCCCCAGAAAATTGGGGGCCTCCCGTTCGACGTCGGCCAGCAGTCTCGCCGCCTCCCTGCTGCTGGAGACAGCCAGCTTCCGGCGCGCATCACGCAGGCGCTCGTTCACGGTATGGACCGAAAGGCCCAGGCTGTTGGCCATGGACTTGGCGTCATGGCCCGCGGCGAGGAGCCGGAGCGTCGCCTTCTCCCGCTCGCTCAGCGCGCCAACCCTGTCGAGCCTAGCGTCCATGCGTCCTTCCCATTGAAGGGGCTCCCACAGGGGGAATTGCCCGGCCAATAGCAGTGAAGTTCGTGTGTGAGCGCAAGCAACGAAAGGTCTTGATGAAGGCTCGAAATCCCCCTTAGGCGGACGCTCCGAAGGTCCCGGCCACCGTGACCGGCGGCCGTTGGTCGGTCCAAACGCAAACCGCCCGCCTCCGGGGCTCCGGAAGCGGGCGGCGCGCAACCGTCGAACTCGGCTTTTAGATCACCGTGCGCTTCACGTCCTGGCGCTGCGTGCCCAGGCCGTCGATGCCCAGCTCGATCACGTCGCCTTCCTTCAGGTACATCGGCGGCTTCATGCCCAGGCCCACGCCCGGCGGGGTGCCGGTCGAGATGATGTCGCCCGGCTGCAGGCTCATGAACTGGCTGAGGTAGTGCACCAGGTAGGCGCAATCGAAGACCATCGACTTGGTGTTGCCGGTCTGAACGCGCTTGCCGTTCAGGTCGAGCCACAGGCCGAGATTGTTGATGTCGCCGGCCTCGTCGAGCGTGACGAGGTAGGGGCCGAACGGGCCGAAGGTGTCGCAGCCCTTGCCCTTGTCCCACTGGCTGCCCTTCTCGAGCTGGAATTCGCGCTCGGAGAGGTCGTTCACCAGCACCAGTCCGGCCACGTAGTCGAGCGCGTTCTCGGCGCTCACGTACTTGGCTTCCTTCCCGATCACCACGCCCAGCTCGACTTCCCAGTCGCCCTTCTTGGAGTTCGGCGGCAGGTAGACGTCGTCGTTCGGGCCGATGATGGCCGAGGTGGCCTTCATGAACACGATCGGCTCGGTCGGAACGGGCTGGCCGCTCTCGGCCGCGTGGTCGCTGTAGTTCAGGCCGATGCAGACGAACTTGCCGACCTTGGCCACCGGCTCTGCGGCGCGGGCGTCGTCCGGAACCAGCGGCAGGCTGTCGATGTCGACGCCCTTGAGGGCCGCCAGGCCCGAGCCCAGCAGGGCGCCGTCGATGTCGGCGACCACGCCCGAGAGGTCGCGGCGCTTGCCGTCCGAGCCGAGCACGCCGGGCTTTTCGGAGCCTTTCGGCCCCCAACGCAGGAGTTTCATGACTTAGGTCCGTCTGAGGAGGTGAAGAGCAGTTCTAATCCTATCCCCCTCTCCCTCGAAGGGAGAGGGGTCGGGGGTGAGGGTGCGTGCGGGGCGGCTCAATATAGCCTCTGGGGGCGCTGCCTGTTGAGCTTCTCCGGAAGCTCAACGCCGACACCCCCATCCCTGCCCTTCCCCCTTCGAGGGGGAAGCGAGCGCGGGCTTAAAGACTCATGCCGCCGTCGATGATCAGGTTCGTACCCGTCATGAAGTTGGCGTCGTCGGAGGCCAGCATCAGGGCGACCGCGGCGATCTCCTCGGCGGTGCCGAGGCGGCCCATGGGCTGGCGGGCGATGAAGGCGGCGCGGGCCGCCTCCACGTCGCCGCCGGCGGCGAAGCGGTCGTGCAGCGACGGGGTCTCGGTGGTGCCGGGCGAAATCGCGTTGCAGCGGATGCCTTCGGTGATGAAGTCGCGGGCCACCGACATGGTCAGGCCCACCACCGCCGCCTTCGAGACGCCGTAGGCGAAGCGGTTCGGCGCGGCCATCACCGACGAGACCACCGAGGCCACGTTGATGATCGCCCCGTCCTTGCGCTCGCGCATGCCCGGCAGCACGGCCTGGATGGTGTTGACCATCGAGAACACATTGATGTCGAAGGCGCGCTTCAGGTCTTCCGGCTTGGTGTCGGCGATCGAGCCGTTGTGCACCCAGCCGGCGCAGTTCAGCACCACGTTAATGCCGGGGTTGGCGTCGACCACGGCCTGGACGCCCGCGGCGTCGGTGGCGTCGACCGCGGCGGTCACCACGTTGGCGACGCCGGCATAGACCTCTTTCAGCTTCTCGCCGTTCAGGTCGGTGGCGATCACCTTGGCCCCCTCGCGAAGGAACGCGTCGGCGGACGCCTTGCCGATGCCCTGCGCGGCGCCGGTGATCAGGATGATCTTATGCGCGAGTTTTCCGGCCATGGGGGGAACTCCTGGATTTCGTTCTTCAGGGGGAGGATCGGGTCGGGCTCAGCCCGGGAACAACAGGGCGCCGCCGTCGACGCGCACCACCTGGCCGCTGATGTAGCGGGCCTTGGGCGAGCAGAGCATGGCCACCGCGTCGGCGATCTCCTGCGGCTCGGCATAGCGATCCAGCGAGACGCTGCTCTCCATCGCCGCCGCGTCCAGCGTGCGGGTGGCCATGAAGCGGGCGGTCTTGGCCGGGCCGGGGCTGACGGCGTTGGCGCGCACGCCGTGCACGCGCCCGGCGTTGGCCAGGCAACGGGTATAGTGGATCACCGCCGCCTTGGCGCAGCTGTAGGCCACCTCGTTGTCGAGGCCGTAGTGGGCGTTCACCGAACCGATGTTCACGATGCTGCCGTGCTGGCGCTCGATCATGCCCGGCACGATGGCGCGGCACATGATCATGGTGCCGAAGAAGTTGCGCTCCACCACGATGCGCACGTCTTCCATGGCGGTGTGCAGGGAGTCGTTGGGGTTCGGCTTGCCTTTGACGCCGATGTCACCGCCGGCGCAGTTCACCAGGATGTCGATCTTGCCGAGGTCGGCTTCGATCTTGGCGACCATCGCGGCCACCGTCGCCTCGTTGGTGATGTCGCCCACCACCGAGGTCGTGCGGGCGTTGTTGACGCGCAGGGCGGCGGCGGCGGCGGTCAGGGTCTCGAACTCGCCGAACTGCGCGGGCGCTTCTTCCGAAATGTCATGGATCGCCACGTCGGCGCCCATGGCGATCAGCGCCTTGGCGATGTGGTTGCCCAGCCCGCGGCCGGAGCCGGTGACCAGGGCCACCTGGCCGGCGAGTTCGCCTCGTTCTTCGTTGCTGCTCGGCATGACGCCCCCGTTCGTTGGGTTCTTGTGGTTCAGGTTGTTCGGATGCGGGCGACCGGAATCGCTCGTCGGCTCAGCGCGGCGTGCTGCGCTTCTTCTGAGGAAATTCTACGGGCGCCGCTTCCTGCGCCGCCGCTGGCGAGCTGAGGCTGGAGAAGCGTTCCGGCCGGTCGTAGCCCATGCGCAGGTGGGTCAGCATCGCGGCCTGGGCGTCGAGGTTGCTCTTGCCGAGCACCAGATCGAGCAGCTCGCGGTGGTGGTTGATGCGCCAGCGGCGGATTTCGTAGCTCACGTGCTCCAGCGCCTTGTGCGCGAACAGCGAGGTGGCCAGGGAATCCAGGATCTTGGCGAGATAGGGATTGCCGCTCGCCCGCCAGACCGCGCGGTGGAACTCGAGGTCGAGGGCGGCGGCGTCGAACAGGCTGCCGTCCCAGGCCTCCATGCGCTCGACCAGGGCGGTCAGCTCGGCCGCCGTTTCGGGGTTCATGTTGGCCCGCGCCAGCTTCAGCGCCTCGGCCTCCAGGATGATCCGCAGGCTGTTGATGCGCTGCACGTCCTCCTCGGACAGCAGGGTCACGAACATGCCCCGCCGCTCGTGGTTCATCACCAGCCCGTACTCCTGCAGCTGGATCAGGGCCTCGCGGATCGGGATGCGGCTGATGTCGAATTCGCGCGCCAGCTGGCTCTCGTTCAGGCGGTCGCCGGGCTTGTAGCGGCCGGAAAGAATGGCTTCGCGCAGCTTCTGAACCACGAAGGACTTCAGAGTCGTCGGCGCGCCCTCGGCGATCTGGTTGCCCAGGGAGGCCTTCGCGGCCTTTACTGCGTCGTCCGACATGGAGCCGATCATGGCGATATTCCCGGGCCGGCGAAAGGGCTGGCGTTGACTCGATACAGGCGGAACTTAGTATACAGTTCACGCTGAGTTGTGAAGCTGCCACGGCCGGATTCTGGCCTAACCTACGGGCGGCGCAATCAAAAATGGCGGCTGATAGAGCCGCGAACGAGGGGGGCGTCGAGATGCCAGAGACCAACAGCGCAAGGGTTTGCGCGCAAACCCCGGCGAGCCGCCGCCAACCCGGAGCCGCCCGATGAAGGCCTCGAAGACTCGGTATACAGTTGTCGGCTACGCCGTCGCCCTGGCCGTCATCATGTACATCCAGCGCGTGGCCATCGGCCAGGCCGCGCCGGACATCTCGCGTGATCTCGGCCTGGACAAGGCCCAGATGGGCCAGATTCTCGGCGCTTTCGCCATCTCCTACGCCCTGTTCGAACTGCCCGGCGGCCTCCTCGGCGACAAGCTCGGCCCGCGCCGCATGCTCAGCCAGATCGTCATCTTCTGGTCGGCCTTCACCGCCCTGACCGGCGCGGCCTGGAGCTACGGCTCCATGTGGCTGATCCGCTTCCTGTTCGGCGCGGGCGAAGCCGGCTGCTTCCCCAACCTCACCAAGATGCTGGCGGTGTGGCTGCCCAAGGCCGAACGCGTGCGCGCCCAGGCCCTGATGTGGGCCTCCACCCGCTGGGGCGGCGCCATCACCCCGCTGCTGGCCGTGTTCGTCATCAGCCTTGTCGGCTGGCGCTGGGCCTTCGTGATCTTCGGCCTGCTCGGCGTCCTCTGGGTCGTCAGCTTCTTCCCCTGGTTCCGCGACGACCCCGCCCAACACAAGGGCGTCAACCAGGAAGAGCTGAATCTGCTCGAAGGCGCCCGCGCCATCGGCCACGCCAAGTCCGGCGGCTTCGCGGTGCTGTTCCGCCCGCAGGTGCTGGTGCTGATCGCCCAGTACTTCTTCTTCTCGTTCGTCTGGTACTTCTACGTCACCTGGCTGCCCACCTGGCTGCGCGAGGCCCATGCCCTCTCCGCCGGCCAGGCCGCCACCTACGCCTTCGTGCCGCTGTTCTGCGGCGGCGTCGGCTCGCTGGTCTCCGGCTTCCTGCCGCCGGCGGTCAACCGCCGCGTCGTGGCCTTCTTCGCCATGGTCGCCACCGCCATCCTGCTGTTCTGCGTGACCAAGGTCTCTTCGCCGCTGGTCGCCATCATCCTGCTCGGCGGCGCCAGCTTCACGGCCGACCTCTGCATGCCGATCTCGTGGAACGCCTGCGTGGAGATCGGGCGTCGCTCGACCGCCACCGTCGCGGCGGCCATGAACATGCTCGGCAACCTTTCCGGCTTCGTGGCCCCCGTCCTCGGCGGCTACATCCTGAAGGGCACCGACGGCCAGTGGGACCGGGCGCTCTATCCGAACCAGACCTCCGGCGGGAACTGGACCTACCTCATCTACATGATGGTGGCCGGCTCGATCATCTGCGCCCTGTCCTGGCTGATCCTCGACCCCGAGAAGGCGGCGAGCCACGCCGAGGCCCTCGAGGGCGCGGGCGAAGTCACCCCGTAAGCGTGTTACACCCGCGGCCGCGTCTGCCTCCCCGCAGACGCGGCCGTTTCACTGCCAACTCCCCGGCCGCGCTGTCGGCCATCAATTGCGTGAGACCCACCCCATGAAGATCGATCTTACCGGCAAGACCGCCGTCATCAGCGGCGGCAGCGGCGGCCTCGGCGAGGCCATGGCCCAGGTGCTGACCGGCGCCGGCGCCCACGTCGCCCTCGTGGCCCGCAACAAGGACAAGCTGGAGAAGGTCGCCGCCCAGTTCGGCGACAAGGCGTCCATCTTCGTCGGCGACGCCAGCAAGGAAGACGACGTCGCCCGCATCCTCGCGGAGGTGAAGGCCCAGCACGGCGACGCCCAGATCCTGATCAACAACGCCGGCACCAACCTGCGCAAGGAGCTGGTCGACTTCACCCTCGAGGAGTTCTCGAACGTCGTCGACAGCTCGCTGATCACCACCTTCCTGATGTGCCGCGCCTTCGTGCCGGGCATGAAGGGCAAGGGCTACGGCCGCGTGATCAACCTCGCCTCGATGCTGGCCAACGTCTCCCTGCCGATGCGCACCGCCTATTCGTCGGGCAAGAGCGCCCTGCTCGGCCTCACCCGCTCGCTGGCGCTGGAGCTGGCCGCCGACGGCATCACCGTCAACGCCCTCTCCCCTGGGCCGTTCAAGACCGAGATCAACGCCGCCGTCATCAACGACCCGGTCGCCTCGGCCAACTTCCTGGCCAACCTGCCGGTCGGCCGCTGGGGCAACGTCGAGGAAATCGGCGGCCTGACCACCTTCCTCTGCTCGGACTACGCCGGCTTCATCACCGGCACCGACATCACCATCGATGGCGGCTGGACCGCGAAATAACCCCAGAGCTACGGCTAGAAATCCTCGTCCTTCGACAAGCTCAGGATGAGGAATTCTAGCCGACGGCCTTTGCACTAGCCCTCATCCTGAGCCTGTCGAAGGACGAGGGCGGCCCTCCCCGTCCGAGTTCCCGATGACCTCCCCCGCCCCCTTCCTCGCCCAGCTGCGCGCCATCGTCGGCGATCGCCACGTCCTGACCGGCGACCAGGCCACCCGCCCCTACCGCACCGGCTTCCGCTTCGGCTCCGGCCGCTGCCTCGCCGTCGTCCGCCCGGGCACGCTGGTCGAGCAGTGGAAGCTGGTTCAGGCCTGCGTCGCGGCGGACAAGATCGTCATCATGCAGGCGGCCAACACCGGCCTGACCGGCGGCTCGACGCCCGACGGCGAGGGCTACGACCGCGACATCGTCATCCTCAACACCCGCCGCCTCACCGGCATCCAGGTCATCCGCGACGGCCGGCAGGTCATCTGCCTGCCCGGCGCCACGCTCTACGATCTCGAAAAGACGCTGAAGCCGTTGGGCCGCGAGCCGCACTCGGTGATCGGCTCGTCCTGCATCGGCGCCTCAGTGCTCGGCGGCGTCAGCAACAATTCCGGCGGCGCCCTCATCCGGCGCGGCCCGGCCTATACCGAGATGGCCCTCTACGCCCGCCTCGGCGCCGATGGCGCGCTGGAGCTGGTCAACCACCTCGGCGTCAGCCTCGGAAATGACCCCGAGACCATCCTCGACCGCCTGCAGCGCGGCGACTACACCCCGGCCGAGGTCGACGACGGCGCCGGCCGGCGCGCCTCCGACGACGGCTACGCCGCCCATGTCCGCGATATCGAGGCCGACACCCCGGCCCGCTTCAACGCCGACCCCGGCCGCCTGTTCGAGGCCTCCGGCAGCGCCGGCAAGCTCTCGCTGTTCGCCGTCCGTCTCGACACCTTCGCCAAGGAGGCCGAGACCAAGGTCTTCTACATCGGGACCAACGACCCGGCCGACCTCAACGCCATCCGGCGCGACATGCTGGCCACCTTCCCGTCCCTGCCGATCGCCGGCGAGTACATCCACCGCGACGCCTTCGACATCGCCGCCCGCTACGGCAAGGACATGTTCCTGGCCATCGAGGCCCTCGGCACCGACCGCCTGCCCTCGCTCTTCGCCCTCAAGGGCCGCGTCGACGCCTTCGTCCGCCGCATCCCGTTCCTGCCCGACGACCTCTCCGACCGCCTCATGCAGGCCGCCAGCCACCTCTTCCCCCAGCACCTGCCCGCGCGGATGCTGGAGTATCGCCAGCGCTTCGAGCACTACCTGATGCTGCGCATGGGCGGCGACGGCATCGAGGCCGCCCGCGCCTACCTCTCCGAGCGCTACCCCTCGACCGCCGGGGACTTCTTCGAATGCACGCCGGACGAGGCCCGCCAGGCCTTCCTCCACCGCTTCGTCACCGCCGGCGCCGCCGTCCGCTACCGCGCCGTCCACGGCAAGGAGGTCGAGGACATCGTCGCCCTGGACATCGCCCTGCGCCGCAACGATCAGGACTGGGTCGAGACCCTGCCGCCCGAGATCGAGGCCGACATCACCCACAAGCTCTATTACGGCCACTTCTTCTGCTACGTGTTCCACCAGGACTACGTGGTCCGCAAAGGCGCCGATCCGCTGGCCATCGAACACGCCATGTGGAAGCTGCTCGACCGGCGCGGCGCCGAGTACCCGGCCGAGCACAACGTCGGCCACCTCTATCCCGCCAAGCCCTCCCTGGCCGAGTTCTACCAGTCTCTGGACCCTTGCAACGCTTTCAACCCCGGCGTCGGCCAGACCACCAAATGCGCCCACTGGCGGCCGAAGTGGCCGGCTTTCGAGGCGACGGCGCACTAGCCCAAAAAGCTTCCGCTCACCCCCGCGAAGGCGGGGATGAGCGGTATCGTTGGGCGCCAGCCGCGCCTATTTCGGCGTCGGCACGCTCCACACCTTGCCCGCCCCGCGCTCGGCGATCCACACCACGTCGCCCGCCGGCTCCACTGCGGTCGGGCCCTTCAGCCCATCCTTGACCACCACCACATGCGCCCGCTCGCCCGAGACGGTCAGGGCGTCGATCCGACCGTGGCCGCTGGCCGCCTGATAGAGTACGCCGCCCTGGGAGCGCAGCCCGTCCAGCCCACGCGCCGGCATGTCGATCCACAGCTGCTCGGGCGTTCCCGCCTTGCCGTCCGCGCCCACCGGCACGCGATACATGGTGTTGAAGTAGACACTGTTCACATAGAGCGCGCCGCCAGAGAAGGTCAGGCCGTCGATCCCGGTCAGCGCCCTGTGCGCCAGCCACACCTCGGCCGTCTTGGCGCCCGGCGCCAGCCGGTAGATTTTGGCGTTGGCCGTGTCGCTCACATACGCCGCCTTGTCCGGGCCGATGGCGATGTCGTTGCAGGTCGAAGGCGTCTCTGGCAGGTCCCAGCGGAACACCTCCCTGGCGGTCCTCATGTCATAGGCCACCAGCGCCGAGGTTCGGCCCGTTCCACCCGGCGCCGGCTTCAGAATGCACGACCACAGCTTCCCGCCCGCGTCGTCGACCAACTGGCCGAGGTAGATGCTCCCAGCCCCGAACGCGCTGCCGTCCACGAACTGCTCGGCCGTGGTCGCCCCTTTCCTCACCCGATAGATGTACGGGCTCGAGGCGCTGCCAACATAGAGGTCGCCCGTCGCGGCGCTCGCCGACAGGCTTTCCGGCTGCGACTTGTCGTCGTGAATCAGGATTTCGGCCGCCCCCGCGGCGGAGGCGGACATCGCCAGCAACGAAACGGCGACGGCGAGCGAGCGGATCATGGCGTTTCCTCCGATTGAGCGGGCGCACGCTGAACCGCTCCGGCCGCCGCCGCAACCGCTCTTCCCCCCAGCTTGGCCATAGGCCGCAATGGCGCCTCACGCCGCCTCCAGGCTACAATCCTCCCCGGAGTAGCGTAGGAGCCGGCCCCACGATGATGCGCACAATAGCGGTCGTCGCCCTCAAGGGCGGCTCGGGCAAGACCACCATCGCCGCCCACCTGGCCCTGGCGGCCCATCTGCGCGGCCTCGACGTCCTGGTCGCCGATACCGACCCCCAGCGCTCCACCATGGAAGTCCTCGCCGCCCGCGCGACGCCGGGCCCCGAATGCCTGCAAGCCTCGGGCGCCGGTCTCCTGGCCGCCAAGTTCGGAGCCGAGCGCGTCGGCAAGAACCTCTTGATCGTCGACACCGCCGCCGGCGCCCTGGAGGACGCCAGCGAGGCCCTCGTCCTGGCCGATCTCGCGGTGGTCGTCGTCCGCCCCACCCTGCTGGACCTGCACGCCCTGGCCCGGACCATGACCCTGGTCACTCGCCTGAAGAAGCCCTTCACCGTGGTCGTCAACCAGGCCCAGCCCGCCCGCGAGGGCATCGAGGCGCCCCAGGTGGTCCGCGCCCTCAAGGCCCTGGCCTACATGCGCGTCGCCATCGCCCCGGTGATCGTCCGCGCCCGCACCATCTACCAGACCGCCTTGGAGACCGGCCGCTCGGCCGAGGAGACGCAGGACGCCGCCGCCGCCCGCGAAATGTCCGCCCTCTGGGAGTACATCGACCTGAGGACCGAGGCGGACGAGGAAGAGGACGTCGCGCGGGCGGAAGCTTAGCCGACCGCCTCACCCATACATTGTCATCACCGGGTCCGCGCCGGCCGTGACGAACGCAGAACGGGTTACCCCGCCATCCAGCGCGGCTCGGCCTCGTCGCCCGGTCGCCAGATCCACGCCCCTAGCTTCGGCGCGCCCTCGGCGCCGTCCAGCACGTCGCAACGCACCTCCGCGGCCTCGCCTTCCAGCACGGCCACGGCCATTTCGGTCCGCGCCCGGGCGATGGCGGCGGCCGGCGTGGCGGCCGGCATGTCGAGAACGACGAGCGGCTGTCCGTCAGCCTTGAGAATGAGAGTGCAGGTCATGGCCCAGCCCTGTCGAATGCCGTTCCTTGCTACAGGAACGAGGGCGCGCCGCTTATGCGACATTTACGCGTGTGACATTTACGCGCGCGCAAGACTTCCAGCCGCAACATGTATGCCCCTCGGGCATTGGAACTACCTTGGGCATAAGATGTCGCAGGGAGTGGCGATGGTCGGCGACGAACCCAGCGATACGCTCGAGGCGCTCATGGCCGCCGCGCCGGTGCTGCATGGGGACCGCTCGGCCGACACCCTGCGCCTCCTGTCCTCCGGCGCCGTCGATCTCGACCGGGTCAATGTCATCTGCCTGGAGCCGATCCGCCAGCGCCTCGGCTCCCGGTGGGAGCGCAAGCGCGACACCATCTGGACCCACGTCCTCGCCTTCCTCAACCGCTACTTCGGCCCCGCGGATCTGGTCCTCCGGCTCGACGTCCTGAACGTGCTCATCGCCCAGCCGGAGCTCACGCCCGCCGCCGGACGCTCGCGCGCCGTCCAGGCGGCCGCCGAGTTGATGACCTTCTTCCTCGGCGACGCCAGCGCCTCCACCGTCGATGTCCGCCTCGTCGCCTCCGTCGACGCGGACGGCGTCGCCTGCGCCAAGATGAGTGCGCAGCAGTTGGAGCCCCTGCTCCTGGCCGCGGGGGCCGATGTGGCCGGCCCGGCCCGGTCCGGCGCCTTCCCGGTGCTCACGCCGCTCGGGCGCAAGCTCTCGGTGCGGATCGACCTGCGCCGCCTCTGGTTCCTCAAGAGCGCCCCTCGTCTGGTCGGCTACTATGGCCACGCGACGGTGGTCGATGAAACGGCCGGCGAACCGCTCGACGAGCGGGCGCGCGCCGCCCTTCTTCCCAGCGAACTCTGCGCTCTAGATATCGAACTGCTGCGCGAGGCCCTGCAACTGCGCGCCGCCGCGCCCAGCCTGTTCGGCGGCCTCGTCCTGCCGGTCTCCTACCTCAGCATCGCCAATTCCCAGACGCGCTACGAGCTGCTCCAGGCCGTGCGCGCCATTCCCGCCTCATCGCGCCGCAGCTTCGCCTGGGAGATCGTCGACCTCGACGCCGGCATCCCGGCCGGAAAACTCGCCGAGGTGGTGGCCATGATCAAAGGCTACTGTCGCGGCGTCGTCTGCCGCCTGCCGATCACCCCGGAAAACGCCGAGAAGGTCGCCGCCGCCGGCGCCACCCTCTCCGCCGGCCCGCCCGATCAGCCCTATACCGAACACCGGCTCCTGAAGCTCGAAAAGAAAGTCGCCGGCGCCCTGTCCCGCGTACGGGTCATCAACATGCATGGCGTGCCCCAGGCCCTGGCCCCGGTGACGGGCTTCATCGGGGTGACGCACTGCACCTTCGCGGCCAAGGGGGAAGGTCCGGGCGGGAGCGTGCATTAGGGGCGGACCGCCGATCCCCTAAGGCTTCGCTTCACGGCGTTTCCCGAGTGTAGGACGGCGGTTCTGTGATCGTTATCAGCGTTTGATGAAACGCTTGGCGTCGGCTTCAAGCTTGGCCACCCAGCCCTCTTCCCCTTCAGGCGCGAAGGGAAGTTCGCCCGCCACCCCACGCAAGGCGAGCCACAGTTGTTGGTTGAAGTGGCCGAGCACGCGCAACGGCCGCCGCTTGTCGTCCGTCACGTCCCAGCCGGCGTCCTCGAAGGCGAATACCTGCTTGGCGGCCGGCTGGGTCTCGATGTCGTCCCATCCGGCGGGCCGCTCGACCGCTTCGGCTTCGTCGGCCGTCAGCCCGAACAGCGCCCGCGAGCATGCATCCAGTTCGGGAAACTCCGCTCGCGCCTCCGGCTCGGCGAACTCGCGCTTCATCACGGCGCGGAACTCAAGATCCGCCACCCCGGGCAGATCGATCAGGCGACGCAGAGGGGGGCGGCTGGACATACCTCACGCCTACCTCGGAAGACGGACGATGGCGAGAGCAGGTGGCGGGCGTCCCGCTACGCCCCATTACCCGCACCCCGCGCACGGCTCCCGTGCGGTCGCGCCCGCTTGCCTCCTGCCCCCCGCCTGGCGTCTAAAAAGGCCCCTGTTCGTCGCGGCTTAGCGAGGCGCCCCATGATCATGCCCCCGCCCGACCCCGCGCTGATCGCCGCCAAGGCGCAGCACGTCGCCGCCCTGCGCGCCATCGTCCTCGGCGAAGGGGTGATCGACGATGACGCGGCCCTCGGCGCCTATGAGTGCGACGCCCTCACGGCCCATACCCAGCGCCCCCTCGCCGTCGTCCTGCCGAGCAACACGGCCCAGGTCTCGGCCATCCTCGCCTATTGCAACCGCACGGGCCTGAAGATCGTGCCGCGCGGCGCCGGCACCTCGCTATCCGGCGGCTCCCTGCCGCTGGCCGACGGCATCGTCCTCGGCTTCGGCAAGATGAACCGGGTGCTGGAGGTCGATTACGACAACCGCTGCGCCGTCGTGCAGCCCGGCGTCACCAACCTCGGCGTCACCAACGCCGTGAACGACCGCGGCTTCTATTACGCCCCCGATCCCTCCAGCCAGATCGCCTGCTCCATCGGCGGCAACGTGGCTGAGAACTCCGGCGGGGTTCACTGCCTGAAGTACGGCCTGACCACCAACAACCTGCTCGGCGTCGAACTCGTCCTCACCGACGGCTCCGTCGTCCGCCTGGGCGGCAAGGGCATGGATGGGCCGGGGCTCGATCTCCTGGGCGTGGTCACCGGCTCGGAAGGCATGCTCGGCGTCGTCACCGAGGTCACCGTCCGCATCCTGCCCGCGCCGGAAAGCCGCCGCGCCCTGCTGATCGGCTTCTCCAGCGTCGAGGCCGCCGGCGCCTGCGTCGCCGAAACCATCGCGGCGGGGATCATTCCCGGCGGCATGGAAATGATGGACAAGCCGGCCATCGTCGCCGCCGA
Source organism: Caulobacter sp. HJHS_5 (assembly GCF_056683955.1). NCBI lineage: Bacteria > Pseudomonadati > Pseudomonadota > Alphaproteobacteria > Caulobacterales > Caulobacteraceae > Caulobacter > Caulobacter sp. HJHS_5. The sequence goes on along the minus strand of NZ_JBWZNC010000008.1, from coordinate 102,214 downwards.
GGCCTTCGTCCAGGTCGGCTACCCCCTCGACGTCGAGGCCCTACTGATCTGCGAGTTGGACGGCGCCCCGGCCGAGGTCGACCACCTGATGATCGAGGTCGAGGCCATCGCCCGGCGCAACGGCTGCGTCTCGGTGCGCGTCTCCACCACCGAGGCCGAGCGCCTGGCCTTCTGGGCGGGGCGCAAGGCGGCCTTCCCCGCCATCGGCCGCCTGTCGCCCGACTACCTCTGCATGGACGGCACCATCCCGCGCGGCCGCCTGCCGGAGGTGCTGAATAAGATGAACACGCTCTCGGAGCGCCACGGCCTGCGCGTCGCCAACGTCTTCCACGCCGGCGACGGCAACCTGCACCCCTTGATCATGTACGACGCGGGCGTCCCCGGCGAACTGGAGACGGCCGAGGCCTTCGGGGCCGACATCCTCAAGCTCTGCGTCGATGTCGGCGGCGTGCTGACCGGCGAGCATGGGGTGGGCATCGAGAAGCGCGACCTGATGGAATATCAGTTCGAGCAGGCCGACCTCGAACAGCAGCAGCGCCTCAAGTGCGCCTTCGACGAGGAGGGCGTGCTCAACCCCGGCAAGGTGTTCCCCAAGCTCTGCCGCTGCGCCGAGCTCGGCCGGGTCCACGTCCACCGCGGCCAGACCCGCTTCCCCGACCTTCCCAGGTTTTGATGGGAAGATTCTTCTGATGACCACGCTCACGCCCCAAACCGCCGAGGACGTCGCCGAAATCGTCCGTGACGCCATCGAGGCCAGCCGGACGCTGGAGCTGGTCGGCTCTGGCTCCAAGCGCGGCTACGGCCGCATCTCCCAGGCCGACGCCACGCTCGATCTCTCCGCCCTTTCCGGCGTCGTCGCCTATGAGCCGGCCGAACTGGTGCTCACCGTCCGCCCGGCCACGCCCATGGCCGAGATCCGCGCCCTGCTGGCCCAGCATGGCCAGGCCCTGGCCTTCGAGCCGCCCGACCTCTCCGCCGCCTGGGGCCAGCCGCGCGGATCCGGCACGCTCGGCGGCGCGCTGTCGCTGGGCTTCGGCGGGCCGCGTCGCCCCTACGCCGGCGCCGCCCGCGACCACTTCCTCGGCTTCAAGGCGGTCAACGGCTACGGCGAGGCCTTCGGGGCCGGCGGTCGGGTGGTCAAGAACGTCACCGGTTTCGACCTGCCCAAGCTGATGGCCGGCGCCATGGGCACGCTCGGCGTGCTCACCGAGATCACCGTCAAGGTGCTGCCCGCGCCGCAGACGGTCGAGACCGTGGTCCTCACCGGTCTCGACCCGACCCGCGCCGTCGCCGCGCTTTCCGCCGCCCAGAACAGCGCCGCCCAGGTCACCGGCGCCGCGTTCCTGCCGCCGCAGGTCCTCGGCGCCTTCCCCGACCTGCCGGAAGGCGAGATGGTGGCCCTCATCCGCCTCGAAGGCGTCGCCCCCTCCCTGCCCAGCCGCCGCGCGGTCCTCGCCGACGCCCTGGCCCACCTCTCCGCGCCCACCGAGCTGCTCGGCGAGGCCGCCTCGGAGCGGGTCTGGGCGGCCCTCGCGGACGGCGCCCCCTTCGCCGACCTGTTGCGTCCGCTGTGGCGCATCACCCTGCCGCCCGCCTCGGCGCCCGAAGTGGTCATGGCCCTCGCCTACGACGAGGTGATCGGCGGTCAGCGCGGCTGCCTCGATTGGGGTGGCGGCCTGATCTGGCTGGAAGTCGATGGCCAACATCCGGAACAGGCGGCGGCCCTGCGCGCCCACCTGGCCGACATCCCCGGCGCCAATGCGACCCTGGTGCGCGGAGACGCCGCCCTGCGCGCCGCCGTCCCGCCCCTGCAGCCGCTGGAGCCGGGCCTTCTGGCCCTCACCCGCCGCGTGAAGGCCCAGTTCGACCCGCATGGCCTGTTCAACCCCGGCCGCCTCTATGAAGGGGTGTGAGATGAGCAATCGAGTTCCGCTGATCGCCCCCTTCCCCCTGTTGAAGGGGGAAGGGTCGGGGATGGCGGTGCAGACTCTCCGGAGCATCCCGACGCGACCAGCTCTCTCTGCTCCTTCGCATCGGAACGGCCGCGGTCACCCTCACCCCTGCACCCCTCTCCCTTCGAGGGAGAGGCGAAGGTCCATTCTCCCATGAAAACCGACCTGACCGCCGCCCAGCTGATGGACCCCGACACCGCCTCCTCCGAGAAGGTGCTGCGCAAGTGCGTCCATTGCGGCTTCTGCACCGCCACCTGCCCGACCTATGTCCTGCTCGGCGACGAGCTCGATAGCCCGCGCGGCCGCATCTACCAGATCAAGGAGATGCTGGAGAAAGGCGGCCCTCCGTCGCCGGAGACGGTGAAACACGTCGATCGCTGTCTCTCGTGCCTGTCGTGCATGACCACCTGCCCCTCGGGCGTGAACTACATGCACCTCGTCGATCACGCCCGCAGCTATATCGAGGAGCACCACGTCCGCCCCCTGCCCGACCGACTGCTGCGGTCGCTGCTTTCGCAGGTGTTGCCCAACCGCGCGCTCTTTCGCCTGTCGCTCACCGCCGCCCGCCTGGGTAAGCCTTTCGCCGGCCTGCTGCCCGGCCGCCTGAAAGGCATGGTCGGCATGGCCCCCGCTAGCCTGCCCAAGCCCAGCCCCACCGAGCACCCCGGCGTCTTCCCCGCCGTCGGCGAGCGGCGCGCCCGCGTCGCCATGCTCGCCGGCTGCGCCCAGGCCGTGCTCGCGCCGCAGATCAACGACAGCGTCGTGCGCCTGCTCAACCGCCACGGCGTCGAGGTGGTGGTCACCTCCGGCTCCGACTGCTGCGGCTCGCTGGATCACCACATCGGCAAGGCCGCCAAGGCCCACGCCCTGGCCAAGGCCAATATCGCCGCCTGGAGCCGCGAGGACTTCGACGCCATCGTCGTCGCCACCTCGGGCTGCGGCACGACGGTGAAGGACTATGGCTTCATGTTCCGCGACGATCCCGAGTGGGCCGAACGCGCCGCCAAGGTCGCGTCGCTGGCCAAGGACCTGACCGAGGTGCTGGACCTTCTGGAACTGCAAACGCCCGCCGCGCCCACCGGCCTCGCCGTCGCCTACCACTCCGCCTGTTCGATGCAGCACGGCCAGAAGGTCGACCGCCAGCCCCGCCGCCTGCTCGCCGCCGCCGGCTTCCAGGTGCTGGACGTCCCCGAGGGCCACATCTGCTGCGGCTCGGCCGGGACCTACAACCTTCTGCAGCCCGAGATCGCCGGCCAGCTGCGCGAGCGGAAGGTCCGCAACATCGAGAGCACCCGCCCGCAACTCGTCGCCACCGGCAACATCGGCTGCATGGTCCAGATCGCCGGCGGCACCAGGCTGCCCGTCGTCCATGTCGCCCAGCTGCTCGACTGGGCCACCGGCGGCCCGAAGCCGAAAGAGTTGGCATAAGAAAGGCGGCGGAGCTTTCGCCCCGCCGCCTCGCTTCTGGTCCGATCGGTCAGATCAGGCCCCGGTAGGCGCCTTGGCGATCGCCTCTTCCGAGACGTGCAGTTCGTTGCGCTTATAGCCGCCCCGCGCGCGGTACATGAACAGCAGCACGAGGTAGAGCACGAAGAGCACGCTGGGCAGCACGGCCATGTCGCGCAGGGCGACCGACTTGCCGTTGTTGGTCGCGGTGGTCACGGCCTCGGCGACCGGCCCCTCGGTGACCTTGGTCTGGTCGATCGGCCGGTACTCGCCGAGCAGGCTGGGCTTGGGCGCGCCGAGCACCTGGGAGGCGACGGCCGGGGTGTTGCGGGTCAGGTAGTCCTCGTTGGACTTGTCCTGCACCGTGCCCATCAGGGTGGCCCCGATGGTGCCCGCCGCCAGCATGCCGGCGGCGCCCACGAAGTTGATGCCCACCGAGCCCGCGCGCGGGAACTGCTCGGAGACGAAGCCCAGGGTGGTCGGCCAGAAGAAGGCCGTGCCCAGGCCGAACAGCAGCGCCGCGACGATGATCATCCAGCCCGAGGAGTAGGCGAACATCACCATCGAGATCGCCGAGACCGCGGCGCTGAAGGTCAGCATCGCCACCGGCGAGACGCGGTGCACCACCTCGCCCGCGGTCAGGCGGGTCAGCAGCAGCACGACGTTGGTCGCGATCAGCACCCAGGCGGCGTCGGCGCCGAGCCTGGCCATCTGCGGGCTGACGAGGTCGGTCACCCACGAGGCGGTGCCCAGTTCGGTGATCGCCTGCGGCATCATCATCAGGAGGATGAGCACATAGAGCGGGTTACCCAGCGAGCGGGTGTAGACGAAGAAGGCCACGCCCACGAGGACGGCGGCGATGGCCGCGTGCATCGCGCCGAAGCCCGGCACGAAGGCGCCGAAGATCGCCAGGAAGGCCAGGAAGGAGACGGCGGCCGAGCCGCAGGCCCCCGCGTCCTTCAGCATGTCGCGGTACGACACCTTGGCGGCGACGCGCTCGGTCACCGGGAATTTCCGGCCGATCAGCAGCAGGCCGTAGATGGCCACCGGGATGACGATCAGGGCGATCTTCAGCTTCCAGGCATGCAGGCCGAAGGTGGTTGTCTCGGTGACGCCCGTCAGGCCGAGGACGATGGTCAGCAGGCCGCCGAGCACCAGACCGCCGGGCCAGCCGGCGTGCAGGTAGTTCAGCCAGCGGATGCGGTCGTTGCGATAGACCGAGGCGACCAGCGGGTTGGCCCCCGCTTCCACCGCGCCGTTGCCCAGCGACAGCACGAAGGTACCCATGAACAGCTGGGTGTAGTTGGTGGCGGTGATCAGCATGATCGTCGAGGCCACGTGGCAGATCAGGGCGAAGACGAACACCAGGCGGAAGCCCACCCGGTCGATCACCAGGCTGAAAAGCGCGATGCTGAGCGCGAACGGCCACAGGCCGACGCCCGCCAGGGCGCCCATCTGCGTGGCCGAAAGGTTGAACTCCTGGCCGAGGTCCCCGAGGACCAGCGCGCGCAGAATGAAGCCGAAGGCCGTGGCCACGATCGAGGCCGAGGCGAGCGGGAAAATAAGCTTGTCCTGTGATGTGGCCGGATCAGCCATACCCATTCCTCCCTGTGTTGTGTCGGCTCGGATCGGCCCGTTTGAGGGTCTCTGATCCAAGCGCCGGACTTTGCGTCTCTTCTGGTTGGGTCGGCGTGCGCCGCCCGCAAAACTCCATTACGGAACCGCTGAGTGTTAGCGCTAACAGAAATCGAAGCGGCGATCTACAGGCCCGCCAAACGCCCGTTGCGACGAGTCGTCCTGGCTGGAGGAATCGCACAAGCGCGGCGTCGAGAAAAAATCCACTACCACGCGAACGCCTTGCGGTTAATTTACGCTCGTTTTGACGCGTCATGTGGTCACAATGACGCATCGCCCAGCTTAGGCCTTAATAAGCTCTACCCTTGTGTGCATCTGCGGCGTATTGCCTGTGTAGAATTGTGGAGCTCCCTAATTGGCGCAGAACGACGGACAGCCCGAACTTGTCGACCTCCACGTCGGAGCCCGTATCCGGCTGCGACGCAAGATGCTCGGCTTTAGCCAACACCGGCTGGCGGAAGATCTCGGTCTGACCTTTCAGCAGGTCCAGAAGTACGAACGCGGCCTGAACCGGGTCAGCGCCTCGAAGCTTTACGATATCAGCCGCAGCCTTCAGACCTCCGTCGCCTATTTCTTCGAAGGCCTGGCCGACCACAGCGCCGAGATCGCCGACCACGAGACTGAGCGGACGGTCGTCGAGTTCCTGGCCACGCCCGAGGGCCTGGAACTGGCGTCGCTGTTCCCGCGCCTGCGTCACGGCCGCGCCCGCCGCCGCATTCTCGACCTCGTCCGCGCCATGGCCGAGGACAACGAGGAAGCCGCCTAAGGCGCCATGCTCGCCACGGGGCTGATCCGCGCTCCGACTCTCGAGACCGAGCGTCTCACGTTGCGCGCGCACGGCCCGGCCGATTTCCTCGACAGCTTCGCCCTCTGGTCCGATCCGCAGGTGGTCCGCTTCATCGGCGGCCGCGCCTCGACGCGCGAGGAGGCCTGGTCGCGCCTGCTGCGCTATGCCGGCCACTGGTCCCTGCTGGGCTACGGCTTCTGGGCGGTGATCGAAAAGGCCAGCGGCCGCTTCGTGGGCGAGGCGGGCCTGGGCGACTTCCACCGCGCCCTCGATGCGCCCTGCCCCGCGCTCGACGCCGGCGAACCGGAAGCCGGCTGGGCCTTCGCCGTTTCGGCCCACGGGCGGGGTTACGCCACCGAGGCCATGCAGCGCTGCCTCGCCTGGGCGGACGCCCATCTGCGGCCGGCCTCGACCCTGTGCATCATCAGCGGCGAGAACGTCGCCTCGCTGGCGGTCGCACGCAAATGCGGCTTCGGCGACGAGACCACCGTCAGCTACCGCGGCGAGCCGACCCTGCTCCTGCGACGACCGGCGCCGGCCACCATCTGATCGGCTACTTCTGGCGCGGCGATTCCAGCGCGTTGCCGGCCGTCACCATCCGCCCCTCCCGAACAGCCTGCACGCCCTGCAGCAGCGCCCGCGCGGCGTTCCTCACCTCCTCCTGCACATCGGTGTCGGCGTCGTACTCTTCGTGGCTGGTGGCGTAGGGCTTCCAATAGCCGATATAGCGGTCGAGTTCGGCGCTCGGTCCGGCCGGGCACATCTTCATGAAGCACAGCCAGTCGCTGATCGATCGCCGCACGTTCTCGGCGCCCTCGACGTCGCCGTGCACCACGACGGCGAACAGCCGGCCGGACAGATGTCGAGGATAGTCCCAGCCGGCCAGTTCGATGTCCTTGGCCTTCTGCGCATCCTTGCCGTGCGTTCGGGTCGGATCGGGGTTGCCGCCGTCGGCGCAGACCAGCCGGTCCATCATCAGCTTCAGCGGCGAGGAGACCTGATACCAGTTGACCGGCGTGATGATCATCACGCCATGCGCCTCGATCCACAGCGGGTAGATCTCGTTCATCCAGTCATGCGTCTGACCGAGCGAATAGTTCGGGTAGCAGGAGCACGGGAAGTGGCAGAGGGCGGCGGCCGTCGAGAAGCAAGCCTTGCAGGGATGGATTTCGCGCCCGTACTCGCTGGTCAGGCGGGACAGATCGAGGATGGTCGTCACCGTGTTGGCCGCATCGTCGAAGGTCGCCTGGCTCATCTCGGCCATCCGGTACGACTTCGACATCTCGCCTGGGCAGGTGTGCTCCGTGCGCGCCGAGCAATTGACGATCAGGAAGCGCATCGGTCCGTCGACGGCGTCGTGGCGCAGGCGAGCGGCCTTGATGGCATCGTTGGCGGCGATCCAGTCGACGGCGAGGTCGTAGTCGGGATCGGCGAACTCGGGCCCCGCCTTGCGGGTGACCGGCGATTTGCGGTGGTTCGAATAGCCTTCCCACGCCGCCTGGGCGACGCGGCCCAGCTCCTGCGTCAAAGGGGCGAACGCCGGGTCCTGATACTGGGCGAGAAACCTGGCCTTGAACTCGGCCTCGGACAGGGCGCGTTCCGGCATGCCCTTGCGAGGTTCGACCATGCTTTTCTCCTGGTCCGCCGGAGATCCCGTGGCCCCCGAGCGGCTTCGGCTGAACGGCGTCCGCCTCGCTCCGTTCCGAAGATGCAAAAAGTCGCGCTGCTGGCGCTTGCGCTCGCCGAGGGGATCGGCGTATACGCGCCTCCTTCACCGATGCGGTGATCCCCGATAGCTCAGTTGGTAGAGCAGTCGACTGTTAATCGACTTGTCGCAGGTTCGAGTCCTGCTCGGGGAGCCATCGGTTCCCACGCATTGAAAACGACCAGGCCCGGCGGCGCGGCAGGGATTCGCGTTATGAGGAAGTTCTCGGGGCCGGCGGCGGCCCTTGCGTCACTGCTCCTGGCCTTCACGCCCCACCTCGCGGCCGCCTGGCCGGGCGACTACGCCGGACGGCTGGAAGCGCTCGCGCTGCTGCAGACCCTGAACAGCGACCTTTTGAGCCACGACAGCGCCACCCTGACCTTGGAACGGTGGTGCGGCGACCACGGCCTGGCCAGCCCGGCCAGGATCGTGGCGCAACGGCAGACCGAGATCGACAAGCCCGTCTCGGCGGAACAGCGCCAACTGCTGGGGGTCGGGCCTGAGGAGGCCGTGCGCTACCGCAGGGTGCGACTGCTCTGCGGCGCGCATGTGCTTTCAGAGGCGGACAACTGGTACGTCCCCTCCCGCTTGACGTCCGACATGAACCGCGCGCTGGACACCTCGGACATCGCCTTCGGCCGCGCCGTCCAGGCGCTGCATTTTCAACGCCGCACCCTCTCGGCCGATCTCCTTTGGTCGCCGCTGCCCAGAAACTGGGAGAGAGAGCCCGTCCAGCCGACGCCGCCGGAGGCTTCGTTGGCCATGCCGCATCAGGTGCTGCAGCATCGCGCGATCCTGACGCTGCCGGACGGAACGCCTTTCAGCGAGGTCGTCGAGACCTATACCTCCGAGGTCCTCGCCTTTCCGTCCCCCAGCCGCTGATCCGGCCCGGGCCGGATCAGGCCGCCCCGCCCGCCCAGGCGGCCGGCGCCTCGATGCTGCGCGGCCGGTTCGCCTCGTCGCGCGATTCCAGGCGAAAGATCACCGGATAGCCGGCGGCGTAGAGCGCCGTGGCGGCCTCGTCAGCGGCGGCCTCCTCGCCGATCAGGATCAAGGCCTGGTCTGGGGAGAGGCCGAGACGATCGACGGCGACGACAACCTGATCCGCATCGGCCTCGTCGAGATTGACCGCGGCCAGGACGCCTTCGGCCACCGCCCGCTCGGCCTCGCCGCGGTTCAGCACCGGCAGCGGCGGCTGGAAGCCGGGCCGCTCGGCGCGATGGCCGTAGGCGTGCAGGTGCAGCACCGGCGTCTCGCTGGTCACCTCGATGGTGTGGTAGGCGCCGGTCGGCAGCAGGATGGCGTCGCCGGGCCCGATGGGCGAACGCGCCTTCAGCTCGAAAGCGCCCGCCGCCGTCTTCTCGTAGACATAGTTGATCTCCACCCCGCCCGAGATGCCGACCACGGCCGCCCAGGAGGCGTGGGTGTGAGGCTGACCGCCCCCACGACCGGTGAAGCCGACGGAGACATAGATCCCGCCTCGGCCGTCCGGCGAATGGGCCAGGCGATAAAGGCCGCCGCTGGTCCCCGGCTGCCGGGGGAAGGCCGATGGCGGAAACAGGTCCTGGCGCTGCGCCAAGGCTTGCAGGACGGCCTCGATCGCCGCGAGGCGATCGGGCTCCGGGCGGTCGGAAACCTCAAGGTCGTGCACGAGCTGGGCGGCGGCGCGGAAGGCCGCAATGCGTTCGGCGATGCTGGCGTAGGCGGTGGCCATGGTGTGCTCCTGGATCGTCTGGGATTGACGGAATAGGCCGCGTTCAGATCACGGGCGGGGCGTTGACGACGTTGGCGAGGTAGGCGTCGCGCTCGGACAGGCGCGCGTAGTAGCGGTCGATGACGGGCAGCTCCGGGCGTTCGATGGGCAGGCCGAACCAGCGGTTGACGATCATGCCGAGCGAGATGTCGCCGAAGGTCAGGTGGTCGCCGCCGACATAGGGGCGATCCTGCAGCCGCTCGGACAGGATGCCGAAGGCCCGCACGGACCTGGCGACCTGGTCCTCGACAAAGCCTCCCGGCGGCGGATCGCCGTGGCGCATCACCAGCTTGCCGAAGATCGGATTGACCGCCGGCAGCAACACCGAATTGGCCCACTCCATCCAGCGGTCGGCGTCCGCCCGCGCGCGCAGGTCTTCCGGCCAGAAATCCGGCCCGCCGTACTGAGCGGCCAGGTAGCGGATGATGGCGTTGGACTCGTAGAGGGTGAAACCGTCTGCCTCCTCCAGGGTCGGCACAGTGTTGTTGGGGTTCTTGGCGCGGTACTCCGGCGTGCCCACCACGCCGAAGCTGCGGCCAGCGTCGATCTGCTGGTGCGGCACGCCCAGTTCGTCGAGGGTCCAGTAGACCTTCTGGGCGCTGGAGGACGACCGGCGGGCCCAGATCTTGGGGCCTGGGACGGGAGCGGTCTTGAGGGCGGCGTACTGGCTCATCGGATCACACCTAGACGTGGAAAATGGACTTGAGGCTCTTGCGGCTCTTGTTGAGCGTCGGCTGGAGCTGGGCGGGGGTGAGGCCGAGGCGCGGGCCTTGCGTCTCGGTGGAGGGCGGCAGGAACGGCGGCAGCGGCGCCCCGGGGCCGGTGGCGTACATCCCGACCTCGCGCGCCAGGGCGGTCTGGGCGGCGGGGGTGAACAGCCAGGCCTTCAGCAGGCGAGCGGCCTTCGGATGCACCACGTTGCGGCTGATGACGGCGGCGAACGGCGCCAGGGTGGAGAAGTCCGGCGGAAAGGCGATGGCGACTGGGGCGCCCAGTTCGTGCTGACGCAGCACCGTCGGCAGATAGGCCCACAGCTGGATGTCCTGCCGCCCCTGGCTGACGTAGGTGACGCCCGCCTCGATTCCCGCGTAGGCGCCCGCGTCCCGCAGACCGTCGAGGTCGGTCTTGGTGACCCGCTGGGCCGCCTGCAGGTTGACCACGGCGATGTCGGTGGTGCCGTTCTGCGTCCCCGGCTGGATATAGGTGAACCGCTCACGCCAACGCGGCGCGAGGATGTCGCGGAAGGTTCGCGGCACGTCGGCGGGCCGGACCGTGTCGGTGTTGTAGGCAAGGCCGAAAACCTTGGCCAAGGGATAGTCGACGATGCCCTTCGGGTCGCGCCAGCGCGGATCGTATTCGGCCAGGGAGGCCGGCGAGAACGGCAGGAAGTAGCCCTTGTCGGCGATATCCTCGGCGATGTTGACCGGCGGCAGGTAGAGGTCGCCGAAGTGACGGCGGGTCACCGTCTCGGCGTCGATCCGCACCATCACCTGGCTGGGCGAAATGTGCGAATAGACAACGTCTAATCCCGGAAAGCTCGCCTCGAAAGCGCGCCACAGCGGATTCCACTCGGTGTCGCCCGTGCAACTGTAGACCGTCACCCGGCGCTCGCCCGCCGCCAGCGCCTGGCGGTAGAGGTCGCGCAGCTCGGCCCGCGCCGCTGCCGACCCGGTCAGGCCGAGCGGCTCGGCCGTGGCGACGTCGGCCGGCGCCCGGCGACCGCCCGCGCAGGCCGCCAACGGCAGGGCCGCGAGACCCGCCAGGAAGGCGCGACGCCCACTCACGCCGCGGCTTGCGAAAGATCGGCGGCGGCGGCGGTCGCGCCGAAGGTCGCCGGAATGATGACGACGTCCTCGGGCCGAACCGACAGATAGACCGCCTCGCCCGCTGCTGGGCGGCCCGGCGTCCAGCGATCCGCCGCCAGGGTGGCGAACAGGGTCTGGCGGCCGACGGCGACCCGGGCGCTGTAGCGGTCGCCGAGATAGGTCACGGCCTGCAGCACGCCGAGCAGCGGGTTCGGCCCCGCCTCGGCGGCGTCGAGGGAGACCTTCAGGGCGCTGGCGCGGATGGCGACATCGCCGGCGACGCCAGCGCTCGCGGCGGCCGTCAGCCGGCCCGGCAGACCGCGTAGCCAGTCCTGCGGGCGGAAGGCGCCGCCGGCCTCGATGACGCCGGCCAGAATGTTCTCGTAACCCAGGAACTCGGCGACGAAGCGGCTCTTGGGCGACAGGAAGATTTCCGTCGGCGGCCCAAGCTGCTCGATCTCGCCCTGGCGCAGGATGGCCACCCGGTCCGCCAGGGCCAGGGCCTCGGCCTGATCGTGGGTGACATAGAGCGACGTGGAGCCCGCCTCTTCGTGGATCCGGCGCAGTTCATGGCGCAGGCGGAAACGCAGCTGGGCGTCGAGGTTGGAGAGCGGCTCGTCGAACAGCACCAGGCGCGGCCGCGCGGCCAAGGCCCGCGCCAGCGCAACCCGCTGCTGCTGACCGCCGGAGAGCTGCGAAGGATAGCGGTCTTCCGCCCCGGTCAGGCCGACGAGTTCGAGCACCTCGGCCACGCGCTCACCGATCTGCGCCCGCGAACGACGCGGCTTCTTGCGCTCCAGCGGATAGGCGACGTTCTGGGCCACGGTCATGTGCGGCCATAGGGCGTAGCTCTGGAACATCATGCCCAGCTCGCGCTTGTCCGGCGGCGTGAACAGGCCGCGCACGGCGTCGGCGACGACGCGGTCGCCGATCTCGATGCGGCCCTCGGTCGGCTCTTCCAGGCCCGCGATGGCCCGCAGGGTGGTGGTCTTGCCGCAGCCGCTGGGACCGAGCAGGACGAAGAACTCGCCGGACTGAACGTCCAGGTCGATGCCGTTGATCGCACCGCGCTTGGCGACGGTCGGGCCGGGGAAACGCTTATGCAAATTGCGCAGGATAACCTGGGTCATGCGGAGACCTTTCGCGGAACGAGAAAGCGCTGGCGCAGCAGGCCGGCGATGGACTTGAGCAGGAGGTAGCCCCCGAGGCCGACAGCGGCCTTGGCCAGCAGCGTCAGCATCAGCAGGGCGCAGGCGAGCGAGAAGTCGCCGCGAGCATTGAGGTCGTAGATCACCGAGATGATCGGCCGCTGGCCGGGCGCGTCGAGCAGCAGCGGCACGTCGAGGTTCCCCGAGGCCAGGATGGCGGTCATGAACCAGCCGATCAGGAAGCTCGGCGCGATCAGGCGCAGGGCCACGTCGGCCAGCGCCCGAAGCGCGCTGGCGCCGGAGATGCGGGCGGCCTCCTGCAATTCGGGCGCGATCTGCGACAGCGCGGCGCTGGCCGCCTGCATGGCGAAGGGCAGCACGCAGGCCGCCAGGGCGAGCCCGGTCAGGTAGATGGTGCCGTAGAGCTGCTGCAGCCCCGGTGTGGAGACGAAGGCCCAGGCGATGGCCAGCGCGGTCACGACACCGGGCATGGCCAGCGGAATGAAGGTGGCGAAGCGGATGACGCCCGCCATGCGCGGCCCGGCGGCGCGCGTCGCCTGGGCGGCCAGCAGCGCCAAGCTCATGGCGAAGAGACCGACGAGGGCCGACAGCGCCAGGGTGGTCAGCATCGCCGGGACCACCCGCTGAATGGCGAACACCTCGCTGTAGTTGGCCAGCGACAGATTACGGTAGACGCCCGGAAACGGCTGGATCGAGCTGTAGGCGACCGACCCGATGGGGGCGACGGCGGCGGCGAGCAGGTAAAGGCCGATCAGCAGGCCCAGCGGCCAGCGCCAGGCGCCGAGCGCGAGGCGCCGTCCCTGCCGCGCCTTGCCGCTGACGGTGAAGAAGCTCTTCGACCCCAAGATGCGCATCTGCACGGTGCAGAGCGTGGCGATCAGGGCCAGCAGGCTGAGCGATAGGGCGCTGGCCCTGGCGTAGTCGGGTGTCGCCGAGACGGTGATGAAGTCGAAGACCCGGGTGGTGATCACCTCGATGTCCTGCGGCCAGCCGAGGATGGCGATCATGTCGAAGGCCTGCAGCCCGGTGACCACGCCCAGCAGCACCGCGCCGGTCAGGGCGGGCGCGAGGATCGGCAGGTTGATGCGCCAGAAGGTCTCGAAGGCCCCCGCCCCGGCGACCTGCGAGGCTTCGTCATGGCTGGGATCAAGGGCGCGGAACGGGCCGATCAGGAAGAGGTAGATCACCGAGACCTTCTTCAGGGCCATCACCGCCAGCAGGCCCGGCCAGGTCTCGATGTCGATGACCGTGAGGTCCTTCAGCCCGATCAGGGTGCGCAGCAGTTGATTGAAGAGGCCGGTGTAGGCGTTGCCCAGCAGGGCGTAGCCGATGGCGTAGAAGGTCGACGGCGTGGCGAACATCACCACCAGGGCGGGGGTGATCAACCGCCGCAGCGGCGCGTCGGTGCGCTCGGAGAGAAAGGCCAGGCCCGCCGCCATCACCGTGGCGACACCCGTGGTGGTGAAGGAGATGGCCAGGGAGTTGCGGATCGACTCCGCGACCCCCGGCCCGCCGAATACCGAACCCCAGGCCGCCAGGGTCCACTCGCCAGGAAAGCCCGGAGCGGCGGTGCGGAAGCTGCCGGCCACCAGCATGGCCAGCGGCCAGACCAGCAGCACAGCCAGGGCGATGAACACCGGGGCGTATTGCACCACCGACGAGCGGCCCAGCCGCCGCAGGGCCGGCGCGCCGGAGAAATCGACCGGGGGAAAGGCGTCGGTGGCGAGGGTCACGTCAGGCCTCGACCGGCTCGCGCGACGTCTTCCCCTGGGGCTCGTAGCGGTAGACCGGGTCTTCGCCCCGCAGGACGATCTGCTGCAGCAGGCGGCGCTTCTCCGGCGAGAAGGGATTGCGCCGGTGCAGCAGGCCCCGGTTGTCGAACACCACCAGGTCGCCCGGTCGCCAGTCCTGCTCCCACTGGAACTCGTCGCGGGTGGCGTGGGCCCAGACCTCGTCCAGCAGCGTTTCCGACTGTTCCACCGGCAGGTCGGTGATGTAGGCGTGCATGCGCCGGCCGAGGAACAGGGCCGGACGGCCGGTCTCCGGGTGACGGGAGACCAGCGGGTGGACGCGACCCGGGGAGGTAGTAACGTCCGTGATCTCGTCGAAGCCTTCGACCAGACCAGCCGCGTTGGCGGCCCCGCTGTTCTTGAGCGAGAGCTTGGACAGCTCCGCGAGCTTTTCCGGCGACAGCGCTTCCGCCGCCAGGGTGACGCTGGAGAACACCGTCTGCCCCTCGCCGGAGGGCGCTTCGACGGCGTAGAGCACGGTGAAGCTCGCCGGCTTCTCGCGCGTGACCATGTCGGAGTGCCAGTAGAGCTCCTGCGAGCCGTAGGCGCCCTGGGCCTGACCATTCTCGACGATGTTCGAGACCGCCCCGATCTCGGGGAAACGCTCGTCGGTCAACTTGTTGTCGCGCCGGGGGCTGTTCTTGCGTTCCTCGGTCTCCTGTCCGCGCACGGTCGGATCGCCGATGCGCTTGGCGAAGTGGACCACGGCGGCGGGACCGAGGTCCTGGCCGCGAATGCGGACCACCTGGTAGGCGACGGCGGCCTGCTTGATTTCTCGGATCGCCCGCTCGTCGAGCGCCTCGACGTCGGCGATGTGCAGGTCGGCCCCGAGCGCGCGGTCGGAGGGCGTGACCTCGAAGGATTCGAAACTCAGCTTGGCTTGGCGGGTCATGAACGGGTCCCTTTCGGCGATCAGAAGTCGTAGGAAATCGAGGCCCACACGAAGCGGCCGTCGGAGTTCACGGGGTTGAGGGAGGTCGTCGGCAGGCCGCCGTCGATGGCGTACTGGCGGATCGGATCGGCCTGGGAGCTGAACAGGTTGTCGGCCCCGACGGTCAGCTTCACGTCGTCGCGAAGGTCGTAGGCGACCGAGAGGTTCAGCACCCGCTGGGGCGAGAAGGTCTGATCCAGCGCCGACTTGGACGGATCGATCTGCCTGTATTCGCCGTAGTGGATGCCGGTGGCGGTGACCGCCCACGGCCCGCGCACATAGGTCCCGGACAGCACCACCTTCACGTCCGGGGTGCCGTATTCGATGTAGCCGGCGGTCTGGCGGCCGATGGGCGTCTTGCCGTTGACGCTGCGAATCTCGGTGATCTTGGTCTTGTTGAACTCGATCCCGAGGTTGAGGCTGAGGTCGCCGCCGGCGAACGGGGTCGCGTAGTCGCCGGTGAAGCTGACGCCCCGCGTCCGCGTGTCGAGGGCGTTGGTGTAGAAATTGGCCGAGATCACCTGCGGGAAGCCCGCATTGGCCAAGAGGGTCTGGACTTCGGCGCCGGCGAAATTGTCCGACAGCGCGATGCGGTCCTTGATGCTGATCTGATAGGCGTCGAGCGTGATCGAAGCCGCCGGCGTCACCCGCCAGACCACGCCGCCCGAAAGGTTGGTCGACTTTTCCGGCTCCAGCGGCGCCGAGCCGAGGGCGATGGCCACCGGGCTGTCGACCGGAAAGGTGCGGACCTGGAACAGCCCCGTCTGGTTCACCACCGTGGTGGTCTGAGTGTAGGAATAGGCCACCTGGCCGATGCTGGGCGCCCGCACGCCGCTCGACACCGAACCCCGCAGCGCGACGGTCGGGGTGAGCTCGTAGCGGGCCGAGGTCTCGCCCGTCGCCACGCCGCCGAAGTCGGAATAGTCCTCCGCCCGAGCGGTGAGGCTGAGACGCAGCTTCTCGGTGACCAGGCCCTCGAGACTGGCGTAGCCGCCCCAGACCTTGCGGGTCGTCTCTCCGGCGTCGGTCGGCAGGTAGGCCTGCCAGGTCATCGAGCCGTAGGGCGCCGCCTTGCCGGCGTTGGGCCCGTCGAGGATCGGAACGCCGCCGTCGACGTAGGAGGCGAGTTCGCCGGCGCCGATACGATAGAGTTCGCGCCGACCGGACAGGCCCGCCGAGAAGGTGATCGGGCCTTCGACGAAGCCGACCGGCAGCGGCGTCACATAGCCGAGGTTCAGCTCCGTCTGCGAATGATAGAGCGAGCCGGTGTTGAAGTCGGTCGGGGTCGCCAGGCCGAAGGAGGCGTTGTTGGATTTGGTGGTGCGGTAGCGCTGACGGTTGTCGCCGCCGGTCAGCGACAGATCGATCTGCCCCTCGCCGGCCACATCCCAGCGCACGCCGCCCGCCAGGGTGCGGTCGTCGCTGTTGACCCACTGATTGGGCTTGGTCCCATCCGGATAGAGGGCGCGGATGGTTTCGTTGGCGCGCGGCAGCAGGGGATTGCCGTTGATGCGCGTGCGCTTGCGGGCGATCGTGCCGAAGCCATAGAGCTCGACGCCTTGGCTGACATGGCCCTCGGCGTTGAAGGCCGCCCGCACGTCGGTGCGAATCTCGGGCTGGCCGCGGTAGAATTTGCTCTTGTCGACCGTCGCCTCGCGCGGATCGCCCGGGAAGTAGTAGGCGCGGGTCTCCGGGCTGGCGAACTGGTCGGTGTCGTTGGCGTGGCCGGCGTCCAGCGCCAGGGACAGGAAGCCGTCGCCGGGCAGTTCGAGCCCCTTCCAGGCGCGGACGTAGGCGGTCTGACCGTCGCCGTCGCGATACTGCCCCCCACGTAGGGCGATGTTGCCGCCATCGACCTTCTCGCGCAGCACCACGTTGATAACGCCGGCGATGGCGTCCGAGCCGTAGCGGGCGGCGGCCGCGTCGCGCAGCACCTCGACGCGCTCGATGGCGGCCAGCGGCAGGGTCGCCAAGTCCACCGCCTGGTTGCCCCGGGCGACACCGCCCTTCACGTTGACGAAGGCCGACTTGTGCTGCCGGCGGCCGTTGACCAGCACGAGGGTCTGATCGGGCGCCAGGCCGCGCAGGGTGGCGTTGAGGTTGGCGCCGGCGGCGCTGCCGATGGTCACCGACGGAAAATTGATCGAGGGCACGGCCGCCTGCAGGGCCGAGCCGAGATCGCCCGCCCCGCCCTGTTGCAGCCGTGCCGCGCTGACCACGGCGACGGGAGTCGCGCTGGTGAGGGTGGTGAGACCCCTGGTGCTGGTGCCGGTGACGATCACCTCGTCGACAGCGCCGACCGCCGCATCGGCGGCGGCGGCGTCCGCGGCGTGAGCGGCCGTGGCGGCGAAGGTGAGAACCGCGGCGGAGGCTCCGTGGAGTGCGCGGCGAAGGAAAACGGACATAGACTTCATCGACCTGTTTTTTGCTGCCCCACCGCGCGTTTCCGCTCGGCGTTCCCCGGGTCTGCAAACCAAGAGGGATTGGCCCCGCTTGGAGATCACATTATTCCTATCGATCTTATAGGAATTGGAAGTCAGCTTTCCTGATCGGCTTTGCAGTAATGATCCCCTCCCCTCGGCGGCGGCGACGCCTATAGCGCGCGCAATGACCGTCTCTCGCCCCCGCACCGTCGCCCTGATCGTGGCCTCGGCGCTGTTCATCCAGAACCTCGACGCCGCCGTGATCGTCACCTCGCTGCCGCAGATGGGCCGCGATTTCGGCCTGCCGCCGGCCGCCCTGAGCCTGGCGGTGACCAGCTACATCCTGGCCTCGGCGGCCTTCACCCCGCTGGCGGGATGGCTGGCCGACCGTTTCGGCGCGCGCACCGTCTTCGCGACGGCGATCGCGGTGTTCGTGGTCGGGTCGCTGGGATGCGCCCTGGCGCCCAGCCTCCTGCTCTTTTCACTGGCGCGCGTGGTGCAGGGCCTTGGCGCGGCCCTGATGACGCCGGTCGGCCGGGCCGCCGTGCTGCGCAACACCGCCAAGGCCGATATCCTCAACGCCATCGCCCTCATGGCCTGGCCCGCGCTGATGGCCCCGGTGATCGGCCCGGCGCTCGGCGGCTTCATCACCGAGACCTGGGGGTGGCGATGGAACTTCGCCATCAATCTTCCGATCGGGCTCGGCGGCCTGGTCTGCGCCCTCGTGTTCATCCCGAACGTCAAGGCCGCCGCGCGCGCGCCGCTCGATGTGCCGGGCCTCGTCCTGGTGGGCGGGGCAGCCACCACCCTGGTCTACGCCCTGGAAAGCCTGGCCCACGATCCGGCGGGCTGGCCGCTGGCGGCGGGACTGCTGGTCATGGCGATCGGTCTCGGCTGGGGCGCCTGGCGACGGCTCAACCGGGCCGATTATCCACTGATCCACCCCGGCCTGTTCAGCATCCCCACCTTCACCACCACGGCGCTCGGCGCGGGCATGGCCGCCCGCCTGGGCATTTCGGCGACGCCGTTCCTCCTGCCGCTGCTGTTCCAACTGGTCTTCGCGCGCAGTGCGTTGGGGGCCGGCGTGATGGTGCTGATCTATTTCGCCGGCAACCTGAGCATAAAGCCGGCCACGACCCCGTTGCTGCGGGCGCTCGGCTTCCGCCGCCTGCTGATCGTCAACGGCGTGCTTTCAGGCCTTTGCATCGCGGCTTGCGCCGGCCTTTCGGGGTCGACGCCGCCCCTGGCGACCGGCCTTCTGCTCTTCCTCGCGGGCGCGACGCGCTCGACGCAGTTCACCGCCATCAACACCCTGACCTTCGCCGACGTGCCCGAGGAAACCTTCAGCTCGGCGACGACGCTTTCGACCATGGCCAACCAGGTGTCCAACGGCCTGGGGATCGCCGCCGCCGCCGTGATCCTGTCCGCCCTGCGCGGCCCGGGCGGACAGCAGAGCCTTGGCGACTTTCAGGTCGCCTTCCTGATTGTGGGCGCGATCACGATCATCGCCTCGCTGGGCTTTCTGCAACTGCATCGTTCGGCGGGCGCCTCGCTGATCCAGCGCGCCTGACCTTCAAGGCCGCTAACGGCAATCTGGACGCCGCGCCTCGACCTTGAGTGTCAGGCCTTGAAGACGGGCGCGGCCAACACCGCGCGCAAGCCGCCGGAGTCGGCAGCTTCCAGCCAAACCCGCCCGCCGTAGAGGTGGACGAGGTCGCGAACGATGGCCAGGCCCAGGCCGGAGCCCGGCGCGCGCTCGTCCAGCCGCTGCCCGAGGTCGAACACCACCTCCCAGTTCTCGGGCGCGAGGCCCGGACCGTCGTCCTCGACGATGACGTGAACCAGGTCCGGCGCGGGATTCCGGACGATGACGCGCACGGCGCCGCGGGCCCATTTTCCGGCGTTGTCGATCAGGTTCGCCGCCATCTCCGCGAAATCCTGCGCCTCGACCGCCACCGCCACCGGCTCCGGGGCATCGAGGGTGAAGGTCACGCCGCGGGGGCCGTAGAGGCGGCGCATGGCGCTGAGGATCGGCTCCAAGGTCGTCGCCGCGTCGGCGGCGGCGCCGGGCGTGCTGCGCGAGGCGGCGGCGCGGGCGCGGGCCAGCTGGTAGTCGATCTGGCGATGCATCCGCTCGCACTGGATGCGCAGGGTCTCGGCCGCCTCGCCCTGGCCCGCGCGGGCCAGGCGTTCGGCCTCGTCGGTGAGAATGGCCAGCGGCGTCTTCAGGGCATGGGCTAGGTTGCCCGCCTGCGCGCGCGCCCGGCGGATCATCTCGCCATTGGCCTCCAGCAGGCTGTTGAGTTCGTGGACCAGCGGCCGCATCTCGCTGGGCGCCTCCTCCGGCAGGCGGCGCGCACGGCCGAGGCGGACCTCGGCCAGGGCCGCCCTCACCCGTCCCAGCGGGCGCAGCCCGAACCACACCTGCAGCAGGGCGGCCGCGATCAGGCCCAGGGCGACGACGCCGAGCGACAGCACCAGGCTGCGGTTGAAATGCGAAAGCACCTCGTCGAGCTGAACCTCATCGATGCCGATGCCGACGCGCAGGAGGCCGTCCGGCGCCCCGGCCTTGGCCACGGTCTTTTCCACCGACCGGACCGGACCACGCGGGCCGTCGGCGAAGATGCGCCGCGCCTGTCCCACCGGCGGAGCGGCCGTCGGCAGCACCATGACCGCCGATCCGAGCGAGGGCGAACGCGCCAGCACATCGCCAGCCACGTTCTCGATCTGCCAGTAGAAACCCGAGCCCTGCGGCTGGAAACGCGGATCGCTCACCGGGCGATGCAGAAACAGGCGCCCGTCGGGGCGAAAATCGACCAGCACGGCCAGTTCGTCGGCGTGCGCTTGAATCTCGTTGTCGAACTGGGCGACGACATGCTCGCGGAAGAGCTGCGACAGCGCCACGCCGCTGAGCGCCATGCCGCCCAGAATCCAGACGCCGGCCCCGACGATCAGCCGCAGACGGAAGCTGCGCCACAATGTCGGCATCGCTTCAACCCACCCGATAGCCAAGGCCGCGCATGGTCCGGATCACCTCGCGCCCCAGCTTGCGACGCAGGCGCCCGACGTAGACCTCGATGGTGTTGGGCTCACGCTGGTCGTCCAGGCTGTAGATGTGGTCGATCAGTTCGCCCTGGGAGACGATGCGGCCCTTGCGATGCATCAGGTATTCGAGGATGCGCAGTTCGCGCGCCGTCAGCTCGACGAGCTTGCCGTCGACCTTGGCCACGCCGGCCGTGGGGTCGAGCGTCAGGCCTTCGTGAACCAGCACCGGCGAGGCCGTCCCGCCCGACCGGCGCATCAGGGCGCGAAGACGGGCCACCACCTCCCCGTTCTGAAACGGCTTGCCGAGATAGTCGTCGGCTCCGGCGTTCAGTCCATCGACCCGGTCGGTCCAGGCGTTGCGGGCGGTCAGCACCAGCACCGGCATGTCGCGGCCTCCGCGCCGCCAACGCTGCAGCACCTCAAGGCCGGAAAGCCTGGGCAGACCAAGGTCGAGCACCACGGCGTCGAATACTTCGGTCTCGCCCAGAAAGGCCGCCTCCTCGCCGTCATAGGCGCAATCCACGGCGAAGCCGGCCTCGCGCAGGGCCAAGCCCAGGCGGCCCGCCAACTCTTGATCGTCTTCGACAAGAAGGATGCGCATGGGCGTTTCGCCCTCCTACTAGCCGCCTTGGCTGAAAGCGACCTGAAAGGCAGTCACGCCCCCCGCAAGACCGCACCCAGCCGCGCTGTCAGCCAGAATTCAGCTTCGCGTCAGCGCAGCTTCAGGCGGCGCCGCCATACACCCCCTTCGAAACTGCGACACGCTCGTTCGGGGGTCTTGGTGCGTCCACGTCTTAATTCGGCTTTCGGGGCCGTCGCTCTGGCCGGCGTCCTCGGCTTCCCGTCCGCCTTCGCCGCCGAGCCCGTCAAGCTGACCCCCGCCCAGGAGCGCAGCATGGGGCTGCGGGTTGCGACCGCCGTCGCGGCGAGCGAAGCGCCGATCACCTCGGTCAGCGCGATTACCGCCCCCCCGCCGAACGGCCGGGTGGTCGCCGCCGCGCCCTTCGCCGGCACGGTGGTCCGGGTCGATGCGCTGGAAGGCCAGGCGGTTCGCCCCGGCCAGACCCTGGCGGTGATCTTCAGTCAGGACGCCCTGCGCGCCGGCTCCGAGCTCGCCCAGGCCGAGGCTGAACTGGCCGCCGCCCAGGCCGCCGCCGAGCGGGCCGAGATCCTGACCAAGGAAGGCATCGTCGCCGGCGCCCGCGCCGACGAGGCGCGCATGCGTCTGGCCCAGGCCCGCGCCGCCGCCGCGGAGAAACGCCGCCTGGTGTCCTCGGCCGGAGGTCGCGGCAACGGCGAATACGTCCTGCGCGCGCCTATCGCCGGTCATGTCTCGCAAATGAACCTTCAGCCCGGCGGCGGGGTGGAGGCGATGGCCGCCGTCGCGGTGATCGACAAGAGCGACCGCCTGTGGGCGGAGGCGCGGCTGCCCGCCGCCTTTGTCGGCCGCATCGCCGTCGGCGCCCCGGTGACGGCCGAAGGCCTGCGCGGCCGCGTGGTCGCGGTCGGTTCGGCGATCGACCCGCGCACCCGTTCGGTGGTTCTGCGCGCCGAACTGCCCGCGGGCGCGGCCCTGACGGCGGGCCGAACGGTGTGGCTGACGGTTCACGGCGCCGCGCCCGCCGGCTCCGTCACCCTGCCCCGCAGCGCGGTGATCAAGGCCGGCGGCGCGGATACGGTGTTCGTCCGCGAGACCTCGGGCTTCCGGGCCCAGGCGGTGAAACTGGCCGGCGCCTCGCAGACGCAAGTGGTCGTCACCGGCGTGCGGCCCGGCGCCTCGGTAGTCACGGCCGGCGTCAGCCAGCTCAAGTCCGCGGCCGGTCTCTAGGCCATGCTTTCGCGCCTTGTCAGCCTGTCGCTGAGCCAGCGGCTCATGATCATCGTGGCCGCCGTGGGCCTGCTGCTGCTGGGCGTGGACGCCTATCGCAAGCTGCCTGTCGACGCCTTCCCGGACATCGCCTCCACCCAGGTGAAGATCATCCTCAAGGCCCCAGGCATGACGCCGGAGGAGGTCGAGAACAAGGTCATCGCCCCCCTTGAGATGGAGCTGCTGGGCATCCCCCGGCAGCAGGACCTGCGCTCGATGGCCAAGTACGCCATCGCCGACATCACGCTGAACTTCGTCGAGGGCACGGACGTCTACTGGGCGCGTCAGCAGGTGTCCGAGCGGCTAAACGCGGCGCTAGGCGGCCTGCCCGCCGGCGTCGAGGGTGGGCTGTCTCCGATCTCCACGCCGCTGTCCGACATGTACATGTTCACCATCGAGGGGCCGAACCTCTCGCTGGAGGAAAAGCGCACGCTGCTCGACTGGACGATCCGCCCGGCCCTGCGCGGCGTGCCGGGCGTGGCCGACATCAATGTGCTGGGCGGACGGGCGCGCGCCTTCGAGGTGACGCCCGACCCTGGGGCCATGGCCGCCGCCGGCCTGACCAGCGCGGCCCTTGTCGAGGCCATCGAGGCCGCCAACCGCAATGACGGCGCCGGCCGACTCGTTGAGGGCGAGGAGGCCCTGGTGGTGCGCGTCGCCGGCGCGGCGGGCGGGCTGGAAGACCTGGAGGCCATCCCCGTGCCCCTGCCGGCCGGCGGCTCGGTGCGCCTGGGCGATGTGGCCAAGGTCGGCGTCGGCGCCGTCACCCGTTACGGCTCGGTGACGCAGGACGGGCCCGAGGAGGCGGTTCAAGCCATCGTCATCGCCCTCAAGGGCGCCGACGCCAAGGCGGTGGTGCACGAGGTCAAGGCGCGGCTCGCAGACCTCAAGTCGTCCCTGCCGGGAGGCGTCGAGATCAAACCCTTCTACGATCGGTCGGAGCTGGTCGAGCGGGCCACCGAGACGGTGACCCACGCCCTGATCGAGGCCAGCATCCTGGTGGTCATCCTGCTGCTGATCTTCCTGGGCGAGTTGCGCGCCGCCCTTGTGGTCGCGGTCACCCTGCCCTTCGCGGCCCTCATCACCTTTCTGATGATGCGATGGTTCGGGCTGTCGGCGAACCTGATGAGCCTGGGCGGTCTGGCCATCGCCATCGGCATGCTGGTCGACGCTGCGGTGGTGGTGGTCGAGAACACCGTGGAACGCCTCGACGATCCGCAGATGAAGGGCGCCAAGCGCCTGCACCGCATCTACGAGGCCTGCCGCGAGGTGGCCGCGCCCGTGACTTCGGGCGTGATCATCATCTGCCTGGTGTTCATGCCGCTGCTCACCCTCGAAGGTCTGGAAGGCAAACTGTTCCGGCCCGTGGCCCTGACCATCGTCTTCGCCCTGGCCGCCAGCCTGCTGCTGTCCTTCACCCTCATCCCGGTGCTGTCGTCCCTGGCGCTCAAGGCCCAGCCCCACCACGAATCCTGGCTGATGCGCCGGATCGGGCCCGCCTACCAGCGGCTGCTCGAACGTTCCCTCGCCAGGCCGTTGCCGGTCATCGCCGCGGCCCTGATCGGCTTCGGCGCCACGGTGGTCGGCTACATGTTCGTCGGCAAGAGCTTCATGCCGACCATGGACGAGGGCGCCATCGTCATGCAGCTGGCCAAGCTGCCGACCCTGAACCTCGACGAAAGCTCGGCGCAGGACGGAGCCATCGCGAAGGCGGTGATGTCCCGCGTGCCGGAGGTGAGGCGCATCGTCACCCGCGTGGGCACCGACGAGATCGGGCTCGACCCCATGGGACTGAACGAGAGCGACGTCTTCATGGAACTGGCGCCCAAGGCCGAATGGCGCACCCGCGACAAGGCCTGGCTCACCGAGGAGATCCGCAAGGTGGTCTCCGAATTCCCCGGCGCCGAGGCCAGCTTCACCCAGCCGATCGAGATGCGCACCGCCGAGATGCTGACCGGCAGCCGCGGCGACCTTGCGGTGAAGGTGTTCGGCCCCGACCTCACCGTGCTCGGCGATCTGGCCAAGGCCATCGAGGCGGCCGTGAAGGCCACGCCCGGCGCCGAGGACGTGCTGACCGTGGCCGGCGACAGCATCGGCTACCTGCAGTTCGACGTCGACGGCGCGGCCGTGGCCCGCGCCGGCCTCACGACCGAGGCGGTGCAGAACGAACTGCGCGCCCAGATCGAGGGCGCGCCGGCCGGCACCGTCTTCGAGCCGGGCCGGCGCACGCCGATCGTGGTGCGTGGCCGCGAGGACCTGCGCGCCCAACCCGAGCAGATCGAGGAGATGGAGGTGGCCACACCGAACGGCGGCTTCGCGCGGATCAGCGAGCTGGCCCCGCCGGAGCGCGTCGACGGCCCTGTGAAGATCGATCGCGAGAACGCCTCCCGCTACGCCCTGATCCAGGCTTCCGTCTCGGGTCGTGACCTCGTCGGCTTCGTGCGGGACGCCCAGGCCCGGGTCGCCGCCGACGTGCCCCTGCCGCAGGGCTATCGCCTGACCTGGGGCGGCCAGTTCGAGAACCAGCGCCGCGCGGCCGCGCGCCTCGCCATCGTGGTGCCGGCGGCCCTGGGCCTGATCTTTCTGGTGCTGTTCGTCACCCTGAAGTCGATCCGCCAGTCGGCCCTGATCCTGGCCAACATCCCCTTCGCCATGATCGGCGGCATGCTGACCCTCTGGGCCTCCGGCCAATACCTGTCGGTGCCGGCCTCGGTGGGCTTCATCGCCCTACTCGGCATCGCCGTGCTCAACGGCCTTGTCCTGATCTCCCATTTCAATGACTTGGTGGAACGCGGCTACGACATGACGCGCGCCGTGGTCGAAGGCTCGCGCCGCCGCCTGCGGCCGGTACTGATGACCGCCTCGATCACAGCGCTCGGCCTCGTGCCGCTGCTGATGGCGTCCGGCCCCGGTTCGGAGATTCAGAAGCCCTTGGCCACCGTGGTCGTCGGCGGCCTGCTCACCTCCACCCTGCTCACCCTGATCCTGCTGCCCATCCTCTACCGCCGTTTCGGCGTCGAGCCGGGAACGCCGGCGGCGGAGACCGCCCAATGAATCTTCGCGTCACCCTTCTGGCCGCCTGCGGCCTGCTCATCGCGACCGCGGCGAGCGCGGCGGAGCCCGGCGCCGCCCGTCCCGGTTGGCTGCCGCCCGATGAGGCCATCGTCCAGGCCCTGGAGGAGACGCCCGCCGTCGCCGCCGCCCGCGCGCGGCTTTCCGGAGCCCAGGCCGAGGGCCGAGAATTGTCGGCTGGCCCCTACGAAACCACGGTGCGCGGGCAGTGGGACGAACGCCGGGTCCGCGACGACCGCGACTATCGCGAGTGGAACGTCGAGATCAGCCGGGGCGTGCGTCTGCCCAACAAGGCCGCCCTCGACCGGCAGGCAGGGGCCGCGACTGCGCGCGCCGCCTACGACGGCCTGGAGGACGCCCGCCATCACGCCTCGCTGGAGTTCGTGGACCTGTGGATCGACTGGCAGGAGGCCGCCGAACGCATCGCCATCGACCAGGCCGAACTCGACACCTACGCCACGGAGGTCAAGGCGCTGACCCGCCGCGTCGAACTGCGCGACGCGGCTCCCCTCGACCTGGAGCAGGCCAAGGCCGCCGAGGCGCGGGCGCGCCTGACCCTGGCCCAGGCGGTCGGGGCCGAGCGCACGACCCGCGCGGCCCTGGCGGCCGTGGCCCCGACCCTGACGCCGCAAACCGGGCAGCCGCTGCCGGCGCCGATCCGCCCGCACCGCGCGCTCGACCTGTGGCCGGACATCATCGTCGAGCGCAGCCACGAAATCGCCTCGGCCAGCGCCGCCGCCGACAAGGAAGCAGCCCTGGCCCGACGCATGGCGGCCGACCGTGTGCCCGACCCGATCCTGGGCGTGCGCACCTTCACCGAATTCGGCGGCCAGGAACGCGGCGCCGGAGTGTTCCTGCAGGTGCCGTTCGGCAGCCGGCTGCGCAGCGCGAGCGCCGACCGCGCGGCGGCATTGGCCAGCGAAGCGCAGGCCCGCCACGCCCAGGTGCAGCGCGAGGTGAGGCTGGAGGCCCAGTCGGCGGTCATCGCCGTGCAGACCGCGCTCGCAGCCTGGGAGCAAGCCAAGGCCGCGCGCGAGACAGGGGAGATCGCCGCCCAACGCATAACGCGGGCCTATGCGCTGGGCGAACGCGACCTGGCCGAACGGTTGCTGGGCGAACGGCAGGCCTTCGAAACCCGCCGCCTTGAGCTGGAAACGCGCGCCGAGGCGCACCGGGCCGTCATGCGCCTGGCGCTTGACGCGCACGAGTTCTGGCTGGACGACGAAGGCTAGGAGGCCGGCTTCACCGGGACACATGGAGCCCGCCGCCCCGATCGGCTAACACGCGCCGATGTCGTCCAACCGCCCGCCCGCCTCTTCCGCCGCGAACCTGCAGATGGGCGGGCGCGAATGGGCGATGCTGTGCGGCCTGGCCCTGCTGTGGGGCTGCTCGTTTCCGTTCTTCAAGGTGATGGCGGGGAGCCTGCCGCCCTTCACCATCGTCCTCGCCCGCGTCGGCGTCGCGGCGGTGGTGCTGAACCTCGTGATGCTGGTCCTGCGGCGGCCGCTGCCGCGCGATCCGGCGCTGTGGGGCGGGGTGGCGGTCATGGGCGTGCTCAACAACGTCATCTCGTTCAGCCTCACCGCCTACGGCATCCGCTACATCCCCAGCGGCATGGCCTCGATCCTCAACGCCTCGACGCCGATCTTCACCGTGCTGGCGGCCCACATGTTCACCCGCGACGACCGGCTCACCCCGCAGCGCGCCTTCGGCGTCGCCGCCGGCTTCGCGGGGGTGGCGGTGCTGATGGGCCCTTCGGCCTTCGAACAGGGCGGTGGAAAGGTGCTGATCGGCCAGGCTTGCTCGGTGATCGGCGCCGGCCTCGCGGCCCTGGCCGCCGTCTATGGCCGCCGCTTTCGCGACACGCCGCCCCTGACCGCCGCCACCTGCCAGCTGACCGCCAGCACCCTGATCACCCTGCCCCTGGCGCTGGCGTTCGAGCGCCCCTGGACCCTGCCGCCGCCGTCTCTCGAGGTCTGGGGCGCCATCTTCGGGATCGCCGTCCTGAGCACGGTCGTGGCCTTCGTGCTGTTCTTCCGCATCCTGGCCACGGCCGGGGCCACCAACCTGCAGCTGGTCACTTTCCTGATCCCGATCGTTTCCATCGCCCTCGGCGCGATGATGCTGGGCGAGCGCCTGCCTTCGCGCGCCTACGCCGGCATGGCGGTGATCGCCCTCGGCCTGATCCTTATCGACGGCCGCCCCCTGCGCTGGCTGCGGCGGCGACTTTAGGTCGCAACGGCCGAGCACCGCTCCTTAAACATGATCCCCGCAAATTGGGCGGCCCTATCCTGGAGCCGCCATGCCTGAGCTGCTGACGCGCGGAGTGAGTTTCATCATGCGCCACCGGGTCAAGATCTTCGACGCCGGCTTCATCGCCATCCTCCTGCTGGTCGCCGCTCTCTTCGCCTTCGAGGTCGACGTCTTCCAGCATCAGGGCCATGTGAGCCAGGCGCGGGAGACCCTCGAGCTCGACGAACTGATGGTTTGCGTCACTCTGCTGATGGCCGGGGTGCTGATCTACACCTGGCGGCGCGCCCGCGAGCATCGCCGCGAAAACAACCGCCGCATGGCCGCGGAGCGCGAGGTGATGAACCTTGCGCTGCATGATCCCCTCACCGGCCTGCCCAACCGCCGCCAGTTCGACACCGCCCTCAAGGCCGCGCTGAACGCCCTGCCCGCCACCCCCGAGGCTCATGCGGTGTTCCTGCTCGACCTCAACGGGTTCAAGAAGATCAACGATGTCCATGGCCATCCGGTCGGCGATCAGGCGCTGATCCACGTCGGGGCGCGCCTGCTCCGAGCAGTCCGCGACGGCGACCTGGTGGCCCGCCTGGGCGGCGACGAGTTCGCCATCCTCGCCCGCAACGTCGCCGGGGCCGAGGCGGCGACGACAATCGCCCTGCGAATCATCGACAGCCTGCAGACGCCGGTCTCGGCCGGCGGGGTGAACCACGCGGTGGGTACGGCGATCGGGGTGGCGCTATCGCCGTCGGACGGCGTCGAGACGCAGGAGCTGCTGCGCAAGGCGGACGTCGCCCTCTATCGCGCCAAGGCCGAGCGCAAATCGACGGTGCGGTTCTTCGAGGAGCATATGGACGCCCGCCTGCGGGAGCGCGACGCCCTGGAGCGATCCTTGCGCGCCGCGATCGAGGCGGACCGGATCGCCGTGCGGTTCCAGCCCTGCGGCCGGATCGACGAGCGCCGCATCGCGGGCTTCGAGGCGACGACGCATTGGGAGGACGACGAACTGGGCTTGATCGAGCCCGAGCGCTTTCTGGCGGTGGCCGAGGAGGCGGGGCTGCTCGCAGCCCTGACCGAACGCACCCTGGCCAAGGCCTGCGCCGCGGCGGCGACGTGGCCCACGGGCGTGCGGCTGTCGATGAACCTGCCGAGCGGCCTTCTGCCCGATCAGACCTTCGGCCTGCGCGTGCTGAAGGTTCTGGGCGAAACCGGCCTCGCGCCCACCCGCCTCGATCTGGAAGTCGACGAAGGCGCCCTGATCCGCGACACCGAGACCGCCAGCCTGCTGCTGTCTCCCCTACGCCGGGCGGGGGTCAGTATCGTCGCCGATCACTTCGGCACCGGCTATGCGGACCTGAAGAACCTGCAAAAGCTGCAGCTCGACCGCATCAAGCTCGACCCCAGCTACGTCCAGGCCATGACCCGGGATCGCCAGGCGGCGGTGATGGTCAAGGCGTTGATCGCCATCGGCCAGGGTCTGGGCCTCAGCGTCATCGCCGACGGCGTGGTGGGCGAGGATCAACGGGCGGCCCTCGCCGCCCAGGGCTGCGAGGAACAGCAGGGCGCGCTCTACGGCGGCTCGGTCAACGCGGAAGAAGCGTGCGCCATGGTCGCGGCCCCGAAACGGCGGCGCGCCTAGCCGAACGTCTCGCGCGGCGTCTTCAGGGCCCGCAGCATACGCTCGTGGCGATAGGCGGCGATGTCCAGCAGGGCGACGTCGATGGCGTCGCGCACCGCCTCCAGGCTGCCGCCCTGCTCGGCTCGCTCGCAGGCGTCGCCGAGCGCGAAGGCGCCGACCCCGCGCGCCGCGCCCTTCACCGTGTGGACGGCGTCGCGCCAGCCCACGGAGTCGGCGTCGAGCATGGGAGACCACAGGCCGGCCTGCTCGCGGAAGATTTCCAGCACCTCGTCGATCAGCGAATCGTCGCTTCCGGCGAAGCTTTCCAGGTAGGAAAAATCGACCGCTCCGGTGATGTCCCGCTTCGCCATTTCACCGTCCCTCAGCGAGTTGACTTTGGCCCCTTGCCATCCCGAACTTTTGCCGTATGTTCCGCGCCCTTCGCCCAACCCGGCGGGGGTGCATAGCTCAGTTGGTAGAGCAGCTGACTCTTAATCAGCGGGTCGTAGGTTCGAATCCTACTGCACCCACCAATCCCTTCAAGGGTTTGGCGGCATTTGGTACCCAAGGCAACGAGCTGGGGTACCAGTGGGGTACCAGACAAAAGGTCGAATCTCGGAAGTAGGGTCTCGGGACCGGGCTCTTAGCGAGCGACGCGCGGTCCGCAGCCTGCTGCCCTCAATAAGCTACGAGGTTCGGCGGGATGCAGCGCCCGAGGCAAGCCTAGGTACCAAGGAAGGAACTTAGAGAGACGTGTGTCCTAAGCCCGCCTGAGAACATCCGCCGGTTGTTTCTGGTCAAGCTTCCAACCCTAGGCTAGCGTTGCGGTCGAGGGACCAATGGACATCAAAGAAGCCGAAGCGCTGGATCGTGGTGCGCGCTTTTTCCGCGGTGATCTGCACATCCATAGCATCGCTGGATCGCATGACGTCAGCGACGTCACGGCCACGCCCGAAGCTATCGTAACCACCGCGCATAGCGAGGGCCTAAGCCTGATCGCCATCGCCGATCACAACGAAATTTCCGGTGTAGCAGCAGCAATCGAAGCGGCGAGAACACTGCCGCTTCTGGTGGTGCCAGCCGTTGAGCTGTCCACGGCGCATGGACACCTTCTCTGCTATCTGCCCACGCTCGACGCGCTTCAGCGCTTTCACGCAAAGCTATCGCTTGCCGACCGCAACACCGCGAACTCGCGTTGCTCAACGGGCGTGGTCGACATCCTTAACCTTGTTCGTGAAGGTAACGGGTTCGCCATTCTGGCGCATGTGGATGGCGGCAAGGGGCTCGAGACGGAGGTGCCTGGATCGCCTCCGCACAAGAAGGACATCATCTGCCACCCCGCGCTTCTTGGGATGGAGCTGATGCGCGCGGATTCACCGGTCGCCTTCTCCGACCGTGATGCAGATGCCGGTCGAAAACAACTCGGCCGCGAACGCATTGAGGCGCTTGGGCTGGGCAAGTCACAGTTCCTCGCACGCATCCTAAACTCCGATTCCCACACGCTGGCGGCGCTCGGCCGAAACGCGGCGGGTGACCGGAAAGTCACGCGCTACAAGATGCAGGAAGTTTCGTTCGAGGGCTTGCGGATGGCTCTCCAGGACGCCGATGCTCGCGTGCGCATTGAAGAGGAAATACCGGCTCGCATCCCGATGGTGCGCACCCTCTATCTCGACGGTGGCTTTCTGGCGGGACAGGCCATCAATTTCAGCCCCAACCTCAACTGTATCATCGGCGGGCGTGGCACCGGGAAGTCCACCACCTTCGAGGCGATACGCTGCCTCACCGGCAATAGCGGCACAGGCGACGTAGTCGATTCCGAAGTCTGGCCGGAGATGATCGATCTGATCGTGGAGGATCAGGCTGGCCAGAAGGCGCATTTGCGCCGGCGGCTTAATTCGGAAGTGGAAAACGCCGACGATCCGGAAGCTCAGGTCAACGCGATCAATGTCGAGTGTTATGCGCAGAGCGAAGCCGCCACCATCAGCCAAAACGCGAACGCAGATCCGGCAGCGCTTCTCAGCTTTCTGGATCGGTTCATCGGCGTTTCGAGCGATTTGCGCGAAGAGGAAGAGCTGCGGGCCAAGCTCCTAGAATCCGAGGCCGACCTAAAGAAGGCAGCGGAAATCGTGGCGCGCATCCCAGGCGTGGAGCGCGACCTCGCTCTCAAGAAAAGCCAACTTGCCGCGCTCGAGAAGCAGAATGGCAAGGAGGTCATCGCGCTCATCCGAAAACTTGAAACGGAAAAGCAGCTTCGAATTTCTCTGCGAAACGATGTCAAAGCGCTGCTGGACCACGCCAAGCACGACACCCTCAAAGAGTACGCCGAGAACATCGAGACTTTGGCGAACCCTGCCGAACTGACAGTCGGATCGGCCGAGTACGTCGCCATCGCGAAAGAGGCGACGGCTTTCAAGGCAAAGGTGGTTGCGTCCGAAGCCGACTTGACCTCAGCAGCGAAGGCGCTCGCGGCGAGCACCGAGACCGCGCTCATGGCTTGGCGCTCAAAAGAAGTCGAAGCTCAACGCACGATCGACACCAAGAAGGCTGCGCTGGAAGCTAGCGGCGTTCGCCTCGACATGGTGTTCATCAACAGCCTCTCGACGGATGAGGCAAAACTCACTGAAACCCTCAGGGTCCTGAAGACCTGGGTGCCTGGGTTGGAGCGTCGCGAGAAAGAGAGGGCGGCTTTGGTGCGCGAGCGTTGGGCTGTCCGCAGCCGCATCGCTATGAAACGCAATGCCTACGGCACCAAGGCGAGCGAGACGCTTCAGGCCGTGCTCACCGATCTGAACGTCAGTCTCAAATTCCGGCAGAGTGCGCTTTCCCCCAGCGCTAGCGCCCTTATTTCGGAGGCGATGGGATGGCGCACCTCTCAGGTGCCGAGAGCGCCGTTGCTGATTGAAGCGCTCACCTTGCCTGGTCTCTTGGAAGCCATCGCGAAGTCGGATCGCGCCGCGATCAAAGGCGTGAAAAGCTCCGACGGCTCAACTGTGTTTTCCGATGCGGATGCAACGACCCTCATCGAAAAGCTCTCCGACATTGCGGTGCTTCACAAACTCCAAGCCGTCGAGGTGATCGACCGACCACTGCTCATCGTCAGTAAAACCGTGACCGGACAGCCGAAGCCGATCATCCGTGACTTCAGCCGCCTGTCGCTCGGCCAAAAGCAGTCAGTGCTGCTGGCGCTGATGTTGTCGGCGGAATCTAACCGTCCGCTGATCATCGACCAGCCCGAGGATCACCTCGACAGCGAGTTCATCTACCAAACCCTTGTGCCGGTTCTGCGTCGCGCGAAGGAACGTCGCCAGGTCATCATTGTGACCCACAATGCCAACATCGCGGTGCTGGGCGATGCCGAGCAGATCATCGTGCTGAAGGCGCAGGACGATAAGGGCCAGATCGTTTCAACAGGCTCTATCGATCACCCAAAAACCCGCGAGTACGCCTGCGCAATCCTCGAAGGGTCGCAGGAGGCGTTTAAGCGACGCGCGCTGATCTATGGCGTCGCCAGAGGTTCCTGATCGTCGAGAGGGGCCAACGTATCGAGCCCCGGCTCGATAGGCTCAGCCAACCCAACCCGTGTAGGCGGTCGCGGCGCCGCAGCCGGATCGTCAAAGGCGATTGCATACCCCTGCGGAGTGGTGAGCCGATGGCAGCTCGGGAAGCGAAGCTGCGCGTCGCCATGGAGTTTGCTGAAGTAGTTTCCTTCGAATTGGAGCGCATCGAGGAAGATGCGGTTCACAAGCTCTCGGGCCACGATGATGTGGTCCCAGATGTCAGGCTGAGTCTGCTCGTCATTGAAATAGATGCCGGTATGCACGACGGCGTTGCGCGCCTGGATCACCGACTTCAGTCCACTTTCGGGGAAGTCGGCGACGACGATCCCGTGATCGGCAACGTAGCGCTCGACCTTGTCGATGAAGCTGGCGCGGTTGAGTTCGGGAAGCTTGCCGATGACCGTGACGGGCAGGTTCAGTTCGGTGATCAGCGCTCGAACTCGTTTGGCGAAGGTCCTAAACAGGCCATTCGACATGAGCGGTTGGGTCTTTGACGGGTAGTCGAGCTCAACGATGTTTTCGAGCGCCGTGATCGCGGCGAGCAGACGGATTTCTTGGTAGTGGCCCGGCGCAAGCAGCCAACGGAGAGCGGAATCCAGAGCCAGGAAGCGCGCGCGGACCTCCGGGGATGAGGTGCATGCCGTTGCGAAGATGGGGCCCAGGTTCAGGAAGTGAAACGGCGCGATGAACGCAGGGGGTGTTTTCGAGCGGTTGTAGACGCGCAGCCTGTGGGTATGGCCCTCTACGCGATCTTCAACGTAGGGTAGGAGATAGACCGCGCTGGCGAACGACAGGACCCGGCGCACATGGTCGACTGTGGCGTCGACCTCCTCCCACCATTCTTTGGAAACCTCCGCCTGATCCGCGCGCACCGCGATAAAACCGGTCAAGCGATGCTCATCCTCGGCGTCAGGCGCTGCGCCCCCCGCGTAAATTGTTCCACTGGAGATGACGTGCTGGAGCCGGTGAACAGTTCGAAAGCGTGGGAACATCCACCGGAATTGCGCCCGTTCTGACGTCACTGCGAGAGGCCGCACGATCTCAGCTTCCCTGCATTCGCCTTTCAGTGTGAAGATGCTGTGATCCGGGGTGCTGTGGGTTCGACGACCGGTAACGGCAAAGGTGGTCGAGGAGATCACCTCGCTCGTCTCCGCCGTTCCATGCAGTGTCCAGTCGGGCGCAACTTGATCGGCATTCAGCCCGCGCGCCAACGTGAACATTTCCGAAGAGACCGGCTGCGGATCGAAGGTGAGGACGAGTTGGCCGCGATCATTCACCTCCGCCGTGAAGGTCACCGGCACCTCAAGTTCTGGCCCGGATATTGTCCCGGTGAAGCGGGTCTCTCCCATCATTGGCATGACCGCCTCCCGTCGCTCATGGGCGCAATTCTAACCGCGAGAAGGAATCCTGGGCCATTCACCAGTCCATGTTATCCAATGGATAACATCGTTCGACATGGCCCTTGTAAGATGACCGGCTGGGACTATCTTGCCTTCATAGGCCGTCTCGCCTGACCTGCCGCCGGGTCAAAGTGGACTTCTAACTTGACCACCAATCGACCTTCACCCGCATGGTCGGTGTGTAATCGGCGGACATCGACCTCACCTGTGAAGGACGATTTATGACTGCCATTGCCCTTACCGAACCGAGTTTGCTCAACGCCAAGCGTGCGCTTCGCCGATGCTTTGTGGAGGAGAAATCCGCCCACCTGACGGAGGCGCTTGCGGCCGCGTGCGGCTACAGCTCACACGCCGCTCTCTTGGCGACAGTGCGCGCGAAGGACAGCGCGGACCCCGACTATGCTCTGCTCAACGAAGACGCTTTCATGCATCGCCTTAGCCAGCTGACGGGGCAGGTTTTCGAGGATGATCCAGGGTTCTTCGAGTTTCTGAGCTACCCCTCCGACGACGGCGTGGTTAAAACTTGGTCACCGAAGGCGGAGGAAGGCTCCTACCAGTCCCTTCGTGATAAGGCCTGGCGCAACATGATGGTGGCGGCCATCAATACCGGTATCGAGCGCCGCCTTTTTACGATCCGCGCCGGCGACAATCGTTGGCCGGGCGCCGACGGACCCAATCGTGGCTCAACCCATGTGTTTGAGTTCGAGATCCAGGGCATCCCCGCCATCGTCTCGGTGAGCAACGCGGGATGGGACGAACTGGCGATCCACATCGCCCTCTGGCCGACCGCTGAAGCCCAGCGCTGGGTGGTGGTCAACAATGCCGGGTTTCTCGCTGGTGATGCGTTCGCTGCGGGCTGGCTTGAGCGTCGCGATGGTGCTTGGCTCCAGTTCTCCAGCAAGCCGGTGTTCAATAGCCGCAAGGCCCGATTGCGCACGGTCGCGGCGATGCACCTAGCCGCGAACGGCTACGCTGATCGAGGGAACTTCAAACTCTAGCTGGACGCCGCACAGTAGGACGCCGGTCGCTTGATCTATCATCATCGGTTTGTGGATGGCGCACAACTCAGTGTTCCCGCTCCGGTCCTTCACGCGTTTCGAGACCGTTGCCTGGAGTTCGCCGTCGCACTGCAACCCGTGGCCGACCGCATTTCCGGGTGCGTATGGTTGAACCTTCTCGCGCTCAACCATCGATACGGCGTCGCTCCGCACGAAGTGCTCGATTCTATCGTGTCGTTAGAGGAGCAGGAACGAGGAGCGGGAACTAAGCCGGCTACCCGCTTCCGCCGTAAACCCCTTAAGGGTCTGTGGCACAAGCACTGGTTTGGCGCACGGTTTATGGCCAGCAATCTCTTGGCCGCGATGCAGCGCCCAGAAGCGGCGGACTGGATCAGTGAAGTCGCAAAAGAGGGAGCCATTCTCGACGAAGCGACAATTGCAAGGATCGCAGGTCGCTTCACAATTGCTGCCTTCGAAGAACGCTATGCCTCAAAGCAGATCACCGGTGAATGGATCGTCTTCCTCAAGCGCGACGGCGTGAACTACTACCTTTGCCTTGCCACGCATCAAACCGGCGATCAGGTGATTTACGACAATATACGAGCCGTCTGCGCACACGATTTTCCTGACATTGGTGAATGGCTGGCTGAGGCTGCGAATTAGCGAAAGGCGAGCGAGATGAGGCACAGAGCGAGCAGCTCATCATCTGATCCGGCACCTTAACGCCTAGTGGGCCAGAGCAATTGATGGGCGGTCGTATCGTACACGCTTCGCCATCTTTTGGGCGCCTCCCCCTCCAGGTGGCCCCGACGCTGCCCCCACGGTCATCTCAAGTCCTGAAAGTAGGCGAGCATGGCTTTGGGCGTGCAAGCGGTGTGCGGGTACGCGTGGAACCCCTCGTCCTCTTCGAACAACACCGTTTCGTTGAGGTACAAAAACTGCTTGTCGCCGGTGTAGCCTCCCATCCTATTTTTCGAGTTCACTAGCCCGCAGGTGATGCCGTCCTCGGTGCTAATTTCAGAGAACTTTGCCGATCCGGGATCAATCAATCGATCTTTGACCGCTGTCTTTACTTGCCCGTCGCACGCTCCACCGAGCAGGGACAATCCGACTATGGCGAAAAACTGCAGTCGGCCGATGGTAGACTCCAAGTGATTGCTCAAGCTTTCTCCCTCCCTGGTGATCGGGGAGTTGGAAAGCCTCACCTAGGAGAAGCCGCGCCAGTCTTTAGGCTCGCGCCCTGGACATACACTGACGCCTCCCCGACCGCATGGTCGAGGAGTGCTGGGGACGGCCGCACTCGGGCCGCCTAGGTGAGGGGTTTCCACGCCCCAGGTCCGCCTGTTGCGAACCCACCGCCTTTATGAGGCAGTCACCGCCGCCGGGGCAATGGAAAGCTGGCGCGCGGGCTTTCGCCTGCATTAGCGCAGGAACTTTCGTAAAATGCCGACCTAGCAGCAGCGAGAGATCGCTATGGGCGGGATCGGTTCAGGAAGGTGGAGAACGGTTCATCCGGCGGCGGTTGAGGACCTACCAGTCATTGATATGCGCGTATTGCGCCGGCTGGGCGTGCTCAGGTCGGGCGAATGCGTCATCGACACATTGCGCTGGGCGCGCGGCGGCCTCGGCGTCGCTGAGGCGCACATACGCATCGATTTATCGATTCTGGATGCACCAACGATGGTGGTGACCGTAGCGCAGGGCGGCCGAGTGCTCCGGCAGGTCGTTGAGATCGAAGCCGAGGCCTGCCGGTTAGGTGGCCACCGCTTCTATTTCCGGTGCCCCACGCATGGTCGGCGCTGCCAAGCCATCTATCTGCATAGCCAGCAATGGGCATCACGGCAGGCTCACAGGCTCGCCTACGCCACTCAAAGTATGTCGGCGCTGCCGCGAGCCAGAAAGCGCCGTCGCGCGCTGCATGCCCATTTAAAAGGCCAAGCGTCGGCTCCGAAGCCGCGCGGTTTTCAACGTTACAAGGTGGCGCAGCGGTTGGCGCAGGCACGGGCCGAGGAACGGGCGCTGTTTTCGGCGGCTCTACAGAAGCGCCTCGACCGGGCCGACTAGAGAGTCTGGTGCCCACACGGTACCCAGGAAGCCCTCCGCGCTCGATAAAGACGAGCGGGCTCAAACGGTTGGGTGATGGGACGGAATGTTTCTAAATCAGTGGATCGGCAGCAGCCTCTATGCGTGTGCCGATCTGTAGGCGAAAGTCGGCAAGCGCCACCAGCCACGTGAGAACGAAATGCGACGGACAGTGCACGTATGCTCGTGAATTAACTTGCCAAGCTTCTTTGTGATTGAGGCAGCCAAGATGCGAACCACGAGCGTAGCGCCATGACCGACAGTTCTTCACCTCCCGTGTCCGCGACAGGCACGATCGCGGTGATCGTCGATTGCAACTGCTTCCTTCAGCTCCGCGATCTAAAGGATCTTGCCTGGCGCGACCTATTTCCGGGTGTGAACCGGGTCGAGATCATGGTCACGCCCTCCGTTGTGGCTGAGCTCGACAAAAAGAAGGTCGATCCCAAGGATCGAATCCGCAATCGCGCAAGGACGGCCATCAAGTTGATCGACGAGGCATCTGAGGCCAATCCGATGCGCGTCGTACTACGAGAAGGCCCGCTCGTGGTCGCGCTCAATCTTCCAGAAATCGCAGCTACCGAGTGGGGCAAACATCCAAGACTCGACGCATCGCGGCCTGACGACCACTTAGTAGCCCAGGCGGTCGATCTAATATCCGACGTTCCAAAGGCCCTCCTCTCGCATGATAGCGGGCCTCGTCTGGCAGCGCGGCGGCTAGGACTTGTGGCCAAAAGCGTCCCCGATGGATGGCTACTGCCGGACACGCTCGACGACGACCGCAAGCAAATACAAAAGTTGCAGCGCGAAAATGAGCTGCTTAAGGCACGCTATCCGCAAGTCGTGGCGGGATGGGGAAGCGCGGAAGCGCCTCTGACAAGCCTTAGGACCGAACGTCTGATCGTTCCGGCCTTGTCGAGCGAGATGATCGCGGCTGCCGTCGCGTTATGCCGCGTGCAATGGCCCCACGCCACCGCCACGATGAAGATGGGAAGCCGCTTCTATATCGGCGACGACGACACGTTAGGCCGGTTCGGCGAGGACGACTACCACCGCTACGTCAAGAAGTGGGCGAATTGGGCTGACGGCTTAGCATCATTCTTCGACGAGCTCCCGAAGCGCATCGCCAACAGAACCCGGTTCGCCAGCGCTATGTTATGGTTCGAGAATGTGGGCGCAGTGACCGTCGAGCGGCTAACAATCGACTTCGCGGTGTCGGATGGTTGGCAAGTGCTCGCCGATCAGAAGGACGTCGATGACATCGCGCCGTTTCCGGTCATGCTGCCCGGCCCTCCGCTGACACCTTTCCAACAGGACCAGCGTGATCGGGCGGCGAAGGCCGACGATGTCAGCCGGCAGTTTCGGCATCTCGTGCATCAGCCGGCGACGACTCGCGATCCGACTGGCTTCTACTGGATCGACCGGCCGCGATACGAGAGCACACGAGGCAGATATGGGTGCGAAGAATTCCGGGCGAAGCGGCGACATGAAGATGTCATTTGGTTGTGGCCCCACGAGGCTGCGCCGCTAGACGGCAAGCTCATCATCGACCTCCATGGCTCCAATCTGAGCGAGCCTCTGGAGATTGAGCTTCCGCTCGAATTTGCCGATCGAGAAGCGGCGTGGGACGACAAGGTTGCGCTTGCCGCGCTAGAGCCGCCGCTTGCCAAGATCATCGCTCAGGTGACCGGTGGGGGAAGTTAGCGAACGTCTATCTTCTTAAATCAGCGGATCCGTGAACCGCTTTGTCTCAGCTCCGGCACCGCAATGAATAGTCTGGGCAGGGAACATGGTCTTCTCCGCCTCGCAGCTACTCCGGCACGCCGCGCCTGATTGACCCAGAACTGGCTTTCACAGCCAGGTCAGCCTCGGTAATGTGACGCCTCAACTAGGATGGCCCAACGTGCAAATCGAAGCGCTAGAGTTGAGTCCGGATCAACTCCTTCTAGACCCCAATAACTATCGATTCCACGACCTTCCCGGCTATCGACAGGTAACTCGCGCCCGCTTTGCCGAGGCGGGTGTGCAAGAGCGCGCCCTCCAATTTCTCCAAGAAACCCAGGCGTTTGATCTCGGCGCCCTAAGAGAATCGATTGTCTCGAATGGCTTCGTCCCGTTCGAGCAGATCGTTGTGGAAGCATACCCCGTAGAGCTTCCGAAGTTGGCCGAGGCCGACCAATCGAACGGAGATAACCAGCCGTCGGCAACCAAGCGTATGTACGTTGTTGTCGAAGGAAACCGTCGTGCTGCCGCGATCAAGACATTGCTACGTGACCATCAGGGTGGTGCTCGCGACTTAAAGCCCGAAATTCTTGAGACCCTCCGTACGATTAAGGTGATCGAGATCACGGGCACTGACACTGAACGGGCCAAGTATCAGAAGACGCTTATGGCGATACGCCACGTAGCGGGGATCCGGGAATGGGGCCCCTACCAGCAAGCCCGCCTTGTAGTGGAAATGTACGACAATGAAGAAGGTGCGTTCGGGCCAGTCGCTCAACGTATTGGCATTAGCTCTCGAGAAGTAGCCAGGCGCTACCGCGCATCGAAAGCCCTAGAGCAAATGGAAGAGGACGAAGAGTTCTCCGAATATGCCGAACCTAAGCTTTACGCCTTCTTCCACGAGGCCGTTTCACAACCCAAGGTGCGTGAATGGTTGAAATATTCTGACACCACATATCGCTCAGAAGATGCAGAAGCTCGGCGCGTGTTCTATGAACTTCTGAGCCCTCGAGAGGTCGATGGAGAAGTCCGTCCGCCAAAGCTACAGAACGCCAATCGGCACATCCGGCAGCTAAAGGATATCGTCGATAAACCTGTTCCACTGAAGATCCTAAGCGACCCCGAGCGTAGTCTTGAAGACGCCGTCCGCGCCGCAGCGGCTGAAACCCCCGAAGACGAAACAGGTATTCTCGAACATGCCTTAGGCGTCGCCCTGCAAGCCCTGAGGCAACCGAGCATTGATGCCTGGCTAAGTCCGGACGATCGCGCCAAGCAGATATGGGCGGATCTGGTGTCTGTCGTGGACAAGGTTCGCGCTTTCATGCCTCCCCGTGACGCCTAAACAAGTAGTCGACAGACTCGAAGAAGTGTTTTGGCCCGAGGGTGAACCTCGACGGCTGGTTGAGGCTATTGAGATCGAACTTTCCGACACGTTCGGCGCTGCATCCATTGTAGCTGCGGAGCGCGCGGAGCAGCTAACTCCTCGCGTTTCTCAGCTCATTAGCCAGCGCCTGGCCGAATGCGACGCTCAGGGCATTGTCCCGCGCCTTGTGCTGTTGGGCGGCGCGTTTGATATAGTTGCGGGGGGGTGCCATCGGCTGAGCAGCGACAGCGAAGCCGTCACGTTTCTGAAGAGGCGACGCCAACAGGCCGCCATGTTGCTCGCCGCGATGCGGTCGCTCACCTTTAATGAGTTTGAGCACTTCGGGGTGAAGGTCCTCACGGAACTGGGTGCGACTACTGCGGAGGTCACGCCTAGCAGCGGCGATGAAGGGATCGATTTTTTCGGGGAGCTGAACCTCGGTCAGCTGACAGATCACCCTCTGCCTTTTCTGAAACTGGCTCGGGACATCCGGCTCGGCTTTATTGGGCAGGCGAAGCACTACCCCACGCGAACGATCGGACCCAATGTGGTCCGTGAGATCGCAGGGGCCGTGGCACTAGCCAAAGCCGGAGCTTTTTCTCGGGACAAGGTCGACCTTTTCGATCGGATCGACCTTCGGTCTCATTCCTCGATCGTAACCCTGCTTTTGACCACTGGATCTGTATCGTCTGGTGCGGTGCGATTAGCGTCAGCCGCAGGGATCGTGATACGCTCAGGCGAACAGTTGGCGGTGTTCTTAGCGGAAAAGGGCGTTGGAATGCGTGACGATGGGAGTGGCCCAGTCTTCGATCATGCCGCCTTCGCAGAATGGCTGTCTCCGTCCTGACCTTATTGGAGAGCACATTGCTGCATTGGGGACGCCCCCCCGCCCGCCCCTCTCGCCTTCACGACTCTGAGTGCTCCGCCTAAGGTCGCTGAAAGAA
This sequence comes from Caulobacter sp. HJHS_5, assembly GCF_056683955.1. Classification (NCBI taxonomy): domain Bacteria; kingdom Pseudomonadati; phylum Pseudomonadota; class Alphaproteobacteria; order Caulobacterales; family Caulobacteraceae; genus Caulobacter; species Caulobacter sp. HJHS_5. Next base: position 60,909 of record NZ_JBWZNC010000008.1, on the reverse strand, counting down.
TGAAACGCCGGCAAAACCGCCTAGGGTAGTTGGGCCCAAAGCTGCTGCCCACATTGGCACCCAGGTTCTAAATCAGTAAATCGGCGTAACCGCCTGTCCGATCTCGTCGGTCGGAATTTAGACTAAGCTCGCCAATCCGATTTCGTCAGCTCGCCTGAGTAGATAGCGACCGTAGGCTCTTAAGATTACCGGGCGAGCCTCCGCAAGCGTGGCCGGGGCTGCTTTCGATGGCGGGGTGCCAGGCCCCCCATGCCGCGACTGAGGACCGCTGTCTGTGGGATTATTGACCGTGGCCTGGAAACGCTGCGCGACAGGCACGCTAGCCTCGCCGTACTTGTCGATTTCATCGTTGGTCCATTTTCCGATCTTGGCCATGTCTTCGTGCAGAAGAAACAGCGTCGGCATAGTCACCCCGGCGATCCCCAATGCCTGTAGCCGATGCCGTGCGCCTACGTCATGACGCGCCAACGCCATGCAAAGCTCAACATTGTCTTCTAGCGGATTTTCCCACCGTGATAGCTGAATGCGGCTTCTAGACAGCACCTCTGGAGCGAATGGCTCGGAATTGGGGTCTCCTAGCTCGAAGTCCGCAATCCGGCCCCTGTCTCTACGCAGAACCGACAGTCGAAGCGGCGTGTAGTCCTTGTAGTGAACAAAGAGCACGCCGTTCCACAAAGCCCTGAGAGCGGCGGCCCGGTTCTGCACGACCTTCACATCGTCGGACACGTCCAGGTGGGGAGAAGCCCAGAAATAAAATCGCGGTGAGGAGTCCTCTTCCTCGACCCAAACCCGCACGTCGTAACCCGTGCTGCGATACGCCAGATTATCCAGACGCCAATCGTTGGCGGTGATGTCCGCCACCCACTCTGAACTCATAGCTACCCCTACCGCCGATTTAATTCCCAGATTGCTCTAGGATTTACCCTGACGAGGTCTCCAGCGTCCTCTTAATAGATTGTGGTCACCAACCAGACGGCCACCATGACCACGTCCGAACTTGAACGCCGACACTTGACCCGCCACGCCCAGGCGCTTTTCCCTGGCGCGGACGTCGGCGTCACCCAAGACTTCGACAACGAAGTGATCCACCTCGAAATCGATGGCGTCACCTACACGTTCGAAATCGGGAGTGACGACGACCGCTACGTCTTCGTCGGCCCCGACCGTGTCTTCGACGTTCCGTTGCTAGACTGAGTCATAGCAGCCGCCCCTAGATCCCAGGAGACGGTCGCCATGACCGAGACACCGACCAAAACAATCACGCTCAAGGAACTTTGCCAGGAGCTGAAAGTCGATCCGCGCGAAGCGCGCATGGCCCTCAGGCTGGCAGCTAAGCGCAAGGCTGAATTTCCGACCCTAGGCAAGGATCGCGCGATGCGTCAGCCCTGGGAATGGACGGCAGGGTCGAAGGCCCTGACAGAAGCCCGCAAGGCCCTGACCGCCGCCCTTTCAGGGCAATGACCGCCCAAACTGGCCAGAACCTCCCTACGGGGACTTTTTGGCCAGTTTCCAAGTGCGCTTCACCTTCTGCACCTTTAGCTCGCGTGCAGCGCGCCTGAGGGTCCGTTCAGAAAACGACCGCTTCTCGCCCACCGCCAACACCGCCTTAATCTCGACCGCGCCGCCGGCGAGTTCCCGCCGTAGGAAGTCCTTCGCGTCGTTGATCGCTGTGTCGGGGCGACCGGGTTTAGCGGGAGGCCGGGTGAAGTCATCCGGTCCCAGATCACACTCCCCACGCCATGTGACCTTCGGCAGGCGGCGACTTGCCTTGTCGCCCCCGGCTAACTCGTAGAGCAGCGTTGGCCCCCGTTCGGACAGGTTGTGCTTGATGTGCACCAGAGCCCGCAATGCTGGGTCTTCTGGGTGTTCGCCGATCAACACCGCAGAGCGCGCCGCGGCCGTGATGTCAATCGAACCGAGCCCCCGGAAAATGGCCTTGTCCTTGTCGCCTTTCGTCAAGTGTCGCAGAGCAATGACGGTGACGCCTTTGGCTTTCGCCATCTCGCTTAGGCGCGCCATGAATGGTCGGGTCTCGTTGGCCTTGTTCATGTCGATGCCGCCCTGCATGTAGGCGAGCAGCGGGTCCATGATGACCACCTCAACCCCATTGTCATCGACGTGCTTCTCGATCCATCCTAGGGCCTCCTCTTCGAGTCTGAAAAATTTGGTCGCGAAAGAGATTTGGCTTAGGTCCGCCTTCATGCGCATCAATCGGCGCACGAGAGTCGTCTCAGGGTCGTCTTCGGCGCTAAGGAACAGCACCCGTCTCGACTTAGACGCCGTTTGCCCTGGCAGGTCGCGACCAGCGGAAACAGCTGCCGCGATCTCGCACAGCAAGAAGGTCTTGCCGACGTTGGGATCGCCCTCCAGCAGGTTGACCGCACCGCGTACGAAGTAAGGATCCCACAGGAAGTCGACGTCTCGAGGCGTGACTTTCGCCATCGACTTGAATAGGCCCTCATCAGCGGGCTCGTATTTGGCGATGCTGCGGACGATTTTCTCGATGTCGCCGCCCGAAAGAGGTGGGCGGCAGTGAGCTTCATTCACCGCCGCTAGGGCCGTCTGAATGATTTCAGAACCAAAACCCTGACGCCGAAAAGACCCAGCTAGGCTGGTCAGCCGATTGTCGCGGCCGCCCTTCGGGATGCCGCCCCCTCCTTTCGCAGCCGCCTCCTCTTTCCCCCTTTTGTTGATCGCCAATATGGCCGCGCGCGGTAGGGCAGCGATGGGCACGTCGAAATTTTTCGACTTGTAGCGCCCACCTTCGGGATGAACGCTTCCGGGCAGCACCAAGTAGCCCGACGCAATCACGTCGAGCTTGGGCGAAAGGTTGATGCGAGAGCCCTTCACCCTCCCACCATGGTCGAAGAAAAGATGCCTTCCGTCGCGGGTTCGGGTCTCGCGCGTGGGCGGCAAGGCCCCGAACGTCGCCAGAGCCGATTCTCCCTCCGGTCCATCGACATCAATGGCTAGCAGGGAGGTGCCGAGAACAACGCCTCCGAGGTTGATGTCAGGAGTTTCGCGCAGCCAACGCTTTACTTGTGCTAGCTTGCGCGTCGCGCTTTTGCTGCCATTTGGGCAATAGCGGGTATCTGGACGCTTTGACCGTGGCTCCAGGGCGATAACGCCCATGCCAGCATCGATGGCAGCCTTAGCGGCGGCCATCTTCCGCTCGGCCTTCTGGGAAAGCCGCTGCTGGGTCATTGGCCCTCCTCGCGAGGAAAGCGCTTGTCGATATCCCTAAGAATGGCGCCAAGGTGGCGCCTGTTTCGGAACTTCGCGATGACCTTGACCCACTTCCCCCGTCCGGTGGCAGGATCGGTAATCTGACGCATGACGAACGTGGTTTTCATCGACGCACCTCTGCGAGGGCTACGATGTGGCCTTCGATCTCCGCTGCGATCCACGCCACGGTATGGGCGCCGACGCGAACGCGCTTTGGAAATCGGCCCGCCGCCTCCAGCCTAATGAGACTTGAATTGCTGAGCTTAATTCCGCGCCGACGTAGATCGGCACGGTCGTAGAGAATTTGCATGTGAGCCTCCTTTGCGAAGGCTCGTGAAATTAAAGGGAAGCCCTGGAGCGTCCACAAGCCGCCAGCCAACGACTAGCCAGAGTTAGAACTCTGGCCGCTGCGACTTTGATACCGCTCGCGCGCGGCGTTGATCGCGTTGTTCACTGTGGTTTTGGACTTTGGCCATGCGTGATCGTTGTGGCTTTTTATTCGGGACCAAACCTCGCTGTTGGCGGCCCGGGGACCAACCACGGCGAGAGCTTCGTCACAAAGGGCGTCAAGCCAAACAAATCTTGGCTTCGGACCGGGCAGACGCTTCGGCAATTGGCGCAAGTTGAGGCCGGAAATGTCGGCTTCGCATTCCAACATAGTTCCGTCAGAAAGTTCGATGAATCCGCCTGCATCAACTCCTGGCGGCAAGAGCAACGCATTCAGTTCGTACGAAGCTTCTTGGAAAAAGCGCCTGCGGGTGCCGTCTCGCGGGCCATACATTATGACCCCGAGGCGGCCATCGCGGGCGTACTCACGCATTATTGCCAAGGCAGCCCTAGCGCGCGCCCATGCGCTTGGGTTCGCGGATTTTGGAATTCCCGGGGCTGCAACCGCCCGCTCTGCGCCAGTCCATCCCGGCACGAAGGTCAGCCCGAAGCGTTCAAAAGCTTCACCGAGCGGAATAAGTCGCGGTCCAACGCTCACTCGCCAGCGCGCCCAACGCTGCTTGCTTCCATCTGGCCAATGAGAAGGTCCATCTCGGCCATAACCTCATCGTGCGCGATTAGCGGTCGATCGTCCGCTAGGCTAGCGGCAACCTTAGCCTTCAACCACTCACGGTAGCCGCCGTTTTCGTCGGTCTTAGGCTGCACTGCTTCACGCTCCCACTGTGGGTTCACACACAAGCGAGCTAAACGCTCAGTCATTCGGCGTTCCACGTCCTGTGAGGAATACCGGGTCTGCGGTCCGCTCGGCTGGCCGCAATCTTGGCCTGTAAGCAGCCATCATGGCGCCTGCTCATCAGATTTTTGGGGTCCGGAACGCGAGACAATTGCGTCGCCGTCATTCGAAGCCTTCGCTCAGACCATAACGCCTTCCCGCCTCGCTAAAAACTCCGGCTTCAAGGCTGAACGCGATCGAGCGCCTCGAGAACCGTACCCCACCTGTCGAGCGCATCTCTTTTTTCGGCATCGTATCCATAGCGATTATACACCGCCGCTACGCCAGAGATCGTCCCGCTGATGTGGTTCAACACCTTCTCAACCACATGCGGCGGGACGGCCGCCCGGGCCATGCCAGACGCCGCAGTCCGACGTAGATCATGTAGGCGCCATTCGGTGACTTCGGCCTGCTCGGATAGCCGACGCTGCATCTTCACGAAGCCGCTGATCGGCGTCTTACGGGTGGTCGTCAGCACATAGTCGCTGCTTTGGAAGCGCGGCGTCTCCTTCAGGATCGCCAGCGCGAAATCGTTCAGTGGCACAACGTGGGGCTTGCCGTTCTTCGCTCGCTCGGCCGGGATGACCCATTGTTTGGCGTCAAGGTCGATCTCGCTCCAGCGCATGGCTGAAAGCTCCCCCCGGCGTTGAGCGGTCGCAAGGAGCAAAGGCACGAACTGACGGAACGGGTAGATCTCGTCCCGGCACGCTGTGAGCAGTCGCCGGATCTCAGCGTCATTCAGCACGCGGTCGCGGGACTTCTCCACGCCCGGACGCGTCATTCCTGCGAGAGGATTGGCGTCTACAATCTCGTGCTCGACGCACCAGTTGAACAACTTGCGGGTGTGGGCGAGGATTCGATTGGCCTGGTAGCCAGCATCTCGCTCCATCGCATCATCCATGATTGCGCGAATATCCTTCCGGGTGACTTTGCGGATGTCCCGCTTACCCAACGTGGGGAAGAGTTCTCGTTGAAAGGTTCGCTCCGCCTCCCGCCAGCTTCGGTTTCGGGGGCGTGCGTACCTTCGAATGAACTCGGCACAGATCGCTTCGACGAAGAAACTTGGCTGCGGTCGGAGTCCGGTTGGATCAACGCCTTCGTCCACGATGCGCAAGACGGCCATCGCCTTCTCGCGCGCCATGGCGAGGGTGACGCGCGGATAAGGCCCAAGAGTTTGGCGGCGCTGCTTCTCACCAAAGCGGAATTTGACGTTGAACGTCTTCTGTCCGGACGGCGCTACGCGCATCGTCAGTCCGGGAAGCTGAAGGTCGTGGACCTCATAACGTTTCGATTGAGGCTTCAGCGCCTCGATCGACCTATCTGTTAGTAGTTTCCGCATCCCCATCCCTTTCGGATGGCAATCGAATAATCACACGGCGGACGCGATCTCAAAGAAACAAACAGGCCGTGGAGGACACGGAAAAGGAAAGTCAGGCCTGACGCGACCTGCTTAACTCGTCATAGTGACCGGGGGGTCGTTCGACCGACGCCCCAACGGAGAACACGCACCAACCGGCGCGATCCATTCTCTGGTTTCGCGCTCTCATGTAATCGCGTGATGCCGTACCCTTCCTAAGAACCCGTGAGAACCTGGCCAAGCGGCCAACGATTGCGGATAACAGGCGCATGTCCGAACGCTCTTATCCTGAGTTTGCACTCACCACCGCGATACTGGGGCGTACGCCTAACGTAGAGATTTCGGAGGGCGAGTTTCGCTCTTTAAAGCGCGATCTCGCGAAGATTGACGTTTACCTCAGCATCGAGGAGGCGTGGGACTCACTTCTAGCCAACTATCGGGCACTCGAGCTGGCATTGGCAGAAATGGGCGTTGCTACCTTATTGACGGGCGGCGGCAACGACATTCATGACTTTGATGATGCGCGCCGGACCGGAACCCGGTTGGTGGACAACATGCTGACTACTGCGCGCGCGTTTCTCGACAAAACACCAAGCCAAGTGAAGCATCTCTTCGGCCAGATCGCGCAACAGGAATTTCGTTCGGCCACGAACAAGTCGTACGACACCTACGCGGGCTATAAGTTCATGGACAACCTGCGGAACTACGCCCAGCACAACGGCAGCAGCATCAGTGGTGTCACCTATAGCCTCCGGCGCGAGGAGCAGGCAGACGGTCCGGATGCGCTGGTTCATAGCGCTCAGATCGGTATCAACCGAAGCCTTTTGGAAAAAGAATTCAAGGAACACGCTCGGGAAGTCTTGGACCGGGTGAGTGACAAAAATGGCAAGATCAATATTTTGCCGCTCGTCCGCGAATATTTGCAGGGCTTGGACGAGGTGATGAAGCTGGTCAGAGAAACTGCCAAAGGGCCTCTGGAGGCGTGGCTAGCCAACAATGAGAGCGCGTTAAAGAAACTCGCTGATGCCGGCGCCCCTGAAGTTGGGCAAGTTGCAGTGCGCTTCTCCGAGCGGGGCATATACGCCGAGCAGGTCCGCTTACATCCAGAAGCAAGGAAGAGGCTCCAGCGCCTTACCTCCCGCAACCGCAGCCTCGGACATCTGACCCGCAGCCGAATCGTGAACTAGCTCTTCATCATGTGACCAGTCAGATGCGCCGAGACTGCCGCTTTGATTGCACCGCTTAGGCACGCACCACCCGCTCGGGCCTTACGCAAGAACCGCACCGATCTGATACCCAGCACGAGAGTCTACCCAGAGGGCATCAGAGGGGTATCGGGCGACCGAAATCATATGCTCGGACCTGAAACGATCTGCGGGGACATCAGCAGGTCCGAGATCAATAATTACGGGTCCAGGGCAACAATATGAGGCGATATAGTTCGATATAATCAGATGCTTAGGTGTGCTCTTAATCAGCGGGTCGTAGGTTCGAATCCTACTGCACCCACCACCCGGTGGCGAGTTTCCCGAACAGTTTGAAGACAGATCCGGCGCAGGCGCCCGTACTTTATCCGCAGAGATAGTCGCGGTTGAGCGGCACGACATCGCGCCGCTTGGTCAGCTGAATCTGGAAGTTCATGTGGTCGCCCCAGCGGAAGGCGATCTCGCTGGCCGCCAGGTAGAATTCCCACATCCGGCAGAACCGCTCGTCATAGAGCGCGGCCGCCTCGGCGCGGCGGGCGGCGAAGCGCTCGGCCCAGGCCTTCAGGGTCTCGGCGTAGTGGAGGCGCAGGATCTCGATGTCGGTGACCCACAGCCCCGCCCGCTCGATGGCGGGCAGCACCTCCGACAGCGCCGGGATGTAGCCGCCGGGAAAGATGTAGCGGGCGATCCAGGGTTGGGTGGTGTTCGGTCCGTGGGCGCGGCCGATCGAATGGATCACCGCCACGCCGTCATCGGCCAGGTGGCGCGCGACGGTCTGGAAGTATTCGTCCATCTGAGGCAGGCCGACATGTTCCAGCATGCCGACGGAGACCACCCGGTCGAAGGTCTCCGGCACATCGCGATAGTCCTGCAGGCGGAACTCGGCGCGATTCGCCAGGCCGCGCTCGACGGCCCGCGCCTTGGCGGTGGCCAGCTGCTCGGTCGACAAGGTCACGCCTACGACGTCGGCGCCGGCTTCCGCCAACGTCAGGCCGAGCCCGCCCCAGCCGCAGCCGATGTCGAGCAGCTTCACCCCAGGCTTCAGCAGCAGTTTCTTCGCCAGCCGCGCCTTCTTCTCGATCTGCGCCTCCTCCAGCGTCATGTCCGGTCGGGCGAAGTAGGCGCAGGAGTACTGCAGGTCCTCGTCGAGGAAGAGCCGATAGAGCTGTAGCGACAGGTCGTAGTGGGCGGCGACGTTGCGGCGCGAGCGGATGCGGTTGTTGGCCTGGTCGATCCGGCGGCTCAGCAGCCGCACCCAGGTGACCTTGGCGTCCGACCGGTTGGCGAAGTTGCGGCCCACGAGGTCGAGCAGATCGTAGATCGTGCCGCGATGGAGGACGAAGCCGCCCTCCATATAGGCCTCGCCCAAGCCCATGGACGGGCGACGGACGATGCGGGAAAGCCAGGCGTTGCTCGTGATCTCGGCGACGAGCCGCTCAGCCTCCCCCGGATCGCCGACAACGAAGCTGCGCCCGCCGGGCAGGTTGAAGGTGGCCGCGCCCACGCGCAGCACGCGTCGTGCAAGGCGTTCGAAGACGTCCATGCTTCCCCCGGATGTCCACCGCTCTTAGGGCGCTTGGTGGTGATTGAGCGACAAGCGTCGCCGTGCTGTCAAATCAGACAGTCGACCGCCGGTTTCCGAAATCGGTCGCGGCCCCGAACGGCACCACCTTATTGGCGGCGTCGTGGCCGATGTCGGCGCGGCCGAGATAGGGAACGCCCGCCCGGTCGCACCACTCGCGGGCGATGTCGTCCTCATCGCGTCCGAACGGCGGATCGTTATCGGGTACGAAGTTGCAGCGTCCCATGCGCAGGCCCGCCAGGCCCGCCAGGCTGGGGCTGGAGGCGAGGTGAAACAGGCTGCGGTCGATGCGGTACATGTACTCGCCCACATCCTCCAGCATCAGCACATGGCCGGTCAGGTCGGGCTGGTAGAGGGTGCCGATCAGTTGGCTGAAGACCACGAGGTTGAAGGCGACCGTCGGGGTCGCGTCGAGGCCGGGCTCCAGCGCCTCGGGCGACCGGTCGACCAGCCAGGCCAGCGCCCGGCGGAAAGCCGCCTCCCCGCCCTCCCGCGTCAGGTCGATCACCATCGGGCCATGCGCCAGGGTTTCGAAGCCCTCCCGGTACAGCGCCGCGAACAGCGCCCCGACATCGGAATAGCCGAGATAGCGCTTGGCTCGCGCGGCGGCGCCCAGGCGCGGCAATACGAAGTCGAGGATGCGGCCGGCGCCGTAGCCGCCCTTGGCGAACCAGACGGCGTCGAGCGACGGATCGTTGGCGAACGCGACGAAGGCGTCGGCGCGCGCCTCATCCGACCCGGCGAAGTGGCCGTGCGACAGGAAGCATTGCGGATGGAAGATCAGCTCGACCGGCCGCGAGAGCCCCAGATCCTGGCGCGACAGGGCGATGGCGCGCTCCGCCAGCTCCGGCGTGATGCGGCCGCCGGTGGCGACGATCCCGATCCTGTAGGGGTCACTCATTCTGCGATGTTGCCCCGAGTCTTTCCCACACCTAGGGTCCGCCGCCATGACGACCGGTGAAAGCTATTTCTTCTGTGGCGTGGGCGGCAGCGGCATGGCCCCGTTGGCCCTGATCGTTGAGGCGCGGGGCGCGCGGGTCGACGGTTCGGACCGGGCGCTCGACCAGGGGCGCACGCCCGCCAAGTTCGACTTCCTGCGTCGCCAGGGCGTGGCCCTGCACCCGCAGGACGGCAGCGGCGTGACCCGCGCCGACCAGACGGTTGTGGTGTCCGCGGCCGTCGAGGAGACGATCCCGGACGTCCAGGCCGCCCGACGGGTCGGCGCCCCCATCGTCACCCGCGCCCAACTCCTCGCCAAGCTGTTCAACGCAGCCGAGGCCGGCGTCGGCGTGGCCGGCACCAGCGGCAAGTCGACCACCACCGGCATGATCGCGTGGATTCTGCATCAGGCCGGCCGCGCGCCGACGGTGATGAACGGCGCGGTGATGAAGAACTTCGCCACCCCGGAAGCGCCCTTCGCCAGCGCCCTGGTCGGCGGCGACGCCCTGTTCGTCAGCGAGGTGGACGAAAGCGACGGCTCCATCGCCCTCTACCAGCCGTCGGTGGCCGTCGTGACCAATATCAGCCTCGACCACAAGTCGATGGAGGAGTTGCGCGCCCTGTTCGGCGCCTTCACCGCCAAGGCGCAGACGGCGGTGCTGAACCGCGACAACGGCGAGACGGCCGCCCTGGCCGCCGCCCTGCCGCGCGACCGGGCGCTGACCTTCAGCCTGGCCGACAGCGCCGCCGACTTCGTCGCCGCGGCCATCGCTGTACGGCCCGACGGCGTCGACTTCGACGTGATGCATGGCGAGCAGACCGCAGCCGTGCGCCTGGCCGTGCCGGGCCGCCACAACGTCGCCAACGCCCTCGCCGCCATCGCCGCCGCCGTCGCCTGCGGGGTGTCGCTCACCGACGCTGCGAGACACATCGGCGGCTACGCCGGCATCAAGCGGCGGATGGAGGTGGCGGGGACGGCCGGCGGCGTCACCGTGATCGACGACTTCGGACACAACCCGGACAAGATCGCCGCCACCCTCGAAACCCTGCACGACTTCCCGGGCCGGCTGCTGCTGATGTTCCAGCCGCACGGCTATGGCCCACTGCGGCTGATGGGCGAGGCGCTTATCCAGACCTTCGTCGAGAAGATGGCTCCAGAGGACGTGCTCTTGATGCCCGAGCCGGTCTATTTCGGCGGCACGGTGGACCGCAGCGTCGGCAGCGAGGCGATCACCGGGGGCGTCGCCTGCGAAGGCCGCCACGCCCAGGCCCTGCCCGACCGCGCCGCCTGCGGCGCGCGGCTGCTGGAACTCGCCAAACCGGGCGACCGCATCGTGGTCATGGGCGCGCGCGACGACACGCTGAGCGACTTCGCGGCGGAATTGGTCGTGAAGCTGGCCTCCGCACGGGCTTAATTCAGGCGGCCGGGGCCGTGGACAACGCCGCCCGCTCGAAACGGGCTTTCCACCGCAGCGCGGGCCGCTCTATCCAGCGCCACGACATTTCCGCCACGGCCGCCGTCACCACCAGGGTGATGGCCAGTTGAATCCAGCGGTCGGAGACCCGAACGGCGAGCATCCACAGCACCGGAGAGTGCCACAGATAGATTCCATAGGACCGTCGCCCGATCCAAATGAGCGGCGACGCCGAGAGCGCCCTGGCGACAGGGCTGCGCGGCGCCTCGGTCACATGCACGATCACGAACACGGCCAGGGACGCGAAGACAGCCAAGCCGGCGCGCCAGGTCCAGCGGTCCATCCAGGTGTTGTGGAACATCCACGCCCCCATGAGCGCCAGGGCCCCGGCGGCGAGCAGGGGTTGCGTCGCCAGACGCGCCGCCCAGGCCGACAGTCCCCGCTGATGCACGATCGCGCCCGCCGCCCCCACAAGCAGCGGCGCGATGCGCGTGGTCGGCAGGAAATAGAGCCGCCAGGTGTCCACGCCCATCTTCTGGAAGGCGAAGGTCAACGCCAGCCCAAGGGCGATCAGCATCAGGGTCAGCGGCAGGAGCACGCTCGGACGCCCCGCCAGCACGATGGTCAGGAGCAGCGGCCACAAGAGATAGAATTGCTCCTCGACCGCCAGCGACCATGCGTGGCCGAGGTAGGAACTGCGGCCGAAGACCTCGAAGGCCATGGCGAAGTTCATCGTGTAGGTCAGGGTCGCGGCCAGGGCGCCCCAGGCATGTGGATCACCCAGCCACAACGACAGCGCCGTGGTGACCAGGGCGAAGACCGCCAGAGCCGGCGTCAAACGCAGGAAACGCCGAAGGTAGAACGCGCGGAGCGAGACGGCGCCGAACCGGCGATGCTCCTCCAGCAGGAGGTGCGTGATCAGGTAGCCGGAGAGCGCGAAGAACAGGTCGACGCCCAGTTGTCCGCCCGGCAGCCACCGCTCATTCACATGCGTGACGATAACCCCCAGCACGGCGATCGCGCGAAGGCCGTCGAGGCCTTCAATCCTGCGGGAAAGCTTGACCTTGCCGGACATCGCCGAATCCATTGGGACGCGGCGCGGTATTTGTCCAGAACGCGCGCGGTCGCGGCGTCAGGCCCCGCTGGCCCGCTTGAACGCTTCGCGCTCCTTCAGCCGGTCGACGTAGGCCGTGAACACCGGCTCATCCTTGACGCCCGGCGCGCCGAACATCATCGACCAATTCAGTTCCGAACCGATGTAGACGTCCGCCGCCGTGAACTGGTCGCCCAGCAGATAGGGGCCGGTCGCCAGAGCGGTCTTAAGCGCGGCCTTCACGTCGTCGAAATCGCCCCAACCGGCCATGCCCTTCCGCACGGGCGGTCGGTCCATCATTACGTCGATCATCGCCGGTTCGAAGCACGAGCCGCCGAAGAACAGCCAGCGATAGTAGGTCCCGCGCCGCGGGTCGTCGGTGGCGGGCGCCAGGCCCGCCGCCGGAAAGGCGTCTGCCAGATAGGCGCAGATCGCGGCCGTCTCGGTGACCACGGTCCCCTTGTGGACGATGGTGGGCAGCTTGCCCATCGGGTTCAGAGCCAAGAACTCCGGTGTCTTGTGCTCGCCCTTCTCCAGGTCGAGCAGCACCGTGCGGTACGGAACGCCGACCTCCTCCAGCATCCACCGCGCCATCGAGGCCCGCGAGCGCGGGTTGTAGTAGAAGACGAGATCGTCGCTCATGGCCGAAGCCTCCCGTTTCCGGAAGCCTATCAACCGCCCAGCGAAGCGGCCAGGGCGTCGAACAGGGCGTTGGTGCCGTGTTCGCGGCCGAGCAGGCTCTCGCGGGTAGCGAACTGGTCGTAGTAGGCGGCGCTCTCGGTCATCACGAGGTGGGTTCCCGCCCCGTCCGGCCTCAGCTCGATGATCGCCAGCGAGGTCGACATCGGCGCTTCGTCGATGAACATGTCGTAGACGTAGACGATCCGCTCGCCCGGCGTGATGTCGTGGTAGCGGCAGACGAACTTGCTGGTCCAGCCGCCCTTCGGCCCGCCGATGCTGGTCTCGATGCCGCCGACGCGGAAATCGAAGACGCCGGGCTGACTGTCCCAATCGGGCGGACCGGTGAACCACTGGGCCTTGGCGTTCTGGTCGGCGAAGGCGTTGAACACCTGCTGGCGCGACGCCTTGAAGCGGCGTTCGATGGTGAAGGTCCCATGCAGGACGACGCGTTCGGTCATGGCTCTATCCTTCTGATTTTTCGATGTTTCGCCGCGATCACTTCGGAAGCGGGGGACCGGTGAATTCGGTCTCGACGATGATCTGCACCTCGTCGCCGACGCCCATGGTGCTGCCGGGCGCCGGGATGCCGTAGGCGATGCCGAAGTCGGAGCGCTTGAACGATCCCTGCGCCGAGAAGCCCGCCCGGGCGGCCGGGTCCATGGCGAAGCCGCGATAACCGCCGTTGAACTTGGCCCGCAGGGTGACCGGCTTGGTCACGCCGCGCAGGGTCAGGTCGCCGGTGATGGTCGCCGTGTCGGGTCCGGTCGGCTGCACGGCCGTGGACTTGAAGGTGACCGTCGCGAAGCGGCCGGCGTCGAGCCAGTCGGCGCCCAGCAGCTCGTCCTTGAAACCGGTCGGCGGGGCCGGCAGGGCGATCGAGCGCGGGTCGATGCTGACCTCCAGCGTGGTGGCTGAAAGGTTGGCCGGATCGAGCTGCATCTTGGCGTCGAACCTGGTGAACAGCACCGTGTACTGCGAGAACGACAGGTGGTTCAGTCGGGCGATCAGGGTCGAATGCAATGGGTCGAGCGCGTAGGCGCCGGCCGGGATTTCGACCTTGGCCGGCGCGGGGGCCTTCTCCACGGCGGCCGTCGCGGCCTTCTCGGCGGGCTTCGAACAGGCGGCGACGGCGAGAGCCGAGGCGGCGGCGAGGACGATCAGGCGGGTCATGCGCGGGTCTCCGAAATGTTGGCGGCGAGCTTCTCGAGAATTTGCAACCACCCCTCCTCCATCTGCTTCAGGTCGGACGCCGAGATGACGTTGAACACCGTCACCGCCACGGTCAGACGGGTGCGGCCATCTTCGTCGTCGAAGCTGACGCGCGTGTGGCCGCCGGCCAGCAGTCCGCCCTCTTCCGTCTCGGCGCCGCCGTCGAAGGCGAGCACGGCCGGCGGTTCGACCTCGGTGAAGCGGCCGACAATGCGATGAAGTTGGCCGTCCGGCAGCCGGGTCTCGATGTGAAGCTCGCCACCCGGCGTCGGCTCGATCTTGCAGGCCTCGACGGTGAAGCCGTACGGCCCCCACCACTGGGCGAGACGGTGCGGCTCGACCCAGGCGCGGAACACCAGCTCGCGCGGTGCGGCGAACACCCGCTCAAGGGTCAAGGTCGGAAGGGGCGCGTTCATTGGGCCTGCTCCTTGGCGAGGTAGGCCACGAGTTGATCGAAGGTCCCGCCGAAGCCCTGCTGCATGTTGGGGATCATGGCGGCGTAGGCGGCGAGCTCGGCCGGGTCTTCGCTGACCGCCCAGCCTTCGAGGGTGAGAACCGTCTCGTCGCCCTCCTCCGTCAGGGTGATGATATTCATGAACTCATCGGGGAACGACGGATCGAAGGCCGCCGGCTGGGTCGTTCCCTCGCGGTCGGAGAAGGCGACCGTGAAGGCCAGACGGTCCTGCGGCCGCACCTGCTGATAGGTGAACTTGCCCCACATCTCCGAGCCGTCCGGCGCGGACATGCCGTAGTGGAACCGGCCGCCGGGACGCAGGTCCAGCGTGCCCCGAAGCCACTTGAAGCCCACGGCCCCCCACCAGGCGGCGAGACGGTCGATCTCGGTATAGGCCTTCCAGACCAGGGCTCGGGGCGCCGCGAGACGTCGGACGATGACGAGCTTGGCCTGGCCGAGCAGCACGTCGAGCCGATCGTAACCCTCGCGACCGCCGGACTCGGCGCCGGCGTCCATCATGCCCTTGCGGGCGTCGAACGTGCCCATGTCGGTGACGCTGGTCACCTTGGTGCGGCCTTGTCCAAGGTCCTCGAAGCGGACCGTGATCGGCACGGCGTCGTAGTCCGCGTAGCGGAAGGTGTAGTCCAGGCGCTCCACCGGCGAGACGGTGGAATAGACGCCGCTGAAGCGATGCACCGCGCTGTTCGGCTCATGCTGGTTCACGCGCCAGGCGCCGCCGGGCCGCACGTCGAACTCCAGGACCTCGTTGCGCAGATAGCGCGGCCCCCACCACTGGGCGACCATCGCCGGGTCGGTATGCGCTCGCCAGACCAGTTCGCGCGGGGCGTCGAGCTCGCGCTCGAACACCATCAGCGGCGCGTCGTCGGGATAGGTGCAGGTGGTCTTTCCCATCGGGCTTCTCCCTATTGTTCGCCGACGTTCGGGTCGGGCGTCTGGATGCGTTGCAGATACTCGTCGAGGCGGTCGAAGCTCGCCTCCCAGAAGCGTCGGTACTGGTCGAGAAAGCTCGACACGTCCTTCAGCGGCGCCGGCTCCAGGCGGCAGGGGCGCCACTGGGCCTCGCGGTGCTGGCTGATCAGCCCAGCCTTCTGCAGCACCTTCAGATGCTTGGAGACGGCCGGCAGGCTCATGTCGAAGGGCTCGGCCAGCTCGCTCACCGTCGCCTCACCCGACGACAGCCGCGCCAGGATCGCCCGGCGCGTCGGGTCGGCCAGGGCTGAGAGCGTGAGGCTGAGGCGGTCGGCCTCCATGGCGTTCAACCTTCCGGTTAATCAACTGATTGGTTTAATACGAATGAGCCGACGCGGAGTCAACCGGTCGGTTAAATGCGAAACCACCAGCTAAGCGACGAGCCAATAAAAAAGCCGAGCCCCTTTCGGAGCTCGGCTTGGATCCCGGCCTGCGCCGGGAAGAGCAGTAGTGTTGTTATTTCACCGCGGCGCAGAAGCGCTGGATGCGGCCGCAGGCGTCTTCGAGGACCTCGTTGGAAGTCGCGTAGCTGATGCGGAAGAACGGCGAGAGGCCGAAGGCCGCGCCGTGCACCACGGCCACGCCCTCGGCTTCGAGCAGTTCGGTCGCGAAGTCCTCGTCGCTCTCGATCACCTTGCCGCTCGGCGAGGTCTTGCCGATCAGGCCGGCGCAAGACGGGTAAACGTAGAAGGCGCCCTCCGGAGTCGGGCACTCGATGCCGGTAGCCTGGTTCAGCATCGAGACCACGAGGTCACGCCGCTCCTGGAACAGCTTCTGGTGCGGCTTGATGAAATCCTGCGCGCCGTTCAGCGCCTCGACGGCGGCGGCCTGGCTGATCGAACAGGGGTTCGAGGTCGTCTGGCTGATCATCTTGGCCATGGCCTTGATCAGCGGCTCCGGGCCGGCCGCGTAGCCGATGCGCCAGCCGGTCATGGCGTAGGCCTTGGAGACCCCGTTCATGGTCAGGGTGCGATCGTAGAGCTTGGGCTCGACCTGGGCGATGGTGGCGAACTTGAAGTCGTCGAACACCAGGTGCTCGTACATGTCGTCGGTCAGCACCCAGACCTGCGGGTGGCGCAGCAGCACGTCGGCGATGCCGCGCAGGTCCTCGGCGGTATAGGCCCCGCCCGACGGGTTCGACGGCGAGTTGATGATCAGCCACTTCGACTTCGGCGTGATCGCCGCTTCCAGGGCTTCCGGCGTCAGCTTGAAGCCGTTGGCGGCGGTGGTTTCCACCGGCACGGGCGTGCCGCCGGCCAGCAGGGTCATGTCGGGGTACGACACCCAGTACGGCGCGGGGATGATCACCTCGTCGCCCGGGTTCAGGGTGGCGACCAGGGCGTTGTAGATCACCGGCTTGCCGCCCGGGGCGACGTGCACCTGGCTCGGCTTGTAGTCGAGGCCGTTCTCACGCTTGAACTTGGCGCAGATGGCCGCCTTCAGCTCCGGCGTGCCGTCCGGGTCGGTGTAGCGGGTCTTGCCGGCGTTGATGGCCGCGATGCCGGCCGCGCGGATGTTCTCGGGCGTGTCGAAGTCGGGCTCGCCGGCCGACAGGGCGATCACGTCGCGGCCAGCCGCTTTCAGCGCCCGCGCCTTGGCGCTGATGGCGATGGTGGCGGAAGGGGCGATGCGGCGCAGCGCCTCGGACTCGAGCGACATGACAGGCTCCAAAGATGAAGGGACGCGGGTCTTTACGCCCCCCCTCCCCCTGGCGCAATCAAAGGAACCGGTGGTTAGTCTCAAGCTTTGCAGACGTTGCCCAAGGAACCCAGCCGATGACGCGATCCTCGACGCTTCTGGTTCTTTTGATTTCCTCCGCAGCCGCGATGCTCGCCTCCTGCGACCGTCAGGACGGCCATCAGAAGGCCGACGCCCCCGCCGCCTCCACCGCCACCCCGGCGCCCCAGACCAGCGCGGGCGGCGGCTTCGATCCGGACGACGTCGTCGGCGACGACGAGCCGGGTCCGGGCCAGGCGAACCAGGAGCCGGCGCCGGGGCTTTCGCTGCCGCCGGTTGGCCCGCAACGTTACGTCGGCGTCTGGGCGGCGCGGCCCAACCTCTGTGTTTCGGGCGCCTGGCGCTTCCGGCCCGACGGCCTGGTCACGGCGGGCGAGACCTCCTGCACCTTCAGCCGGGTGACCGAGCGGGCCGGCGGTTTCGACATCGCCGGCTCCTGCCTGCAGGAGGGCGCGCGCACGCCCGCGAACCTGCGCCTGACCTTCGCCGAGTCGGCCGGCGCCATGATGGTCGAAGGCGCGCCCTTTCAGCCGACGGGGCTCATCTGGTGCTGGCCGGAGGAGACGGAGTAGCCCGTCGAACCGCAAGATCGGTCGAGCGGCCGGGGGCGGCGCGCGCCAATCTGAGACCGTCACGGAACAGGGAACGATGACGGCGGCGCTTCGGAACTACCACGCGCGGATGCAACGGGTGCTGGATCACATCGACCAGCAGCTCGACGGCGATCTCGATCTGGAAACCTTGAGCCGCGTCGCGGCCTTCTCGAAGTTCCATTTCCACCGGCAGTTCACGGCCACCTTCGAGGTGTCGGTGCACAGCTACGTCCAACTCGCCCGTCTGAAGCGCGCCTCCCATCGGCTGGCCGCCAACGACGGCCGGAGCGTCACCGATATCGCGATGGAGGCTGGTTATGACGCGCCTGACGCCTTCGCCCGCGCCTTCCGGCGTCGGTTCAGGCAATCGCCGTCGTCGTTCCGAAGTTCGCCCGACTGGATTCCGTGGCTTTCGGCCTTCCGGCCGCTCGAAAACGCCAGGAGCAAACTTATGCAGACGACCTACACCCCCGACGACGTCACCATCATCGAGACCTCCCCCACCCCGGTGGCGATACTGGAGCATCGCGGGGACCGCGCGGGCCTTCCCGCGACCATCGAACGGTTCATCGCCTGGCGAAAGGCCGCCGGCCTGTCGCCCCACACCAGTTCGACCTTCAACATCTTTCGGTCCGAGCGAACCCCGTCCAATCCGGCCGACTACAGCATGGACCTCTGCGTCGGGACCGACCGGCCCATCGATCCGAACGATCCCGTCATGAAGGCCGGCGTCATCCCAGGCGGCCGCTGCGCGGTGCTGCGCGTCGCGGAGAACACCCACAACCTCGAGCCCGCCGCGCTCTATCTCTATCGCGAGTGGCTGCCCGCCAGCGGTGAGGAACTCCGCGACTTCCCGGTCTATTGCGAGCGTCGGTTCCTGTCCGCCGAGGGCGCGCCCATGGAGGTCACCGCCGACGTGCATCTGCCGCTGAAGTAGCGGTCAGTCGCAGATCACGCCCAACTGCAGCACGAGGTCGGACTGGCGGGCCACGCCGACCTTGGCGAACAGCGACTTCAACTGGCTGCGGACAGTGGAGATCTTGATGCCGCAGGCGCCGGCGTAGTCGGCGGGCGAAAGCCCGCGCAGCAGCCCTTCGGCCAGGCGACGCTCGGCGTCGCTCAGGCCGAAGCGGTCGGCGGCGAAGGCGGCGCAGCGCTGCAGATAGTCGTCGAGGTTGCGCACCGTCAGCACGGCCAGCTCGCCACCGGCGACGCCGCCTAGCGGGCGGACGGCCAAGCGGTGGCGGGGGCGGCAGGGCATGGCGATATCGAGGCCGCCCGATCGGCCGTGAGCCAAGGCCCCGATGGCGATCGCGCGCAACGGCGTGCGGAACGCTTCGTTGGCCGCCTCGATAATCCCGAACGGCGTCAGCTCGACCAGATAGGCGGCCTGCAGCAGGCCCCTGCCCTCACCGTTGGCGTAGACCAGCTGCCGCATCGGACCGAGCACGAACAGGGCGTCGCGCCCTTGCTCGGCGAGCAGGGCGGGATCGAAGACGGCCACGCTTTCCTTTCGGGTCAGGGCCGCCAATGTCGTCATGCCGCGGACATCATCGCCTCCCGTAGCACGGGCTGCGGCGAATTGCGCAGCTCGGCTCCGAGCCATTCGGCGAAGCCCTGAATCTCGACCGCCTCGATCGCGTCCTGCGGCCAGACGAGATGCACCCGCCGACCGGTGTCCAGCGCGTCGTCGATCGGCACGATCAGGCGACCTTGCGCGACGTCGCGCTGCATCAGGGTGGCGCAGGCCAGGGCCACGCCCTGGCTCTCCAGCGCCGCATCGAGCGCCAGGTCGAGATCGTCGAGGTGAATGAGGCAGGTCGCGTCGTCCAGCGACAGATCGTGCCGTGCGAACCAGGCGCGCCAGGCCGCCTCGTCATGCACCAGCAGCGGCGCGGCCAACACGTCGGCGGGTGAACGCAACCCATGATGCGGCAGCAGCGAGGGCGCGCAGATCGGAGTCAGGGTCTCGTTGAACAGCCACTCGCGGCGGTAACCTTCCTCGAACTGCTCCGAGCCGGTGACCGCGGCGGAGATGCGGCTGAAATCGGGGCTCTCGCCGCGCGGACGAAGCTGAATCGAGATGTGGGGCGAAAGGCCGTGCAGACTGCGCACCCGATGGCGGAACCAGCATCGCCCCCAGGCCGCCGGCGCCGAGATGACCACCGGAGCCGGCCCCTCCCCACCCGCGCGGGCGACCAGGCGGTCGAGCGACTGAGCGGCGCGGGCGTAGATGGCGGCGAGCTCGCGTCCCATCTCGGTCGGCCGCAACCGCCCGCCGACGCGCTCGAACAGCGGAAAGCCGAGAATGCGCTCCAGCCGCGAGACCTGCTGGCTGATGGCGCTGTGCGAAATCGACAGGGCGCGGGCGGCGGCGGAATAACCCCCATGTCGGCACGCAGCCTCGATCACCCTGAGGGACGAAAGGGACAACGCTTCACGAGCCATGGCCGACGCCTTGTAACACCGATGAACGGACTCAGCCGTTTTCGGTAAGCATCGCTAATGCAGCACGCCGCACTTGCCTTCCTCCAAATGGAGGAAACGGCCATGAAGTTTTAGTAATGACTTCCGTCGGTTGCACACCTTTGGGTTGTGCGGATCGTAATCCTCGGGAACTCCGGCCGCCGCTTCGTATTCAGCAAAACTCGGGGCCTACGGATTTCGGAGCGACGGCCCTTGCCTGGCGACACACCCCTTCGCTTTCACTTCCGCTCCACACCGCAGCCGCTTGACCCCCTGGCGCCGATCCGCCACGGCTGGGCGGAAATGCGCCGGCTGATCGATTTCCTTCTGAACATGGACGCGAAGGCCTGGCGGACCCTCGCCGTGTCCTTCGTGCTGTTCGGCGGCGTGGGTCTGGTCTTCTTCTTCGGCGCCTCGATTCTCGGCCTGAACGGCGAGGCGGCCGTCGAGCAATGGCTCGGCGCGGCCTCGACCCAGCCGTGGGGCCTGCCGGTCGCCATCGCCTGTTTCGCCGCCCTCGCCTTCCTGGGCGTGCCCCAGATCATCCTGATCGCCGCCGCCGTCGTCGCCTTCGGTCCATGGCAGGGCTTCGCCTACAGCTGGATCGGCACCATGGTGTCGTCGATCATCGGCTTCTGGCTGGGGCGCCAGTTCGGGGCGCGCATCCTGCGCGACATCGCCGGCGCCGGCGTCAAACGCTTCATGGACATGATCGGCGAGAACGGCTTCCTCGCCAGCCTGATCGTGCGCCTGGTGCCCTCGGCCCCGTTCATCGTGGTCAACATGGCGGCGGGGGTCACCCCGATGCGCACCCGCGACTTCTTCGCCGGCACCGGCGTCGGCATCATTCCGAAGATCGCCCTCACCGCCTTCGCCGGCAATTCGGTGCTCAAGGCCATGCAGGGCGGCGGCATGCAGCACGTGCTGGTGCTGGGGCTGGTGGCCGCGATCTGGATCGGCGCGGGCTGGATCGCCCGCAACTGGCTGAAGCGCAAGGAGGCCCGCGCCGCCGCGAAGGCGGTCGAGGCCGAGGGCGGCGTCTGACCGCAGCCCATGCGTGCAGGCGCGCCTTGCCCGTCAAGGACTGAGAGAGTATTCAGACCGCATGCGTCGCTTCGACCTCCTTCCGTCGAACCTTCTTGCGCTGGGGCTTAGCGGCCCCTGGGCGTCCGTCTAGCCGCGCGCGTCGTCGAGCGGCCGGTCGCTCAGGGGATCAGCATCGAACCCCCTCCCAGCCAAAACCGGACTACGCGAGACCATAAAATGACCACCCAAAAGACCGCCGCTGCCGAGCGCGACCGCGTCATCATCTTCGACACCACCATGCGCGACGGGGAGCAGGCGCCCGGCGCCTCCATGTCGCTGGACGAGAAGCTGGAGCTGGCCAAGATCCTCGAGGAGATGGGGGTCGACGTCATCGAGGCCGGCTTCCCGATCGCCTCGAACGGCGACTTCGAGGCCGTGCAGCGCATCGCCCAGATCGTGACCGAGAGCACCGTATGCGGCCTGGCCCGCGCCGCCGCCGTCGACATCGACAGGGCCGCCGAGGCCGTGCGCCACGCCAAGCGGGGCCGTATCCACACCTTCATTTCGACCAGCCCGCACCACATGGATCACATCCTGCGGATGAGCGAGGAAGAGGTGCTGGACGCCATCACCAAGTCGGTCACCCATGCGCGCAACCTGATCGGCGACGTGGAATGGTCGGCGCAGGACGCCACCCGCTCGGACCGCGACTTCCTGCGCCGCTGCGTCGAGGCCGCCATCAAGGCCGGCGCCGGCACCATCAACCTGCCCGACACCGTCGGCTACACCTACCCGAGCGAATACGAAGCGATGTTCCGCGACGTGATCGAGACCGTGCCGGGCGCCGACAAGGTGATCTTCTCGACCCACTGTCACAACGACCTGGGCCTGGCCGTGGCCAACAGCCTGGCCGGCGTGCTGGGCGGTGCGCGGCAGATCGAGTGCGCCGTCAACGGCATCGGCGAACGGGCGGGCAACGCGGCGCTGGAAGAGGTGGTCATGGCCCTGAAGGTGCGCGGCGACCGCCTGCCCTACGAGACCCACATCGACGCGCGCCACATCACCCGCGCCAGCCGCTTCGTCTCGGCGGTGACTGGCTTCCCAGTGCAGTTCAACAAGGCGATCGTCGGCAAGAACGCCTTCGCCCACGAGAGCGGCATCCACCAGGACGGGATGCTGAAGAACCGCGAAACCTACGAGATCATGCAGCCCGAGGACGTCGGTCAGGGCGCGACCAACCTGGTGATGGGCAAGCACTCGGGCCGCCACGCCTTCCGCGAGAAGCTGAAGGCCCTGGGTTACGACCTGGGCCAGAACGCCCTGAACGAGGCTTTCGGCCGCTTCAAGGACCTGGCCGACCGCAAGAAGCACGTCTACGACGACGACATCATCGCCCTGGTCGACGACGCCCTGGCGCGCGGCTCGGAGAAGATCAAGGTCGAGCACCTGCGCGTGATCGCCGGCACCGAAGGCCAGTCGGCCGAGCTGACCCTGAATGTCGACGGCGTCGACCGCATGGCGGAAGCCACCGGCGATGGTCCGGTCGACGCGGTGTTCAACGCCATCCACGAGATCGTGCCGCACGGCGCGGCCCTGCGCCTGTTCCAGGTCCACGCCGTGACCGAGGGCACCGACGCCCAGGCCCAGGTCAGCGTCCGCCTCGAGGAAGACGGCCGCATCGCCACCGGCCAAGCCGCCGACACCGACACCCTGACGGCCAGCGCCAAGGCCTATGTCAACGCGCTGAACAACCTCTTCGCCCGCAAGGAAAAGAGCCGTCCGGATTCGGCCATCGCCAGCGGGTTCTAGGCAGGAAAGCCTGGCCTCCGGCGGTCACGCCGCCGGAGCGCAGCCTCGGCATAACCCCACGATTTCGACCGGCCCTTGATCGGGAATGAAGGCGCGGCGGTCTGACAGGCGGCTCAACGCGTCGACCGCCCCCGCGTCCTCGTGAAGTTCGGCGTCGCCGCAGGACCGGCAGCTGAGAACCACGCGGGCGCCCTCCCCTATTTCGACGAGCGCGAAGCGACGCGTCGTCGAAAGCCGTGTCACTTGCCCCTGGGCGCACAACCGGTCGAGGGCGCGGTAGATCAGCGGCGGCGGCACCTTGCGCTTCCACTCAGCCTCGACCCAGCACCTCAAGCGATAGGCGGAAGCTGCGCCGCGGGTCCCCAGTTGGGCGACCAGCTCGCTCTGCAACCGCTCGGTGGTTGAGGATGCCGTCTCCATCGCCCTGTTCCAGTCAGTCTCGGGGAGCGGCGCGCCGCTCCCCCGCGAGCTCAGAACATTGTCCGAATGCCGAGCACCACCTTGCGACCACGCAGCGGAGCAAGGTCGGAGATGAACGAGGCGTGATTGAACGCCAGATCATCCAGCAGGTTGGTGCCGCGCAGATAGACCTGGGTCTTCAGGCTGGACCCGTCGATGTCGTAGGCCACCGTGGCGTTCAGCATGTTGTAGCCCGCGGTCTTGGTCTCATAGGCGGCAATCCGGTCCTGCTCAAAAACGCGCGTGTACTCCACCGAGCCGGACCAGGCGTCGCGGTCGAGGTTGGTGCGCAGGCCCAGACGGCCCGCGGGAATGCGCGGCAGATCGCCGTCATCCTGCGTCTCGGCGCGCACATAGTCGCCAAACGCCGTCAGTGACACGGCGGAGCTGAAGCGATGGGTGACCTCGCCTTCCAGGCCGGTGAAGGTCGCGTCGTCCTGCACGTAGCGGATCAGCCGGAAGTCTTCGAACTGATCCAGGGTGTCGGCGAAGATGTAGCCGTCATAGGCGTAGCGATAACCGCTGACGGCGAAGGTGGTGTCGCCAGCGGTTTTCTTGAGGCCGAGTTCCACCGAGGTGACGGTCTCCTCATCGAGATCGGCGCCGCCCATCTCATAGGTGTTCGTCGCCAGGTGCACGCCGCGGGCGTAGAGTTCCTGAATGTTCGGCGCGCGCTGGGAGCGGGCGAGCGACAGCGAAAGCGTGTACTTAGGCGCGAAATGCCAGTGCGCGCCGGCCGAGGCTGAAAACGGCTTGTATTCGCGGTTCGGATACCGGGTCAGCGGCAGCGCCCCACCCGTCGAAGTCTTCTGCCACTCCTGTCGCAACGCGCCCTCGAAGTCCCAGTTTCCGGCCTGCAGCGTCTCAAGGACGAACAGCGCGGTGGTCTCGGTCGTGGTCGGCACGATGAACGACTCCAGGCCGACGGCGGCGAAATCGTTCTTCGAGACCTGGGCCCCGACCACGCCACGCAGCCCGGCGAGCGGAACGTGCTGCACTTCCAGCCGTGCGTCGTAGCCCTTGTTGGTGAAGGTGGTGGAGACCTCACCCTCGTCGATCTCGTCGTGGGCGTAGTTGGTATGGCCGCCGCGGAATCGGATCAGCTCCACGCCCGCGAACGGATTGCGTAGTTCCCCGCGCAGGTCGAGACGGCGGCTGACGAGGTCGACGACCGGCACGTCGTGGCCCTCATGATCGTGTTCGTGATCATGGTCATGGTCATCCTCGGCGTGATCGTGACCTCCGCAGTGCAGGCTGGAGCCGTGGGGGTGGCAGCTCTCGTACTCATGGCTGTGACCAGGCAGGCCGTAGTCGCTGCGCTGATAGGTGTAGGCCGCGCCGAGGTAGCCACGCTCGCCGATCCATGAAGCGCCGAACGTGCCGGTGTATGAGCTGCTGCTGGAACCAGCGAGACGGTCTTCGCTCCAATCCGGAACCTGATAATCGTCGACGTCGCGGCCCGCGGCTTCGATGCGAACCGCGAAATTGCCCGCGCCGACCGTCGCGCCCAGCACGCCGGCCCGTTCATCGTCGTTCGAGCCAAGCCGGACCTCGGCGACGCCCTCGCCGCCATTGGCCGGGATTCGCGTCGGCACCTTGCGATCGATCAGGTTCACCGCGCCGCCGATGGCGCCACCGCCGTACAGCAGGGCGCTGGGTCCACGCAGAATCTCGATGCCCTCCAGCAGCAACGGCTCGCCCACGACCGCATGATCCGGCGAAACCTGCGAGGCGTCGATAATGGCGGATCCGTTGGCCAGCGCCTTCACGCGCGGCGCGGTCTGGCCGCGAATGACCGGGCGGGTGGCGCCGCCGCCGAAGGTGTCGGAATTCACCCCCGGCAGCCCGTTCAGGGTGTCGCCAAGGGTGCCTTCGCGCCGTTGCACCAAGGCTTCGCCGCGCAGAACGGCGACACTGGAGATTACCTCGTCGGCGGAGCGGCCCAACGGGTCGGCGGTGACGATCACCTCGTCGACGTTCGCGGCTCCGTCCTGAGGCGCTTGAGCGTTGGCGACGCCGACGATGGCGGCGCTCGCCACGGCGGAGAGAAGAATGGATTTCGCGCGCATCGGCGGCCCCCTGGATGACTTGAGCCGCTTCGGTATGTTATAAAATAACTATCATCAACGCCACCTCGCCGATTTCGTGCTCTCCGCAATGTTTTGTCACATTACAGCCCTGCAGGGTGGCACGCCCTGGGGACGGTTTCTCGACGCCGGAACCGGCGTGAACTCCAGCCTGTGGAGCACCGGCCTCGCGACCGACAGCTGGACGGCCGTCACGGCGGCGCCTGGGCACGCCGCGCAGGTGAAGGCGGCGGTCGGCGAACAGCTCCGCCCGCAGGATCGGCTGTTGATCGGCGACTGGACGGACGAGCGGCTCCTGGCCGGAGAGCAGTTCGAGACCGTGTTGGCCGATTATCTGCTCGGCGCCGTCGAGGGCTTTTCGCCCTACTTCCAGCCGCACCTGTTCGCACGTCTGCGCCCGCTGATAGCGGGCAGGCTCTACGTCGTGGGGCTGGATCCCTATGTAGTCGGACCCGCCGATACCGAGGCGGCCAAGATCGCCCGCAGGATCGGCAGGCTGCGGGATGCGTGCATGCTCGCGGCCGACGAAACCCCCTACCGCGAGTATCCCGCGGAATGGGCCGTCTTCCATCTCGAGGCGTCCGGCTTCCGGGTAAGCTCGGCGCGCCGGTTCGCGAACCGATATCGCGAGACCTGGGTCAACAGTCAGATCGATATGGCGCTGCGAAGACTGGACCGCGTGGGCGACCCCGCCCTGGCGGACGGATTGCGCGCAGCGTTGGAAGCTGCTCGAAGCGAGGGCCTCGTCCACTGTCGGCGGGAAGGCGGCCTTCGGACGGGCTTCGATTGGGTGATCGAGGCGGAGCCGATCTGACGCGGCCGCAGGCGGTCGCCCGATAACATCCGTTCACAGCCACGCTATCTGCGGTGGCGCTCGGCAACCTGCGCCCTAGGTTCGTAGTTGGTCATGGGCGGTCCGAGCGCTCGGACCGCCCATAACAACAACCGACATGGAGCCGGCCCCGACCCATGCCGCACGAAACGCCCCTGATCTCCACCATCGTCGGCGGCATCGTGCTGGCGTTCGTGTTCGGCGCCATCGCCACGCGACTGAAGGCTTCGCCCCTGGTGGGCTACCTCCTCGCCGGCGTCGCCATCGGCCCGTTCACGCCGGGCTATGTGGCCGACGCGCACCTGGCTCAGGAACTCGCCGAGATCGGCGTCATCCTGCTGATGTTCGGCGTCGGGCTGCACTTCTCGCTGAAGGACCTGATGTCGGTGCGCAAGATCGCCGCGCCGGGCGCCGTGGCGCAGATCGCCTTCGCCACCTTGCTGGGCGTGGCCCTGGCGCTGGCCATGGGCTGGGGGCTGGAGGCCGGGATCGTCTTCGGCCTGGCGCTCTCCGTCGCCTCGACCGTGGTGCTGCTGCGCGCCCTGCAGGAGCGGCGGCTGATCCAGACCGACCGCGGCCGCATCGCCGTCGGCTGGTTGATCGTCGAGGACCTGGCGATGATCCTCGCCCTGGTGCTGCTGCCGAGCTGGGCCCAGATTCAGAAGGACGTCTCCGCCAGCGGCGGCTTCGGCCCCGAGCAGCTCAAGGCCGTAGGCTTCACCCTGCTGCTCACGCTCGGCAAGGTCGCGGCCTTCATCGCCCTGATGCTGGTGGTCGGCCGCCGGCTGATCCCCTGGCTGTTGCACCGCGTCGTCCACACCGGCAGCCGCGAGCTGTTCCGCCTGGCCGTGCTGGCCGTCGCCCTGGGGGTGGCCTATGGCGCGGCCGAGCTGTTCGGCGTCTCCTTCGCGCTCGGCGCCTTCTTCGCCGGCATGATGATGGGCGAGAGCGAGCTGTCGCAGCAGGCCGCCAACGAAACCCTGCCGCTGCGAGACGCCTTCGCCGTGCTGTTCTTCGTCTCGGTGGGGATGCTGTTCAATCCCACGGTGCTGCTCGAGAACCCCTGGCCGCTGGCGGCCACCCTGGCGATCATCGTCATCGGCAAGTCGATCGCCGCCCTCGGGATCATGGCGCTGTTCCGCCAGAATATCCGATCCAGCATTCTGATCGCCGCCAGCCTGGCGCAGATCGGCGAGTTCTCCTTCATCCTCGCCGCCATGGGCGTGCAACTGGGCCTGCTGCCGGAGGCCGGGCGCGACCTGATCCTGGCCGGCGCCATTCTCTCCATCCTGCTGAACCCGCTGGTCTTCCTGATCTCGGACCACTGGCGAGGCGACAAGGCCAAGGCGGCGGCGCCCACGCCCATCCCGACGATAACGCCGAAGGAAGGCCGCGCCATCGTCGTCGGCTACGGCCGCGTCGGCTCGGTGGTCGGCACGGCGCTGAAGGCGGCCAACGCCGACTTCGTCGTGATCGAGGACCGGCAGGAGATCGTCGACGACCTCACCGCCCAAGGCGTCCCGGCCATCGCCGGCAACGCCATCTCACCCGCCGTGGCCGAGGAGGCGAACCTCGGCGGCGCCGACTGGCTGTTCGTTACCGTCCCAGATGGCTTCGAGGCCGGGCGCATCGTCGAGATGGCCCGCGCCGCCAATCCCAAACTCAACATTCTGGCCCGCGCCCACAGCGACGCCGAGGCCGAACACCTGAAGGCCTTCGGGGCCGACCTGATCGTCATGGGCGAGCGGGAGATCGCGCGCTCGATGATCGCCGGGGCTCGCGCCCTGATCCCGCCCGTGGCCGCCGACACCGCCGCCTGACACGCTGAAAGGAGACGACATGACCCGCCGCTGGATTCTCGACGACGCCGAACGCGCCTTCCTCGCCGGACTGAACGCCCAAGGCTTCGGCCCGCTGGAGACGGTCGGCACGGAGCAGGCCTTCGCCGCCGCCGCCGACACCCACGGCTATGACCCGCAACGCCTGAGCAGCGCCGTTCGCAGCCTGGCTGACAAGGGGCTGATCGAACCGCTCGAGGAGGGTCGTCTGCGCATGTCGAAGGACGGCTATCTCGCCTCGCATCAGGCCGCCGAGGCCCTGAAGGCCGGCATCGTTCCTTTCTGACGGCCGCCGCCGAGCATCCAGGTCGAATAGCGGTTTCGCGCGCCGCCGCCGCGCGATAAGCGACGCGGCGTGTACTGGATCCCCATCACCATCGTCGCCGCGAGCCTGCAGGTGGCGCGCAACGCCACTCAGCGCAGCCTGATGGAGGGCGCGGGCCCCTGGGGCGCCACCCTGGTGCGCTTCCTGTTCGGCCTGCCGTTCAGCATCATCTTCGTGCTCACCGCCGTCGCCCTGACGCCGGGGGTCGCCCTGCGGCCGTCGCCGACCTTCTTCGCCTTCTGCGCCGTCGGCGCCGTCAGCCAGGTGACCGCGACGGCGGCCCTGCTGGTCTGCATGCAGCGTTCGAGCTTCGCCATCGGCTCTTCGCTCCAGCAGAGCCTGCTGCCGTTCACGGCGGTGATGGGCCAGTTCCTGTTCGGCGATCTCCTGAACGCCTCGGCCTGGATCGGCGTCGCGGCCGTGACCCTGGGCGTCTTCGGCCTTTCCTGGCCCAAGGGCGGCTTTCGCGGCGACTGGAGCGCGGCGGTCTTCGGCCTGGCGGCCGGCTTCGGCTTCGCCATCGGCAACAATGTCTTCCGCCAGGCCACCCTGGCGCTCGACGCGGCCCATGTGGCAGCGGCCTCGACGGCCACGGTCTGCATGGTTCAGGCCCTGCAGTCGGCCCTGCTGGTCGCCATACTGGCGGTGCTGAACCGACCGGCCCTGATGGCCGCCCTGCGGTCGTGGCGGCCCTCGCTCGGAGCCGGATTTTTCGGCGCGGCGGCCTCGTGCTGCTGGTTCACAGCCTTGGCCATGGCGCCCGCCGGACCGGTTCGCGCCGTCGGCGTGGTCGAGATGCCGATCGCCGCCCTGGCCGGCCGCAAGCTGTTCGCCGAGCGCCTGACGTTGCTGCAGTGGGCGTCGGCCGCCCTCACCGCCGCCGGCGTCGTGCTGGCCGCCCTGGCCTAGCTTCCACCTGCGTCACCGCGCGCGGCGAACTCCGTGACGGTTCATATCGATAGACCTTGAATTCAACACGTTCGCAGGGCAAACCCACGGCGTTCGACGAGCGTTCGACCCCCTTCGTGGCCGCTCGGTGGACATGTCTCCGCCCCGCCCCGACCTTCGACGCTTTTCTCAGGCCACCGATGTTTGCATCCCTTTTCGGCGCCATCTCGAACGATATCGCCATCGACCTCGGCACGGCCAACACCCTGATCTATCAGAAGGGCAAGGGCATCGTGCTCAACGAGCCCTC
Source organism: Caulobacter sp. HJHS_5 (assembly GCF_056683955.1). Classification (NCBI taxonomy): domain Bacteria; kingdom Pseudomonadati; phylum Pseudomonadota; class Alphaproteobacteria; order Caulobacterales; family Caulobacteraceae; genus Caulobacter; species Caulobacter sp. HJHS_5. The sequence continues at coordinate 31,170 of NZ_JBWZNC010000008.1, read as the reverse complement.
GGTGGTGGCGCTGCGCAACGTCGGCGGCCGCAAGCAGGTGCACGCCGTGGGCATAGAGGCCAAGCAGATGCTGGGCCGCACCCCGGGCCACATGGAAGCCATCCGCCCGATGCGCGACGGGGTCATCGCCGACTTCGAAGTCGCCGAGGAGATGATCAAGTACTTCATCCGCAAGGTTCACAACCGCAAGGGCTTCGTGAACCCCAAGGTCATCGTCTGCGTGCCGTCGGGCGCCACCGCCGTCGAGCGCCGCGCGATCAACGACAGCTGCCTGAACGCCGGCGCCCGCCGCGTCGGCCTGATCGACGAGCCGATGGCCGCGGCGATCGGCGCCGGCCTGCCGATCCACGAGCCGACCGGCTCGATGGTGGTCGACATCGGCGGCGGCACCACCGAGGTGGCCGTGCTCTCGCTCTCGGGCATCGTCTATTCGCGCTCGGTCCGGGTCGGCGGCGACAAGATGGACGAGGCGATCATCAGCTACATGCGTCGCCACCATAACCTGCTGATCGGCGAGACCACCGCCGAGCGCATCAAGAAGGAAATCGGCACCGCCCGCGCCCCGGCCGACGGCGAAGGCCTGTCGATCGACGTCAAGGGCCGCGACCTGATGCAGGGCGTGCCGCGCGAAGTCCGCATCAGCGAAAAGCAGGCGGCCGACGCCCTGCAGGACCCGGTGAACCAGATCGTGGAGGCCGTGAAGGTCGCCCTGGAAGCCACCCCGCCCGAGCTCGCCAGCGACATCGCCGACAAGGGCATCATGCTCACCGGCGGCGGCGCCCTGCTGCGCGGCCTCGACGCCGAGATCCGGGACCACACCGGCCTGCCGGTCACGGTGGCCGACGATCCGCTTTCCTGCGTCGCCCTGGGCTGCGGCAAGGTGCTCGAACATCCCAAGTGGATGAAGGGCGTGCTCGAATCGACGCTCGCGTAGACACTGCAGTTCTGGGCGCCGGGCGCGCCCTGGAGAGACGGCTTGGCGTTCCGCGAAAGTCCGTTGGGCGAACTGAAGGTCCCGTTGACCTGGACGGCGGCCGTCGCCCTGGTCGTGGCCGGAATCCTGGCCGTCGCCCTGCTGCTGACCGACCGGCGTGAAACCCTGCGCGAGCAGGCCTACGGCACGGCGCGCCAGACCGTCGACACGGTGGCGGCCCCGGTGGGGCAGGTGGTGGCCGCTCCGGTGCGCGCGACCGGCCAGGGCCTGGCCTTCGTCGGCGGCTATTTCTTCGCGGTGTCCGAAAACCGCCGGCTGCGCAAGGAGCTGGAGGAGATGCGCCAGTGGCGCGACGTCGCCATCGCCCTGCGCGACACCAATGACCGCTACAGGACGCTGCTCGGCCTGAAGACCGATCCGCCGCTGCCGATGGTGGCCGCCCGGGTCGTCGCCGACAGCCGCGGCCCGTTCGCCAACGCCCGCCTGGCCGACGCCGGCCGCGACAAGGGCGTGACCATCGGCAACCCCGTGCTCTCCGAACGCGGCCTCGTGGGCCGGGTGGTGGGCGTCTCCGGCGACGCCAGCCGCATCGTCCTGCTGACCGACATCGCCTCGCGCACCCCGGTGATGATCGACCGGACCAACGCCCGGGCCATCCTGGCCGGCGACGGCGGCCCGAACCCCAAGCTCGACTACCTGCGCGGTCGCGATCCGGTGAGAAGCGGCGACCGGGTGATGACCAGCGGCGACGGCGGCGTCATCCCGCGCGGCCTGCCCGTGGGCGTGGCGGTCAAGGGCGTCGACGGCGGCTGGCGCGTGCAGCTGGCCAGCGACGCCGCCCCGATCGATTTCGTGCGCATCCTGCTGTTCAAAGACTTCGCCCAGCTCGCCAACGAGACCGAGCTGCGCCAGACTGTCATGCCGCCGGTGACCACCGAGAACCAGCGCGAGAGCATTCTCGGCCCTGTCGCCGCGACGCCCGCCCCGCCCCGCCCCGCGACGACCACGCCGCCGGCCCAGACCCCGGCGGCCGCATCGCCTCGGCCGGCCGCCCCAGCTCCGGCCTCAGTCCCGGCAACGGCGGCCCCGCCGCAATGAGCCTGTCCTCGGCCCGCCCGCTCGATCCGTGGCGCTGGCTGGTCGCGCCCCTGCTGCTGGCGCTGCTCGCCGCGGTGCTGTTCGCCGCGCCCATCCGCGTCTTCGGCCTGCGCCTGCCCGAGCCGGTGTTCGCCCTCGCCCCCGCCTTCGCCTGGGCGGTGATCCGCCCCGCCGTGCTGGCGCCCTTCCTGGTGCTGCTGATGGGTCTGGCGCTGGACCTGTTCTGGGGCGGGCCGTTGGGCCTCTGGGCCCTGTCGCTGCTGGTCGCCTACGGGGCCACCCTGTTCTCGCGCAACATGATGACCGGTCAGAGCCCGGTGATGATGTTCGTCTGGTACGCCGCGATCTGCGCCCTGGCCATGGCCACCGGCTATCTGGTGACCATGCTCGACGCCCTGGCCGCCCCCAGCCTGTTGGCGGTGTTCTGGCAATACCTCGCCACGATCGTGCTGTTTCCGTTCGCCTACCGCCTGATCGACCGCTTCGAAGACGCCGACGTCAGGTTCCGATGAGCGAACCCTCGATCTACTTCTCCGACGTCAACGAACGGCAGGGCGCCTTCCACCGCCGGGCCTTCCTGCTGGGCGGTTTCGCCGGCGTCGGCCTGCTGGCCCTCACGGGGCGACTGTTGCACCTGCAGGTGCTGGAGACGGGCCGCTATCAGAAGCTGGCCTCGGGCAACCAGTTCAACTACCGCCTCACCCCCCCGCCCCGCGGCCTGATCCTCGACCGCAACGGCGTGGCCCTGGCGTCCAACCGTCCGAACTTCCGCCTCATGGTGGCGCGGGAGGACGACATGGACGTCGACAAGACGCTTCTCGAGCTTTCCCAGCTCGTGCCGATGGACGACGAGCGCCGCCAGCGCCTGTCCCGGGACCTGACCCGCACCCCGAAGCAGACGCCCATGCCGGTCATGGAGGACATGACCTGGGAGGAGTTTTCCCGCGTCAACATCCGCGCGCCGGAGCTGCCTGGCGTGACCGCCGACATGGGCGAGGTGCGGGTCTACCCCTACGGCGGCGCGTTCGCGCACGTGATCGGCTATGTCGCCAAGGTCTCCGAACGCGACCTGGAGCAGGCCAAGGGCGACCCGGCCCAGGACCAGCAGCTGCTGCGAAATCCCGGATTCCGCATCGGCAAGCAGGGCGTGGAGAAGGCGCTCGACCGCGACCTGCGCGGCCGCGCCGGGGCCATCAAGGCCGAGGTCGATGCGCAGGGCCGCACGGTGCGCCTCGATCCGGAAGGCGACATTCCGGGCACCCCGGGCAAGGAAGTCCGCCTTTCACTCGACGCCGACATCCAGAACCGGGCCCTGGAAGTGATGGGCGACGAGAGCGGCGCCATCGTCATGATGGACTGCCGCACGGGCGACCTGCTCTGCATGGCCTCGGCCCCGAGCTTCGACGCCAACCGCTTCGTCAAGGGCCTGTCCACGCCCGAGTACCGCGCCCTCAGCGAGTACGAGCGCAAGCCGCTGCTCGACAAATGCCTGAGCGGCACCTTCCCGCCGGGCTCCACCTTCAAGCCGACCGTGGCGCTCGCCTGCCTGGGCGCCGGCATCGATCCGAGCGAGCGGATCGTCTGCACCGGCGGCTGGTATTACGGGGGGCGCACCTGGCACTGCCACAAGAAGGGCGGTCACGGCGCGCAGAACGTTCACGACGCGATCAAGAACTCCTGCGACGTCTACTTCTATCAGATGGCGCTGCGCATCGGCCCGGACGCCATCGCGACGGCGGCGCGCGCCATGGGTTTCGGCGAGACGTTCGACATCGGCATTCCCGGCCAGCGCAAGGGGCTGGTTCCAGACCGGGCCTGGAAGAAGAGCGCCTTCAAGGACCCACGCAATCAGATCTGGTTCCCGGGCGAGAGCCCGAGCTACGGCATCGGCCAGGGCGCGATCTCGGTCAACGCCCTGCAGCTGGCGGTGATGACCGCCCGCATGGCCAACGCCAAGAAGGCGCTGACGCCCCGCCTGATCCGTTCGATCGGCGGCGTGGAGCTGCCCAGCGGCGCGGCGGTCCCCGACCTGCCGTTCGACCCCGAGCACCTGCACATCGTCCGCGAGGGCATGGCGGCGGTGGCCAACGATCCCACCGGCGGGGCCTACAGGCAGAGCCAGCTCGGCCTCGGCGACGTGCTGATGGCCGGCAAGACGGGCACGGCCCAGGTGCGCCAGTACGGCGCCGGCTCGCGCAGCAACGTGGGCGTGGCCTGGAAGCTGAAGGACCACAACCTCTTCGTCGCCTTCGCGCCCTACGACAATCCGCGCTACGCCATGTCGGTGATCATCGAGCACGGCGGCCAGTTCGGCTCCAGCGCCGCCGCGCCGCGCGCCCGCGAAGTCATGCGCACCGCCCTGCTCAAGGATCCCGAAATCCGCGCCCGGATCGAGCGGCCGACCCCGCTGCCGGACGCGCCGGTGGAAGGCGACATCGAGGGCATCGCGCCCGACGAACCCACCATCGGCGCTCCGCCGCCGGACCTGCCCGGAGGCGCCCAATGACCCTCAGCGGCGGCATCACCCGACCCGGCGAGCGCGATCGCCTGCTCATCAAGTTCGCCGAGGTCGACTGGACCTTCTGCCTGGCCCTGACGCTCATCGCCTCGGCCGGCGGGCTGATGCTGTTCTCCGTCGCCGGGGGCTCCTGGCAGCCATGGGCGGCCGACCACATGATCCGTTACGCCGTCTGCCTCGGCATCATGATCGTGCTGGCGATGGTCGATCTGCGGGTCTGGTTCGCCATGGCCTATCCGGTCTACGCCGTCGGCCTGGTGTTGCTGCTGGCGGTGGAGGTGATGGGCGACATCTCGCTGGGCGCCCAGCGCTGGCTGCAGCTCGGCCCGATCCGAATGCAGCCGTCGGAGATCATGAAGATCGGCGTGGTGCTTGCCCTGGCCCGCTTCTACCATGGCCTCTCCGGCGACAGCGCGCGGCTGTCCTGGCGGCTGATCATCCCAGGGCTGATGATCGCCATCCCGGTCGCCCTCGTCGCCAAGCAGCCGGATCTCGGCACCTCGCTGCTGATCCTGTTCACCGGCGTGGCGATCATGGTGCTGGCGGGCCTCGCCTGGCAGTTGATCGCCGCGGGCGTCGCCGCCGTCGCCGTGGTCGCCCCGGCGATGTATTTCTTCGTGCTGCACGACTATCAGCGAAAGCGCGTCGACGTGCTGTTCAATCCGGAGGCCGACCCGTCGGGTTCGGGCTATCACATCCTGCAGTCGAAGATCGCGCTGGGGGCTGGCGGCCTGCTCGGGCGAGGCTATGGGCTCGGCACCCAAAGTCAGCTGAACTTCCTGCCCGAAAAGCACACCGATTTCATCTTCGCGACCCTGGCCGAGGAGTTCGGCTTCGCCGGCTGCTTCAGCATCCTGTTCCTGTACGGGGCGGTGATCTTCATGGCCTTGCGCATCTCGTCGATCTCCCACAGCCACTTCGGCCGCCTTTCCGCGGCCGGCATCACCTCGACCTTCGCCCTCTATGTGTTGATCAACGGGGCGATGGTGATGGGCCTGGCCCCCGTCGTCGGCGTGCCCATGCCCCTGCTCTCCTACGGCGGCACGGTGATGCTGACGGTGATGATCGGCTTCGGCCTCGTGCAGTCGGTGCGCGTGCATCGCTACACCGAGGTGACCAGCGGCCGCGGAGCCCTGCTTTAGTGGACCAGAAGCCCTGGACGGTCGTTCGTTCGGAGTACGTCCGCAAGGACCGGTGGATCGGCCTGCGCGCCGACGACTGCGTCACCGCCGAGGGGGTCCGCGTCGCGCCCTACTACGTGGTCGAATATCCCGACTGGGTGCAGATCGTCGCTCTCGACGACGAGGGCTGCCTCCTGCTGGTCCGTCAATACCGCCACGGGACCAAGAGCTTCACGATCGAGCTGCCCGCCGGCCGCATGGACCCGGGCGAGACCGATCCGGTCGCCACCGCCTTGCGCGAATTGCGCGAGGAGACCGGCCATGAGGCCGCCGGCGCCCGCCTGATCGCCAGCGCGCCGCTCAATCCCGCCGGTTGCGAGAACACGGTCCACACCGTGCTTTGCGAAGGTCTGCGAAAGGTCGGCGGCGCGCTCGACGACCCCACCGAACGGATCGAGGTGCTGCGCCAGCCGGTGGCCGAAGCCGTGCGCCGGGCCCAGGCCGGCGAGATTCTGCCCATGCCGCAGACGGCGTCGCTGCTCCTGGCGCTGCTAGCGACCGGGCGGCTCGTTCCCACCGAGGACTGAGCTTTCCCGCCTGCCCTCAAGCCGCTATAGCGAGACCGCCCCGCCGCCCGGGATCGGCCCTGTGCGCCGCCCCGATGCGCGTTCACACCGGAAGGAAAGTTCCGCCCTCATGGCCAAGATCAAAGTCGCCAATCCCGTCGTCGACATGGACGGCGACGAGATGACCCGCATCATCTGGAAGCTCATCAAGGATAAGCTGATCTTCCCGTACCTCGACATCGACCTGGACTACTACGACCTGTCCGTCGAGAACCGCGACGCCACCAACGACCAAGTGACCATCGACGCGGCCAACGCCACCAAGAAGCATGGCGTCGCCGTGAAGTGCGCGACCATCACCCCGGACGAAGCGCGGGTGACCGAGTTCAATCTGAAGCAGATGTGGAAGAGCCCGAACGGCACCATCCGCAACATCCTCGGCGGCGTGATCTTCCGCGAGCCGATCATCTGCCAAAACGTGCCGCGCCTCGTGCCGGGCTGGACCCAGCCGATCATCGTCGGCCGCCACGCCTTCGGCGACCAGTACCGCGCCACCGACTTCAAGTTCCCTGGCAAGGGCAAGCTGACGATCAAGTTCGTCGGTGAAGACGGCGAGACCATCGAGAAGGACGTGTTCGACGCGCCGAGCTCGGGCGTCGCCATGGCCATGTACAACCTCGACGACTCGATCCGCGACTTCGCCCGCGCCTCGCTGGCCTACGGCCTGAACCGCAACGTGCCGGTCTATCTGTCGACCAAGAACACCATCCTCAAGGCCTACGACGGCCGCTTCAAGGACATCTTCCAGGAGACGTTCGACGCCGAGTTCGCCGACCAGTTCAAGGCGGCGGGCCTGACCTACGAACACCGCCTGATCGACGACATGGTGGCGGCGGCCCTGAAGTGGTCGGGCGGCTATGTCTGGGCCTGTAAGAACTACGACGGCGACGTGCAATCCGACATCGTGGCCCAGGGCTTCGGCTCGCTCGGCCTGATGACCTCGGTGCTGATGACGCCGGACGGCAAGACGGTGGAAGCCGAAGCCGCCCACGGCACCGTGACCCGCCACTACCGCCAGCATCAGAAGGGCGAGAGCACCTCGACCAACTCGATCGCCTCGATCTTCGCCTGGACCCGTGGCCTCGCCCACCGCGCCAAGCTCGACGGCAACGAGGAACTGGCCAAGTTCTCGCACACCCTCGAGAAGGTCTGCGTCGACACCGTCGAAAGCGGCTTCATGACCAAGGACCTGGCCCTGCTGGTCGGCGAGAAGCAAAGCTGGCTGACCACCGAAGGCTTCCTCGACAAGATCGACGAGAACCTGAAGAAGGCCATGGCCGCGGCCTAACTGAAAGACCTCTCCCCCTCGAAGGGGGAGGGGCCAGGGGTGGGGGTGACTGCTGACGTTGAGCAGTCGCCGCCTGTTGAGATTCCACCCGAAACGCCCTGCACCCACCCCCATCCCTTACCCTTCCCCCTCGAAGGGGGAAGGGACTTAGGGGGCAGCCACTTTACCGCCCACGCGTTTGGCATCCGATCAAGCTGAGCTTTCGGAGCCCCGGCGGGTGAGACCCAGATTTTTCGACATCGTCCTCTTCCTGCTGCTGGCGACGGCCCTGGCCTTCGTCACCGCGCCGCTGTTCGCCTTCCGCGCCCTGAAGTCGGCGGCGACCTATGAGGATGTCGCGGCCATCGGCGAGCTTGTCGATTTTCCCGCCACGCGCCGCGCCCTCACCCAGCAACTTGAAGCCCGCACCGCCGCCGCGCCGGCCACCGCCGAGCCACCCTCGCTGTGGCGCAATCCGATGGGCGCCTTCCGCCGCGCCATCGAGCCGATCGCCCCGCCCGAGCCGGCCGTCGACCGCTACCTGACCGTCGCCGGCGTCTCGGCCCTGACGCGCGGCTACGCGCTTGGGGCCGCACCGGCGATCGCCGAGCCCCGGTCCCCCTGGAACGCACTAAGCACAGCGGTGCGCGGGCCCCACCCGACCATGGTCTATTGGGATCCCAACCGCGTCCGCATCGCCGTCACCCGCCCCGAGGCGAAGGACAAACGCACGATCTTCACCTGGCAGCGCCGAGGCTGGTTCGTGTGGAAGTTGGTGGCGATCACCTTGCCGGTGGGCGAGCCCTGAGCCCCCTTCTCCCTCGAAGGGGGAAGGGTTGGGGATGGGGGTGAATGCGCAGCCTGCCCAGGCGGGCTCAACAGGCCGCGCCATCAATGACAAGCCGGTCTCTCAGTGCGAACACCCTCACCCCTGCCCCTCTCCCTTCGAGGGAGAGGGATTCATCACCTCACCGCCACCACCGCATATCGTGACCGCCACCCCACCGTCGCCTCGTCAGGCGCAGCCTCTACGCGTGTCCACACCTGACTCTTCGGCAACCCAAGCCCAACGACCACGCCCGCCAGCTTGTCGGCCCGCTGCTGGGCCATCCCCGACCGCTCGCGCAACGTCTCGCCGGTGTTCAGACGGCTGACGCCCTGGTGGGCGACGATCTCCAGCGTCTCGCCGGAGGCCGAGGCGGCCTTGACCATGTTCCACAACGTCAGCATGTCCGGCCCGGAACCCCGGTCGCTCTCGAACGGGAAATAGATCGTCAGGGTCTCGGGCGGCGGCGGGCCGGGCGGCGGCGTGTAGGCGGCGTCGAGCGGCTTTACCGACAGCGAAGGGTCGGCCTCGGCCCGCTGGGCCAGCGCCTGCATGGCGGCGCGTTGCTCGGGCGGGCCGCTGTTGAAGATGCCGCCGGGTCCGCCGACCACCGAGCCGTCGAACGGCAGCACGAGGTCGCACTCGGGCGCGAGTTCGGGCAGCACCGAGGCGCGGCCGTCCAGCGCGGGCGCGCCGCAGACGGTGCGGTTCGGATCGATGCGCCCCTCGACCAGCAGCCTGTGCTTCAGCTGCGGATTGCCGGTGTCGGCGGGGTTGGCGATGCCGATCCGCGCCCCGTCGCGCTCCACCAGGAAGCAGAGGTCGGCCTGCGGGCCGGTGTCGCGGGCGATGGGGCAGGTGATGAAGGCCACCGCGTCGGCGGCCATGGCCCGCCCAGCGGCCAGCGTCATGAGCGCGGCGATAACGACGGCGCGGCGCATCTAGAGCGTCCTCATGAAGTTCACCAAGTCGCGCTTTTCCTGCTCGGTGTAGCCGATGTTGAAGCGGCGATCGTAGAAGTCGACCAGCTCGCGCAGGTCGGCGGCCGAGCCGTTGGCGAAGTATGGCGCGCGGGCGGCGAGCCCCCGCAGCTGCTGGGTCATGGTCGCCCCGACGTCGGCGCACTTGCCGGTCACCAGGGCGCGGCCCGGGTCGTGGGTGAAGATGGTGCGGCCGAGGTAGGATTGGGCAGGGGCGCTGGCCTTGCAGGTCACCTTGAACAGCGGAAGATCATCGCGCTGGTTGGCCCAGGGGAAGTTGTTCAGCCCCAGGTCCATGAAGCCGGGCGCGAGATCCATGCCCGCCAGCAGGGTGTTGTGGCAGCCCGAGGCGCAGGAGCGTTTGAACGGATTGCCCAGCCCCTTGTCGTTGTACATGCCGACGTCGCGGATCAGGAACCGGCGCGAGAAGTAGACGTCGGCCCCGCGGGCGACCGAACGGCGGAATTCGTCCTGCGGCCCAGTTCCCTGGCTACTCCCCCGCCCGGCCGCCCAGCCGGTGAAGCTGCCGAATACCTTGTTGATCGGGTTGTTGCCCAGCCGCGCGGGCGCCCCGTCGCGCATCGCCTCGGGGCCGAGGCCGGGCGGCGCACCGGGACCAGTCAGCGGACCGCCGAGGGCGTCGAAGGCTTGGGCGACATAGACCTGGTTCTCGAAAGCGACGATCTGCGCCAGTTGTTCCTGGCTCGGCCGCCCCTGCGTCTGCAGGTGTGTGATCGCGGCCTCGACGGCCTGGGTCTTCAGCGTCGGCTGGCGGCCGTCGGACAAGAGCTGGTTGGAGACGAAGCCGCCCGTCTCCGGATCGCGTGGCAAGAGGCTCTTGTCGTTGTAGACGAAGGCTTCGTGCGGCGGCACGCCGTGCGGCAGCTCGGTCAGGAACTTGATGTTGCCGACCGGCCGGGGGCGCCGGAACACCGAGACCATCGGGTTGGCGCTTTTCAAGCCATAGGTCGCGTCGGTGTTGCAGCCGGTGGGATCGCGCACCACGGCGATGTCGAATTCCGGCGTCATCCGCGCCCCGTCGGCGGCGCGCGGCGGCCAGGGCATGAAGATGCGGAACAGGCCCTTGTTCAGCAGCAGGGAGTGCGAGGCCGCCTCGCCTTGCGGCAGGCTGGGGCAGTTGGCCCCGTCGACGGCCGCGAAGATCGGGTCCTTGCCGCCAGTCTCGGCCCACCGCTTGCGGATGGTCTCGACCGACAGGCTCATGCCGTCGGACGGCTGGTGGCAGCTGACGCAGGCCCGGCCGTTGGCGCCCAGCGGCGCGAAGAACGGATGCCCCGCCGCCACCGGCCCGTCGGCGTTCAGCACCCGGATGCGGCCGGTCGGGTTGGCGTACTCGGCCGAGGCCGGCATTCCCGAGGCGCCGTTGAGCCAGTCGGCGCCGGCCTCGTAGGCTTCGGTCGCCGGCGCGCGCGCGGCCTGCGCCGCCTGGGCTGGAACCTGCCCGGCCACACCGCCGAGCACGCCGGGCTTGTTCGGCGTCTGGGAGACAGCGGCCGCGCCGACGAGCCCGAGCAAGCTCGCGCCCACCAGGGCGAAGGTCAGTCGATAGGCGCGCGGTTTCGGTGCGTCTTGTCCCATGCGCCAAGGCTTAGCGTATGGGACATAACAATCAATTGGCCGCTTGATGTCGGCGACGCCTCTTCTCTCATTCCAAAAATTCGCTTCCCTCGGCCTTGTGCCGAGGGGCCCTCGTTCAGCCCGCGCTGAAAAACAACTTGGATTCGAACTCTCGGGAAGCAGGGGCCCTCGGCACAAGGCCGAGGGAAGCGGTTTAAGAAGGTGAGAGTTCGGTCTCGCCGCCGCTCAGCTGATCTCGAGCGCGCCGGCCGGGCGAAGGTGTTCCGGGAACGGGCTGGCCTCGCCGCCGCGCAGGATCGAGTTGCCCGAGAACAGCGCCTTCTGATCGACGGTCGCCACGTCGATCCAGTCCTCGGCCTTCATCTCGCCGTTGAGGCCGTAGACGGCCAGGGCGTTCTGGTAGGTGACCTTGCGGATGTCGGCCTCGGCCACGCCGCGTTCGCGCATCAGGGCGGCAGTCTTCGGCACGGCCAGCGGGTCGGAGACGCCCCAGTCGCAGGCGCTGTCGACGATCACCCGCGTCGAGCCGTACTGCTTGACCAGTTCGGTGGCGCGGGCGTTGCCCATCTTGGTGCCGGGATAGATCGAGAACGCCGCCTGGAAGCCGCGGTCGAGCACCTCGCGCACGGTCTCCTCGTTGTTGTGGTCGATCACGCACTTGGCCGGGTCGAATCCGTGTTCGACCAGTACGTCCATGGTCCGCGACGTACCCTTTTTCTTATCCCGGTGCGGGGTGTGGATCATGATCGGCAGGTCCAGCTCCTTGGCCAGCTCGATCTGCAGGCGGAAGTACTTGTCCTCCAGCGCCGTCTGGTCGTCGTAGCCGATCTCGCCGATGGCCACGACGCCCTCCTTGGCCGCGAAGCCCGGCAGGATGTCCATCACCGCCTCGGCCAGGGCCTCGTCGTTGGCCTCCTTCGAATTCAGGCCGATGGTGCAGTAGTGGCGGATGCCGAACTGGCCGGCGCGGAAGCGCTCGAAGCCGATGATGTGCGACAGGTAGTCGATGTAGCTGCCCACGTTGGTGCGCGGCTGACCGATCCAGAACGCCGGCTCGACCAAGGCGACCACCCCGGCGGCGGCCATGGCCACGTAGTCGTCGGTGGTGCGCGCGATCATGTGCGCATGCGGGTCGATATACATGGTTCCGGCCGGGCGCTCGCCGCGCCAGGCGGGGGCGTCGGTCAACTGAGCTTTCAGGGCGGCGATCTGATCGCGGGTCAGGGGTACGCCGCAGCACGGGCAGCCGATGCCGCCGCCGTTGGCTTCTGCGGGCTCGCACACGAGGCCTGACTTCTCCTCGGGCTTGTCCATGACACTCTCCCTAAACCTGCGGCGCCGTCGCCAGCACCGTTTTCCAGCCTATTTCGTGGTTCGCGACGGCCGACGCAAGCGTGGGCTCGGCCGCCAGGGCCGCCGCCGCCTCGGGTAGGCTGGATTCAGAGAGGGCCAGGGCCGCGGCCTTGCGCGAAGTCTCATCGCCCGTGGCCAGCACCTTGGCGAGGTCGGCGACGCCCGAAGCGTCGGCGAACCGCCCCACCCCGCGCCACAGTTCGGGACTGATGGCGCGCCCGGCGGCCCAGCGCTCATGGGCGTAGTCGATCATGGTGGCGGCCAGCTCGGCGTTCCATCGGTCGTCCAGACCCATGATGGGAGCCATGGTGCTGTCGATGAACAGCGCCTTCAGCACCATCTGATTCCAGGCCGGCTGCGGGAAGTGCTCGGCGGCATAGGGATTGCCATGCGCCACCGCCTCGAAGATCGGCTGCATGGCGGTGCGCACGCCTTCGACGGCCGTGGGCAGCAGGTCCTCGCCGCGCGGGTAGAGCGGCAGGCCGCGCAGCAGAGCGATGCGCTCGCCGAGGTCCGAGGTGCTGAAGATGGATTTCACCACTGCCGGGAAGTCGTTCATCACCGCGCCGGCGTCGATCAGCAGCAGGATGCGGCCGGCCTGTTCGGCGGTCAGGCCTTGGGGACGCCAGCCGGGACGGGCGGCCTCGGCGGCCGCCAGATCTTCGGCCGTCAGGGAAAGCTCGGCCTTGCCGAGACGGCGGGCCTGGCTGAAGGCGATGGCCAGGGTCTTGCTGGCGGGCTCGGCGGCGAGCCCTGCCCGCTTGGCGTCGAACCAGGCGACGGCGTCCGGGGCGGCGTCGCGGCCGATCCATTGGCGGAGAAGCTCTGCGGGGGTCACGTGCCAGGAATCCAACGCTGGAAGATCAGGGTGAGCGGGAAGCCCAGGGCGGCGAGCAGCGCCAGCATCGGCTGGCCCGCGCCTGCGATGAACAGGGCGTCCAGCAGGCAGATGCCGGCGATCAGCAGGGACACCACGCGGCCGATGTTGGCCCGCTGACGGCGCATCATCAGCGACACCGCATAGAGCACGACAGCCAGGAGAATTACGTAGACCGCCGCCCCGACGCCGACCTGCGCCACCAGCGGCGCGGCGTAGACGAACGGCGCGGCGAGGAACAGCAGGGGCCACAGGCGCCCAGGCGTCTTCAGGTCTTCCTGCTTGGCCGCGTAGGTCAGGCCGATCAGGTAGCAGAGGGCCATGCCGGCGGCCCAGATCACCTGCAGCTGCAACCCGCCCACCAGGGCGGCGGCGACGGTGACGTAGACCAGCAGGCGGCACAGGCCCATGATCACCGGGCTGGCCGGATTGCCTTTGTGCCAGGCGTCGTAGGCCACGATGGCGGCGGTCAGGGCGACGCCGCCGGCCACGCCCGGCAGGCCGAGCCCGCCGCCGGAAAGGGCCAGGCCCACCAGCAGGGCCAGGGCCACGGCGATCATCACCGCCCCCGCGCCCATCACGGTCGCCTTGGAGACCACGCCGGCGGGAATCGGCCGCGTCGGCCGGTTGACCGCGTCATGCGCCGCGTCGAAAGCGTCGTTCAGGTACATGCCGGCGACGTAGAACAGCGACAACGCCAGCATCAGCACCAGCACGTCGACGGCGCTCAACACGGCGCCGCTCAGCACGGCGCCGGCCAGGACGTTGGTCCAGACCGTCGGCAGGTTCGAGACCCGCCCAAGGCGAAGAGCGACCGGCCAGCTCAGGCCGGCAGCTGCTGACGAACCCATTGCAACTCTCTGGCGATGGCCGGCGGCAGGGCGCCGGTGCGGTAGCTATCGGGCAGAACGCCCCAGGTATAGGTCTCGACCTCGAGATGCGGCGAGATCGGATCGCGGGCGTGCAGCGCCAGGGCCTCGGCGACAAAGGCCTGGGTCGAGCCGAACGGGCCGAGGTCGGCCAGGAACAGCGGCACGTGATAGTGCACCCGCCACTCGCGGTCGGCGGCGGCCGGGGCCTCGCCCAGCGCCTCGAAGGCATCGGCGAGATCGTCGTAGCGGTTGAGAGCCGCGCCCTGCTTCTCGACCACCTGGTGCAGATAGACCCCGTCGTCGAACGGGGCGAGCAGCGCCCGCGCCTCGGCGCCGACACCGGAAAGGCGCAGGCCCGCGCTAACCTGCAGCTTGGTCACCGCCACCCCCGCTTCGCGCAGGGCGGCGACCGTGGCGGCCGGATCCTCGAACTCGACGGCGGCGTGGCAGAGATCAAGGCAGAGGCCGAGGTGCTTGCGCAGCGCCCTGCCCGCCTCGTCCGCCGTGAGACCGGTCAGGTCGGCGAGCCGCGCGGCGGCGGCCGGGGCGAACAGGTGGTCGCGGAAGAAGGCGACGGCTTCCTCGGTGGTCTCCAGGAAGCAGGAGGGCTCCGGCTCGATGGCCAGGGCGATGGTCTTGCCGGTGCGTCGTTCGATCCCGACCAAGTGCGCCGCGTGCTGCACGAAGCGCTCGGTCATCTGGGCGACGGCGTCGCCGTCGACGTTGGTCTTGTAGCAGCCAGGCGCCGTCGAGATGCTGCCGGCCAGCCCCTCGGGCAGGATCTCGGCCAGGTAGTCGGCGGCGGCGTTGGTGTAGCGCAGGCGCTCGTTGTCGCGCCAATCGGGCAGGTAGACTTCCTCCTTCACCCGCGTCCCGTGGAAGGGGCCGTAGGGGAAGGCGTTCATCGTGAAGACGTAGAGGTCGTTCTCGGCCAGGAAGGCCTTCATCCGCGCCATCGCCTCGGGCGCGCTCGCCTGCTCCAGCGCCTGGCCGGACAGGCGCAGGCCGACGCCGAACCGTTCGCCCGGCGCGACGGCCTCGCGGACAGCCAGGAGGTCGTTTCGCAGCACGCCCCACACCGCCTCCCAGGTCTCGCCGGGGTGGACGTTGGTGCAGTAGGTCAGGTGCCCGCGATCGCCCGAGAGTTTCACGCGGCCTGCTCCTCCAGCCATTCGATCGACTGCAGGATCAGCGCCTCGTCCATCTCATGCACCTCGACGCCGACGCCGAGCGCCGTCAGCAGGGTGATGGTCAGCTCGCCGCCGAGATGCTCGCGGAAATCCGACAGGCCCTTCAGCAGCACATGCTGGCCGGCGTCGTTATGGGCCTTGAGCATCGGGTGATAGGTCGGCAGGCCGATGGCCTTCAGCAGGGCGACGACCCGCAGCTCTTCCCCGGCCGGCAGGCGGCCGGAGAGCACCGAATAGCGGGTGTCGAGCGCCAGGCCGATGGCCACCGCCTCGCCGTGCCGCAGGGCGTGGCCGGTCAGCAGTTCCAGCTTGTGCGCGGCCCAGTGGCCGAAATCGAGCGGCCGGGCGCTGCCGCGCTCGAAGGGATCGCCGCCCGAGGCGATCTGGATCATGTGCAGCTCGGCGCAGCGCCGGATCAGGCGATCCACGGCCTTGGGCTCGAAGGCGTGCAGATCGGTCGCCGCGCTCTCCAGCCAGCGGAAGAAGGCGGCGTCGCGGATGAGGGCCACCTTCACAGCCTCGGCCATGCCCGCCCGCTTGTCGCGCGGATCGAGCTGCTCAAGGAAAGCGCTGTCGTTCAGCACCGCGAACGGCGGGGCGAAGGTTCCCAGCAGGTTCTTCTGGCCGAAGGCGTTGACGCCGTTTTTCACCCCGACGCCGCTGTCGTTCTGGCCGAGGATGGTGGTCGGCACGCGGATGTGGCGGATGCCGCGATGGGTGGTGGCGGCCACATAGCCGATCAGGTCCAGCACCGCCCCGCCGCCAACGGCGATCACGAAGCCGTGGCGGTCCATGCCGAGATCGACCAGGCGCTTCTGCAGGCGCTCGACCAGGGCCGGATCGTTCTTGCAGGCCTCGCCGCCGGGCACAGTCTCCGGCGCGGCGACGAGGTCTATGGTCTCCGCGTGGGCGGCGGCGTAGGCGGCGATGCGACCCTGCAGCGTCGGGTCGGCGTCGGCGACGCCCTGGTCGACGAAGAGGCACACCTTATGCGCCTGGCCGGCCCCGGCCTTGGCCACCACGTCGACGAGCACCCGGTTGGCGGGGGCGAACAGGTGGCGCGTGAAGGCCACGGAATATTCGTAGGCCACCGAGAAGCGCTGAACGTAGGATCGCTGATCCACTGACGCGGCGGCGCTTGGCGTCACGGCCTCGCCGCCCCCGTCATAGGAGCCCGCGCCATCGTCGAAGGCGTCATGCGGCATGGCTGGCCTTGCCGGCGGACGCGAAGACGTGGTCGAGGATCAGCCCCTTCACCGCCGTGGCGGCGATGTCGCCCTGCGGCACGAGGGCGGCCTCGGACGAGATGAAGATCGCGCCGTCCTGCGGATCGTCGGTGATCCGGCCGTGGCTGCCCTTCACCAGGGTGGCGTCGAGCGGCGTCAGGTCCATCAGTTGCCGGAAGCCGAGCTTGCGCTTCAGCAGGCGCAAGCCCGCGGCGACCTTCGGATTCTTGAACTTCGGATCGAAGAACAGCTCGACCGGATCGTACCCCGGCTTGCGGTGGATCTCGACGGTGCGGGCGAAGTCCGGAGCTCGGTCGTCGTCGAGGAAGTGGTAGTAGGTGAACCAGCTGTCGGCCTTGCTGATGGCCACCAGGTCGCCGGCCCGCGAATGGTCGAGGCCCCAGGCGGGCTTCTCGTCAGCGCCGAGCACGCGCTCCACCCCATCCAGCGACTCCACCAACGCCCGCACCTCGGCCAGCCGGCCCGGGTCGCGCACATGGATATGGGCCACCTGGTGATCGGCCACGGCGAAGGCCTCCGAGGCGCCGGGGTCCAGCTGCTCGGTCCCCACCTCCTCGCGCACGGCGATCAGGCCGGCGCGGCGCAGGGCGCGGTTAATGTGCACCGGGCGGTTCACGTCGGTGATGCCGTATTCCGAGATCACCATCACCGCCGCGCCGTCGCGCTTGGCGTCCTCGATGATCTCCCCGCAGACGTCATCCAATTCCTTGATGTCCTTGGCCATCGAAGGATGGTTCGGCCCCACCTTCTGCAGCCCGTAGTCGAGGTGCGGCAGGTAGATCAGCGTCAGTGTCGGGTTGCGGGTCTGACGGACGTAGAGCGAGGCGCGGGCGATCCATTCGCTGGATTTCACCGTGGTCGCCGGGCCCCAGAACTGGAATAGGGGGAAGGTCCCCAGCCGCTGGGTCAGCTCGTCTCGCAGCCCGTTCGGCGCGGCGTAGCAGTCCGGCAGCTTGCGGCCGTCGGCGCAGTAGATCGGCCGCGGGGTCACGCCGATGTCGGCGCCGGAATACATGTTGTACCACCAGAACATGTTGGCGGCGGTGAAGCTGGGGTCCCGCTTGCGCGCCGCGTCCCAGATCTTCTCCCCACCCACCAGCGCGGCGGATTGCTTCCAGAAGCCTATCTCGGCGGTGTCGCGGAAATACCAGCCGTTGCCGACGATGCCATGCTCGGTCGGCAGAACTCCCGTCAGGAACGTCGCCTGCGCCGAGCAGGTTACGGCCGGCGTGATCGTGCCGAGCGGCTTGACCCCGCCCTGGGCCGCCAGACGGCTGAGGTTCGGGGTGTTCGGCCCCAGCATGCGCGGCGTCAGGCCGACAGCGTTGATGACAATGGTCGGCCGCATTCCGCCTGCACTCACTCCCCGGTCGCGGCTGTTACCTAAGCGCCGCTTACGCGAGGGGCAATATACACGGCGGCGACATCACATCTACGAAGCGCCCGATATATCGCCGGTCGCTATCCGCCCGCCTTGCGCCTTATCGAGTCCGTAGATGTCGGGGCGCTCTTCGATCCCCCCGTCCGGGGTCGGCACGGCGGTGAAATAGGTCAGGTAAAGCGGCGTCGCGGATGGCAGGTCCACCCGCGTCTCGGGCGGCGCGGTCGAAGAGCGCACATCGCGTCCGAATAGCCAGCGCCCCAGGGCCGGCGCATCCTCGAGACGCACGCAGCCAGAGCTGAAGGTGCGCGCCTCGGCCGCGAAGAGGTCGCGATGCGGCGTGTCGTGCAGATAGATGCCCATGGCGTTGGGCGACATGATCTTCATCGAGCCCATCATGTTCGACGGCCCGGGTCGTTGGCGGGCGCGAAGGGACGTGGCGCCGCTGGCCACCTGGCTCCACGCGACCTGGGTGGGGGCGATGGGCGCGGCATGCTCCGACCAGTCGGAAAGCAATTCGATGTTCTTGGCGCGCAGATAGCGTTCGCCCTGACGCATGACCTTCGGCGCGATGGAATCGCGCACCAGGTCTTCGGGGATATTCCAGTAAGGGTTCACCACAGCGTAGCGAAGCAGGCCGACCATCATCGGCGTCTGCATCTCCGGCTTGCCGACCACCACCGCCATGCTCAGCCGGGGCGCGCCGCCCTCGAACGCCGTCAGCCGCGCGGCGGGAATATCGACCCATACGTAGCGGCGGCCGAAGTCCGGCGGCAGGACGCGGGCGCGGTCCATGTTGATAAGAATCAGCCGCTCGGTGCGACGCGCCTCGGGCGTGGCGGCGCCGCCCTGGCGCTGTTTGGCGAGCGCGGTGCGCAGGCCGTCGTAGATCGGATTGATGCGGCGGATCACCGCCAGGGTTTCCCGCGGATTCTCGCCGAAGGCGACGCGCTCGAGCAACACCGGCGCACGCGGGGCGACCGGCGTCAGGGCCGGGTCGGTGAAGGTGAAGCTCGGCATGACCGTCGGACGGCGCAGGTCGGCGGCGTAGGCGATCAGCGCCCGGGAAAGCTCGACATCGAACACGGCGGGATCGCCAACGACGGCGCCGTCTCGCAGCCCCTTGGGCAGGTAGCGTCGCGGATCGAGACCGTCGTCGCCGGCCCGTGACAGCACTTCGACGACCAGCCGGCCGCGATCGTTCAGCCTGTCGCCGCGAAGCCAGAGCGGCCGGTCCTCGTGGCTGCGATAGACCTGAGCGACGACGGGATCGGCCTGCGCAAGGCGCGCGATCTCGGACGACCCCGCGCCGCCGCAGCCGGACATGCCGATGGCGAGGGCCAAGGCCCCCGCCACCCACAACGGTCTTGCGAAAGCCGGCAAGGCCTTCGCGGTCAGCCGCGCTCGCCAGCGCGCATCATCGCGCCGGTGTCGTTCTGTGCATAATTCGCGCCGCCCGCGGCGGCGCGGTTGCTCTCCATGGCGCCCGAACGGTCGGTCGTGGTCGGGGCCATGCCCGAGTTCGTCTGGGCGGAGGTGTCGGCGCTATAGGCCCCGGCGCTTGGGGCGGTCTGCGCCGATCCATTCATCGCCGATCCGTTCGAACGCGAACCGGTGACGCCCGGCCCCATCAGGCCGGTGGCGCCCTGCTCCTGAGCGTAGCCGGCGGCCTGCTCGTTGGTCAGAGGCTGGCCGATACCCGGACTGATCGACGAATTCTGCGTGGCCGACTGGGCGAACGCCACGGCGCCGGCGCCGCCGACCAACGCAGCGGCGACGGCTGAAATGATCACTGCCTTTTTCATGGGAGCGCCTCCTTGCGCACATGCCTTGAATGCACGGCGTAACCACCCCGAAACGGGCCGGTTCCGCTCCCTTGATGACGAATAGTGACTGAATTCAACACTGTAGCTGAGCCTTAGGCGCGCAACCTCAAGGCCGGCAAGGCGCGCGGAGGCTCAGCTTCGGTCGAAATCAGCCGCGTCGGCCGTCGCGCTTCTTCTTCTCGCCGCGCGCGTCCGAGCGGTGCTTCTTGGCGCCGGCGTCCCGCACCTCGGCGCGATCCGGCGCCCGCAGGGTGGAACCCGGAGCCATCAGGCCCGAGCCGCCCTGCGCTTGAGCGTAGGCGACCGCGGCATGGGCGGTCAGCGGCTGGCTGCGGTCCAGCGAGTTGGCGTTCACCTGAGCGAGGGCGCTGCCGCCGAAGACCAACGCGGCGACGACGCCCGAGACGATCACTGCCTTTTTCATGGAAGCGCCTCCTCTATGCGCATCCCCGGAGTAGACTCAGAAAGCGGCGCCGGAGTGTCGGGCGCCCCCTCCATCCGTGACGAATGATGACAGCGGGCACGATTTAAGGGGACGCCAAAAGGGCGGCTAAACGGCCTCAGGTGAGGCCTAGTTCCTTCATTTTTCCAACATGATAGGCCAACGGGTGAAATTGCGGCCGATTGCGATCCTCCAGGCAACGAACGCCGGCAGATGGCGTTCAGCGGCCGAACGGAGGTCATCATGGCTCAAGCAGACATTCGCGCCCTGCCGGCGCTGGACGCGGAAACGCTTCACCGTCGTCTGGCGCACTGGAACCATCGGCGGCTGTCCCCCGCGACGCCCCACGCGGGCTGGGCCGCCGAGCTCGACGAGGAGCGCGAGATGCGGGCCCTGGAAGCCCACTGGATCGAAGGCTTCCGCGCCGAGGTGGCCGAGCGGGCCGCCGCCGCCCCGCGCGACGTGGAAGGCTTCACGGCCTGGTTCGAGGCCCTGGAGGCCGACGGACCCGGCCAGCACGACCCGCTGTTCGACTGGCTGGCCGAGGAGGCCACGGCCGGTGAGATGAACTGGTTCCTCACCCAGGAAGCCGCCGGCGAGGCGGGCTTCGACGACCTCGTCGCCCTGTCGCAGGTGAAGATGCCCCAAGAGCCGAAGCTCGAGCTGGCCCGCAACTATTGGGACGAGATGGGCCGGGGCAACCCGCTGGGCATGCACGGCCCGATGCTCGACCGCGCCATCCGCACCCTGGACCTGAAGCCGACCATCGACGACACCGTCTGGCCCTCCCTGGCGCTGGCCAACACCCTGACCGCCTTCGCCACCACCCGCCGCTACGCCTGGCACGCCATCGGCGCGCTCGGCGTCGTCGAACTCACCGCCCCCGGCCGGGTCGCCCTGGTCGGCAAGGGCCTGAAGCGCCTGGATCACCCGCCGGTGGTGCGCAAGTACTTCGACCTGCACGCCGTGCTCGACGTGAAGCACGCCGCCGACTGGATCGCCAACGTCCTTCAGCCGCTGGTGCGCGAGGTCCCGGAGTGCACGCCCTATCTCGCCGAGGGCGCGCTCATGCGCCTGACCTGCGGCGCCCGCTGCTTCGAGGTCTATCGCAGCCACCTCTGGGGCGAGGCCGCCCGCCGGTTCGCCGCGGAGTAAAGCCGTCACCGTGAGCCGCTATCATTTCAACATCGATGACGGCGTCAGCCTGCGCGACGATGACGGGGTAGAATTTCCCGACCTGGAGGGCGCGCGCAACGCGGCCGTCGACATCCTCACCGAGGCCCTGCGCGGCGCGCCCGAGCAGCTGTGGCGCCACGGCGGCCTTACCGTGACCGTCACCGACGACACGGGGCTGACGCTGTTCGTGGTCGAGGCCACCAGCACCGATGCGCCGGTGCTGAAAAAGGCGCGGCGCAAGCCTTCGCGGTAGGCGCCCGAAACCTAGCCGGCCTCACTTAGGCTCCGGAAGCGCCGCCGATAATGGCTTGGCTCGCTCAGCAAGGCGCACTAGCAAGCGCCACAAAGCGCCTCGAGATCTCCAGTGAAGTCCATCTACGTTCTCAACGGTCCGAACCTCAATCTCCTCGGTTTGAGGGAGCCGCACCTTTATGGCCACCAGACCCTGACCGACGCCGAGGCCCTGTGCCGCGCGGCGGCCAGCCGTCACGGCTACGCGGTCGAGTTCCGCCAGAGCAATATTGAAGGCCAGATGGTCGATTGGGTGCAGGAAGCGCGCGCGGCGGCGGGCCTGGTCATCAATCCAGCGGGATTCAGCTATCACGGCGTGGCGGTGCTGGATGCGCTGAAGATGTGCGAAGGCCCGGTCGTCGAACTGCACATCACCAACATCCACAAACGCGCCGCAGTGGAGGCGCCATGGCGCGCCGACAGCATCATTTCGCAAGCCGTGACGGGCGTCATCGCCGGCCTCGGTGTCGACGGCTATCGCCTGGCGATCGAATTCATCGCCGCGCGGCTGGCGGAAAGCAAAACCTAGCGCCGATCAAAGCGCGGTCGGCTCGTCCGCGCGATAACGCCCCTGCGCCGCGATGCGGATGCCGGCGTTGGGCGCGCCGTAGCCCGAGTAAGCCAGGTCGCGCTGCACGAACTCGAAGAAGAAAGTCTTGTCGAAGGCTCGGCTGTAGACCTGCCAATAGCGGCCCTCGACGTCTTCGTCATAGAGAACGCCGAGATCCGAAAGCCGCCCGGCCAGCGCCGCGTCGAAGCCGAAGCGGGCGATCAGGTCGTCGTAATAGTTGGGCGAGATCGGCAGGAGCTCCGCCTGGCGCATCTTCAGGCCCCTGGCCGTCTCCACAAGATTGTCGACTCCGAGGGCGACATGCTGGTAGCCGCCGCCAAACCCATGGGACAGGAAGCGCCCTGAAAGCGTGCCCGGCGCATCGGTGGCGTTGAGGGTTACCCGGAACGCCCCGTCCTGCGACTGCAAAGCCTGGCTCTGCACCAGCCCCAGCGGATCGATCACGTCCTGGGCGGCGCGCGGCTGCAGGCCGAAGAGGGATCGCCAGTAGAGTTGCCACGACAGGAACTCGTCGTTCATCACCACCGCCGCCAGGTGATCGAACCGGGTCGCTTCGGGACCCGCCTCGGGCGCCGTTCCTTCCACCGGCGCGAACTCATCCGCCCAGAGGTGCGCCGCCTGGTCGTCCTGCACGAGATAGACCAAGCTGCCGCCGACGCCCCGCAGAGCGGGCATGGCCAGATTGCCCTCCTGCCCCGCCTCATCGAACCGGTCGATGCGCAACGCCGCCGCGCGGTCGACGACCCCCTGCCGGTCGCCAACCCTCACCCCTATGGCGCAGATCGAGGCGCCGTGGACGTAGCGATAGGAGGCCGCGAAGCCCGTGGGCTCCGAATTGATGACCAGATTGACGTCGCCTCGCCGCCAACGGGTCACCTGCTTGGAACGGTGCGTTCCAACCTGCGCGAAACCCAGGGCGCGGCACATCTCGCCGAGACGCTCGGCGTCGGACGACGAGGCGGTGAACTCTACGAATTCGGCGGCGAGGATGGGCTCGACCGGCGGCAGCGTCGGCGCCTGGCCGATCGCCCTCAGCGCGGCGTCGCGCAGGGTGTCGAGCGACCGCATGCCGTCGGTGGCGACCAGCGACGCTGGATACGACCGGAAGCGGTCGTTGAAGATCTCCAGGCTTAGCGGCCCATCGTAGCCGGTGCGCAGAATCTCGGCGACGTAGCCGGTCAGATCGAAGCCGCCCTGCCCCGGCAGATTGCGGAAGTGCCGGCTCCAGTAGAGCAGGTCCATCTCCAGCACCGGCGCATCGGCCAGCTGGACGTAGACGATCTTGTCGCCGGCGATGTCGCGGATCGACTCGCTGGGGATTCGCCTCGACAGCGAGTGAAAGCTGTCGAGGATGATGCCGATATTCGGATGGTCGACCGCCTTGACGATCTCCCACACGTCGCGGTGATCGAAGACGTGCCGACCCCAGGCCAGCGCTTCATAGCCGACGTAGACGCCGCGCGGCTTCGCCCGTTCGCCGAGCTCATGGAAGTCGTCGACGATGCGCTGCCTGTCGCCGAGCGACGCGGGCTGGCAGTTCGAACAGACGAGAATCCGATCGACGCCGAGTTCGGCAATCAGGTCGAACTTGCGTTCGGCCCGGTCGAAGGCGCGCTGGCGCAGCGCGCCCGGCATGCCCTCGAAGTCGCGGAAAGGCTGGTAAAGCGAACAGCCGAGGCCGAGATCCTCCATCAGCCCGCGCACTCCGCGCGGCGGCAGCGCCGACCCTAGAAGGTCGTTTTCGAAGAGCTCCACGCTGGTGAATCCGGCCGCGGCGGCGGCGGCGAGCTTGTCTTCGAGCGTGCCGCTCAGCGAGACCGTGGCGATCGCGTTGTGCATGGTCCTCGGCGCTCCATCGGGCAGGTAACCAGATAGTACACAGGACACTCGGAGGTTCGAGCCGCCAGACCGCGCAGACGAGCTTTTCGCCTAGTCCCGGGTGTTGCGAGGCGCAGTCCGCGTCGACGCGGCCGGAGCGTTGGCGACATGGAACGCCCACCGCGCGGTCGGCATCGGCGCGATGCGCGCCGCCGGAACGTCCAACTCCACCAGAGTCTCCTTGCTCGGCGACCACGCCGGCCAGGCGATCCGCGCCGTCGCCGGATCGCCGGTCTTGGCGAAGGCGACGAGCGCGGCGGTCATGTCGGCCGACAGCCGCCGGTCATCCGCTGTCCAGTTGCGCGTCGGGCGCCACATGTTCAGCGCGTCCTGGGTGCCGAACCAGTAGGGCACGTCCGAGGTGTGATAGGCCCCGACCTGATCGGGACGGTCGGCCGGCAGGGCGGCGGGGTTGAACGGCTGCACCCGCACGAGATCGTAGATGTAGACCGGCGCCTTACCCCACTTGGCCTGGGCCACAGCCCAGTTGCGCGCGCCCTTGCCGACCATCGCCTCGCGGGCCGCCGCGCGGCCCAGCAGATTGGCTTCAGCGTCGGTCTTGGCGGGGTAGAGCTTCAGGAACTCCGGCGCCTTGTCCTTGTAGAGCCGCTCGGCCGCCGCATTGAAGTCCGCCAGGGTCTTTGCCGAGGACAGGTCGTTGCGGCTTTCGTCATTGGCGAAGCCGGCGATCACCGGCACGTCGTTCTGCTTGCCGGCCGCGAAGATCTTCGCCGGGGTGTCGGGCATGAACCAGCCGTCGACCACCGTCGAGCCGACCCGGATATTGCCGTTGGTGCAACCGAGCTGGCAGTCCTCCTGCAGGGCCAGCAGCCGGTCGGCCGGCACATTGCGCATCGCTTCGAGGTCGGCGGCCTTCAGCGTCGTCTGAACGAGCACCCCGGTCTTTTCGGTGTCGGCGAGCTTCGGCGTGTTGTCGCCGCCCTGCCCCCAGACGCCGCCGCTCATCGCCACCACGCCGCGGAACAGACCCTTGGCCAACGGGCTGGCCTGAAGGGCGGAGACCGCGCCGGCCCCGGCCGACTGGCCGGAAATGATCACCTTCGACGGATCGCCGCCGAACTTGTCGATATTGGCCTGAATCCACTTGAGCGCCGCCACCTGGTCGAGGCCGGCGTAGTTGCCCGAGGCGTGGTTCGGCGACTCCGCCGTCAGCTCGGGGTGGCTCATGTAGCCGAGGATGCCGAGCCGATAGTTGAAGTTGACGAACACCGCGCCGCGCTTGGCGACCTCCTCGCCGCCATAGAGCGCCATGCCGCTGGAGCCGATCGTCGAGCCGCCGCCATAGATGTAGACGACCACGGGCAGCTTATCGCCCGCCTTGGCGCCGGGCGGAGCCCAGACATTGAGGTAGAGGCAATCCTCGCTGGTCGCCTCTTCCCCGAAGTAGTGATTGATGTTGTGTGGTCGCAGCGGCTGAATGCACTCGGCGCCCTTGCGGTCGGCGTTGTAGACGCCGTTCCAGCTGATCGGCTCCGGCGGCTTCCAGCGGAGCTCGCCGGTCGGCGGCTTGGCGAAGCGAACGCCGAACCAGGCCTGCACCCCCGAGGGGAGCACCTGCCCCGCGACGAGGCCGCTATCGATCTTGATCGGGGCGATAGGGCGCTCGACGACCTGCGCCTGAGCCCCGCCCAGCAGACCGGCGATCAGCGCCGCCGAGAAGGCCGCCCTGGCGACCATGCTTGCAAGCTTCACGACGTGCGCCCCTGCCCCTCGAGAAGAGAAGAGGCCCGCCCCGTCTCCCGGGCATGGGAAGCGGGGCGGGCAAGGAAGGCGACGGCGGAGGGGATCGTCGCCGGCGTCCCAGTCGTCCGCGGACGGGCGAGCCCGTCCGCCGCTTGGATCAGAAGCGTTTGCTGACCTCGAAGGTCCAGACGCGCCCGAAGATGTTGTGGTTGTTCAGATCCACCGCGTTGCTGCCGCTGAGCACGATCGGCGGATCCTTGCCCTCGACGTTCTGGATATTCATCGAAAGCCGCAGGTCCGACAGCAGCCCTGCTTCGACCGGCGGCCGGTAGATCACGCCGAAGTCGACGGTGGTCCAAGACGGCACCTTGGTGTCGGGGTACTTCACGCCGCCGACCGTGATCGTGGCGTTGTTCAGGTACGAGCCAACATAGTTGGCGGCCAGGTTGAAGCTGAACGGCCCGTGCACGAGGGTCGTCGAGAAGCGCCCGCGTTCGGACACCTGATTGCCGATGGTGTCGATCGCGTCGACCAGCGGCGAGTTCGGCAGCAGGCTGCGCTGCAGGTTGAGGATCTTCGTGAACGAGCCGTTGAACGAGGCGCGGCCCAGCGGCGTGTCGAGCGCGTAGCTGGCGGTCAGGTCGAGGCCCGACTGCTTGACGCGGCCGAGGTTGCGCAGGCCGCCGGCGATGATGCCGACCAGCTGGCAGTCGTTGTTCGTCGTCGGCGAGTAGACGGCGTTCGGGTCGGAAAGCCAGGGCAGGTAGGCCGGGTTGTAGGTGGCGTATTGCGGCTGGCCGGGAATGCCGGGCTGGGCGCCGTTGACGCAACTCGACGGCTGCGGCGCGACGATGAAGAAGTCTTTGTACTGCTGGTAGGTCGTCGGGCTGGAGAGGATCAGGTTGGCGTTCGGCAGGTTCTCGATGCGGTCCTGATAGTCGACGTTGTAATAGGTCACGCCGAAGCGCAGGTCCGGAATGGCGCTGGGCGTATAGTCCGCGCCGAGCGAGTAAATCTCGGCGGTTTCCGGCTGCAGGTTGCCGCTGTTGCCGCCCCGCTGCAGCACCAGGCTCTGCCCGGTCGCCACGTTGGTCACCGGGATCGAGGGATCGTTGAGGCCGTTGTTCACGAACACGCGGTTGGTCTGGCCGACGGTGCGCGGATCGGATTCGCCCAGGGTCGGAGCGCGGAACGAAGTGCCCCACGAGGCGCGGACCAGCACATCGTCGATGGGCCGCCACGACACGCCGACCTTCGGGTTGGTCGTCGAGCCGACATCCGAATAGTCGTCGTAGCGAACCGCCAGCGACAGATCGAGGCGCTGGAAGCCGGGGATGGCGTTGTCGACGCCGAAGATCGGCACGAAGCCTTCGACGAAGCCCGAGTTGATGACGCGGTGACGCTTGGCGTAGCGCGAGGTCTGGTAGGCGGTCTGCAGGTTGAGCGTGTTCAGCGCCCGGAACCCGAAGTCGATTTTCTGATACTCGACGCCGGCCGCGATCCGCACATTGCCGGCGGGCAGTTCGAACAGCGTGCCGTCCACCTTGCCGACCAAGTCGATCAGTTGGTTGCGCGCCTTCTGGACGAAACCGCCGAAGATGCCCTCGGCGCCGGTCTGGGGTCCCTGCTGGTAAGGATTGAAGGCGCGGTTGTACTGCGGCTGCGTGATCGCCGCGGTGAGCACCGTGTTGCCCTGCGGCTGGCAGACGGCGCAGCCGAAGTTCAGGCCATAGGTGCCCGACCCCGTGAAGGCGAAGTCGCCAAAGAGATCGACCTTGTAGTCGCCGATCAGGTTGATCGAGTCGTCGACGTTCTTTTGGTCGAACGCCCGCCCCGGATTATTGGCCCGGAAGTTGTAGACCACCGTCTGGCTACCCGTACCCAGACCCGCGATGTAGAACGGGCTGGACGGCGACACCGTGACGCCGATGTTGGTGAAGCCGCCGTCGCCGGTGCCGGGCGCGGTCGTCCGCCGGCTGTTGAACAGCACCGTCGCCGTGACCTCGCCCGCGCGCCCGAAGTCCTGGTTCGCGCGGATGATGCCGCTGATCCGCTCACGTTCGGCGAAGTAGGGCGAGTAGATCGAGGTGTCGACCAACTCCGGATTGTTGCGCAGCGCCTGCACCTCGGCCGCCGTCGGAATGCGGCCGTTGAGACCGGCCGGCAGGCCGTAGACCGTGGTGCCCTGGATCAGAGCGCCGTTGACGCCGGGAGTCACGCTCGTGCCGATGAAGCGGTTGTCGTTGCCGCCATAGCGACGCAGGTCCGACGCCAGCAGGGGGCTGACCGAGCGCTTGACCAGATCGTTGGTCTCGTAGGCCAGGCCGAAGATCACGCCGCCGCCGTCCCAGCGCTTCCCGCCCACGCCCTCGATCACATACTGGTCGAACAGGTTATTCTGGTAGCGGGCGGTGACTTCAAGCCCGTCGAAGGGCTTGCGCAGGATGTAGTTCACCACCCCGGCCACGGCGTCGGAGCCGTAGATGGCCGAGGCGCCGTCGGTCACCACCTCGACGCGCTCGATGGCGGCGAAGGGAATGGTGTTCGGATCGGAGATCTGGTTGGTCACCCCCTGCGACACGCCGCGGTGGCCGTCGAACAGCAGCAGAGTGGCGTTGTTGCCGAGGCCGCGCAGGTTCACGCCGGCGGTGCGCCCGGTGCTGTTGGCCAGGGTGGCGCCGAGGCCCGAGGCCTGCGGCAGGTTGAGGATCAATTCCGAAGGGCTGCGGGCGGGCGCCTCGATCAGCGTCTCGCGGGTCACGTTGACGGTCGCCGAACCGACCGGCGCCACGCCGCGGATGGCCGTGCCGGTGACGACGACTTCCTCGACCGCCGTGTCGGCGGCGGGAGCCGTCTGGGCGACGACCTGGCCGGCCAGGGCCTGCATCCCGGCGACGGTGGCGAGTAGCGCGATGCGCCGGCTGGTGGTGAATCTGCTGCTCATAACCCTCTCCTGAGTCCCTGCCGCGGCGGGCGAACAGCCTCGCCCACGCTTCAGAACCTGCGCGCCGAGACGGCGCCGTGTTCCCTCCACCGCACTTGTCGTTGTTCGTGTACCGTGCGGTACAGTAGCGATAGCACGCAGCCGGTATCGGCTGTCAACTCTCTTGTACCATTTGGTGCAACAAGCTGCGCCTGCGTGGCCTCGCGCTCACACGCGAAAACGCCGCCCGAGCGAGGCTCGGACGGCGTGATGCTGGAATCGCTGGGATTCTTTCGAGGGTTAGACCAGCCCCGAGCCCGCCCAGACCTTCTTCAGGGTCTCGAGATCGCGTTTCATGGCGCCGAGCACCACCTCTCGCGGCAGGGTCAGCTTGTCCTGCGCCGAGTCGGCGCCGCCGTTCGGATATTCGGCCTGAATCTCGGTGGGACCGGCGAAGCCGATCTCTTTCAGCACTTGGGCCAGCAGTGGCAGATTGACGTTGCCCTCGCCCAGCGGCGTGTACTTCACGCGCCAGGGATACGGCGGACCGTCGCTCGCGGGCCCCGCCCCTCTCGCCGCGCCGGCAGGCGCCGCGCCGCCTGGCGGACGGGCCGGGGCCGGGGCCGAGCCGGGCGTCACCCGCTCGAGGAACGAGTCTTTGATGGACAGGCCGGCGATATAGGGACCGGCGGCGCGCATGTTCAGCGCCCAGGTGTTGTTGCCTCCGGCGTTGGTGGCGTGGCCGACGTCAAAGTGAAAACCCATCAGCTTCGGGTCATGGTCGCGCATCAGGAGCAGCATGTCCCAAATGGCGGAGCCGACCGTGCCGGGGCCGGAGTAGTTATGGTACATCGCCGTCATGCCGTACTTGGCGTTGAGGGCCGCCAGCTTGGCGATGCGCGGCTTCAGGGCGTCGAGCTGGGGCATGACCGGCTTGGTCTGGTCGTAGCGGAACGTGCCCCACCAGTAGTGGTGAATGTCGAGCTTGGACGCCGCGTCCATGATCCGCTCAGCGTTGGGCGAATCCGCGTCGGTGATCGGGCAGGTGATCGACGAGACCTTCACGCCCTGGGCTCGCACGGCCTTCACGAACACCGGCAGGTCGGTGGCTGCCTTCTCGGGATCGACATGTCCCGGATAGGGCCGCACGGTGATGTCCAGGCCTTCGTAGCCCATTTCGAGCACGGCCTTGGCGACCTCCGCCGGATCGCGCAGCCATTGCAGGTGGCGCGAATAGGCGTCGATCTGCAGCTTTCGCGACGCCGGCGCGGCGGCCGCCGGTTGGCCCTGAGCCAGGGCCTGACGGGCGGTGAGGCCCGACGCCAGGGCGCCCCCGGCCAGCAGAAGTTGACGTCTGTCCATGATGGCGGCCCTTGTTCCTCCCGCGCGATGCGCCGTTGTCGGCGCGCCGGTTCGCCCGGCCCTCACGCTGTTTCGCGGTCAGTTGGTATGGCCGGTGGAGCGCCGTCAAGCATTAGATGAACCATTTGGTGAGTTAATTCGCAAAGTCCTCCCCCGCCCGGCGAACGGCTCGGCGCGTTCAGCCGCGGTCGGCGGCGACGTAGCGGAGGACGGTGTCGACCAGGGCTTCCCGCCGCGTGGCGGTCTCGGCCTTGGCGCTCATGTCATGGCCGAAGATGGCCTTGAAGGTGTAGCGGTTGGAGACGTTGAAGAAGCTCGCCGAGGCGATGGCCATGTAGATGTCGATCGGCCGCAGGCCGGGCCGCATGGTCCCCTGCTCCACCCCCCGATCGTAGATCGACTTCACCAGCTCGATAGCGGTCAGGTTCAGCGACCCGATGTCCGGCATGCTGCTGACATGGCGGGCGTGATGGATGTTCTCGACCATGACCAGCGGCACTTCGCTGGCGTGCTCGACATACCAGTCGAAGGTCGTGAGCGTGAGCTTGGCCAGCGCCTCGGTCGGCGGCAGATCCTCCAGGCCGGCGGCCCGGTCGTTGGCCCTAAGCCGGCGGTAGTGTTCGAACAGCACCGCCCGGTAGAGCCCCTCCTTGCCGCCGAAGTAGTAGTAGATCATCCGCTTGGAGGTGCGGGTCCGCTCGGCGATCTCGTTGATTCGACCGCCGCTGTACCCGCGCTGCGAGAACTCCTTGGTCGCCACCTCGATGATCTCGGCCCGGGTGCGCTCGGCGTCCTTGATCACCAGTTCCGGACCGGCCTTGGTGATGCGGGTAGCGGTGTGGGCGACGCGCCGCTTCGGGGCCGACGGGGCGTCGGCCGCCTGGAGCTCTTGAGGGGCGCTGCGGCGCGTCGGAGTTCGAGTCATGTCGCCCTATTCATCGCCGACGCGCTTCACCTCGCCTAGCAGGAAAATGTAGGAGCAGGCTCCGATGAGGGCCATGAGGCCGATGAAGGCGAGGCCGCCGAAGAAGGAGCCGGTGGCGGCGACGACGAAGCCGATGACGATGGGGGTGATGATGCCCGCCAGGTTGGTGCAGAAGTTGAACAG
>NZ_JBWZNC010000007.1:0-373011 GCF_056683955.1 Caulobacter sp. HJHS_5 | reverse complement strand
CACGGTCGCAAGACCCACCCATGATCGAGGGACCGCCAGCGTCACCCTCCTCTCGGAGGTCGGCTCAACATGCAACCTATGAACACCGCTCTTGCGGGCGCGAATGCGCCTCTTCCGACTCACCAGGCATGGATCGCCGGGACTTCGCTCGGCGATGACGGATGGAGGTGAGTTCGGAGTGTCCGAATATCGTCCTGCAGCAGACTACAGCTCAAACCCGAACCGGCATGGCCGCCGCCCCCGCGTCGCCGAACACGCGGCGATAGCGTTCGATTTCCTCGGCGGGGCCGGTGGCCTTGTTGGGGTTGTCGGACAGTTTCACGGCCGGGCGCCCGTCGGCCTCGACGACCTTGCAGACCAGGGAGATCGGGTCGTAGAGCGCCTCGCCGCGCGCATCGCAGCCGCGGAAGTCGTTGGTGGCGTTGGTGCCCCAGCCGTAGGCGCGGCCGACGCGGCCGGCGAAATGCCGGTGGATGGCGACGATGTCCTCGCCGTGCGGCTCCCAGCCGGGGACGGCGACGTCAAGGCCGTCGGAGAAGAGGACAAAGCGGTCGAGGGGGTCGACGGCGTTGGCTTGCAGCCAGGCGATCAGTTCCTCCCCCGCCTCGACGGCCGGCTTGGAGTCCGGGCGATAGCCGCGCCAGTTCAGCGCCACCCAGGACGGGGCGTCGCGCAGGAACTGCGTCGTGCCGAAGGTGTCGGTGAGGGCGACCAGCAGGTTGCCGGAATAGCTGTTCTGCCACTGGTTCAAGAGATCGTACTGGCTGGCCTTGAGCGCCGCGTCGTCGGGGGCCAGGGCGGCCAGGACCATCGGCAGTTCGTGGGCGTTGGTGCCCTTGGCGTCGAGGCCGTGCTTGAAGGCCAGGAAGGCGTTGCTGGTGCCGACGAACGCCGGCCCAAGCGCGTGGGCCATGGCCCGCACCACCCACTCCTGCCAGAGGAACGAGTGGCGGCGGCGCGTGCCGAACTCCGAGATGGCCAAGCCGTCCAGCGGCTGCAGGCGGGCGAGCTTGCCGAGCAGCTTGGCCTTGGCGCGGGCGTAGAGGAAGTCGAGCTCCAGCTCGCTGCGCTGCTGGTGGGCGGCGCGGCCCTTCAGCTCGCTGATGATGGCGAGGGCGTAGATTTCCCACCACGTGACCTCCGCCCAGGAGCCGGCGAAGGTGAGCTCGTACTGGCCGTCCTTCACCGCGAGGTCGTATTCGGGCAGGCGCAGGGACCGCAGGAAATCGACGAAGGCCGGGCGGAACATATGCTCGCGGCCGTAGAAGGTGGCGCCGGCGATCCAGATCAGCTCGTTGGGCCGGAAGCGCAGGGTGCGCACATGGTCGAGTTGGGCGCGCAGCTCGACCTCGGAAATGATCTCGGCCAGGCGCACCGAGCGCGTGCGGTTGATCAGGCTGAAGGCGACCTGGGTGTTCGGGTAGCGCTCGTAGATGAACTGCCCCATCAAGAGCTTGTAGAAGTCGGTGTCCAGCAGGGACCGGACGATGGGGTCGATCTGGTAGCTGTGGTCGTGGGCCCGCTTGGCGAAGTCCATCGCGTATCCTCGCCGAACCCTGGACATGAAAGGGGCCGGAAGCGTCGCCGCCCCGGCCCCCGATGTCACCCGCTTATTTCTTGCAGGTCATGTAGTTGAAGGCGATCTCGGCCGACTTCAGCCCGTCCGGCGGGCCGTCGTATTCCCAGATGTAGTACTCGACCTTCTTGCCGGCGGCGTAGACGGCGGGCCAGTCGGTGTCGTCGCCGCCGACGTCGGCCAGCTCCGTGCCCTTGGTGCCCTTGATGTGGTAGAGGATGATCCGGTCGCTGTACTTGTTGATGAAGGCCAGCATGGCCGGCTGATCGAGCTTGAAGGCCTCCAGCGCCCAGTGAACGTCGACCTCGAAGTTGACGTACTTCGGATCGGTCTCGGCGGCGACGATCTCCCAAGCCGTGGTCATCACCGGCTTGCCGTCCTTGTTGATGTCGTACAGGTACTTGTTGTCGAACTCGCGCGTGTGGTTGTGCACGTAGAAGCGCAGGCCCTTGGCGGCGGCGCGGCGGCCGAGATCGTTGAGGTTCCTGGCGGTGGCCAGGACGTCTTCCAGGCTGTTCAGCCCGGGCTGGCCGTAGTTCCCCGAGCCGATGTAGGGGCCCATCTTGGTGGTGACGGCGTCGGCGAGCTGCTGGTCCCAGGTGGCCGGGTTCAGCTGGCCGTGGTTGCTGATCAGCTTCAGCTTGTTCTTCTCGAGCAGCTGGCCCCACTGGGCCACCGGCAGGCCGGCCGTGCCGGCGCCCTCGGCGTTGCGGTAGCCGATCTCATGCACCCGGGCGAGGACCTGATCGACGCGGGCCGGGTCGGCGGGCGGCGGCGGCGGGCGCGGCGTGGCCGGGGCGGTCGACGGCGGAGCGCCGCCGTTGCGCATGCTCTCGGGCGTGCTCGGCGGGCGCGGAGCCGGGGTCGTGCCGGCGAAGACCGCGTTCAGGCTGTAGAGCTGGATGCCGATCTTATCGACGGGGATGGGAACGCAGGCCTTGGCGGCGCCCTGGGCGAGGGCGGCGGGCGCCCCGACGAGCAGGGGCAGCGCGCCGGCGACGGCGGCGAACAGCTTCAGGCGAGTCTTGTGCATTGATCTCTCCCCACCGGGCGGTCTCGCGCCGCCGGATTCTCACATGGTGAGCGCAAGCTCGCCGAAATCCGGCGAGGAGTCGAGGCGGGATCAGGGGCCGCCTATCTGTGAACCTTCACCACCTGTCGCCGTTGTTCTGCGCGACCATCGGAGGAGCGAAATCATGAAGGGCTACATCGCCGACATCGAGAAACTGACCCTCGGCAACACCGACTTCCGCCGCGTGCTCTACACCGGCAAGCATCTGCAGCTGGTGCTGATGGCCCTGGCGCCGGGCGAGGAAATCGGGGCCGAGACGCATGAGACCCACGACCAGTTCTTCCGCGTGGAAGCCGGCGCGGGCGTGGTGGAGATCGACGGCGTGCGCACCGCGATCGAGGACGACGACGTGGTCATCGTGCCGGCCGGGGCGCGGCACAATGTGATCAACACCGGCGAGGGACCGCTGAAGCTCTACACCCTCTATGGCCCGCCCGAGCACCGCGACGGGCTGGTGCATGTCGAAAAGCCGGACGAGGAGCCCGAGGAAGAGCACTTCGACGGCAAGACGACGGAATAGACCGCCTCAGCCCTCGCCCCGCGCGAAGAGTTGCTGAAGCCATCGCGGCGCGGCGTTGGCGATGCTGAGACTTTGCAATGCGAGCTGCTGTTGGATCTGGGCGGCGGTGAGCTTCGCCGCCTCGCGGTCCAGGTCGGCGTCGACGAGGTTGCCGATGCCGGTCTGGGTTACGTCCGACAACGAGCCGATGTGATCGAACGCCAGATCGAAGGCGGTGGCCGTCGTGCCGAAATAGGCGCTGTCCCTGACCGCCTTGTCCAAGGCTTCCTGGATGGCGGTTAGGACGGAGGAGGGATTGCTCCAGTCGAGGCCGGCGAGGCCAAGGCCGCCGGAGGTCATGTCGCGACTGGAGGCGCGGAGGGTCGATTGACCGCTGGTGTCGGTCAGAAAATCGTAGTGGATCAGGCTGAACCCCGGCCCCTGAACGCTGGAGGTGTTGGCGGCCGGCGCGGCGACGGGCGAGCCCGAGGCGCGCAGCACCATGCCGCCGACCGCCCAGGCGCTGTCGATATCGGCGCCGCCCGAGTTGAACTGCAGGGTTACATCGCCAAGGGCCGGATCGTAGTCGAAGCTCAGCATGGTCTGGCCGCTGACCGGTCCGCCTGGGGGAACGCCGCCTCCGCCCGGGACGTAGGCCTGACCGCTGGCGGCGATGCGCACGCCGGCCTGGTAGACCTCGACCGTGTCCGGCAGGTCGAAGGCGTCGAACACCATGTCGATACGGCCGGCCTGAGCGCCCGCGTCGATCGTGTGGGTGGCGACCGCGCCGGCCGGCGCCTCCTCGCTTTCGCGGGCCGCGTCCTCCGGATTGACCGCGCCGGGCGCGGCGCCCATCTCGGCCGAAGCGTCGATCGTGGTGGTGACCGTGGCGTTCACGGAAGGCGTGGGGATGGGATCCGCCGGATCCTGAAGGTTGATGCCGCCCACGCGCCAGACCGAGCCGCTGGCGTTGACGTTTTCATTGAACCGGAATTCGAGGTTCTGGCCGGCGGCGGGATCGTAGTCGAAGCTGAGGACATGCTGCCCCGAGACGGCCGAGCCCGGGCCGACCGCCGCGCCGTTGGCGACGTAGGACTGGCCGGTGGCGGCCACGCGCACGCCGTTCTGCCAGATCTCGACGACATCGACCGCGCTATAGGCGTCCAGGAACAGGTTCACCCGGCCAGCCACCGCCCCCGCGTCGGCGAGGACCGTCTGCGACGCCGCGCCGGAAATCTGCGACATGGCCGTGGCGAACTCGGGCGAGGTGGCGATGTAGGGCGGCCCTTGCGCCACGCTGGTCGAAACAGTGGCCGATGTCGGCAGGGCGCTCGGCAGGCGCGAGAACGCCGCCGGCTGGGCCATGGTGCTGGACAGCGAATAGCTGGTGCGGCTGGTGGTCAGTATCGTCGGCCGCCCGGTCAGCAGATTGAGGCCGTCGAACTCGGCGGACCGCGCGACCTGATCGATCTGCTTGATGATCGCTTCCATGTCGGCGCGGATGAGGTCGCGGCTCTGCACGCTGGAGGGGTCGTTCAGGGCGATGGCGTGAGCCTTCAACTCGCTCAGCAGGTCGTTGATCGACTCGGCCCCCGACAGGGCCACCTCCAGGGCCGACTGGCCCCGGGCGAGGCCCTGGCTCAAGGCCTGCTGACCTGAAAGCTCGGCCCGCATGCCCTGGGCGATGGCGAAGGTGGAGGCGTTGTCCTTGGGTCCGGCGACGGCGAGGCCGGTCGAGACGCGTTGCTGCGCCGCCGAAAGCTTGGCGTTGGCTGCATTCAAGGCGCCGAGCGCCAGCAACGCGGACTTGTTCGTGTTTATCGACGTCACAGCGAATCCCGGCGGCGAGCCTAGCCAACAACGTGCGGTTGCGCGACCTTTCGGCGCAAAGGCATGTGCCGATCAGGCCGACAGGGCGAACACCGCCAGTTGGCCCTGCTGCCCGCGCGGCGGATCGGCGAGGCCGACGGCGATGAACTGGCGGCCGGCGACGCTGTAGGTCATCGGGCTGCCGGTGACGCGGGCGGCCATGCGGACCTGCCCGACCTCGCGGCCGGTCGCCTTGTCGTAGGCGCGCAGCCAGGCGCCGGACTTACCGTCCTCGCCGGTGGTGGACGTGCCGTCGCCGGCGATCAGCAGGGTCTTGGTCAAGAGGACGCCGACCTTGCCCTTGCTGCCGGTGCGGGGGACGTCGACGCCCTTCAGGGACGGGGAATTGCGGACTTCGTCCGGGGTTTCGCCGTGGGCCACCTGCCAGACAAGGTCGCCCTTGTTGAGGTCGAGGGCGCTGATGCGGCCATAGGGCGGCTTGAGGAACGGCACGCCGTCGATGGCCAGCGGCGGGCGGCGCACCGGCGGCTGGCCCGGCGCCGGCGAGGCCGTGCCGCTGACGTAGGTCAGGTCGGTCTTGGCCGGATCGCCCGGCACGAAGCCGATCGGCACCGGCGACATGTTCGAGAAGACATAGGCCATGTTGGTGTCGGGATCGAAGGCCCCGCCCGGCCATTGGCAGGCGCCGTCGTTGCCGGGCGTCATGATGGTGGCGAGCGGCCCCGGATAGCGGCTGACGCAGCCCGGCTCGAACAGCGGGCCGATGCGATAGCTCTTGATCAGCTCCAGCGCCTGGGCGCGCAGCTGCGGCGTGAAGTCGACGAGATCGTCCAGGGTGATGCCCTGCATGTCGACCGGCGGCGGCTTGGTGGGCATGGGCTGGGTGGGCGAATAGACCTCGCCGGGGACGTCGCCCTTCGGCACGGGACGCTCGGGGATCGGCCAGACCGGCTCGCCGGTCTCGCGGTTGAGCACGAAGGTGAAGGCCTGTTTGGTGAACTGGGCCAGGGCCTTGATCTTCTTCCCGTCGACCACGAGGTCGCACATGATCGCGGCGCACATGATGTCGCGGTCCCAGACGTCGTGGTGCACCGTCTGGTAGTGCCAGACCTTCTCGCCGGTGCGGGCGTCCACGGCGACGATGCAGTCGGCGAACAGATTGTCGCCCGGGCGGAAGACGCCCATGAAATCGCCGGTCGGCTGCTCGATGGACAGGTAGACGAGGCCGAGCTCGGGGTCGGCGCTGTTCTGCGCCCAGTTACCGGTATTGCCGCTGAATTCGGCCGAGCCGTCGCCCCAGGTCTCGTAGCCGGGCTGGCCGCGCCTCGGCACGGTGTGGAAGATCCACAGGCGCTTGCCGGTGCGCACGTCGAAGCCGCGCACATAGCCCTTGATGTGGTTCTTCGAGGTGTTGACCGCCGAGTGGGCGGCGCCGACCACGATAACGTCGCCGACCACCAGCGGGGTGGAGTGGAGGCCGATCTCCTGGCCGACGCCCTGGCCGTCGGGGCTGATCTCCTGGTCGTTTTCCTTCTTGAGATCGACGACGCCGCCCTCACCGAAGGTCGGGTCGCGCTGGCCGGTCCTGGCGTCGAGGCTGATCAGTTGATAGCCGACGGTGACGTAGAGGATGCGCTCGCGCACGCCGTCCGACCAGTAGGAGACGCCGTGGCCGCCGCCCCCGCGCGGGGCGCGCCCGCCGCGTTCGCCCTCGGGATGGTCGTACTTCCACAGCAGCTCGCCGGTGGCGGCGTCGAGGGCGATGCAGGTGCGCATGCCGCCGGCGGAGATGTAGAGCACGCCCTTGGCCATCAGCGGGGTGCACTGGAAGACGGCGTCGCTGGGCAGGCCGTGGTCTTCCGGCTTGAAGGTGAAGACCGGCTGCAGGCGGTTGAAATTGTCGGCCTTGATCTGGCTGAGGGGAGCGTAGCGCGTGCTCTGCAGGTCGCCGCCATAGGTGCGCCACTCCCCGCGGTCGACGCCGGCGGAAAGATTGGCGTTGCGGATCGGACGCGGCGCGCGGCGTTTGACCTGGGCGGCGGCGGGCGCGGCCGTGGCGGCGCCGACGGCGGCGAGACTGGCCACGACGGCGCGGCGTGAGATGTCGTCCATGTTCCCCCCGAGGTCTCTTCACGGACCCTGGCGGCGCAGACCTTACCGTGCGTTCCACGGCTGGCAACGCCGACCATCGTCGCGTATCGCAGCTTGATGCGTTCCGACCGCTCCCCTCTTCGCACCGGCCTGATCGGCGCCGGCATCGGCGGCTCCCGCAGCCCCTGGATGCACGAGACCGAGGCCGCCGCCCTGGGCCTCGACCTGACCTACACGCGCTTCGACCTCGACGCCGAGCCGGATGGCCCCGACGCCCTGCCGCGCCTGCTCGATCGGGTCGCCGCCGACGGCTTCCTGGGGGTCAACATCACCCATCCGGTGAAGCAGGCGGTGATCCCGCTGCTGGACGACCTCTCCGAAGACGCGCGGGTGCTGGGGGCGGTGAACACCGTCGTGCTGCGGGACGGGCGCCGGGTGGGCCACAACACCGACTGGTTCGGGTTCGCCGAGGGCTTCCGCCTTCGGTTGCCGGACGCCCGGCTGGCGGCGGTCGTGCAGATGGGGGCCGGCGGCGCCGGTTCGGCCGTCGCCTACGCCCTGCTGCGGCTCGGGGCCGAAGCGCTTGGCGTGTTCGACCGCGACGTGGCGAAGGCGCGCGAGTTAGTCGAGCGACTCGCGCCGCACTTTCCCGGCCGCATCCATGTCGGCGACGACCTGGAGGCGCGGCTCGCGACGGCGGACGGGCTGGTCAACACCACGCCCTTGGGCATGGTGCAGCACCCCGGCATGGCCGTGCCGGCCTCGGCGCTGCGGCCGGACCTGTGGGTCGCCGAGGTGGTCTATGTGCCGCTGCAGACCGAGCTGCTGCGCGCCGCCCGCGCCCTCGGCTGCCCGACGGTCGACGGCGGGGCGATGGCGGTGATCCAGGCGGCCGAGGCCTTTCGGCTGTTCACCGGCGTGACGCCGGATACCGAGCGCATGCTGCGCCGCTTCGAGGCGGCGCTGGCTTAAGCCCAGGCGCGGCCGAAGCTGCGGAGGACGGCGGCGCAGGCGGTGATCGGGGCCGAGCCGTGGTCCTCGTCCGGCAGCATCCCCCCGCTGACGCGCTGGGCGCCCAGGGTCGCCTGGAACATCGAAAAGGCTTCGGCCGAATTGGCGACCATGCGGCGGGGATCACCCCCCTCGCCTTCCCGCTCGCCCCAGGCCAGGTGGACGGTGGAGCCGTTGGCGGCCACGGCGTCGGCGGCGCGGTGCGCGAGGTCCGGTCGCCACCACAGGGACGGACTGACGAGACCCCAGGCGGAGAACAGGTCGGGGCGGCGGGTCATGATGTGGAGCCCGAAGAGGGCGCCCAGCGAGTGGCTGAACAGGGCGGTGCGCGCGGCGTCCACCGGGGCGGCGGCCTGGACGGTCGGCAGCACGGTCTCGGCGATGAAGGCCAGCAGGGCGTCGGCCCCGCCGTGCGGATGGGGGACCGTGTGCGGCGGCTCGGGCGGACCGTCGGTGAAATCGTGGGCGCGGCGCGCGTCCTCGACCGCCGCGCCGCCGTCCTGCGCGAGGCCGACGACCACCGCCTGGGGCACGCCGGTCTTGGCGGTGCGCCGGCCGAGGGCGTTCACGGCGCCGGCGACGATGGGAAAGTGCGAGGCGCCGTCGAGCACCAGGATCAGCGGAAAGCCTTCATGCGGAGGCGGGGCCGACGGCCGAACCATCGTCAGGCCATAGGGATGACCGTCGGGGGCGATGAGCCGTCGGGCGACGCCGGCGCGCGGCGCGACATTCGGCATCCAGACCGCCCCTTCCCCCATCAACGCCATCTCTTCCCTGTGCAAAGCCGTCGCAAGCCTATATTGCGACCCGGTCTCAACTAAGCTGCGCCAGCGTCTTGATCAACTCGAACCCCGCGCCATCCGCCCAAGCCACGCTCGAGGCCCACAGGCGCACGGTCGGCCGACGCGGCCTTGTTCTCGTACTTTTGGCTCTGGCCTGCATTGTGGCGATGCTGTTCGACCTGGCCACCGGGCCGGCGGCGCTGAGCCCCCTGCACGTGCTGCGGGGCCTGCTCGACCGCTCCAGCCTGACGGCCTCGGAAGACGCCATCATCTGGCAGATCCGCTTTCCCGCCGCCCTGATGGCCATGCTGGTCGGGGCCGCCCTGGCCCTGGCCGGCGCCGAGATGCAGACCGTGCTCAACAACCCCCTGGCCAGCCCCTTCACCCTGGGGGTCTCGTCGGCGGCGTCGTTCGGGGCCTCGCTGGCCATCGTCTTCGGCCTGGGCCTGCCCGGCGTCTCGCAGCACATGTTGACCACGGCCAACGCCTTCGTCTTCGCCTTCGGTTCGGTGCTGCTGCTGCAGCTGCTGGCGCGCACCCAGCGGGACGGCGTGCAGAGCATCGTGCTGTTCGGCATCGCCCTGGTGTTCGCCTTCAACGCCCTGACCGCCCTGGTGCAGTTCGCCTCCTCGGCCGAGGCCCTGCAGCAGCTGGTGTTCTGGACGATGGGCTCGCTCGGGCGCGCCACCTGGGGCGCGACGGCGGTGATGGCCGCCGTGGTGGTGGTCGCCACCCCCTTCTCGCTGCTGGCGGCCAAGGGCCTGACCGCCCTGCGGCTCGGCGAGGACCGGGCGATGAGCTTCGGCGTCGACGCCGCGCGGCTGCGCTTCTGGTCGCTGTTGAGGGCCAGCCTGCTCTCGGCGGCCGCCGTCGCCTTCGTGGGCGTGGTCGGATTCATCGGGCTGGTCGGGCCGCATATCGCGCGGATGCTGGTGGGCGAGGATCACCGGGTCTTCCTGCCGGCCAGCGTGCTCAGCGGCATGCTGCTGATGTCGCTCGCCTCCGTCGCGGCCAAGACCTTCGCCCCGGGCTCGGCCCTGCCGGTCGGCATCGTCACCGCCGTGATCGGCGTGCCGGTGTTCCTGTTCCTGATCTTCCGCAGCGGGTCGTCGCGATGAGGGGTCGGGCGCTGGACATTCGCGGCGTCACGGCCGGCTACGAGAACCGCAGGATCATCGACGCCATCGACCTGCCGTCGCTGGCGGCGGGGACCGTCACCTCGCTGGTGGGTCCCAACGGCGCCGGCAAGAGCACGCTGCTGCGCGCGCTGGCCGGCCTTCTGCCCGCGCGCGGCGAGGTGCGCCTCGGCGACCTGAACCTGGCCGGCATGTCGCTGCGCGACCGCTCGCGCTACGTCTCCTACGTGCCGCAGAGCCTGCCGCAGGGCGTGGCGCTGAACGCGCTGGAGACGGTGATCGCGGCCCTGGAGGCGGCGCCGCTGGCCGACAAGCCGGCGCATCGTTCGACCGTGGCGACGGAAGCGCTGGCGGCGCTGGAAAGCGTCGGGGCCGGCGACCTGGCGCTGCAACGGATCGACCGTCTTTCCGGCGGGCAGAAGCAGCTGGTCGGTCTGGCCCAGGCCATCGCCCGCGCGCCCGCCGTGCTGCTGCTCGACGAGCCGACCAGCGCGCTCGACCTGCGCCACCAACTGACGGTGCTGGAACTGGCGCGCAGCTATGCGCGCGAGCATGGAGCGGTGGTGGTGGTGGTGCTGCACGACCTGCAGGCGGCGGCGCGGATCTCGGACCGGGTGCTGGTGCTGCACAGGGGGCGGCTGGCCGCCGAAGGATCGCCGGAAGAGGCGATCACCCCGGCCCTGCTGGCCGAGGTCTATCAGGTGGAGGCCCGCGTCGAGCGCTGCGGGCGGGGCCTGATCCAGGTAATCGTCGACGCCGTGCTGTGAAGCCCGGCGTCGACCTTATTTCACTTACGGATTAATCGCCGTCAGGGTGTCGCCTTCCGGATCCTCCGGCGGAGCCGGGGGCGGACCGGCGGGGGCCGCTTCGCCGGGCGGCCGGCGTGGCAGGCCACGGGCCTTGTTGGTGGCGTAGGCGCGGCCGCTCTGGGCGTCGACCACCACCGACTGCGGCAGGGTGCCGGCGTCGAGCTGGGAGACGGCGTAGTCCGTGCCGTTGATCACGCTCACCGTGCCGGCGCCACGGTTGGTGACGTAGACGAGGTTCGAGCGCGGGTTGAAGGCCACGGCCAGCGCGCCGGCACCGGTCGGGACCTTCTTGATCAGGGCGCCGGTGTCGGCGTTGAGCACCGTCAGGTCGCCGCTGCCCGAATTGGTGACGAACAGGCGCTTGCCGGCGCTGTCGAC
This sequence comes from Caulobacter sp. HJHS_5, assembly GCF_056683955.1. Lineage (NCBI taxonomy): Bacteria > Pseudomonadati > Pseudomonadota > Alphaproteobacteria > Caulobacterales > Caulobacteraceae > Caulobacter > Caulobacter sp. HJHS_5. The sequence goes on along the minus strand of NZ_JBWZNC010000007.1, from coordinate 361,827 downwards.
CGCCACGCTGAGCGGGCTTTCGCCGCCCGACGGATAGCGGGCGATCACCTTGTCGTCGGTCAGGCTGACGGCGATGACTTCGTTGGCGCCCATGCCGGTGGTGAAGATGCGCTTGTTCGCCGAGTCGACCGCCAGGCCCGTCTGGCGCGTGGTCGGGACGGTGATGACCTTCTCGAGCGCGTTCTTGGCGCCGTCGATCACCCACACGACGTTGCTGTTCGGATCGGCCTGGCCGCGTTCGCCGCCGCCGACGATGCTGACGTAGACCTTGTTGCTGGCTTCATCGACCACGACTTCGCGCAGGTGAGCGGCCTTGCCGTCCGGGCTCTTCACGGTGGCGATCTGCTTGCCGGCCTTGGCGTCGAGGACGACGACCGCGCCGCTGCGCGTGTCGGTGCCGTAGAGGGTCTGGGTCTTGGTGTTGATGCCGAGGCCGTAGACCGGGTTGGCGGAAACGTCGATCGAGCCCTTCGGCTGCAGGGTGGCGGCGTCGAGCTTCACGACGGCGGCGTTGTTGGCGCCGCGCTGGCCGGTGGCGGCGACGTACACCGACTTGTCGGTCGGGTTGTAGACCAGCTGGTAGAGACCGCCGGGGGCGACCTTCACCTGCTTGTCGACCGCCGGGGCGGCGAGAGCAACGGTGGTGGTGGCCGCCAGCAGGGCGGCGACCGCCACGGCGGTACGGAACAGCGTCATGGGAGGACTTCCTTTCAGGCCTTCTGCAGATCGGCCCAGTAGTCGCCGGCGTAAGGCACCGCCAGGAACTGGGTGTTGATGTCGTCGAGCGTCTTCCTCGGATCGAGGTCGGCGAACAGGTCGGGATGGATCCACTTGGCGAGCACCTCGACCGCGACCACGTCGATGGGCGAGTTGATCAGCTGGTGCGACAGGCCGTGGGCGCGGCCTTCACGGACGGCCTTTAGCTCTGCGATCCCCCGGCGGGAGGCGACGCGGCGCAGGCCGGCCTGCGCCTGCTCGGCGGTGAAGCCGGGACCGCTGACGTAGCCGCCGGCCTTGGCCAGATGCGGGCCGCCGGTGGCGATATAGATGTCCGGATCGCGCTGAATCACATATTCCAGGCTCAGCTTGCCGAAGGGCTGCTTGATGGTGTCGGCGCCGATGTTGCGACCGCCGACGAAGTCGATGGCCTCGCCGATGTTGCCGGCGCCGGGGGAGTTGCAGCAGTCCGGCGTCATGCCGGCGTGGGCTTCCAGGAACACGGTCGGGCGCTGTTCCGGCGTCAGCTTGGCGACGCGCGAGGCGATGGCGTCGAGCTTGGCCTTGCGGAAAGCGTTGAAGGCGGTGGCCTGGGCCTCGCGGCCGACGAGACGGCCGAGCAGGGTGAGGCTGGCGGCCTGGTTCTGGAAGGGGTGCGAGAAGAAGTCGATGAAGGCGACGCCGACGCCGGCCCCTTCCAGCTGCGCCACCTGGGCGTCGGTCGGGCCGGAGCCCAGCGAGACCACGGCGGTGGACGGACGAGCGCCGAGCACCGCCTCGACGTTGAACTCTTCGTTCGACGGCGGCGTCTTGGGCAGGGTCGCCAGGGCCGGGAACTTGGCGACGAAGGCCTTGTAGGTGTCCGGGCTGATCCGGTTCACGTCGCCCGACCAGGCGGCCAGGGTCGAGACGGGATCCGGATGGATCAAGGCCAGGGCGATCAGGTAGCGGCCGTCGTCGATGCTGAGCTTGCCGCCCGGCGTCATCTTGACCGGATGGTTCTTCAGGTCGACGAGCGCGGCGACAGCAGGGGTCGCGGCCTTGCGTTCGCAGCCGGCGAGGACGCCCGTGGCCGCGAGGCCGCCGAAGGCGCCGAGCAGCGCGCGGCGGTCGAGTTTGGCGACGAGGCTCATGCCGATCTCTGTCCTTCGCAGCGCCCGCCGGTACCCGAGAGCCCGCGGCAACGCTTCATGCGCCACCGATTAATGCGAATGATTTTCAACTTCAACCTCTAGCGCGTCCTCTTCCCTATGAAAATGCGAGTTTGTCGCAGGAAGATTTCAGGCCAGACGCCGTTCGAGGAGTTGCAGGAAGACTGAGACGGCCACCGGGAGCAGGTCGTCGTTGAAGTCGTAGGCCGGGCGATGGACCATCTCGCCGCCCTGGCCGAGGAAGAGATAGGCCCCCGGCGCGGCCTGCAGCATGTAGGCGAAGTCGTCGGTGAACGGGTAGGGCTTGAGGTCGCGGCGGACCTTGCCCGCGCCGAGCACCGCCTCGCAGGCCTGGGCGGCGACCTCGGCCTGTTCCGGGGCGTTGACGCAGGGCGGCACGCCGGCGGCGACGCGCGGCGTGACCGTGCAGCCGGTGGTCAGGGCGACGCCTTCGCAGACCTTCTCCAGACACCGCCACAGCTCGTCGATCACCTCCGGCGAGGTGGAGCGCAGGGTGCCGGCCAGACTGGCCGACTGCGGGATGACGTTGTGGTTCGAGCCCGCCTGCAGCTTGGTGACGGTGAGCAGGGCCGGCTCCATCGGGTCGATGTGACGGCCGACGATCGAGGCGAGGTCGGAGGCGATACGGGCGGCGGCCTGCAGCGGATCGACGGCCCGGTGCGGCGCGGCCCCGTGCCCGCCGACGCCCTGCACCTCGATATCCCAGATCCGGTAGCCGTTGAGGGTCGGGCCCGGGCGCACGCCGGCCTCGCCGAACGGCAGCAGGGGCATGTTGTGGTAGGCGTAGACCTCATCGCAGGGCCAGCGCTCGAACAGGCCGTCGCGGATCATCGCCTCGGCGCCGAGGCCGTTCTCCTCCGCCGGCTGGAAGATCAGCACCACGCGGCCCTGGGCCGGCGGATTGGCGGCGAGCCAACGGGCGACACCCAGCAGGCTGGCGGTGTGGCCGTCGTGGCCGCAGGCGTGGGAGACGTTGTGGGTCGTCGAGGCGTAGGGCGCGCCGCTCTCGTCCGGCAGCGGCAGGGCGTCCATGTCGCCGCGCAGGCCGATGGTGCGACCGGGCGCGGCGCCCTCGACCACCGCCACCACCCCCGCACCGCCGACGCCGCCCTCGGCCTTCAGGCCCAGGCCGCGCAGGATATCGAGCACGACGCCGCCGGTGCGGGACTCCTCGCCGGAGAGTTCCGGGTGGGCGTGGAAGTCGCGCCGCCAGGCGGTCATGGCCGGAACGAACTCGGCGACGGTCGGATCGAGGGTGAGCGTGGTCATGCCCGTTTCTCAACAGGAGGACAGCCCGGCCGACAAGTTCAATCGGCGGGCAGGATCAGTTCGACGCGCAGGCCGGGCGCGTTATCGACCAGGGCGATCTCGCCGCCATGGGCGCGGGCGGCCGCGGCGCACATGGTGAGGCCGAGGCCCGAGCCCGGCTGCGAGCGGCTGCGATCCATGCGGTAGAAGCGGCGCAGGACATTGGCGCGCTCGGCGGGCGGCACGCCGGGACCACGATCGGCGACGAACAAGACCAGCGCCCCGTCGCGGCTTTCGGCGCCGACGGTGATGTCGGGCTCCGCCCCGCCGTGGGCGACGGCGTTCTCGATCAGGTTGGCCACGGCCTGCTGCAGCAGGGCGGCGTCGCCCTGGGCCGGAAGAGCGCCCTGGGCGGCGACGGTGAGACGGCCGCCCGCCTCCTCGATCACCGGGCGATAAATCTCCGCCGCCGTGGTCGCCAGTTGCGCCGCGTCGAACGGCTTGCGGTCGGCCTGGCCGGCGCGGCCTTCCATGCGGGCCAGGGCCAGCAGCGACTCGAAGAGGCTGCTGAGCTGGTCGATCTCCTGCAGGCCGGCCTCGATGGCGGCCTGGCGCTCGGCGGGGTCTTCGTCGTGGGCGCGCGCCTCCTCCAGGCGGTTGCGCAGGCGGGCAAGCGGGGTGCGCAAGTCGTGGGCGACGGCCTCGGACACCGACTTCAGGGCCGACATCGCCGCCTCCTGCCGGTCGAGCATGACATTGAGATTGCCGGCGAGATCGTCGAACTCGCGGCCGAAGCCGATGGCCGGCAGACGCTCGCCGGAACGGCCGGCGATGATGCGGTCGATGGCGGTGTTCACGCCTTCCAAACGACGCAGCAGCAGCAGGCCGGCGCCGAGGCCGGCGGCGAGGGCCAGGGCGATGATCGCCAGACCCATCCACAGGGTGAAGGTGCTGACGCCGCGATGCAGCTCGTCGAGGTGCTGGATGTCGCGGCCGATGGCCAGCAGCGTGCCGTCGCTGGAGTGGCGGCTGAGCACCAGCATGTTGGGCCGCTGGTCGGGCCAGCGGGTGGCGCGACCGTGGGTCGGCAGATTCACCTGGAAGCCGTCGCCGTGCACCGCGGCCACGGTGAGGCCGTTGGTGAAGGTCGCGCCCTTGGGGGTGACCACCAGCAGCAGATAGCGACGGGCGTCCCGGTTGCGGGGTTCCCCGTTGAGCCGCGCCACAAGGGCGTCGCCGCCGAGACGCTCGGCGTCGGCGTGCATGATCGACATCTGGTGGTTGAGGTCTTCCCGCGTTTCGGCTTCCCCCATGCGCAGGAGGCCGTAGTCGAGACCGGCCAGCAGGATCGCCCCGCCGACCGCGAAGATCAGGGCGATGCCGAGCGCCAGGCGCAGGCTGGCCGTCGACCAGACCGTGGGGCGGCGTTTTCTACTGGGGGGCTTGGAGGACATAGCCCACCCCGCGCACCGTATGGATCAGCTCGGCGTCGAAGCCGCGGTCGACCTTGGCGCGCAGGCGGCTGATGTGGGCGTCGATGATGTTGGCCCGGGGATCGAAGTGGAAACCCCACAGGGTCTCCAGCAGCATGGTGCGGGTGACGGCCTGGCCGGCATTGGCGGCGAGGAAGGCCAGGAGTTTGAACTCGTGGGGCGTGAGGTCGAGCAGGCGGCCGGCGCGGGCGGCGCGGTGAGCGGCGACATCCACCTCCAGGTCGCCGACGAGGTGGACCTTGGGCTGGGCGGCCAGCGGCGGACGGCGGGCCAGCGCCTGGACCCGCGCCGCCAGTTCGCTGAAGGCGAAGGGCTTGACCAGATAGTCGTCGGCGCCGGCCTGCAGGCCTTCGACGCGGTCGTCGACGCCGGCCACGGCCGACAGCATGAGGATGGGGGTGGCGACGCCCTCGCCGCGCAGGGCGCCGATCAGCTCGATGCCGGAGAGGCCGGGCAGCATGCGATCGATCACCAGGGCGTCGTAGTCGCCGCCGAGGGCGAGCTCGAGGCCGCGCGGGCCGTTCTCCGCCTCGTCGGCGGTATGCCCCTGCTCGCGGAACCCGCGGGCGATGAAGGAGAGGGTGCGCGCCTCGTCGTCGATGATCAGCAGGCGCATCCGCCGTCGTTCCCCTGCCCGGATGCGAGCGGTCTAGAGATTTAATGTGGCCGTCAGATTACGCGAAGGTTCAGCGCGGTAACAGCCTTGTTGCGATTGATACGCAACTACGCAAGCCCCATCTGACAGAAGACGGGGCCCGGGCGGATCGGTCGCGGTGTCGAGAGTTGCGTCATGGACCTGATGAGCCCCCTGGCAGACAGTGTTTCCGCCGAGCAGAGCGAGACCGCCCGCGCGGCCGACTGGTCGTTCGTGCTGGCCGCCCGCGAGGCGCGGGTGTTCACCGACGGCCTGAGCCGGCGGCTGACGCCGGGCGGGTCCGAGACCCTGGGCGCGCGGGTGCGGGCCTTCTTCGACGATCTGCGCGGCGGCCAGCACGAACGGATCATTGGCGGGCCTGCCTTGCTGGTCGGCGCCCTGCCCTTCGACCGTACGGCCGACGACTTCCTGTTCCAGCCCGCCCGGGTGGTGGACGCGCCGACCGCCCCCGCCTATCCGCCGCCGCCCGGCAGGCGCTGGCGCGTGACGCCGGAGCCGACCGTCGAGGGCTATCAGGCGGCCGTGGCCGAGGCGCTGAGCGTGCTGGCGTCGGGCGCCGACGACCTGACCAAGGTGGTGCTGTCGCGCAGCCTGCGCCTGCGGAGCGACGCGCCGATCGATGTGGCGGCTTTGGCGGCGCGGCTGGCCGGGGATCCCGGCGCGGTGCGGTTCGGCACGCCCATCGGCCAGGGCCGCCTGGTGGGCGCCTCGCCCGAGTTGCTGATCGCCAAGAAAGGCGCAAGCGTGCGCTCGCATCCGCTGGCCGGCTCGGCCCGTCGCAGCGCCGACGCCGCCGCCGACCAGGCCGCCGCCGACAGCCTGGATCATTCCGACAAGGACCACCGCGAACACGCCCTTGTGGTCGAGGCGATCCTCGACATCCTGGCGCCGCACTGTCGCGACCTGAACGCCCCGTCGCAGCCCGAACTGACGGCCACCCAGACCATGTGGCACCTCGGCACCCACATCGAGGGCAAGCTGAAGCGGCCGGACGAGGTCTCGGCCGCCGAACTGGCCGCCGCCCTGCACCCGACCCCGGCGGTCGCCGGCTCGCCGCGCGACGCGGCCACCGATCTGATCCATCGCCTTGAAGGCTATGAGCGCGGCTTCTACGCCGGGGCCGTCGGCTGGACCGACATGGCCGGCGACGGGGTCTGGTACGTGTCACTGCGCTGCGCCGAGGTGGCGGGCGCCGAGGCGCGGCTCTACGCCGGGGCCGGGGTGGTCGAGGGCTCGACGCCGGAGGGCGAGGCCGCCGAGACCTCCGCCAAGTTCCAGGCCATGCTGCGCGCCTTCGGGATTGACGAAGCCGGCCGGCCGCTCGATCACGGCGCCTGATGCTGCCGCTGAACCAGACGTGGCCCGCCGAGCTGGCGGAGCTTTACCGACGCAAGGGCTATTGGCGCGGGGAGACCTTCTCCGACGTGCTGCGCGCCCGCGCGGCCGAGCGGCCGGACGCCCTGGCCGTGGTCGGCGGCGACCACCGCTGGACCTACGCCGAGCTGCTGGAGCGCGCCGAGCGCCTCGCCGCCGGCTTCCTGGCCCTGGGGCTGCGGCCGAGCGACCGGGTGATCGTGCAGCTGCCCAACATCGCCGAATTCATGGCGACCATCTTCGGCCTGTTCCGCGCCCGGCTGATCCCGGTCTACGCCCTGCCCGCGCACCGCTCGGCCGAGATCGTCCACTTCGCGACGACGGCGGAGGCCAAGGGCTATGTCATCGTCGATCGGCGCGACGGCTTCGACTATCGCGGCCTTGCCCGTGACGTGAAGGCGGCGGCGCCGGACCTGACCCATGTGGTGGTGATCGGCGAGGCCGAGGAGTTCACCGCGTTCGCCGAGGTTTCGGGCGATCCGGCGAACCTGCCGGCGGAGGACGCGTCGCCGTCGGACGTCGCCTTCCTGCAGATCTCCGGGGGCTCGACGGGCCTTTCGAAGCTGATCCCGCGCACCCACGACGACTACCTCTACAGCGTGCGGGCGAGCGCCGAGATCTGCGGCCTGACGGCGGACAGCGTCACCCTGATCGCCCTGCCGGCGGCGCATAACTTCCCGATGAGTTCGGCCGGCTTCCTCGGCGCCTTCTACGTCGGATCGACGGTGGTGCTGTCGCCCTCGCCCAGCCCCGACGCCTGCTTCCCGCTGATCGAACGGGAGAAGGTGACCATCGTCGGCTTGGTGCCGCCGCTGGCGCTGCTGTGGATGCAGGCGGGGCCGACCGCCAAGAACGACCTTTCCAGCCTGAAGGTGCTGCAGGTGGGCGGGGCGAAGTTCCTGCCGGAGTCGGCGCGGCGGGTGCGCGAGACCCTGGGCTGCCAGCTGCAGCAGGTGTTCGGCATGGCCGAGGGCCTGGTCAACTACACGCGGCTGGACGACCCGGACGACATCGTCTGCGAGACGCAGGGCCGGCCGATCAGCGAGGACGACGAGGTGCTGATCCTCGGCGAGGACGGGCGGCCTGTCGCCGAGGGCGAGACCGGCGACCTCCTGACCCGCGGCCCCTACACCATCCGCGCCTATCACAACGCCCCGGCGGCCAACGCCCGCAGCTTCACCGACGACGGCTTCTATCGCACCGGCGACGTGGTGCTGCGGCGGCCCAGCGGGCATCTGGTGGTGATGGGACGCTCGACCGATCACATCAACCGCGCCGGTGAGAAGATTTCGGCCGAGGAGGTGGAAGACCACCTGATGGCCCACCCAGCGGTGTTCGACGCCGCCGTGGTCTCGGCGCCCGATCCCTATCTCGGCGAACGGATCGTCGCCTTCGTGATCGCCAACGGCGAGGCGCCGCGCGCGGTGGAGCTGAAGGCCTGGATGCGCAAGCGCAACATCGCCGAGTTCAAGGTTCCCGATCAGATCGTCTTCACGCCGGAGTTCGCGGTGACCGCCGTCGGCAAGATCGACCGCAAGACGCTGCGGGCCGAGCTGCGCAAGCAGTTGATCGCCAAGGAGGAGACGCGCGCATGACCGCCGCCAAAGGTCTGCCGACCGTTCCCGCCTACACCCAGCCGACCGAGGCCGAAATCCCGCCGTCGCGGGCGAGCTGGACGCTGCGGCCGGAGCGCGCGGCGCTGCTGGTGCACGACATGCAGCGCTATTTCCTGCGCCCCTACGACCAAGCCGCCGAGCCGGTCCCGGCGCTGATCGCCAATATCGCCGCCCTGGCGGCCGCGGCGCGCGCCGCCGGGGTTCCGGTATTCTACACGGCCCAGAAGGGCGATCAGGATCGCCGTGACCGCGGCCTGCAGGCCGACCTGTGGGGCCCCGGCATGAGCCGGGCGCCGGAGCATCAGGACATCCTGCCGGACGTCGCGCCGGCCGAGGGCGACTTCGTGCTGACCAAGCACCGCTACAGCGCTTTCCAGCGCAGCAACCTTGAGACCCTGATGCGGGCGCGCGGGCGCGACCAGCTAATCGTCTGCGGCGTCTACGCCCACATCGGCTGCCAGCTGACGGCGGGCGAGGCGTTCCAGCGGGATATCGAGCCCTTCTTCGTCGCCGACGCCCTGGGCGACTTCTCGCGCGACAAGCACATGGCGGCCATCGCCTGGGCCGCCGCCGTCTGCGCCGTGGTGCAGAGCACCCGCCAGACCCTGGAGGCGCTGAAATGAGCCTGACCCTCGACGACCTGACCCTGGAGCGCATGCGCGCCGACGTCGCCGCCGTGCTGCACGAGAGCCCGGACGACATCCGCGACGACGACAACCTGATCGACCTTGGGGTCGACAGCCTGCGGGCGCTGAACCTGTCGCTGCTGTGGAGCGAGGCCGTGCCGCTAGCGTTCTCCGATCTGGCCGAGCACACCACCCTGGCCGGCTGGTGGGGCGTGGTGCAGGTGCGCATCGCCGCCGAGCGCGCGGCCCGTGGCTGACGGAGACCTGTCGGTCGGCCCGGTGGAACATCCGCTGGCCGAGGCGCAGTCGGGCCTGTGGTTCGCCCAGGCGCTCGACCCGACCAATCCGATCTTCAACACCGCCCACTACCTCGATATTCGGGGCGCGCTGAACGTCGCCGCCTTCCAGGCCGCCGTCGACCAGGCGGCCGCCGAGGCCGAGAGCCTGTCGCTGCGTTTCGAGACGCGTGGCGGCGATGTGGTTCAGACCGTCGCCCCCAAACTGCAGCCCCTGCTGTGGGTGGCCGATCTGAGCGACCAGCCCGATCCCGAGGGCGCGGCCATGGGCGCGATCCGCATGGATCACGAGACGCCGCTCGATCTTTCCCGCGACGCGCCGGCCGCCAATCGCCTGTTCAAGCTCGGGCGGGAGCGGTGGATCTGGTACCTGCGCGCCCACCACCTGACCACCGACGGCTTCGGCATGGTGCTGTTCGCCGACCGCGTCGCCGAACTCTACAACGCCGCCCAGGGCGGGGCCGCCGCCGGCCCGGCCTTCAATCCGCTATCGCGGGTGTGGGACGAAGACGCCGCCTATCGGGACAGCGACAAGCGGGCGACCGACGCCGCCTATTGGCGCGAGACGATGGCCGAGGCGCCGGACGTGGTCAGCCTTGCTTCGGGGCGGGCCGTGACGGCGCACCGTTTCCACCGGTCCGAGCGGAGTTTGTCGGAAGAGGTGACCACCGCCCTGCGCGCCCGCGCGGAGGCCGGTCGCCTGGCCTGGCCCGACATCGTCACCACCCTGACCGCCGCCTACATCCGCCGGTTCGCCGGGGCGGAGGAGGCCATCGTCGGCGTGCCGCACATGGGCCGCCTGGGCAGCGCCTCGGCCCGCACGCCCGCCATGGTGATGAACGTGCCGCCGCTGCGCTTCGCGGCCGACGAGACGGCGCCGCTGGACGAAGCCTTCATCGCCACGGCGCGCAGCCTGATGAAGGCCCGCCGGCATGGCCGCTATCGCAGCGAGCAGCTGCGGCGCGACCTCGGCCTGATCGGCGGCGCGCGGCGGCTCCATGGCCCGCTGATCAATGTGCTGCCGTTCGACCAGCCGCCACGTTTCAACGGACTCGACGTTAAGGTGCATGTGCTGGGCACGGGGCCGGTGGACGACATCAGCCTGACGTTCCGCGGCGACGCCAATCCGCACCTGACCCTGGAGGTCGACGCCAACCCGGACCTCTATTCGGCGGAGGAGACGGCGGCCCACGGCGCCCGCCTGGCCGCCTTCATCGCCGCCGCCCTGCGGGCCGAGACCCTGGCCGACGTTCCGATCGCGACGGCCGACGAGGCGGAGCGTGAGCTGCATGCCTTCAACGCCACGACGCACGACGTGCCGGACACCACCCTGACCGCGCTGCTTGAGCGGGCGTTCTCGGCCCGGCCGGACGCCCCGGCCCTGACCTTCGGCGGCGAGACCCTGACCTACGCCGAGCTCGACCGGCGGACGGCGGCTCTGGCGGCCCAGTTGACCGCGCGCGGCGTCGGCCCCGAGGCCCTGGTCGCCGTGGCCCTGCCGCGCTCGCTGGAGCTGGTGGTCGCGCTGGTCGGCGTTCTGCGGACCGGCGGCGGCTACCTGCCGCTCGACCTGGAGCATCCGCCCGAGCGGATCGCCTACCTCGCGCAGGCGTCGAAGCCGGCGGTGGTTCTGGCGAACGAGGATGTCGGCGGCGCGTTCGGCGACAAGCTGCTGCGACCGGCGGATTGGTCGGTGGAGGCGAGCGGCGCCCTCACCGCCCCGGCGCCGGAGAACGCGGCCTATGTGATCTACACCTCGGGTTCGACGGGCGAGCCGAAGGGCGTGCTGGTCGAGCATCGGGCCATCGTCAATCGCCTGCTGTGGATGCAGGCGCAGTACGGCTGCGGGCCGCACACCAAGATCCTGCAGAAGACCCCGGCGACCTTCGACGTCTCGGTATGGGAGTTCTTCCTCGCCCTGATCTCCGGCGGCGAGCTGATCGTGGCCCCACCCGGCGCGCACCGCGATCCGGCCGCCCTGGGCAAGCTGATCCGCGATCACGCGATCACCGACGTGCACTTCGTGCCCTCGATGCTGAGCGCCTTCCTGGCCGACCCGGCGGCGCGGGGCCTGGCGATCGCGCGCGTCTATTGCAGCGGCGAGGAGTTGACCGCCGAGCTGCGCGACCGCTTCCACCGCACCGTGCGCGGCGAGTTGCACAACCTCTACGGCCCGACCGAGGCCGCCGTCGACGTGAGCTGGTGGGAGGCCTCGGCGGACGACGCCTCGCAGCCGGTGCCGATCGGCTGGCCGGTCTGGAACACCAACCTGCTGGTGCTGGACGAGCGTCTGCGGCCGGTGGCGCCCGGCATGACCGGCCATCTGCACCTGGGCGGACGGCAACTGGCGCGCGGCTATCTCGGCCGACCGGACCTGACCGCCGACCGCTTCATCCCCGACCCGCGCAATCCCGGTGAGCGGCTCTATCGCACCGGCGACGTGGCGCGACGGCGCGCGGACGGCGCGGTGGTGTTCCTCGGCCGCAGCGACCATCAGGTGAAGATTCGCGGCCTGCGCATCGAGCTGGGCGAGATCGAGGCGGCCATCGCCGCCAGCGGCCTCGCGCGGGAAGTCGTGGTGCTGGTCCGCGAAGACCGGCCGGGCGACAAGCGGCTGGTCGCCTACATCGTGCCGGACGACGGCTTCGAGCCGGCGGCTCTGCGGGCGCGGCTGGCCGCGCGCCTGCCGGACTACATGATCCCATCGGCGGTGGTGACGCTGGACGCCCTGCCGGTGACCGCCAACGGCAAGCTCGACCGCCGCGCCCTGCCGGCGCCGGCCCTGGAGATCGCCGAGGGCCGCCCCGCCGAGACCGCCAGCGAGATCGCCGTGGCCGAGCTCTATGCGAGCACCCTGGGGCTGACGCAGGCCGTTGGCGCGGACGACGACTTCTTCGCCCTGGGCGGCGACTCCCTGCTGGCCGTGAACCTGATGCTGGCGATCCGCGAGCGGTTCGGACGCGATCCGGGCCTGGGCGCCCTGTTCGACAAGCCGCGCGTCGCCGAGCTGGCCGCCCTGCTTGACGGCGAGCAGCTGGACTTCGACAACGGCCTCGGCCCGATCATCACCCTGGCCGACGGCGACGGGGGCAAGCCCGCCCTGTTCCTGATCCACCCAGCCGGCGGCATCGCCTGGGGCTATCGCACCCTGGCGCGCGGCGTCTCGCGCCGTCGCCGCGTCTATGGCCTGCAGTCGCCGATCCTCGATCCCGGCGCCGCCGAGCCGGACAGCATCGACGCCCTGGCGCGCCTCTACGCCGACCGCATTCTCGCGGCCCAGCCGCATGGACCCTACCACCTGGCCGGCTGGTCGGTGGGCGGGATCATCGCCCAGGCCGTGGCCGTGCGGCTGACCGAGCTCGGCCACAAGGTCGGGCTGATGGCGATGCTGGATTCCTATCCCGCCGAGTGCTGGCGGGCCGAGCCGGAGCCCGACCCGATCGACGCCCTGCGGGCGCTGCTGTCGATCGCCGGCTACGACCCGGAAGACCATCCGGAGCTGCGCAGCCGCGAGACGATCATCGGCTTCCTGCGCGCCGGCGACAGCACCCTGGGCGGGCTGCCCGACGCGGCCATCGAAGGCGTCGTGCGGGCGGTGATGGGCACCAACCGCCTGATCCGGGGCCATCATCACCGGCCGTTCGACGGCGCGACGACGCATGTGCGCGCCGGTCTCGACCACAAGACCCGGCCGCATCTCACGCCCGAGCTTTGGGCGCCCTACGCCCAGAGGCTCGATATTCTGGAGGTTCCCTTCCTCCACGCCCAACTGACCAGCCCGGCGGCCGTGGGCATGATCGCGCCCGCGCTGGAAGATCGCATGGAAGCCGCCGAGGAGACCGTCGCATGAAGCCCACGGGCCTGAAGGGGAAACTGGCGCTGGTGACCGGCGCGGCCGGCGGCATCGGCGCCGCCGTGGTCGCCGCCCTGGTCGAGGAGGGCGCCCGCGTCGTCGCCACCGACCTGGCCTCCGACGCCTTGAGCGCCTTGAAGCGCGAAGGCGTGCGGGCCCTGCCGCTGGACGTCGCCGACGGACCGGCGGTGGAGGCGCTGTTCGACCGGATCGAGGCCGAGGATGGGCCGGTCGATTTCGTGGCCAGCGTCGCCGGCGTGCTCTCGACCACCCTGGTGGCCGACACCTCCGAGGCCGAATGGCGGCGGGTGTTCGCGGTCAACGCCGACGGGACCTTCCATGTGGGCCGGGCGGCGGCGCGTCGTATGGGGCCGCGCGGACGCGGGGCCGTCGTGGTGGTCGCCTCGAACGCCGCCGGCGTGCCGCGTCACGCCATGGCCGCCTATGCGGCCTCGAAGGCGGCCGCGACCATGTTCGCCAAGTGCCTCGGCCTGGAGCTGGCGCCGCAGGGCGTGCGCTGCAACGTCGTCGCGCCCGGCTCGACCCTGACGCCGATGCAGACCGGCATGTGGGCCGACGACAGCGGCGCGGCGCGGGTGATCGCCGGCCTGCCGGAAGCCTTCAAGGCGGGGATTCCGCTGGGCAAGCTGGCGACGCCGGAGGACATCGCCGACGCGGTGGTGTTCCTGCTCTCCGACCGCGCGGGGCACATCACCATGGCGGACCTGTACGTCGACGGCGGGGCGACGCTGAAGGGTTAAGGGCAATCGCTCCCTTCCCCCTCGAAGGGGGAAGGGCCGGGGATGGGGGTGTAGGCAGAGCCTCGTCGATTGGGCCCAACAGGCGGCGCCGAGTGGCGCCAAGCTCTGAAACACAGCGAAAACACCCTCACCCCTGCCCCTCTCCCTTCGAGGGCGAGGGGTTCCAAGTGTCAGGTCTCCGCCCAGCGGCGCAGCAGGTTGTGGTAGACGCCGGTCAGGGCGACGGCCTCTTCGCTGTCGCCGTGCTTCGCCCGCAGGGACTGGATCGACTTGTCCATGTCGAACAGCAGCGAGCGGGCGCCGTCGTCGCGGACCAGGCTCTGCAGCCAGAAGAACGAGGCGACGCGGGCGCCGCGCGTGACCGGCGTGACGCGATGCAGGCTGGTCGAGGGATAGAGGATGGCGTCGCCGGCCGGCAGCTTCACCTCGTGAACGCCGTAGGTGTCGACCACCTCCAGCTCGCCGCCGTCGTAGGTTTCGGGATCGGCCAGGAACAGGGTGCAGGACAGGTCGGTCCGCACGGCGCCGGAAGACGCCTGGCGCACGGAGCCGTCGACATGGAGGCCGTAGGTCTCGCCGGACTCATAGCGATTGAACAAGGGGTCGGAGAAGCGCAGCGGCAGGGCCGCGGCCATGAACAGGGGCGAGCGGCGAACCGCCTCGAGCACCCCCTGCCCCAGCGCCCGGGTATTGGGGTCGTTTTCCGGCAGTTGCCGGTTCTGCTTCACGCGGGCGCCCTGCGCGCCCACCGTCTGCCGGCCGTCAACCCATTCGGTGGCGTCGACCGCCTGGCGCAGCCGCTCGGCGTCGCCGCGCGAGAGCACGCCTGGAATGTGAAGCATCATGGCCGGTCTCGTCGTCCGCTCGTCTCAGGAAAAAAGGCGCGGGAGTGAGCCCGCGCCTTGATTCAGATCAGAAGGAGACGTTGAGCGCCAGACGCGCGGAGCGAGGGATCGCCGGCGTGTAGCGGTAGCCGCTCTTGTTGATGGTCGGGATGTAGTTGTCGTCGGCCAGGTTGTAGATGTTGAGCTGCAGCTCGACGTTGGGGCGCAGGCGATAGGCCGCCATGGCGTCCCACACCCAGTAGCCTTCGACGAACTTCGGGGTGCCGACCGCGCCGTCGGAGCCGCGCTTCATGTCGCCGCTGTAGCGGGCGCCGCCGCCGATCGTCAGGCCCACCGGGAAGCGATAGGTGGTCCACAGGCTGAGCGACTTGTCCGGGCTGTAGGTCAGGACGGCCGAGCCGTCGGCGGTGCCGAAGCTGCCGGTCGGGCTGGAGACCTTGGTGTCCTGGGTCGCGAAGCCGGCGTTGACCGACCAGCGCGGCGTGATCTGGCCGACGGCGGAGAGTTCGACGCCGCTGACCTGCTTGGCGCCGGCCCGGTAGAAGGTTCCGTCGGTGTCCTGGATGATCTGGTCCGAGTACTCGGTCTTGAAGACCGCGCCGGTGACCATCAGGCGGTCGTGGAAAATGTTCCACTTCACGCCGACTTCGGTGTTTTCAGCGGTCTGCGGCTCGACGTTCGGATTGTTGGCGTTGGTCGCCGTGCCGGCCGACAGCGAGAAGTTGGCGCCGCCCGGGGGCTGCTTGGTGTTGGCGTAGGAGACGTAGAGGCTGCCCTGTTCCACCGGCTTGTAGACCAGGCCGATGTTGCCGCTGACGAGGTCGTCGCTGGCCTCGAAGCTGGTCTTCACGAAGGTGGTGGCCGCGACCGAGTCGTAGGTGGTGCGGTAGCTGTCGAGGCGCACGCCGCCGTTCAGGAACAACTGCGGGGTCAGTTCGACGTTGTCGTTGAAGTAGACCGCCTTGGTTTCGGTGACGCCTTCGGTGTAGGCGCCGCTGAAGGCGCGAGTGTAGCCGGTGGCGTCACGTGAAGGATTGTAGACGTTCGCGGGGGTGTAGGCGCCCGTGCCCACATAGGCGCGGTTCTTCTGGCGCTCGCGGATCAGTTCGACGCCGGCGGCGATGGTGTGCTTCAGCGGGCCGGTGGCCACCTTCGCGCGCAGGATGGTGCCGTTGTAGAGCGCGTCGTTGACCACGCTCTTGTTGGTGACCAAGCGAGGAACGGTCCAGGTCGACAGGTCGGTGGCGCTGGGCGTCACCAACTGGCTCGTGCCGGCCATGAAGGCGGAGAGCTGATAGTCCTGATCGGTGGCCGACCAGCGGGTCAGGTTGCGGATGGTGATGTCGTCCGTGAGATCGTGCTCGAGCACGACGGCCGCGGTGTTGACCTTGACGTCGTCGTGGTCGTCGTTGGTGCCGTAGAAATTCTCGGAGTTCACGCGCGGCGCGGCGCTGATGAACGGGCGGTTGAGAGGGTCGGGGCTGGAGTAGCCCGGCAGGCCGAAGGTCAGGACGCCGCCGTCCGGCACGTTGTCCTGCTTGATGTACATGTAGTCGAGGAAGACGCGGGTCGACTTGTCGAGACCGAAGGCGATGGTCGGGGCGATGCCCCAGCGGTCGTTGGCGATGTGGTCGCGGCCGGCCACGCCGGCGTCCTGCACGACGAAGTTGACCCGCGCGGCGGTGGAGGCGTTGAGCGCGAAGTTCACGTCGGCGGTGGCGCGCTTGAAGTCGCCCGAACCGAAGGACACCGAGCCGGTCTTGAAGTCGCTCAGCGACGCATGCTTGGTGAACATGTTGATCGCGCCGGTGGCCGCGCCCCGGCCGATCTCGGCGCCCGCGCCGCCCTTCAGCACCTCGACCTGCTCGATGTTGAACACGTCGCGGAAGATCGAGCCGACGTTACGCACGCCATCGATCAGGATGCTGCCGGAGATGTCCGAACCGCGCATGTAGATGGCGTCGCCGGTGTTGGTGTTGCCGTTCTCGCCGAGGAAGAAGGTGCCGACGCCCGGGGAGTTCTGCAGCGCTTCGGTGAGGGTGGTGGCGCCGCGCTCCTGCATCAGCTCCGAGCCGATGATCTGGCGGGTCTGCGGCGTGTCGAGGATGGAGGTGGTCGCCTTCAGGTTCTCGGTTTCGTTCCGGTAGTGGGCCTTGGCCGTGACATCGACGCTGGTGACCAGGTTGGTCTGTTGATCGTCATCGGCGGCGAAGGCCGGCGCGGCGGCCAGGGCCATCAGCGAGGCGGCCCCCAGCGGCGCGAGAGCGGCGACAACGTGCTTACGACTGCGAATGTGAGTCATTATCATATCCCCTTTGTGAACGCCCCGCAGCGACCCGCCTTCCCTCAAAGGCGTCGTTGGCCGTCCGAAACGGCGAGACTGATAATGGTTCGCAAAAGCATATGCAATCGCAATTGCGACGCTTTATCGCAACTTTGTTGCAATGGGTGTTCGACGCCGCGCCCGTGTAATGCGTGGAGACGCACCGCCCCTCTGGTCCGGGCGCGAATATGCTGCGAGGGTGGTGCAAACGATAACAGGGGGGATAACGATGCCGGACGAGGGGACGGGTGCGCCCGGAATGGCCGGGTCTCCGGGAGGCTTGCCGTCGCGCCGCAGCGCGCTGGGGGTGATGGGAGCGAGCGTATCGGCCGGGATGGTCGGGGCGGCGATGGCTGGGCCGGCCGCCCGGGCGCAAGCCGCCGCCGGCACGCCGCTACGGCTGCCGACGCCGCAGCCGGCCCTGGTCCCGCGCGCCGATCTGGTGAACGTGCTCGAGTACGAGGCCCAGGCGCGGCTGATCCTGGGCGCGGCGAGGATCGCGCCCCTGGTCGGCGGTGACCGGACCATTACCGACCGCATCACCCTGCGCCCGCGGATGAACATTCCGACCCGTGATCTGGACCTGACGAGCGCCCTGTTCGGCGACGATCACTTCGCCCCGATCATCATCGGCCCCATCGCCGACCAGAAGCGGTTCCACGCCGACGGGGAAGTCGCCACCGCGCGCGGCGCCTCGGCGGCGAAGGCGGCGATGGTGGTGAGCAGCGCCCCCAGCGTGCCCCTGGCGACGATCGCCCAGGCCGCGACGGCGCCGCTCTATCTGCAGGTCGACGCCAGGAGCCCGAAGCTGAAGGACCAGCTCGCCGAGGCCGGCGCGGCCCGGATCAAGGCGGTGTTCGTGACGGTGAACGGCGGCGCGCGCATCGACTGGGCGGGCGTCGAGGCCGTGACCAAGTCCACCGCCCTGCCGGTGATCGTCAAGGGCGTGACACGGCCGGAGGAGGCGAAGGAAGCCGTGGCGCGTGGCGCCAAGGGCGTGGTCGTCTCGACCTACAGGAGCGGCGGCGCGGCGGCGACGCCGGGTCCGCTGCTGCTGATCGCGCCGGTGGCCGAGGCCGTGGGCGGCCAGACGACGGTGCTGGCCGACGGCAGCTTCCGGCGCGGCACCGACATCCTCAAGGCGATGGCCTTCGGGGCCAAGGGCGTGCTGGTCGGCCGGCCGGCGATGTGGGGCCTCGGAGCCTATGGCGCCGAGGGCGTGCAGGGCGTGGTCGAGATGCTGCAGACCGAACTGGCGCGCTACATGAGCATGTGCGGCTGCCCGACGCCGGAGGCGATCCAGCCGGCCCTGGTGCGGGTGCACGCGCCTCTTTCCATGGTGAGCAAGAATGTCTGACGCCGAGCGTAACTGGCTGACCAATCCGGCGCGTCGCGCGGCCATGGTCCGCATGGCCCAGCTGATGGCGGCCTCGCCCGCCGTCGCGGCGACGTCGGCCCTGGCGCAGGGCGACCCGCGCCCCCTGGGCGAGCATCGGCGGGTGCTGACCCTGGCCGAGATGCAGACGGCCTTCGACTTCGAGCCGGTGTTCTTCGGCAATGTGCCGCAGGCGATCTATGACTACACGGCCCACGGCGACGGGTCCGAGTTCACCCTGCGGCGCAACCGGCAGGCTTTTGACTGGGTGGACATCCTGGCGCCCAGGACGGCGGTTCAGCCCGCGCAGGTCGACCTCTCGTCCGAGCTCCTCGGGGTGAAGATGAAATTCCCGATCCTTGTCGGGCCGACGGCGGCCCAGACGCCGCTGCACCCAGACGGCGAGAAGGGCATGTTCCAGGCGGCGACCGCGGCCGGGCAGACGATGATCCTCAGCGTCAACACCTCGACCCCGGTGGAGCAGGTGGCGACGGCCGCGCCGGGCGGCGTCTTGTGGGCGCAGCTCTATCCGGTGGAGAATCCCGCCGGCACCGAGCGGCTGGTGGGCAATTACCAGAACGCCGGCTGCACCGGCATCGTCATCACCATCGACCAGCAGTCATCCTACTATGAGCGCACGCAGCAGGACCTGAACTTCGGCGGGCGGGTGCGGACGCCTCGCATCAACGCCGCTTCGGCCACGGCCACGGGATCGGCCCGCTACCGGATCAGCGGCGGCCGGCTCTGGTACACCTGGGCCTACATCGACAGCGTGCGGAAGCTGGTCAAAGGCCCGCTGATCCTCAAGGGCATCCTGACGGCGGAGGACGCCCGGCTGGCGGTGGAACACGGCGCCGACGCGATCATGGTGTCCAACCACGGCGGGCGATCGATGGACTACGGCCCTTCGTCGCTGGAGGTGCTGCCGGAGATCGTCGAGGCCGTGGGCGGCCGCACCACGGTGCTGTTCGACAGCGGCGTCCGCCGCGGGGCCGACATCTTCAAGGCCCTGGCCCTGGGGGCCGACGGGGTCTCGCTGGGCCGCACGTCACGCTGGGGCCTGGCGGCCTTCGGCGCGGCGGGGGCGCAGCGGATGTTCGAGATCCTGCAGCAGGAGCTGGTGCAGACCGCCGCCGCCGCCGGCTGCGCCAGGCTGGCGGACATCGACGCCTCGAAGGTGCGAACGCACTTCGTTTAGGATTCCCAACGCCGCCGACAACACAGCGCCATCCAAAGAACGACGTTATGGAACTCGCTTGACGGAAGTCGGGCGAAGGCTGAATCTATGGAGGAATTTAGGCTCACGCACAGGCGTGGACCGACGTCCCCTGGAGGACTGCGATGCATAAAGAGAAGATCGTCGGCGCCGCCTCTGTTCTGGCGATGACCCTTGCCCTGGCCGCCTGCGCCACGGCCCCCGCCACTCAGGTGGCCGACGCGAACGGCGCGGCCAAGCCAAAGGTGAAACAGACCTACAATCCCGCCTTTCAGAATTCGATGGACGCGCTGAACAATCCGGCGATCGGCTTCACCAACGTCGGCCCTCGCGGATCGGGAGGGTTCGCCCGCTAGTTAGCCCCTGCTCGACTGAGGAGATCGACATGACGCTGCAGACCGTAGCCAGCGCCGCCTCCGCCTTGGCAATGGCCCTCTCCCTGACGGCCTGCGCCACCCCGGCCGCCCAGATGGCCGACGGTAGCCCCAAGCCGAGGGCGAAACAGACCTACAACCCGGCGTTCCAGAACTCGATGGACGCCCTGAATCACCCGGCCGTCGGCTTCGCGCCGCCACCGTTTCGCTCGCCGCTCAACCGGTAGACTCGCCGGGCGCTGGGGCCTGGGCCCGGAGGCTGACTGACTTCAGTAACCGGCGAGGCGGCAAGCTTCGCCGAGGTTGTAGGCATCCGAACGCTGTTACATCGTGCCTTCCAACGATGGGAAGCGCCGGCTCGAACCGATGCCCCTCGATGGGAGGACTGAACATGAAGCCGACCGGGGCGCTCAGCACCGCATCTGTAATCGCTTTCATCGTGGCGCTCGGAGGAATGGCCGCCGCGGTCGAACCGCCGACCTCCGGCCCCGCGGCCAATGGCTCGCCGGCCTGGAAGATGCTGAAGGGCCAGCCCGACCCGGTTGGTCGCGCCGCCGTCGACGCCAATGGCGTGGTCACGGTGCTGCCGCGGACGCCGGACATGAAGAGCCCCGTGGGCGGCAATGTGCCCTCGTGCGCCAACTCCACCATCTGCACCCGCAAGGGCGGCCCGAGCCGCCAGGTGAGCGACCGCGTCACCTGGGACCAGACGATGGGCTACACGCTCAGCTTCCCCTACCAGCTGCCGCCCCCGACCAGCGGCATGCCCGGCGGCGCGCCCGGCGCGGCGGTGGATTCCAAGGGCGCCGTCTGGGTGATGCAGCGCAAGCCCGAGGGCCAGCCGCAGCTCTACAAGTTCGCCGCCGACGGCAAGCTGCTGATCACCGTGCCGGCCTCGGTGACGGGCTATCAGCAGAAGGCGCACGGCATCGCCGTCGACGCCAAGGACAATGTCTGGATCGCCGACACCAACGGCGCGACCGTGCTGCAGATCAGCCCCGAGGGCCAACTGCTGCGCACCATCGGCGTCAAGGAAAAGCGCGGCGACTGGGACCCGGCCAAGGGGCAGGAACTGCTCTGGCAGCCGGTGTCGATCGCCTTCGGCCCTCAGGGCGACCTGTACATCGGCGAAGGCCATGCCAACGAAGGGCCGAACGACTATGGCGGCCCCGACCCGGCCAGCCAGATCGGCGCGGCGCGCGTGCTCCATTTCGGGCCCGACGGCAAGTTCGTGAACCAATGGTTCGGCGACGACCATGGGCCGGGCAAGTTCGGCGAGAGCCACGGCCTCGCCGTCGACCCGAAGACCGGCGACGTCTGGGTCGGCGATCGCGAGCAGTATCGGATCGTGATCTTCTCGAGCACCGGCAAGTTCGTGCGCACCCTGTCGATGCGCAACCTGCCCTGCGGCCTGGCCTTCGATCAGAACGGCGAGCCGTGGATGAGCACCGGGCAGGATGGCCAGGTGGTCAAGCTGGACCGCAACGGCAAGGTGCTGGGCGCCGTGGGCCGGGGCATGGGCATCGAGCCCGGCCAGTTCGCCGAGGCCAACTACTTCGCCTTCGACAAGGCCGGGGCGCTCTATGTGGGCGACACCTCGATCCCCCGCATCTCGAAGTTCAGCCCGCCGCGCGGGCGATAGGCGATGAGGCCGGGGACCGTCCCAGCCGGGGCGGCCTCCGCCTGCCGCGCTCAGGTGAACCTGAGCGGTCCTCCCTTGAGGAACGACGGCGCCGGCGCGGCCGGCGCCGCATAGCGGCTGCGCCAATTGGGGTCGCGAAACCAGGAGTGGTCGCCGGCGATCTCGTTGGCCAGCGGAACGTAGCTCTCCACCCAGGCCAGCGCTTCGCCCATGAGGGACGGATCCTTGACCCGGCCTTCGATGACGTCGAGTAACTGGGGCCGGGGATAGATGCAGAGCTTCTGATCCTTCACGCTGACCCAGATGGGGATATGCGGATAGCGGGCGGCGACCCCTTTGGCCGCGGATCGGAAGGCGTCGGTGTCGAGCGCCTGGCCATCCTCCGCGAGCGAGAAGGCCATGATGTAGGCATGCTCGGTGACGAATCGGGGCGGCTTGTGCCCTTCGAAGAAGAACATCAGCCCTGACTGATCCGGCCGCATATCCGCCGGCAGCACCGACTCGCGCTTCCACAGGCATTGGAAATGGCGGCAGACCGGGGGCCGCTGCTGGTAGATGCCGCACCCCTGGTGGCTGAGGAAGCGGCACGGCTCGCCCGGGGCCTTCTGAATGGGCGCTTCCATGATGCCCAGGGAGACGCAGCAGGCGGCGCATTCGCCGCAGGGGCGAGCCGGGTCGAGCGGCCCGAACAAGGCCCGGTCGGCGGAGCGGGCGGTCGGGTCCGCCGAGCGCCTGGAGGCCAGGGACGACGGGCCTTTGCGCAACTTCAACTTGGACATCGGACCTCGCTCCCCGGAGGCCAAAATGCCGGTCGGGATCGGCGCCGTAAACCCCGGCGATCAGGGCGCCTTCCGCACCCGTTGAGACGAAATCCGGCCCGACTGATCGGCAGACCGGGACGCCGTACTAATTCGCGTGCGCAAAACAAAATCTCGGTCTATTGCGCATTTCGGCTGTGGGGACGGCGTCGGCGCATCGTCTTCTATGCCCCGGAGCCTCCATGACGGGCCTAGTTCGTATCGCCCTGGCTCGCCCGCTGACCTTCGTGGTCATGGCGATCCTGATCCTGATCGTCGGGGCGCTGACCGCGCTCCGCACGCCCGTCGACATCTTTCCCGAGATCAAGGTGCCGGTCATCGCCGTCGCCTGGAACTACGCCGGTCTGCCGCCGGAGGAGATGGCCGGACGCATCGTCACCCCGTTCGAGCGCATCCTGACAACCACCGTCAACGACATCGACCACATCGAAAGCCAATCGATGTCGGGCATCGGCGTCGTGAAGATTTTCTTTCAGCCCGGGGCGGACATCCGCGTCGCCAACGCGCAGGTCACTTCGGTTTCGCAAAGCGCGACCCGCCAGATGCCGCAGGGCACGACCCCGCCGCTGGTGCTGAACTACAACGCCTCCACCGTGCCGATCCTGCAGATCGCGCTCTCGGGCGCCGGCATGACCGAGGCGCAGCTCTTCGACATCGCCACCAACACCCTGCGCACGCCCCTGGTCACCGTGCCGGGGGCGGCCATCCCCCTGCCGAACGGCGGCAGCCAGCGAACCATCCAGATCGACCTCGACCCGGAGGCCCTGCAGTCCAAGGGCCTGTCCGCGCAGGACGTGCAGAACGCGGTCGCCGCCCAGAACCAGATCACGCCCGCCGGCTTCGCCAAGATCGGCGCCTATCAGTACGCCGTGAAGCTGAACAACGCCCCGACCTCCGTCGAGGGCCTGAACGACCTGCCGATCCGGGTGGTCAACGGCGCGACCATCTACATGCGCGACGTCGCCCACGTGCGCGACGGCTCGGCCATCCAGACCAACGTGGTCCACGTCGACGGCCAGCGCTCGGTGCTGATGACCGTGCTCAAGAACGGCTCGGTTTCCACGCTGAACATCGTCGATGGGGTTAAGGCCCGGCTCGCCGAGCTGCAGAAGACCCTGCCCGAGGCGGTGAAGGTGGTGACGCTGGCCGACCAGTCGCTGTTCGTGAAGGCCTCGGTCAACGGCGTGATCGCCGAGGGCGCCATCGCCGCCGCCCTCACCTCGCTGATGATCCTGCTGTTCCTCGGCTCGTGGCGCTCGACGGTGATCATCGCGGTGTCGATCCCGTTGGCCATTCTCGCCGCCATCATCGGCCTGGCGATCACGGGCAACACCCTCAATGTCATGACCCTGGGCGGCCTGAGCCTGGCGGTGGGCATCCTGGTCGACGACGCGACGGTGACCATCGAGAACATCAACTGGCACCTGGAGCAGGGCAAGCCGGTGCATCAGGCCATCCTCGACGGCGCCCAGCAGATCGTCACCCCGGCCTTCGTCTCCCTGCTGTGCATCTGCATCGTCTTCGTGCCGATGTTCTTCCTGGGCGGCATCGCCGGCTACCTGTTCGTGCCGATGGCCATCGCGGTGGTCTTCGCCATGATCGCCTCGTTCATCCTGTCGCGCACCCTGGTGCCGACCATGGCGGCGCAACTGCTGCGGCCGATCGAGCCCGGGCACGACGTGCATGAGGCCGGCTCGGCCAACTCGCGCAATCCCCTGGTCCGCTTCCAGCGCGCGTTCGAGCATCGCTTCGAGGCGATCCGCCTGGGTTACGGCCAGCGACTGGAGACCATTCTCGCGCGGCCGCGCGCCTTCGTGCTCGGCTTCCTGGCGGTGGTCGCCGCCTCATTCCTGCTCGTGCCGTTCCTGGGGCAGAACTTCTTCCCGTCGGTCGACGCCGGGGCCATCGCCCTGCACGTCCGCGCGCCCGTCGGCTCGCGTATCGAGGACACCTCGGCCCGATTGAACCGGATCAACACCTATATCCGCGGCGTCATTCCGGCCGACGAACTGGTGTCGGTGGTCGACAACATCGGCATCACCGGCAGCGGCATCAACAACGTCTATTCCAACTCCGGCACGTTCGGGTCGCAGGACGGCGACGTCCTCATCCAGCTGGCGGAACACCACGCCCCGACCGAGCGCTACGTCCGCCGCCTGCGCGAGGAACTGCCCAAGGCGTTTCCCGGCGTGACCTTCTCGTTCCTGCCGGCCGACATCACCAGCCAGATCCTGAACTTCGGCTCGCCCTCGCCGATCGACGTGCAGATCGCCAGTCGCGATCGCGTGGCGAACGAGGCCATGGCTCGCAAGCTGCTGCGCCGCATCGCCGCGATCCCGGGGGTGGCGGACGCGCGGATTCAGCAGTCCTCGCGCTACCCGCAGCTCAACGTCGACGTCGACCGCAGCCGTCTCAGCCAGCTGGGCCTGACCACCCGTGACGTCACCACCAGCCTCGGCGCCAGCCTCGCGGGCAGCGGCCAGACCTCGCCGGTGTTCTTCCTGAATCCGGAGACCGGCGTCTCCTATGGCGTGGTCGCCCAGACCCCGCAGTACCGCATCAACTCGCTGGACGACCTGGCCAATGTGCCGATCACCGGCGCCGGGGCCAGCGCGTCGCCGCAGGTCCTCGGCGGGGTCGGCCAGATCGGCCGGTCGAGCACGGCCGCCGTCGCCTCGCACTACGACATCACCCCGGTGGTCGACATCTACGCCACCCCCGATCGCCGCGACCTCGGCGCGATCGCCGGCGACATCAACAAGGTGATCAAGGAGATGCAGGCCGAGGCGCCGCGCGGCATGACCATCACCCTGCGCGGCCAGTACCAGACCATGCGGGGCGCCTACTCCGGCCTCGGCTTCGGCCTCCTGGGCGCGATCCTGCTGATCTATCTGCTGATCGTCGTGAACTTCCAGAGCTGGACCGACCCGTTCGTCATCGTCACCGCCCTGCCCGGCGCCCTGGCGGGCATCGTCTGGATGCTGTTCGTCACCGGCACCACCCTTTCGGTGCCGGCCCTGACCGGGGCGATCATGTGCATGGGGGTGGCGACCGCCAACTCCATCCTGGTGGTCAGCTTCGCCCGTGAGCGGCTCGACGCCATCGGCGATCCCGTGGCCGCCGCCCTGGAGGCCGGCCTTGTGCGCTTCCGCCCCGTTTTGATGACCGCCCTGGCGATGATCATCGGCATGCTGCCCATGGCGCTGGGTCTCGGCGAGGGCGGGGAGCAGAACGCGCCGCTCGGGCGGGCGGTCATCGGCGGCCTGCTGGTCGCCACCTTCGCCACCCTGCTGTTCGTGCCCGTCATCTTCAGTCTCGCCCACCGCCGCGCCCACGCCGCGCCGACCGGCGAGCCTTCGCTTCAGTTGGAGGAAGCCCATGCCTGAGCTCGGCAAACGCCGGTTGTCGCTCGGCGTATCCCTCGTCGCCCTCGCCGCCGCGCTGGTGGTGGGGCTCGGCGTGGCGGCGCGCGTGCGCTCGACCTCGGAGCTGAAGACCAGCGCCGCGACGTCGGCGGTCCCATCGGTGTCGGTGATCCAGCCCAGCGCGGGCGGCAAGGCCGAGACCCTGACCCTGCCGGCCAACCTGCAGGCCTACAACACGGCCCAGATCTACGCCCGCACCACCGGCTACGTGAACCGCTGGCTGGTCAACATCGGCGAGCCGGTGCGCCGCGGCCAACTGCTGGCCGTGCTCGACGCGCCCGACGTGCAGATGCAGCTGGATCAGGCCCGCGCCGATTTGCAGACCGCCCGCGCCCAACAGCAACTGGCGCGCACCACGGCCGAGCGCTGGAGCACCATGCTGGCCAAGGACGCCGTCTCGCGTCAGGAATCGGACGAAAAGCAGGGCGATCTGGCGGCCAAGACCGCCGTGGCCGCCGCCGCCCAGGCCAACGTCGGCCGTCTGCAGACCTTGACCGGCTTCACCCAGCTGACCGCGCCGTTCGACGGCGTCGTCACCACCCGCTCGGCCGAGATCGGAGCGCTGGTGACCACCGGCGTGGCCTCGGTCCCCCTGTTCACGGTGGCCGACGTTTCCCGCATCCGCGTCTTCGTGCGCGTGCCGCAGGCCTATTCGTCACAGCTTTCCATCGGCATGCCGGTGAAGCTGACCGTGCCCGAGTATCCGAACCGCACCTTCGACACGACGCTGGTGCGCACCGCCGGGGCGGTGGACGCCGCCTCGGGGGCCGTGCTGGTCGAGCTTCAGGCCTCGAACGGCGACCGCGCCCTGAAGCCCGGCGGCTACGCCCAGGCGCAGTTCCCGCTGAAGGGCGCGGGCGAAGCGGCCGTCACCCTGCCGCCGAGCGCCCTGATGATCACCGAGGACGGCCCGCAGGTGGCCCTGCTCGCCCCCAACAACCGCGCCCAGCTGCGCAAGGTGTCCATCGGACGCGACTTCGGACGCGCCATCGAGATCAGCGGCGGCCTGAAGCGCGGCGACAAGGTGATCGACAGCCCGCCGGAGTCCTTGCAGGACGGCGATGAGGTGCGGGTGGTGGCGAATGCTCCGGCGGCGGGTGCGGGCCGTGCGGCGCGCTAGGCTCACCCTTCTGGTCTCGGCCGGCCTCGTCCTGGCCGGTTGCGCGACGGCGCCCGCCTATGCGCCGCCGAGCGTGCCGACCGCGCAGGCCTGGCGCGAGCAGGGGCCGTGGCGCGAGGTCACCGCCGCTCCCGCCGCCGGCGCCTGGTGGACGCTGTTCAACGACGCCGAACTGACCCGGCTGGAAGAACGGCTGGAGGCTGGCGCCCCGAGCCTGGCGATCCAGGCGGCGCGCTACGCCCAGGCCCAGGCCGCGGTCGGCGGCGCCCGCTCCAGCCTGTTCCCGCAGGTCGGCGTCGGCGCCAGCCGCCTGAAGCGGCGCGGCGCCGGCGAGAGCACCGAGGTGGGCGCGTCCCTGGCCTACGAGCTCGACGTTTTCGGCCGCCTGCGCGGCCAGCTCGCCGCCGCGCGCGCCGAGGCGAGCGCCAGCGACTCGGACCTGGAGGCGGTGAGGCTCGGCCTGCAGACCCAGCTCGCGACCCTCTATTTCGACCTGCGCGAAGCCGACGCTCGCCTGGCGCTGCTGCGCGACACGGCCAGCGCCTTCCAGCGGGCCCACGACCTGACCGCCACGCGGCGTCAGGGCGGCATCGCCTCGGGCCTGGACGTCAGCCGCGCCGAGACTCAGCTGGCCAACGCCGGAGCCGAGATCGAGGCCGTCGCCGCCGGTCGGGCGGTGACCGAGCACGCCATCGCCGTGCTGATCGGCGAGAACCCTTCGACCTTCACCATCGCGGCCCAGGTGCGGCCCTTCATTCCGCCCAACGTGCCGGCGGGCGTGCCCTCCACCCTGCTGTTGCGCCGCCCCGACATCGCCGCCGCCGAGCGGCGGGTGGCGGCGGCCAACGCCCGCATCGGCGTGGCGCGCTCGGCCTTCTTCCCGAGCGTGACCCTGGCGGCCTCGACCGGCTACGACGCCGCCGGCGGCGACCTGTTCAACGCCTCCAACCGGACCTGGGCCGTGGGGCCGCTGTCGGTGGACCTGCCGCTGTTCGACGGCGGCGCGCGCCGGGCGCGGCTGCGGATCAGCCAGGCCGAGTACGACGAGGCGGCCGCCGGCTATCGCAACACCGTGCTGGCGGCGTTCGGCGAGGTGGAGGACGGACTTTCCAACGCCAGCCACCAGGCCGCCCAGGCCGTCGACCAGGCGGCGGCGGCCCGCGCCGCCGAACGCACCCGCGACCTGGCGCTGACCCGCTATCGCGACGGGGCGGCCGACTACCTGGAGGTGGTCACCGCCCAGACGGCGGCGCTGAACGCCCAGCGGGCGCTGCTGCAGCTGCGGGGCGACCAACTGCGCACCGGCGCCGACCTTGTCCGCGCCCTCGGCGGCCTCTATCCGGAGCCGGCGACGCGGGGAGACTGAACCCCGCTCCTATTTCAGGACGTAGGCAACCAGTTTCGAGCCGGCCGGGACCATGACGTACTGCTTGCCGTCCAGCCGATAGCTGATCGGCACGCCGAAGGATGTCGAATCGGGCAGTTCGTCGTGCCAGAGAATTTTCCCGGTCCTGCCGTCGAAGGCGATGAAGTTGCCCGAGATGTCGCCGCTGAACAGCAGGCCGCCGGCGGTCGACAGCACGCTGGCTGTCTTGGTCCGCAGCGGGGTGTGCGGCTCCAGGTACTTGTGCTCCCAGACCACCTTGCCGGTGACCGGATCGGACGCCTGCAGGGCGGTGGTGGTGTTGCCGAAGAAGCCCTCGCCGCTCCAGTAGAACATGCTGCGCGTGCGACTGGTGTTGGCGTAGTGCAGGCCGGTGACCGGGCTGAACGACTGGGCCGTGAAGTTCACATAGCCGTCGGAGTTCGGAGCCAGCAGCACGCCGCCGCGGTTGATCGCCTTGTTCTGATCCTTCTCGGGCGTGCCGCTGAAACGCAGCTTCGGCTTGGCCCAGTTGGCGATGTCGAGCGCCTTGTGGGTGAGGATATGCTCGCCGGTCACCCGGTCGA
This sequence comes from Caulobacter sp. HJHS_5, assembly GCF_056683955.1. Lineage (NCBI taxonomy): Bacteria > Pseudomonadati > Pseudomonadota > Alphaproteobacteria > Caulobacterales > Caulobacteraceae > Caulobacter > Caulobacter sp. HJHS_5. The sequence continues at coordinate 332,928 of NZ_JBWZNC010000007.1, read as the reverse complement.
GCGTGAACTGGTAGCCGTTGCGCGAAATCCAGGTGACCAGCTTGCGGGGTTTGCCGTCGACCGGCAGGTCCGCGAAGATCATGCCCTGGTTGTTGTCGTAGTCGTGGTCGTCGTTCGGGGTGGCCTGGAAGTACCAGGCCATCTTGCCGGTGTCGGCGTCGAGCGCGAGCGTCGAGTCCGAGAACAGATTGTCGCCCGGACGGGCGCGGCCGTCCTTGATCGGGGTCGGGTTGCCGGTGCCATAGATCAGCAGGTTGGTCTCCGGATCGTAGGCGGGGGTCATCCAGGCCGAGCCGTTGGAGACGGCGGCGGTCTCCTCCGACGGCCAGGTATTAAATCCGAACTCGCCCTCCTTGGGCGTGGTGTAGACGACCCACTCCCGCTCGCCGGTGTTGACGTTGAGCGAGGCCAGAAAGCCGCGCGTGCGCGCGCCGTCGCCCCCAGCGGTGACGTAGACGTGGTCGCGGACGACCAGCGGGGCCATCGGCAGGTTCGGACCGCCGTATTCCTTGGCCCACAGCTCCTTGCCGCTCTTGGCGTCGAGGCAGGTGATGCCCCGGTTATAGAGCACCAGCAGCTTGTCGCCGGAGATGGCGAAGCCCCGGTTGGAGAGACCGCCGCTCTGGCGGGCGACATAGTGCCAGATCTGCTTGCCGGTCTTGGCGTCGACCGCATAGGCGTTCAGCCCGGCGGTGAAGAACAGGACGCCCGAGCGCATCAGCACGCCCGACGAGATCGAGCCGGGGACCGAGCGGCCGCCAACCCCGGTTTCGCCCGGGCGGGCCGTCAGGTCCGGCGCGGCGGCGCGCGGCGACGGCACGGGGCTGTCGACGTCGCTGATCCAGGCGCGCTTCAGCTGGCCGACGTTGGCCGTGGTGACGTCGGAGAGCGTGCTGAAGTGTTCGCCGTTGTAGGCGCCGTGGTAGCTGAGCCACTCGTCGCCGGCGGGCTTCAGCAGGTCGGCCTGGGTCACGGGCTTGATCTTGGCGACCCTGTTGGGCCGACCGCCGACCTTGGCGGGCGGCGCGGCGGGAGGCGTCTGGGCGACGGTTTGAGGTGTCTGGGCAACGGCCGGGGCGGACAGCAGGGCGAGCGAGACGCCGCCTGCGAGCAGGGCTGATTTGAGGCTCATTTCAGGGTCGCCAGGTAAGCGGTGAGGTTGTGGATGTCGTTGTCCTGATAGACGTCCATCAGATCGAGGTGGGCCTGCAGGCGATCCTCGAGGCGAACCTTCGGCTCGCCGTCCACGCGGGGAATGTTGGTGATCTTGCCGGCGGCGTCGCGGATCACGAGCTTGAAGTCCGAGACGCTGGTCAGGAAGCCGCGCGCCTCGCGGCCGTCGGCGAAGGTCGCGACGGCGGTGACGGTGTTGTCCTTGCGGGGCGACCAATTGATGTCGCGGCCCGGAAGCATCCACTGCTGCTGCAGGTCCTTCTCGGCTTTGTACTTGCCGGCGACATGAGCGAGGTTGGCGGCCGTGCCGGTCTTGCCGTCCTCGACGGCGTGGCAGGTCGAGCAGCGGGCCTCGGGGCTGTTGAAGTAAGCCTTGCCGATCTTCGGATCGCCGATGACGATCGACAGGTCCTGACCGGCCAGGGCCGCCGGCAGGGCGGCGCGGGCGGCGGCGGCGGCCGATTGCGGCGGGGCCGGCGGGGGCGCCAACGAACGGATCTTGGCCGACAGGTCGGCGGCTTCCTGGGCCGTTAGGGCGCGCGACGGGGGCATGCCGAGTTCGGGCCGACCGACCTGCAGGAAGGCGGCCAGGGTGCGCCCGCCATCGGGCGTCTGGGCGAGGGCGGACTTGGTGAGGTCCGCGGCGTTGGCGGCCCCGCCGAGGCCCTGAGCGCCGTGGCAGCCGGAACAGGCCAGAGAATCGAAGAGAACGCCCCCCCGCGCCACGGAGGCGGGATCGAGCGTCGCGGCCGCCGGCTGGGCGGGCGGCGGAGCCTGCGCCAGTGCAAACGTTGTCAGCGCCAGACCCACCAGGGCGCCCGCCCCGATCGTCGCTCGATATCGCATGCTTCCTCCCCCGACCCGCCGATGGCGGCGGATCTGGACGCCTGACCGAAGTCTTCGCGGCGAGCGCCTGGGAAGCTCCGGCTCTCTAGTTTCTGAGCGAACTCACAGGATCGCCGTAAGCGGGACATTGTGGAGGGTCGGAGATCGTGTCCAGACGCATTTTCGCACGACTGAAATGCGAAAAGCGCGCGCCTCAGACCGCCAGGCGGCGAGCGTATTCGGTGCGGCGGGCGGCGACCTCGCCGCGCACGCGCTCGACCTCTTCCAGCTCGGTGGCGGCGAGGATGGCCTCGATCACGCGCTCGAGGTGATCGCGCATGGCCTTGCGGGCCGCCTGGGGATCGCGCGCCGCCAGGGCGTCGAGCAGGATGCGATGCTCGTCGACGCGCGGCTTCACCCCGACTTCGCGCGCGCGCTTCAGCATGTGGCGGCAGAGCGGCGAGCGATAGCGCAGGTCCCACAGGGTCTCGACCACGCTGACGATGGCGCTGTTGCGGGTGGCCTCGGCGATGCCGATGTGGAAGCGGCGGTCGGCCTGCTCGCCCTTGTATTCGCCCTCATTCTCGTGAGCCATTTCGGCGAGGCTGGCTTCGAGGCCGGCCAGTTGCTCGTCGGAGATGGTGGTGGCGGCCAGGGCGGCGGCCTCGCCTTCGAACAGCAGTCGCGCCTCGGTTAGCTCGAAGGCGCCGATGTCGAGTTCGCGCGGCGCGGCGGGATCGGGGTTTTCGCGCACATAGATGCCCGACCCGTGGCGCGCCTCGACGAAGCCGCGAATCTCCAGGGCCAGCATGGCCTCGCGCACGGTGGGGCGGCTGACGCCGAACTCCTCGGCCAGATCGCGCTCGGCCGGCAGACGGTCGCCCGGCTTATACCGTCCGGCGACGATGGCCTCCTCCAGCGCCAATGCGACCTGCTGGTAGAGTTTCCGCGCGCTGCTGGTCGTCTTGCTCATGAAGCTCCCGAAGGTCGTGTCGGCGGCGATTGTAGGGGCCACGAACGGGGTGAGCCAACTACAATTCGGTTGACATCGCCTAGCCAACCCCCTCAACAGGTAAGACCACTTATACAGGTAGGCGCGCCTCCGGGATAGACCAATGGCACAACCGTTGAACCTTCATCCGCAGCGCTTCTTCCCCGCCGACGCCACGGTGCGTGCGCTGGCGACGCGCCTGTTCGAACGGGTGGAAAGCCTGCCGATCATCAGCCCGCACGGTCACGTCGATCCTTCGTGGTTCGCCCGGAATGAGCCGTTCGAGGACGCGGTCTCGCTGTTCCTGTGGCCGGACCACTATGTGTTGCGGATGCTCTACAGCCAGGGCATCGGCCTGAACGAGCTTGGCTTCGAGGGCGGCGGCCTGACCGTCGAGCGCGACCGCCGCACGATCTGGCGCCGCTTCGCCGCCAACTACCGCCTGTTTCGCGGCACGCCGTCGCGCCTTTGGCTCGACCACGCCTTCGCCACTCTGTTCGGCCTCGACAAGCTGCTGAGCGCGGAGACGGCCGACCTCTATTTCGACACCATCAACGAAGCCCTGGCGACCGACGCCTTCCGGCCGCGGGCGCTGTTCGAACGCTTCGGCATCGAGGCCATCGCCACCACGGAGGGCGCGCTCGACGCCCTGCCGCATCACCAGGCACTGAAGCGCTCGGGTTGGAACGGCAGGGTGATCACCACCTACCGCCCCGACGACGTGATCGATCCGGACCGTGAGGACTTCGTCGCCAACCTCGCCGGCCTGGCCGAGCTGACCGGCGAGGACGTGCTGAGCTGGAAGGGCTATCTGGCGGCCCACGCCAAGCGGCGCGCCTATTTCCGCGATATCGGGGGCGCCACGGCGACCGACCACGGCCACCCGACCGCCCGCACCGCCGACCTTTCGGCCGCCGAGGCGCAAGACCTGCTGACCCGCGTGGCCAAGGGCGGGGCTACGCCTGAGGACGCCGAGCTGTTCCGCGCCCAGATGCTGACCGAGCTCGCCCTGATGGCCTGCGACGACGGCATGACCATGCAGTTGCACCCCGGCTCGTCGCGCAACCACAACCCGTGGCTGATGCAGACCTACGGCCGCGACAAGGGGGCCGACATTCCGCAGCGCGTCTCGTTCACCGACGCGCTGAAGCCGCTGCTCGGCAAGGTAGGCAACCGCACCGACCTGACGCTGATCCTGTTCACCCTGGACGAGAGCAATTACGCCCGCGAGTTGGCGCCCCTGGCCGGTCACTATCCCTGCCTGCGCCTCGGCCCGGCCTGGTGGTTCCACGACAGCCCGGAAGGCATGATGCGCTTCCGCCGGCAGGTGACCGAGACGGCGGGCTTTTACAACACCGTCGGCTTCAACGACGACACGCGGGCCTTCCTGTCGATCCCGGCGCGGCACGACCTCGCCCGCCGCGTGGACTGCGCCTACCTGGCCGAACTGGTCTCGCAGCACCGGCTGTCGATCGACGAGGCCGAGGAGATCGCCGTCGACCTGACCTACAATCTGCCGAAGGCGGCCTACCGACTATGAGGCTGTCGCGCGCCACGCTGCCGCTGGCCCGCGCCGGCGTCGCCACGCCGCGCTACGACGTCGCGGGGCTGAAGCCGGGCATCGTCCACCTCGGGCTGGGCGCCTTTCACCGCGCGCACCAGGCGGTGTTCACCGACGACGCCATCGCGGCGGGGGGCGGAAACTGGGGCATCGTCGGCGTCTCGATGCGCAAGCCGGACGTGGCGGCGAGCCTCAACCCGCAGAACGGGCTCTATACGGTCGAAACCCTGGCCGGGCAGCCGAGCTATCGCATTGTCGGCGCCCTGATCCGCAGCCTGACCCTGCCGCTCGATCCGCTGGCGGTGATCGAGGCCCTGGCCGCGCCGAGCGCCAAGATCGTCACCCTGACGGTGACCGAGAAGGGCTACTGCCTGGCCGGCGACAGTCTCGACTTCGACCACCCGGACATCGTCCACGACCTCGGCGACGGGCCGCCGGTCTCGGCCATCGGCGTGCTGGTCGAGGCGCTCGACCTGCGGCGCCGACGGGGCATGGCACCGGTGACGGTGATCAGCTGCGACAACCTGGCCGGCAACGGCCGACGGCTGGAGGCGGCGGTGCGCGCCTTCGCCGAGCGCAAGGCGCCCAAGCTGGCCGCCGCTCTCGATTCCGTGGCGAGCTTCCCCGAGACCATGGTCGACTGCATCGTGCCGGCCTCGGACGACATCAGCCGGGCGCGCGTCGATGCCGCCGTCGGCCTGACCGACGAAGCGTCGGTGCAGCGCGAGGCCTTCGCCCAGTGGGTGATCGAGGACCGCTTCGCCGGGCCGCGTCCGGCCTGGCCCGCCGGCGTCGAGATCGTCGGCAAGGTGGGCGACTACCGCCGCCTGAAGCTGCATGTGCTGAACGCCGCGCACTCGGCCCTCGCCTACCTCGGCCTGCGCCGGGGCCACACCTATGTGCGCGAAGCCATCGCCGATACGGAGCTGCGCACGCGACTGGAGGCGATGATCCGGCTGGAGGTCGCCCCCGCCCTGCCCGAGCTGCCGGTCGCCGGTTATTGGAAGCCGACGGTCGAGCGCTTCGCCAATCCGATGATAGACCATCGGCTGGACCAGATCGCCCAGGACGGCGCCCAGAAGCTGGCCGAACGCCTCTATCCGCTGATGCAGAGCGACCTGGCCGCCGGCCGCAAGGCGCCGGTGATGTCCGAAGTCGTCCGCGCCTGGCTTGAGCGCGAGCGCCCGGGCGCCGCGGTCGAGACCGCCCTGCCCGACTTCCTGCCGCCGGCCCTGCGCGCCGACGCCCGCCTGATCGCCGCCGTCGCGGAGGCCCAGGCGTGACCGCTTTTTCTCCTCCTCCCGTCCGGAAGACCCTCGATGCTTAAGATCACCGCCGCCCGCGTCATCGTCACCTGCCCCGGCCGCAACTTCGTCACCCTGAAGATCGAGACCGAGGGCGGGACCTACGGCATCGGCGACGCGACCCTGAACGGGCGCGAGCTGTCGGTCGTGTCCTACCTGCAGGACCACATCTGCCCGCAGCTGATCGGCCGCGACGCGCACCAGATCGAGGACATCTGGCAGTTCTTCTACCGCGGGGCCTACTGGCGTCGGGGGCCGGTGACGATGTCGGCCATCGCGGCGGTCGACATGGCGCTGTGGGACATCAAGGCCAAGACGGCGAACATGCCGCTCTACCAACTGCTCGGCGGCGCGAGCCGCACAGGCGTGATGGTCTATGGCCACGCCAACGGGGCCAACATCGACGAGACCATCGACGCGGCCAAGCATTACAAGTCTCTGGGCTACAAGGCGATCCGCCTGCAGACCGGCGTGCCCGGCCTGGCCAGCACCTACGGCGTCTCCAAGGACAAGATGTTCTACGAGCCGGCCGACGCGACCTTCCCCACCGAGAACGTCTGGTCGACGCACAAGTACCTGCCGACGGTGCCGAAGCTGTTCGAGGCCGCGCGCGAGGCCCTGGGCGACGAGGTGCACCTGCTGCACGACAGCCACCACCGCCTGACCCCCATCGAGGCGGCGCGCCTGGGCAAGGACCTGGAGCCCTATCGCCCGTTCTGGCTGGAAGACGTGACCCCGGCGGAGAACCAGGCGTCGTTCCGCCACATCCGCCAGCACACCACGACGCCGCTGGCCGTCGGCGAGGTGTTCAACACCGTCTACGACTGCAAGCAGCTGATCGAAGAGCAGCTGATCGACTACATCCGCACGACGATCGTGCACGGCGGGGGCATCAGCCACGTGCGCCGCATCGCCCACCTGGCCGAGATCAACAACGTGCGCACCGGCTTCCACGGAGCGACCGACCTCTCGCCGGTGTGCATGGGCGCGGCCCTGCACTTCGACCTGTGGGTGCCGAACTTCGGCATCCAGGAATACATGCGCCACACGGCTGAGACCGACGCCGTGTTCCCGCATGCCTACACCTTCGCGGACGGCGACCTGCACCCGGGCGAAGCGCCCGGCCACGGCGTCGACATCGACGAAGCGCTGGCGGCGAAATACCCCTACCGTCCGATGAGCCTGCCGGTGAACCGGCTGGAGGACGGCACCCTCTTCAACTGGTGATCTAGCCCCTATCCAAGAACAGGCGCCGCCAGAGCGCCGGGAGGAAGACCATGGCTGCTCGTCGCACGGTGAAGCATCTGCGCTGGTGGATCATCGGCCTGGTGATGCTGGGCACCACGGTGAACTACCTGGCGCGCAGCTCGCTCGGCGTGGCCGCTCCGACCCTGACCAAGGAGCTGGGGCTCACCACCCAGCAGTATTCCTACGTCGTGGCCGGCTTCCAGCTGGCCTACACCATCGTCCAGCCTTTCGCGGGCTGGATCCTGGACGTGCTGGGCACCAAGCTCGGCCTGTTGATCTTCGCCATCGGCTGGTCGGTGGCCAACATGCTGCACGCCTTCGCCGGCGGCTGGGGCTCGCTGGCCTTCTTCCGCGGCCTGCTCGGCCTGTCGGAAGGCGCGGTGATCCCGGCCGGGATCAAGGCGGTGGGCGAGTGGTTCCCCGACAAGGAGCGGTCGGTCGCCACCGGCTGGTTCAACATCGGCACCGCGGTGGGCAGCATGATCGCCCCGCCGCTGGTGATCTGGTGCATCCTCAAGGGCAGCTGGCAGATCGCCTTCGTGGTCACCGGGGCCATCGGCCTCGTCTGGGCGGTGCTGTGGTGGATCTTCTACCGCAAGCCGCAGGAGCACCCGGCGATCAGCGCCGAGGAGTTGGCCTACATCGAGGCCGGCCAGCACCCGGCGGAGGACGACGCCGGTTCGAAGAAGCCCTCATGGCTCGAGATCGCCCGCACCCGGAAGATCTGGGCCATCGCCATCCCTCGCTTCCTGGCCGACCCAGCCTGGCAGACCTTCACCTTCTGGATTCCGCTATATCTCTCCACCGAGCGGGGCATGAACCTGAAGGAGATCGCCCTCTTCGCCTGGATTCCGTTCCTGGCGGCCGACCTCGGCTCCATCGTCGGCGGCTACATGTCGCCGTTCTTCATGCGCTTCGGAAAGACCGGCCTGATCCGCGCCCGGCAACTGACCGTGCTGTGCGGCGCCGTGCTGATGCTCGGGCCGGCCTGCATCAGCCTGGCGACCGACGCCTACTGGGCCATCGCCATGTTCTGCATCGGCGGCTTCGCCCACCAGATGCTGTCCGGCGCCCTGATCACCCTCTCGGCCGACCTCTTCCCGCCACGACAAGTCGCCACCGCCGCCGGCATGGGCGGCACGGCGGCCTGGACCGGCGGCCTGCTGTTCTCGCTGATGGTCGGCGCCCTGGCCAACACCATCGGCTACAATCCGCTGTTCGTCTGCCTCTGCGTGTTCGACCTGATCGGGGCGGTCGTGGTGTTCAGCCTGATCCGCGACAGCGACGCCGTGGCCAGCGCCAAGGCGGCGGCCGAGCCGGCCAGCGCCGATGCTTGAGCTCAGTAGGTGAACTGCAGCTGCGTGCGGATCAGGTCGCCCTCGGCCTGACCGGCGCGGCGCTCGTCGGCCTCCCGGCGCTTCATATTGGCGTAGGCGACGGTCAGTTCGATGTTGCCGAGGAACCGCCATTCCACGCCGAGCTCCAGCTCGTCGGTCTGCAGGCGAGGCGCGTTGACGCTGGCCTTCCAACCGCCGTCGTAGGTCTGCCAGCGGCCGTAGGGGATCACCCGGCCGACCGGGGTCTCGCCGAGGTCGTACATCATCTGCACATATCCGCCGTTCAGCCGGTGGCCGGCGATGGCGTTGGCGGCGGTGTCGAACTGCGGCGCCCGGCCGGTGGTCCACTCGGCCTGCACCCCGAAGGGCTGCGGATAGAGGACGGCGTGCAGAGCCACGCGGCGATCGTCGTAATCGGCCTCGCTGACGCCGCCGCTGCGGACTTCGGGCCGGAAATCGTTGATCATCGCCGAGCCGCCGAGTTCCAGCACCTGCCCCCTGAACGCCGGGCCGAGGCCGTCGAGCTCGAACGGCCAGGTGCCCATGGCCACGGTCATCAGGCTGTTGTTGCGCTCGGTGCGGTTGACGCCCTGACCGTTGTAGAGCGCCAGGCCGAAGGCGCCGTAGTTGCCGAACAGCTTCTGGCCGCCCTTCTCCAGGCGATCCCACACCGCCTGCACGTGGCGGGGCGTGTAGTAGCCGACCACGCCGAGATCGCGCTCGCCGGGGATGGCGCTGTTGATGGCGTCCGAGCGGTCGAGCGGCACGCGGTTTGAGGAAGACTGCAGATTCTCCCAGCCGAACGGGACCTTCGATTGGCCGACCCGCAGGCGGAAGCGGCGGGAGGGGTCGAAGATGTCGACATAGGCGTCGCGCAACTGGCCGAAGCTCTCGCGCCGCTCGGTGCTCGACTGGTTGTTCACCGCCGTGCCGAAGTCTTCCTGCAGATAGAGCTCCAGCCGATCGTTGATCTGGCCCTGCAGCACGAGGCGCACCCGGCGCAGGGAGAAGCCGGCGTCCTCGCTGATGGCGGCGTCATGGACGGACCGGAGACGCGACTGACCGGCGGGGGCGTCGAAGTCGCCACTCAGCGGGGCGTTGTAGCGGACCTGAGTGTAGCCGCGCAGCCTCACGCGCTCGACCGGGGTGGAGGCGGAAACGGGAGCCGGCGGCGGCGCGGCGGCGGCGATCTGCACGACGGGCGGCGGCGCGGAAGGCGAGGTCGCGGCGGGCGGCGACGCCGGCGCGGTCGCCATCGGCTGCTGGGCGGCGGCGGCGTTCAAGGCCTGGGTCAGCACGCCGACCTGCGCCTTCAACTCGTCGATCTGCCGCTGCAGCTCCTGCACGGTCTGCGCTTGGGAAGCGGTCGGCGCGAGAGCGAGGACCAGAGTCGCCGCGGCGACCCCACGTGTGCACAGCGACATCAAGGAACCCGCCACCCGAGAAAGATGACGGTCCTAGTATAGTTTTTAGACAGTTTGGTGACGGATCAAGCCGTCACTGCCTGCCCTATGCTTTCGGCAGCAGGTCGCCCAACTCCACCCGCTGCCCGGTCTCCGCGCTGAGATAGGCCGCATAGACCGTGACCAGCACCTGATACGCCAGGTCGAAGTCGCTCTGTGGTTTGCGGCCGTTGGCGATGGCGTCGATGAAGTCGCGCAGTTCGTGCGGATAGCCGGTGATGCTGTCCTCGTCGGGGGCCGGGAACGACCAGCCTTCCTTGGTCTCGATCTTCTCGACGATGTATTCGCTCTCGAAGTAGCGGCCGGCCGGGGTGTAGGCCTTCACCGTGTCGTTCGGGTTGATGTTGGCGGTGACCACCGCCCGCGAGCCATAGGCGGTCAGGTAGTTGTGGATGCCGCCGAGGTGGGTGTCGGTGGAGGTGAATTCCCCGACCGAGCCGTCCTCGAAGGTGACGATCATCGAGCCCCAGTCCTCGACGTCGTCCCAGCCGGTGACCATGTGCTTGGTCTCCTCGGCCTTGAAGGAATCGATCTCGGTGAGGCGGCCGACCGAGGCGGTGACCGAGGCGGCGCGGATCGGCTTGCCGTCGCGGCGACGACCTTCCTCGGCCTTCAGATACATGGCGGCCCCCAGGGGATGCACGCAGAGGCGCAGCAGCGAGCCGCCGCCGGCCGTGCGCCAGCGCTTGGCGTAGCCGCCGTGGGAGCCGGAATGGCTCTCCTCGCCGCGGATGCGCATGATGGTCGAGCCGCTGGCGGCCAGGAGACGGTTCTGCTTCACGACCGGTGGGGCGTAGACCCAGTTCTCGCCGTAGCAGAAGGTGACGCCGGATGCGGCGATGGCGGCGCGGACCTTGTCGGCCTCGGCGATGACGGCCTTCAGCATGTCGGCGCGGGAGTAGCCTTCGGCGCTCCAGTCCATGTCGGCGCCTTCAGGGCCGAAGAAGCCGCCGAGCGGCTTTTCGCAGATCACGTGCTTGCCCTTGGCGGCGGCCTGGGCGGCGACGCTCATGTGCAGATGGTTGGGCACGCAGATGTCGATGACATCGATCTCGGGATCGTTCAGCAGGTCGGCGAGATCGCCGTAGGTCTTGGCGATGTTGAACTGCTTGGCGAGGGCGGCGAGTTGATCCGGGTCGGAAGCGCAGAGGGCCGCGACCTCGAAATCCTGGCCGACCACCTTGGCGTAGCTGGCGAGGTGGAAATGGGCGGCGAAACCCGCGCCCGCGATGCCGATCCGAAGCTTGGCCATGACTGGTCGTCCTTTGCGTAGGTCGTAACTTGGGCCCGCCGCGGCGCGGGCGGCGGGCGAGCACTAAAAAGGGGCGAGCCGCCTATTCGGGCAGCGGCTTGCCCTTGGTTTCCGGCGCCAGCAGCGCCGTGACGATGCCGACCACAAAGACGCTGCTCATGGCGATGGCGGCGTAGCGCAACGGCAGGGGCGAGGCGAAGCCGCCGAACACCCGCGTGGTCAACAGGGCCGAGAAGAACGAGCCGCCGGCCGCGGCGAACCGCCCGAGGTTGTAGGCGAAGGAGACGCCCGTGCTGCGCACCCGCGAGCCGAACAGCTCCGGCAGGTAGATCGAGAAGCCGGCGAACACGCTGAACTGAGCCGCGCCCATCAGCGGCATCATCCAGTAGGCGTCGGTCGGGCTGCTCATGAAGAGATAGCCGAGGATGGTCGTCACCAGGGCGGCGACGAAGCCGAGCAGGAAGGCGGGCCGGCGGCCGACGCGCGCCGCGATCCAGGTGAAGGCCAGGGTGCCGACGGCGCCGCCGAGCATCTGCAGCACATAGGCGTTGTTCTTGGCCTGAGCGACGGCCACCGCCAGCGGCGCGCCGCCCGTGCCGTTGGCCTTGAAGTGGGCGGTGAACACGGCGTCCTGCAGGTCGACCGCGTACTCGCCGATGGCCCAGAGGCCGACCACCCCGGCGATGGCCAGCAACGAGCCGACGATCAGGTTCTTGCGCTGTCCCGCCGAGGACAGCAGTTCGCGATAGGGACCGAGGATAAAGCCCTTGGGCAGGTCGCCCGCCTGTTTGCGGTCCAGCCAGACCTTCGGCTCCTTCAGGAAGAAGCCGGAGCTGACCGCCAGGATCGCCGGCAGGGCGCCGATCAGGAACAGCCAGCGCCAGCTGGAGGCCGGATTCGGATCGAGCGCGTCGACGCCCATCTTGATCACCGCCGCGCCGACATTGCCGACGATGGCCAGCAGTTGGAGAATGCCGAGCATCGCAAGTCTTGCGTTGGACGGCACGCTCTCGGCGATCAGGGCCACCGCCAGGCCGAAGACGCCGCCGATGCCGAGGCCGGTGACGAACCGCAGGATGGCGAAGTCCATCTCGTTGCGGCTGAAGGCCGACAGGCCGGTGCAGATCGAATAGAGCAGGATGCAGAGGGTGAGCATCCGCGCCCGGCCGAACCGGTCGCCCAGCGCCCCGAAGGTGAGGCCGCCGACGCCCCAGCCGATCAGGAAGGCGGCGGTGACCACCTTGCCGAAGGCCTGCACCTCGAGGCTCGGCCCCGGCATGTGCATGAGGGCCGCGAGGCTGGGGATGCGGGCGAGGGAGAACAGGCGCTGATCGAGGGTGTCGAACAGCCAGGCGCAGCCCGCCACGAACATGACGAACCACTCATAGCGCGTCAGGCCATGCCACCACTTGGTCGTGTCTGGTCGAGACTGCATGTCGCCCTCCCCGATGTCCGGTTGGCTCACCGACCGGGTTCAATGCCCGAACTGGTCGGACCAGTTATGGGCGAACGGCGCGGCGGCGCAAAGCAAAAAACACCGGACGCCAACGTACTAGAGCCATCGATTGGCATTACCACGCAGCCCTAGGGCGTGTAGCCCGGCTTGCCGGGCCAGACGACGAGATCCGCCAGGGCCTTGGCGCGGGTGCGCATGCGGGCGTCGCCCCCCGTGCCGGTGGTCATGGCCACGAGGCCCGGCGGCTCGGCGGCGAGCACCAGGGTCGGGGCGCCGCCGACGCTGCGGAGCGCCCCGCGCGGCGCGATGGGCGGCGGGTAGGCGGCGGCGAACTCGGCGTTGCCCTTGGCGTTGGCGGCGTTCTTCTCGGAAATGAATTGCGGGAAGGCCGAGGTCCCCTGGCCGTCCGGCGTGCCCCAGGGGCCGAAGTTGCCCGTCGGCAGGGCCGGCGCCTGGCCGGGATCGCGAGCGCCGAGCAGGGCCACTTCGCTCGCGCCGAGGATGGCGGCCTTTTGCCAGGCCGGGGTGTCGTTGGCGGCCAGGGTCGTCAGAAGATCGCCCACCTCGGCGGCCGAGCCGCCGCGCAGAACGGCCGTCGCCAGGGTGGTCAGGGCCTGCTCGCGCGCCTGGCTCCATTCCTGCCGCCCGGTCTCGGCGAGATACTGCTTCGCCGCGGGGGCGACGTCGGCCAGTTTCAGGCCGCTGAGGGCGGCGTCGAGGGCGATGTAATCGCCGCCGTAGACGTCCGCGACCGCCAGGATCGCCTTCACGCGTTCGCCGTCGCCCAGCGCGCCCGCCGAGGCGGCGAGCTGATACTGCACCGCCCAGTCGCCTCCGGCGGCTCCGATCATGGCGAGATAGGCCTGGGTCACCGGCGAGCCGGCGTCGCCGAGCCAGCGTTCGGAAATGCGGATGGCGGCGACGCGGACGTCGCGCGACGGATCGCGATAGGCGGCCAGCACCTGCTCGGGCGTGATCGCGTCGAGACCGTCGAGCGTCCACAGGGCGTGGATGCGGGCCAGGGGGTCCTTCGAGGTCTGCAGCAGCTTTCCGAGCTGAGGGACGGCGGCCTGCAGGTTTTGGGCGACGATGAAGCGCTGGGCCATATCGCGCCGCCAGCCGTCCGGGCTGGCCAGGTTGGCGACCAGTTGGGCCGGCGAGGCCTTCGACAGGTTCGGCTTGCCGGAGGTCAGCTTGGCCCCGTCCTGGGTGATGCGGAAGATGCGGCCGTTCTCGCCGCCTTCGTCATCGAGCTTGTTCTTGCGGATGTAGTTGGCGAGGTACTGGGTGATGTAGGCCGTGCTCTGGATCACGCCGCTGTACATGTCGGCGACGTAGACGGCGCCGTCCGGGCCCGTGGTCACATAGACGGGGCGGAAGCGCTCGTCCGTCGAGGCCATGAACTCGCCCTTCTCGTAGGCCTTGCGCAGATAGACCCCGGAGCCGGTGTCGTAGGTGCGGTAGCGCGCCACAAGATTGCCGGAGGGCTCGGTGGTGACGATATCGCCCGCCAGGTCCGGCATCGCCGAGCCGCGATAGAGATGCAGGCCGCCGGCGGCGGTCAGTTCGCGGGCCGTGCCGTCGGCGCGGAAGTAGTTGGCGGTGTAGCCGCGGTTCTGGCCGGGCGTCGGGCGAATTGGCCAGACCACATTGGCGTCCCGCGACGGTCCGCCGATCCATTCGGCGACGCCCCGTTTGCGCGGCAGCAGCGGATTGCGCGCGTAGTAAGTGTCGGCGAGGTAGGAGACGGTCGGGGCGCTGGAATTGGTCTCTCGATAGATCCGGCCGTAGTCGTCCATGGTGACGCCGTACTGGCCGCTGGAGGCGGCGAGAATCGGGACCAGCTTGCCGGCCTTCCACTTCATCGCCAGGCCGATCTCGGAATTGTAGATGACGTTGTCGAGGCCCCAGAACAGGCCGTTGCCGGTGTGCTCGACATCGCCCTTGAAGGCCCCGAACGCGCCCAGCACCTGCTCCTTGGTGTCGGCCTTCAGGTCGCCGTTGGTGTCGCGCATGCGGAAGACGCCGTTGGGCTCGTGCACCAGGACGTCGCCGGGACCGAGGACCAGCACGCTGCGCGGCAGGATAAGGCCGTCGGCGAAGACGGTCTTCTTGTCGAAAACGCCGTCGCCCTTCGTGCTCTCCAGCACCGATACGCGCGACTTCGGCTGGAACATGGTCGAGCCGTCGATAGCCCCGTTCAGCATGTAGGGGGGATATTCGATGACCCACAGGCGGCCGTCGAAGTCCCAGCTCATCGAGACCGGATTGTCGAGCAGCGGATCCGCGGCGGCGATCTGGGCCCTGTAGCCCGGGGCCATGACGATGGTCTTCAGCTCGTCGGCGGGCGACAGCGGCGTGGTGGCGATAGGGCCCGACTTGACCGGCGGCGGCCAGGCCTCGGCGGCTCGGGCGAGCCCCGCCGAAGCGAGGCTGGCGGCGATGACAAGGCCGCTGGCGGCGGAGACGAACTTACGGCGCATTTCCGGCTCATCCTCTTCCCGCCGGGTGGTCTGGGGACGTATCGCCCCTGACGGCTGTTGCGCGCGCTTGACGGACCCGGCCGCCAAGTGAATAAACCACTTGCTCAAAAGTGGCTAGACCGCTCGGTTGGCGGCGGCCTCTGGTTTTGTAGGACGGCCTCGCATGAAGATGCCCAGCAAGCGCTACCTCGGCCTGGCGGGAATGCTGCTGATGGTCGGGGCCTTTTCCGGCTACGCCGCCGCCCAGGAAGCCTTGACGCCCCTCAGCTTCAGCGCCGGACAGGTGGCCGGCGGGCGGCTGACCTACGCCGACAAATGCTCGAAATGCCATGGGTCGGACCTGGAGGGCGGCGCCGGGCCGGCGCTGAGCGAGGGCGCGCTCGACAACTATCTCTCCGGCTCGGCCGGGGCCCTGTTCGAATTCATCAACGCCAGCATGCCGCAGGATGCGCCGGGCTCGCTGAGCCCCGATGAGACCACCAGCCTGATCGCCTATCTCGCCTCGAAGAACGGCCGCGCGCCCGGCGGCGCGCCGCTGCCGAGCGACATGGCGGCCTTGGGCAAGATCGGCTTCCAACAGCAGTGACCGACGCGTTCGACTGAACCGGCCCGGCCCACAGAGGCCGACGGTTATAAACAATAGGGAGAGGCCATGACTTCGACGTCCCGTATCGCCGGCCTGGACCGGCGCGCCCTCCTCGCGGGGCTGGCCTCGTTCGGGGCCGCCGCCGTCGCCGCTCCGGTCGGCGCGCAGCCGCGCCCGAGCCTGGCCAAGTGGCGCGACAAGATCGGCCTGCAACTCTACACCGTCCGCGACCGCTTCCCGACCGACTACGCCGGCACGCTGAAGGCGGTGGCCAGCATCGGCTTCAAGGAAGTTCAGTCGACACTTAACTACGCCGGCCTGTCGTTCGACCAGGTGAAGAAGGCGCTGGACGACGCGCACCTGATTTCCGCCGTCACCCACGTGAACCCGCCGGCCGGAGCGCAGTTCGAGCCGACGCTCGAGTCCTATGCGCGAATCGGCCACCGCTACACCACGGTCGCGGTCAGCGCCCCGATCTCCCGCCAGACGCCCTCCACCTCCGAGCAGGTGAAGAAGGTGGCGGCCGAGTTGAACGCCGCAGGGGTGATCACCAAGAAACACGGCCTCAAGGTGATCTTCCACAATCACACCGAGGAATTCGAGCCGCTGACCGATAAGCCGAGCCAGGTCCCCTACGACATCATCATGTCCGAGACCGATCCGGACCTGGTAGCCTTGGAGATCGACGCCGGCTGGGCCACCGCCGGCGGGGCCGATGTGCTGGAGCTCTTCCGCCGCGCGCCGGGCCGCTACGAAGTCTGGCACGTGAAGGACTTCAAGGACCTGAAGTCGCTGCAGGGCGTCAGGCCGCTCAATCGCCTGGCGGCCGGGGCGGGTCAGATCGTCGGCCTCGGCCAGGGCGAGATCGACTACCGCCCGATCTTCGCCGCCGCCGATCAGGCCGGGTTGAAGCACTTCTATATCGAGCAGGACACCGCGCCGTCTACGGGTGACTCCCTGGCCGCCGCCGCCGCGAGCTATCGCTATCTCGCCCAGCTCCTGACCTAGCGCCGGGCGAGGACGCCGCCCGTCAGACCACCGCCTTGCGGTAGAGATGCCAGGTGGCGTGGCCGAGCACCGGCACCACGACAATCAATCCCAACAGCGCCGGCAGGGCGCCGATCACCAGGGTCGCGGCGACGATCAGGGCCCAAAGCGCCATGACGGCGGGATTTTCGGCGACCACCCGGATCGAGGTCCGGATGGCGACGTCCATGTCCACATGGCGGTCGAGCAGCAGCGGGAAGGAGACCACGCTGACCACAAACGCCGCCAGGGCGAAGACGAACCCCACGGCGACGCCGATGGCCATCATCCGCCCGCCCTCGCCCGTGGCGAAGATCTGACGAAAGAAGTTCTCCGCCGTCGCGGGCGCGTCCTGCGCGAAGGCGACGACGCCCAAGGTATAGGCGACGGCGACCCAAGCCACGAAGAACGCGATCAGCACCAGGCCGATGGCGACGATCGACCCGATCGCCGGAGAGCGGAGCACGCCGGCCGCGTCGGCCCAGTTCACCTGCTCGCCGAGTTCGCGACGGCGACTGATCTCGTAGAGGCCCACCGCGGCCAGGGGACCAATGATGGCGAAGCCCGTCAGCATCGGCAGGATCAGCGGCGCGAGCGCCATCTGCATCGCCAGCGCCGCGAGCATCAGGCCGGCGAGCGGGTAGATCACGGCCAGGAACACCACGTCGTCGCGCGCGGCGGCGAAGTCGGCCAGGCCCATCTTCAGGGCCGACCTGAGGTCGCTCACCCCGAGACGTCGCACCTGCGGCTCGACCCGGGCCGCCGCCCGAGCGGCCTCGTCGCGAGGTCGGGCGATGTGAGCGAACGCGTCGCTCAGCCCATGCAGGAAATATTCGAAGGGGTTTTCAATGTGATTGCCAGCGGCCATCGCGGCGCCTCCAAATCCGGTAAGGACGTGGCCGCAACGCTCGCCGTCGTGCCGGCGTCGAAGCGACCGCACCTTGGACTGGCGCGAGGCTACCATGGATGCGCCAGGGCCGATAGCGAGGAAGCGCGAGGGCGGAGGCTCTTCGCCCTCGCCTAGGACATGGTCGGGATGACGAAACTCTGATCCATGACCACGCCGCCCTTTGGCCAACGGGCGGTGACGGTCTTGGTGCGGGTGTAGAAGCGGATGCCGTCCATGCCGTACTGGTTCAGGTCGCCGAAGCCCGAGCGCTTCCAGCCGCCGAAGCTGTGGTAGGCGACCGGCACCGGGATCGGCACATTGATCCCGACCATGCCGACCTCGACCTGATCGGCGAAGTCGCGGGCGGCGTCGCCGTTGCGGGTGAAGATGGCCACGCCGTTGCCGTACGGGTGCTTCGAGGCCAGGCCCACGGCTTCGGCCGCCGTCTCGGCCCGCACGATCTGCAGCACCGGGCCGAAGATCTCGTCCTGATAGGACTTCATGCTCGGCTTGACGTGATCGAGCAGGGTCGGGCCGAGGAAGTAGCCTTCCTCGTAGCCCTGCAGGCTGAAGCCGCGTCCGTCGACGACCAGCTCCGAGCCCTCGTCGACGGCCATCTGGATATAGTCGGCGATGCGCGCCTTGTGAGCGGCGCTGACCACCGGGCCGTAGTGGGCGTCCGGATCGCTGGAGACGCCGACGCGCAGGGCGGCGATGGCCGGGAGGAGCTTGGCGCGCAGCGCCTCGGCGGTCTTCTCGCCCACCGGCACGACGACGGGCATGGCCATGCAGCGCTCGCCGGCCGAGCCGTAGGCGGCGCCCATGATGTCGGCCACGGTCTGGTCGAGGTCGGCGTCGGGCATGACGACGCCGTGGTTCTTGGCTCCGCCCATGCACTGCATGCGTTTCCCGTTCGCCGCGCCGCGCCCGTAGACATACTGGGCGATATCGGAGGAGCCGACGAAGCTGACGGCCTTGATGTCCGGATGGTCGAGAATGGCGTCGACCACCGTCTTGTCGCCGTGGACGACGTTGAGCACGCCCTTGGGGCCGCCGGCTTCGATGAACAGCTCGGCCAGGCGGACGGGCACGGAGGGATCGCGCTCCGAGGGCTTCAGGATGAAGGCGTTGCCGCAGGCGACGGCGGGCGCGAGCATCCACAGCGGGATCATGGCGGGGAAGTTGAACGGGGTGACGCCGGCGACGACGCCGAGCGGCTGGCGCATCGAATAGACGTCGATCCCCGGGCCGGCGCCCTGGGTGTAGTCGCCCTTCAGCAGATGCGGCGCGCCGCAGGCGAACTCCACCACCTCCAGCCCGCGCTGAATGTCGCCCTTGGCGTCGGAAACGACCTTGCCGTGCTCGCTGGCCAGAAGCTCGGCGAGCGGCTGCATGTTGGCCTCGATCAGGCGCTTGAACTCGAACAGCACGCGGGCGCGCCGCTGGGGGTTGGTCTCCGCCCACGCGGGCTGGGCGGCTATGGCGCTGGCCACGGCGCGATCGAGGATCGCGGCGTCGCCGAGCTGAACCTGGGCCTGCGGCGCGCCGACGCTGGGATTGAACACGTCCTGCACCCGGCCGACTTCCGAGACGGCCGCGCCGTCGATGAAATGGGTGATGGTGCGCATGGCTGTGGTCCTCCGCTGCGCTGACTTCTAGCCGAGGATCGGCGTCGCCGCGAAGAGCTTCAGCCGTAGCGGCCGATCGCGAGGTCGGCGGCCTCGATCTCGGGCGCGCGGCCGTCGATCATGTCGCTGAGCAAGCGGCCGAGCCGCAGGCCATGATCCGGCCAGCGTGGGCGCGGCCCGCGCCGCGCCCCTTGCCCCCACCCATCGGTCGGAAACCGATCAGCCGATGCGTTTGACGATGATCGCCCACTCGCCGGAGCCGCCGGCCGGCGGACGGCCGAGGTTGACCATCGCGCCGCCGGTCACTTCGGCGATGGCGGTCTTCTGCAGGTCGCCGCCCTTCAGCGCGTCGTACCATTGCACGCTGTAGCGGCCGGTCTGGCTGTAGAGCTGCAGCTGGATGTTGGCGCCGCGGCCGTAGCGGGTCTCGAACGACGGCGACAGGCCCGTGGCGCCCTCGGTGATCGCGTAGATCACGTACATCTTGCCGAGGTCGGCCAGCACATAGTCGTCGGGCGCGGGGGTGACGTCGTCATCGGCTTCCAGGCGCAGGGCGTCGAGGCCGATGTACTTGTCGAAGAACTCGCGGGCCTTCACCCCGTCGCGCCACAGGGTGGCGCGGGTGCGGTGATCCTCGCAGTTCAGGTCGGTGCAGGCGGTCTGATAGCCGTAGTAGGCCTCCGCGCCGTCGCCGCCGCTCATCAGCACGTTCCAGACCACCTGGCGGCGGAACAGTTCGTGCGGGATCTGCACGCCGCGCTTCTTGTCGGGCGTGTTCTCGAGCGGATAGTCGGCGTCGACCGGGGCGCCGCCCGCCGCGCCGCCCTGCTCGTCCGAGGCGATCACCCACTGGCGACCGGCCGCCTTGGAAAGCCGCGACCACTTGATGACGTCGCCGCGCATGTCGCGATAGTCGTCGAAGATGCCTTGCAGCGACAGGCCGTTGAGGGCCGAGGCGCCGCCCAGCAGGCCGCGGTAGATTTCCTTCTGCTGCGGATGGGTGTGGACCACCAGCGGATGGTTGTAGGGGTCGAGGGCGGCGATGAAGCGCGACTCCTCGTCAAGTTCCTTGGCGCCCTGGTGGGTCTCCTCGCCGAGGTTCCAGGTCACCGCCAGGTAGTGGTTATAGCGGGCGACCATCTCCCGCATGTAGATCTTGCGCTCGCGCCCCACCGTATTGTTGTCCATGAAGGCGTCGTTCTCGGCCTCCATCAGCTTGAAGTGGAGGTGCAGGCCGAGCTCGTCGGCGTAGCTGAGCACACGTTGCCACTGGTCGAGCTTGGAGACGTCATAGCGGTCGTGCACCACGCCGTCGGTCCAGGTCGCCTTGGTTTCCAGCGCGGAGAAGGCCTCGAGCGGCCCCTTGATCAGCTGCGGCACGACGTTGCGGTCGTCGCCGCCGACGTTGAACAGCAGCATGGAGACGCTGTTGAGCTGCTGGTCGTGCAGATAGCGCAGCATCCCGAGGATGTTCTTGCCCTTGGCGCCCTTGGCCCAGGTGTAGGGCGCGGCGCTGGCGTCGTAGTCGCGTGCGTGCGGCGCCCAGGTCTTGCGGAGGTTCTTGTAGTTGGGCGTCGCGTCGAAGTCGGCGTAGGCGAGCATGTTCTCCGGGGCGTCCGTGCCCCACTTGAAGAACAGGCTGTTGTCGCCGGTCCAGCGATAGTAGCGCTCGCCCGTGTAATGCAGCAGGCCGCGAGCGCGGACCGCGTTGCGCGGGGTCGCGCCGACCGTGAACTCACCCTTCAGACCATCGGCCTTGACGACCGGCGCACCCTCCCCGTCGTTGGGCACGATGTCGGTCCCGGTGCGGAAGGCCACGCTGTAGGTCCAGACGCCGCCATGCTGCGGGACAAAATGCGCCCGCCAGAGCTTGCCGCCGGTGCAGCCGCGATCGGCGGCGTCGGCGCAGCCCTGGAAGTAGCCGGGAACCGTGTAGCTGGACTGGCCATCGCTGAATGTGACGTCGAGGCGATAGTCGGCGAAGGGATTGGCCCCCTTGGCCTCGTCGAGCTGCGGGCCGGTCAGCTCGACCGTCACCGGGTCATACGGTCCGTTGTTGGCGGCCTGGCGCACCGATACCTGGGCATGCGCCGCCAGGGGCGCCGTCAGGGCCGCGCCCAGCAGAAGGCCGGCCGCCCATCGCTTGATACCTCTTTCCATCATCTGCTCCGTTCGGGGTTGGGGCGGCGTCTGGGCGCCCGCGAAGTTGGGAAAGGCGGCCGCCGGCCCGGATATGAGCCGGCGGCCAAGGTCAGCGGTCGGGGGACGACCGCCAGTAGCCCGGCCCCGGGGAAGCAGAGGGCCGGTGACAGCGTCATGGCCGCCGTCGGACCATCGGCGGCTTGCCGAGGTTGGCGATGGGGATGTCGGCGGAATGGTGAAAGAAGGCGCGGGCCCTGGCGCCGCCACGCCGCCGCGAGACTCGGGCGCGGTGATCCTGGCGCGTCAGGGCCTCGTGGCCGGCGTGGCGCCCATCGTGGCGCCGCAGGGCGCCCATACGCTTACGCATCGATATCCTCCCAAGGTTGGGGCGCGCGCGGACTATGGTTCCGCTTCACGCCGGCGAGCCGCGAGGCCCGTCAGTGGATCGTCAGGTGAGCCCTCGCTCGGGGCGCGCGGCCCACCAGCAGAAGATGGCGAAGAGGTTCAGCACCGCTCCGATGATGAAGAAGGGCTGGGCGCTGCCGAAGGCGACCAGCAGGTAGGGGAAGGCCAGGCTGGTGAAGAACGAGCCGAGGTTGCCCGCCATGTTCATCACCCCCGACACCGACCCCGAGTACTTGCCGGCGATATCGATGCAGAAGGCCCAGGATGGCGGGGTGGTCATGTCGGAGCCGAACACCGCCAGGGTGAGCCAGCCCACGGCGGTGACGGCGTCGTGCGCCGTCAGGCTGCCGGCCAGGCCGATCGCCGCCAGGGCGAAGCCGACCATCGCGGTGTAGCGGCGCGAGATCCGCACGTGGCCGCGGCGGTAGAGGACGTCCACCACCCCGCCGCCGAGCCAGTTGCCGCAGGCCCCGCCGATCAGCGGCACCGCGGAGAGGAGACCGGTCTGCACCAGGCTGAGGCCGTAGGTCCGCTGCAGGTAGGGGAACAGCCAGGTCAGGGTGAAGAAGAAGGTGAAGTTCGAAGCGAAGTACTGCCCCATCAGCAGCCACATGTTCGGCGACCGCCAGATCAGGCCGGCCGGCGGGCTCTCGGGCTGCCCCTGGATGGCGCCGCCGCGGCCCGCGGCGATGAAGGCCTGCTCGGCTTCGGAGATGGAGCCGTGCTCCTCCGGCGTGTCGCGGAACCAGAGGTACCAGCCGATGGCCCAGACGATCCCGATGGCCGCGAGGACATAGAAGGCCTCCCGCCAGCCGAAGCGGGTCAGCAGCCAGGCGACCACGGGCAGGGCGAAGGCAGCGCCGAGGCGCGAGCCGGACAGGTTGATCCCCTGGGCCAAGGCCCGCTCGCCGGCCGGCAGCCATTGATAGAGCGCCCGCGCGCAGGTGGGGAAGGCTCCGGCCTCGGCGACCCCGAACAGGAAGCGGAAGGCGAGCAGGGAGACGAAGCCCCAGGCGAGGCCCGTCAGGCCGGTGAAGGCCGACCAGAGGACGACGATGGCGGCGAGGACCACGCGAGGGCCGAAGCGGTCGGCCAGCGCGCCCGAAGGGGCCTGGAACAGGGCGTAGCCGAGGGCGAAGGCGGAGAGAATCCAGCCGAACTGGGTGTCGCTGAGGTGGAAGGTTTCGGTGACCGGCGTCTTCGCGGCGGAGATGGCGATCCGGTCGACGTAGAGCAACGTGGTCAGGGTGAAGGTGACTGCGACGAGCCACCAACGCGAGCGCCCCACCTTCTCCATGATCAGTCCCCCTGTATGCCGGCGGCGACGCGATCGGTGATCTGCCTGAGACCGGCGGAGCCGCCGTTCTCGCAGGAGACCAGGTCGCCCGGGGCGAAGGCCGCCTTCACCGCCGCGCTGAGCCGCTGGGCGGCCTCGCCGCAGGCGGCCACCCCGTGTTTCTCGCCCAGCCATTCCAGCATCATGGCGGCCGACAGGAACATGGCCGTCGGGTTGGCGAGGCCCTTGCCGGCGATATCCGGCGCGGTGCCGTGACAGGGCTGGAAGATGGCCTGGGTGTCGCCGATGTCGGCCGAAGGGGCCATGCCCATGCCGCCGATCAGGGCGGCGCCGAGGTCCGAGAGGATGTCGCCGAACATGTTCTCGGTGACCATGACGTCGAAGTCCCACGGCGCCTTGACCAGACGAAGGGCGCAGGCGTCGACGTAGATGCAGTCGGACCGCACATCGGGATGGCGCGCCGCCACCTCGAGGAAGATGGTCCGGAAGTAGGCCAGCGAAGGGATGACGTTGGCCTTGTCGACGCAGGTGACCCGCGGCGGCCCGCCTCGGACCTTGGCGCGGCTGCGGGCCAGGGCGAAGGAGAATTCGAACAGCCGCTCGGAGACGCCCCGGCTGATCAGCATGGTGTCGAGGACGGCGTCGCCCTCCCTGCGGGTCATGGCGCGCGAGGCGAAGAGGCCTTCGGTGGACTCGCGCACCAGCACGGCGTCGACCGTGGCGGCGCGAGGATCGGCCAAGGGCGTCGGCGCCCCGGCCATGATCTGGATGGGGCGCACGCCCGCGTAGGTCTTGAAGTTGTCGCGCATGTCGAGATGCGGCTGCACCTCGGTGCCGTCCGGGTAGCGCACATCCGGCAGGCCCATGGCGCCGAGAAGGATGGCGTCGGCCGCGGCGGCCGCGGCGGTGGCGCTTTCAGGAATGGCGACGCCCGTGCGGCGGTAGAGATCCGCCCCGGCCTCGTGAACGTCCATCTTCAGGGTGAAGCCGCCGACCTTCGCCGCCACGGCGTCGAGAAGCCTCATACAGGGCGCCATCACCTCGACGCCGATCCCATCGCCCGGAAATACTGCGATCCGGAACTCAGGCATGATGACTCTCCAATTATCCCGCTTGGCGTGAGGAACGCCGCCCCCAGAAGCCAGCGTCACATTCTTTTACGTATACGTTGTAGAATTCACTGTCAACGGACGCGAGCCGCCTATTGTCAGCCCGCGACTTCGAACCGGCGCGAGCCCGCCGAGCGGTAGACGGCCTCCTGAACGGCCAGGGTGCGCAGGTAGTCGTGGCCTTCCAATTCGAAGGGCGCGCCGTCGCGCAGGCGGTCGATGAAGTGCCGGGCCGTGGCGAAAACGCAGTCGCCGGCGAAGGCGCGGCGCTGGTGAACATAGGGCTGGGGAACGGCGTCGCGGCCGAGGGCCTTGAAGCTCAGGCCGCCCTCCTCATCCAGCCTCAAGGCCCCCTTTGAGCCTTCCACCAGGAACTCGCCGAAGGTGTAGCGCGCGTCCGGCGAGGTGGATTCGTGGTAGCGATCGGCGTCCCACAGGGCCGTGGCGCCGCTCGCGAATTCACAAAGCATCAGGCCCCGGTCTTCGCCGGCGATCACCGGATTGAGCCGCCTCAGTTGGGCGTAGGCGCCGACGATCTCGCCGCCGAGATAGCGGAACACGTCGATGAAATGGACGCCGGTCTCGAAGACGAGGAACTGCGGCATGTCGCGGAAATAGGGCTGGCGCGCCAGATAGGCGTCGTCGCCCCAGCCGTCGCCCATGCGGGTGCGGCAGCTGATGCTCTGCAGCTCGCCGATCAGGCCGTCGTCGATCAGGCGGCGGATCTCGCGGTGCCAGGGCTGGAAGCGGAAATTGTCGTGCACCATGAAGCGGATGCCGCCGTCCTCGGCGATCCGCACGATTTCGCGCGCCTCCTGGATGCTCGGGGCCAGCGCCTTCTGGCAGAGCACCGCCACGCCACGCTCCGCCGCCATCCGCACGAACTTCTCGTGGGTTTCCGGCGGGGTGATGATGTCGATGAAGTCGGGTTTCTCGGCGTCGAGCATCGCGGCCACGTCGACGCAGGTGCGCGGCACGCCCCAGCGTTCGGCCGCCTCGTCGGCGCGTTGCCGGTCCCGCGACGAGAGGGCGACCATCTCCACCCCCTCAATGCGGTTCCAGGCGTCGTAGTGGAACTGGCTGAAGTAGCCGACGCCGACGGCGACGCCGCGCAGGGGACGGTTCATGCCAGCGGCCCTTCCCAGAATTCGACGGTCTTGCTTTCGAGCCAAGGCCCCACTTCCCCGTCGAACGCCAGGAAATGGGCGGAGGCGAGGTGGGCGTCGAAGGCCGCACGGTCAACGTAGATTTCGTAGAGGAAGACGCTGGCGCCATCCCCGGGCGCCGTCGCGACGTCGAAGCGGCGACAAGCCTCCTCCAAGGCCAGCGAGTCGGCGGCCTGACGCTTGACCCGCGCCAGGAACGCCTCGGCATGTTCGGCCCGAACCTTGAAGCGGACAGCTACGATAAAGGGAGTCATTGACCGAACACCTCGATCAGTTCGTTAACCTGGAAGGGCGTGAGCACCCGGTGCGGATGGCCGCGAAGCGTGAAGAACAGCTTGGCCGTCTCCTCCAGCTCTTCGGCCGCGGCGATGGCGGCCGGCAGATCGGCCCCCACGACGACAGGCCCGTGGTTGGCCAGCAGCACCGCGCGATGCGCCTTGGCCAGGTCCTCGATGAGTCCGGCGAAGGACCGGTCGCCCGGCCGAAAGTAGGGAACCATGGCCACGGCCCCGAAGCGCATCACCGCATAGGGCGTGATCGGCGGCACGGCGTCCACGCCGTTGAGCCCCTCCAGGCACGAGAGGGCGACAGCATGGGTCGAATGCAGGTGAACCACCGCGCCGGCGGCCGGACGCGCCCGGTAGAAGGCCAGGTGAAGCCAATCCTCCTTGGTGGCGGGCGCCCCGCTGACATGCACGCCGGAAGGGCTGACCCGCGTCAGGGCGTCGGGCTCCAGACGGCCGAGGGAGGCGTTGGTGGGCGACAGCAGGATGTCGCCCCCTTCGAGCCTGGCGCTGAGATTGCCGGATGTGCCGCAGCCATAGCCGCGCTCGAACAGCGAGCGGCCGTATTCGACCATCAACGTGCGGATTTCGGCCTCGGTCATCGCGCGAGCGCACGCTGGAAGAAGTCCGGACCGCCGAAATTTCCCGACTTGAGCGCCAGGGTATAGCCCTCGGGCTCAAGGGTATGGGTCCAGGGCACGCCGGGGGCGAGTTCGTCGCCGAAGGTCAGCATCCGCACGCCCAGGGCCTGGCTGACCGCGCCGGAGGTCTCGCCGCCGGCGACCACGAAGCGCCGGACGCCCGCCTGGGCGAGGCGCTCGGCGATCCGGGCGAAGGCGTGCTCCAGGGTCGAGGCCGCTTCGTCGCGGCCGAGCAGCGACTGCGCGCCCTGCACGGCCTGGGCGTCGGCGGTGGAATAGACGAGGAAGTCGCCGCGCGCCGCATGCGCCACCGCCCAGTCGATCGCCCGCCGCAGGGCGGTCGAATCCGAAGCCAATTGCAGAGGGTCGAGCAGATAGGAGGGCACGTCGTTGATGACGCCCGCCACCTGGGCCAGGGTCATGGCCGAGCAGCTGCCGCTGAGCAGGGCCGTGGGGCCTTCGCCGCGATCGCTCGACCGCAGGGGGTCGCGCCGCGCACCGCCCAGTCGAACGCCGCCGAGGGCGCCGCCCAGGGCCGCGCCGCCGGTGACGACCTTG
Organism: Caulobacter sp. HJHS_5; assembly: GCF_056683955.1. Taxonomy (NCBI): domain Bacteria; kingdom Pseudomonadati; phylum Pseudomonadota; class Alphaproteobacteria; order Caulobacterales; family Caulobacteraceae; genus Caulobacter; species Caulobacter sp. HJHS_5. The sequence continues at coordinate 306,104 of NZ_JBWZNC010000007.1, read as the reverse complement.
AGGTCGCGGCTCGCCCGCGCCAGGGTCTCGACATGCCGATCCGTGATGGCGTCGGCGATGGCCATGCGCACGCCCTCGCCCCTCAGCGCCGCGAAACGCGCACGCGTCGCCGCCTCCCCCGCCTCGACCTCGGCGAAGGACGCGAGACCGACGCGCCCCGGGGTCTGCTTGGAGAGGTGCCGCACGAGATTGGAATCGCGCATCGGCGTCAGCGGATGATCGCGCATCGGCGAGTCCGACAGCAGCTGATCGCCGACAAAGAGGTGACCTTCGTAAACCGTGCGCTTCAACGTCGGATAGGACGGAACGCAGACGGTGAAGTCGGCGCCGAAGCGGTCGAGCAGCAGGTCGGTGAGCGGGCCGATGTTGCCTTGCTCGGTCGAGTCGAAGGTCGAGCAGTATTTGAAATAGAACTGGTCGGCTCCGGCCTGCTCCAGAAAGACGGCGGCGGCTTCGGTCATCGCCCTGGCTTCCGCGAGCGGCGCGGTGCGCGACTTGGTGGCCACGACGATCGCATCGACCGCCGGCGGCGCGGCCGTGGGCACGCCCATGGTGAGCACCACGCGGCATCCCGCCCGCATCAGAACCGAGGCGAGATCGGTCGCGCCGGTCACATCATCCGCGATCGCGCCGAGCAACATATGGATTTCCGTGACGCCTTGATGATAGTGTATACGTTGATGCATTCCTTGTTTACGTAGCGACCTTGAGACTGTCAATGCGCCCCCTGGCCAACACCGAAGTGCACAGCCTAGGCCGTGACCTGCACCGTCCCGAATGCGTGGTCGGGACGCCGAATGGCGACGTCTATGTGCCGGATTGGCGCGGCGGCGTGGGCGTGATCCGCGCCGATGGAACCCAGCACGTCTGGCTCGCCGAGCGCCCCTCGGTCGACCTGAAGCCGAACGGCGTCACGCCGACGCCGCGCGGGTCCTTCCTGATCGCCAACCTCAGCGACGACGGAGGCCTGTGGGATCTGACCACCGACGGCGGCCTCGAGCCGGTGCTGACCCAGCTCGAGGGCCGGGCGCTGCCGCCGGCGAACTTCGTTTTTCTGGATGCCGAGGAGCGCATCTGGGTGACGGTCAGCACCCGTCACCTGCCGCGCCAGGGGGCCTGGCGACCCGATGTGAAGGACGGCTTTCTGATCCTGATCGACAAGGGCCGCGCCAGCGTGGTCGCCGACGGCCTGCACTACACCAACGAGGCGCGGGTCAATCCGCAAGGAAGCCACATCTATGTGGTCGAGACCTTCGGCAAGCGCCTGATCCGCTTTCCCCTAGCGGCGGGCTCGGCGCTCGGCGCGGCCGAGCTGGTGGCCGAGTTCGGCCCCGGCTTCTTCCCGGACGGCTTCGCCTTCGACGTGGAAGGGGGCGTGTGGGTGACCAGCCTGATCTGCAATCAGATCGTCCGCATCGCGCCGGACGGCGGCCGGACGACGATTATCGCCGAGACCAATCGAGGCTTCGCGAACGAGGCCCAGGCCGCGTTCGACGGCTATCGGATGGTGCGCGACCATCTGGGGCCGATCCCGGACGTACGCTACCAGCACCTGACCAGCATCGCCTTCGGCGGCCGGGACGGCCGATCGGCCTGGATGGGCTGCCTGCACGGCGAAACCATCTATGGCTTCGCCAGCGAGATAGCCGGGGCGCCTTGCCCGCACTGGAGCTATCGCCTGCCGTGAGGGCTAGAGCGAGGTGATGCCGTGCTTTTCCAGCAGGGTGATCAGCATCCTGCCGCTCTGCTCGCGGTGCTGACGGTGGATGCGCTCGGCCTCCTCGGCGTTCTGCGAGGCGATGGCGTCGACCACCGCCTCGTGGTCGCGGTTGGAGCCTGAAGGCTTGGGCCGCAGACGCAGGGTCATCATCCGCAGCCGGTGGGCCTGGCCGAAGAAGGTGTCGACCACCTCGACCAACCGCTTGTTGCCGCTGGCCTCGGCCAGCAGGCGATGGAAGCGTTCGTCGGAATTGGCCCATTCGCGCAGATCGTCCCGCGCCAGGGCTTCATCCATCTCGGTGATGCTGCGCCGCATGGCCGCGATCATGGCGGCGCCCGGCTTGCGGCTGGCGGCGAGGCTGGCGGCGGCGGCCTCCAGAGCCGTGAGAATTTCGTAGATCTCGCGCAGGTCGTCGACAGAGATGTGCTTCACGCGCATCCCGTGGCGCGGCCAGATTTCGATCAGCCCCTCGCCTTCCAGGCGCAGCAGGGCCTCACGCGTCGGCGTGCGGCTGATCTTCAGCCGCTCGGCCAGGTCCTGTTCGGTGATCTGGAAGCCGGCCGGCATTTCGCCATCGAGAATCTGGCGGCGGATTTCGCGGTAGGCCAGCTCCGTGACGGACTGGCGCGGCTGGTCGCGGGTGGTCTGTCGCTTGCTCGAGGCGTTGGCGGCCGGCATCAGCGCAATGCCCCCTCTTCGCGGTTCTGGAAGGACACCTTGGCGAGCCCGTTCGTGGATGGCGTGGGTAAAAGCAAAAAAAGCCGCTGAAGGCCAGCCCCGCGGCGCACAACACCTCTGCGTTCAATAGCAAGACTATCCATGCGCTAGAGTCGACGCCAGCGACAGGTTTGGGGGCGAGCAGATGGCCCGCCCCCAAAGCGCCTTAGCGCAAGGCCCTAGAACGCCGCCCGGAACCCCACCGACACCAGCCTGCCGATCGGATTGGAAACATAGGCGTTGTAGCCATAGCCGCCGACGCCGGTGCCGCCGGTGTTGCCGCTGTAGAACGGCGGGTCCGTGTCGAAGAGGTTCTTCACGTCCAGATAGACCACGCCGCGCTTCAACATATCGAGGCCCAGGTCGTACTCGGCGTGGAGATCGTAGATCTTGTTCGACTTCACCGTGTCGCCGCCGCCGTTGGGGATGCCGGCCACGCTCGTGGTGACGGGAATGACCGAGCCGTTGTTCCAGTTCTTGTACGACCCCGTGTAGTTCATGAAGCCGTCGATCGAGAATGCGCCAAGCCTCCAGCCCAGCTGGAAGCGATAGCGCTCCTGAATCGAGGGGAACGTCGAGTTCGAGCCGGAGGTGTTGAGCACGCTGAACGGCGTGTCGCCGAAGTCCTGGTCGAACTTGGTGTAGTAGGTCCCGTTGGCGCCGGCGGTGAACGCGCCCAGGGCATCGGTCTCCCAGCGATAGGCGAAGTTAAAGTCGACGCCTTGCACACTCAGGTTGAGGAGGTTGCCCTGGTCGTTGTTGTTGAGGAAGTAGACCGTGGCCGGCAGGGTACCGTTGAGCGTGCCGCCATTCGCCACGTTGGTGAAGGCGTTGATCTGATCGGTGGTGCATCCCGTCGGGCAGATCTGCAACCTGTCATGCAGGGCGTTGGAATAGAGCTGCTGCGAGACGTCAGGGCGATTGACGCCGCCTTCGAAGGTGTTGCTCCAGAAGGTTATCGACGAAGCGAAGCCGGGCAGGAAGACGGGGTTGAAGTCAAAGCCGACTGACCAGCTGTCGCCCGTCTGCGGCTTGGCGTTGGGCCCGATGCCATAGGAACGGCCCAGGCCCTGGTTGATCCCCGTGCCGATCTGACAGGTGGTGGTCGCCGCGGCGCAACCGGGCAGCAGCTTGGCTTCCGGATACAGCGTCACCGGCACGAAGAATGCGCCCGAGACGCTCGCCCCGTTCGCGGTGCGCTGGTAACCCAGGGAGGGAATGCCGATGGAGGCCATCGGGGGCGCGACGAAGGCGGTCGCCCAGTTGCCCCGCAGGCGCAGCCCCTCAAAGACCTCCCAGTTGGCGGCGACTTTCGGATTGGTGGTCTCGCCGACATCCTCATAGCTGTCGTAGCGACCCGAGACGTTCAGATCGAACTTGCGGACGAGAGGCACGCCCATCTCGGGCGAGACGATCGGCGCGACGAACTCCACGTAGGCCGATTTGACGCTGCGCTGGAGGTGGAACACGGTGTAGTTCGAACCCACCAGGCTATTGCCGGTATTGCCGGGGCTGATGTCCTCGACGTCCTGCTTGTTCCACATGTATTCGGCGCCCACGGCCATGCGCAGCGGCCCCGCCGGCAGGGTGAGCAACGCCCCCTGCAATTCAGCCTTGGTCTGGTTGAAGTTGTTCCAGTGCGTCAGCGAGCTGTTGTTGCTGTACAGTTGCGCCATGACCGCCGCGGAGGTCCGGCCCCCGTTCGGTTGCCAGATGTCCAGGGCGTTCGCGGCCGTGAGCGGCAGGTTCAGGGCGATGACGTTGGCGCCGGAAACCGAGCTGGCGGTGAGGCTGCCGTTCGCCTGGCTCGTGCCGTTCAAGGCCAGAAGAGCGCAGGCGCCGCAGAACGAACCGCGCTGCACCAGGCTGCTACGGCTGCGCCCATAGGCGTCGCTGACCTTGAACGACCAGTTGTCGTTGATCTCGTACTCGGCCGTGCCGAACAGATAGAAGGTGTCGTTGCTGGCGATCTGCTCGCCGTAGTCGTCGCCCGGCCGGATGGCGGCCCAGGTGATGGCTTCCTGGCTCGCGCCGGCCTCCCCGGCCGGGGCCACGAAGAACGGGTTGATCTGGCCGCCACGCCCTGAACCGGGTCCGAAAACGGTGGCGTTGGTCACCGACCCCGGGCCCGAGGGCCGTCCGCCATTGAGATAGTTGTAGTTCGCGGTCGCGGTGACCGTCAGCTTGTCGCCGAACGTGTTGAACACTCTCAGGAGAACGTTCGAACGCTCATTCTGCTGGATCGCGGCGCCGTAGATGGAATTATTGCAGGGCGCGTTGTCGGGAATATTGGCGACCGTGGTGGTCGATGACGGCGTCACATAGACGTTATTGCCCGATAGAGGGGTGCGGATCGTCGCCGGCGAGCAGGCGAAGCTCTGCACATTGCGGCCGCCCTGGTCCCGGTAGTCCCCCTTGCTGAGGAAGCCGCGCGAGCGGTTGAGCAGCGGATCCTGATAGGAATGCTGAGCGGCGATATAGACGCCGCCGGTATCCCAGGTTTTGCCCCAGATGCCGTTGATGTCGTAGCTGGTGAAATCCTTCGCCCGGCCCGTCCGTCCGGCGACTTCAAAGCCGTCGAAGCTGCGACGGAGGATATAGTTGACGACGCCGGCGACGGCGTCCGAGCCGTAGACCGAGGACGCGCCGTCCGCGAGGACCTCGACCCGCTGGATGGCGCCGGTCGGCAGGATATTGGGATCGGTCTGACCGAACTGCGTGCCGCCGCCGGGCATGCGAAGCCCGTCGACGATCACCAGGGTGGTGTTCGAGGCGCTGCCGGCCAGGCTGTGAATCTGCGGCGAATAGTACGAGAACACGTTCTCGCCCACCGGCGCCGAGCCGGAGGTCGTGATCGCGGGCACGGTATTGGTCAGTTCGGTGGCGTTGACCGCGGCGGTCTTCTCGACCGCCTCACGACCAACGGATACGAGATTGGATCCGATTGGCGCCACGCCGCGAATGCTGGTGCCGGTGACAACCACTTCCTCGACCGTGGATTGCGCGGCGGGTTCGCTTTGAGCATGGGCCGCCAAAGGGCCCGCCAGCAGCCCCGTGAAAACAGCGACAGAAGCGGAAGCGTGAAGAAGAATCTTCTTACGAGAACTTAGCGTAGTTGCGTTCGACATCCTGGCGTTCCTCCGACCACGGTTATTGTTTTCGCTAACGCTTACTTCTGACCACGACGCGTTGGTCCTCTATCGATGTCCTCGATATCTTCGATGAACTCCCACTGAGACCGACGGCACTCATCAGAAGCGGCGCAGCGGCCTTTGAGACGGCTGCGGATTGAGTCAGGTCGCCCCGACCATCTTCCATGCAATAACGTATTCGCTATTGAAGTCGTTCGTCAAGAGGCCCCTTGGGAGCCGTTGTGAGGCGGGGTCGCAGATGATAGCCAAACCGGCCGATGTGGGACGGAAGGGAGCCTGGGTGGACGCCGTGCTGACGGACCTGGCGCAAGGGCATGACGGCGCGGCCCGTGAGCTGCTGCGCGCCCTGTTCGCCGCCGCGATCGCCAGCGCCGACCCCGCCGAGGTGCTCGCCGCCCACCTGCCCGAACCCCCGAAGGGGCGCTGCGTCGTCGTCGGCGCCGGCAAGGCCGCGGCCGCCATGGCGCTGGCGGTCGAGGCCGCGTGGCCGCACGCGCCGCTCAGCGGCGTCGTGGTCGCCCCCTACGGTTACGGAACCAACGACACCCGGCGGATCGCGGTGCGCGAGGCGAGGCATCCGGTGCCGGACGAAGCCAGCGAGGCGGCGGCGCGAGAGATCATGGCGGCGGTGCGGGGACTCGGCCCGGACGACCTGGTGCTGGCCCTGATCTCCGGCGGCGGCTCCTCGGTCCTGTCCCTCCCAGCGCCCGGCCTGACGCTGGCCGACAAACAGGCGACCAACCGCGCCCTGCTGGCCTCGGGCCTCGACATCCGCACGATGAACGCCGTGCGTCGGCGGCTGTCTGGCATCAAGGGCGGCAAGCTGGCCGCAGCGGCCGCCCCGGCGCGTATCGTCACCCTGACGATCAGCGACATCCCCGGCGACGACCCGGCCGCCATCGCCTCGGGACCGACGGTGGAGGACCGCTATGCGGACATGGACCTGTCCGAGGCCATCGCCCGGCTGGCAGGCCGCGTGCCTGACGCCGTGATCGAGCGCCTGCGCCGGGCCGAGCCGCCGCCGCTCGTCGCCCGCGCCGAGGTCCGGATGATCGCGACGCCCGGCATGGCGCTGCAGGCCGCCGCCGCCGTTGCCCGTGACGTCGGGCTGGAGGTCGAGATCCTAGGAGACGATCTGGAAGGCGAAAGCGCTGAGTTGGGCGTGAGCATGGCCGCCCTGGCCCTCGCCGAACGCCCCCGGCCGACGGTGATCCTTTCCGGCGGCGAGACGACGGTGACCATCGGCGGCGGCAAGGCTGGGCGCGGCGGGCGCAACACCGAATTCCTGCTGGCGCTTGGCCAGGCGCTGGATGGCGCGCCGGGCGTCTGGGGCCTGGCCGGCGACACCGACGGCGAGGACGGCGCCAGCGGCGGCGGGGCCGGCGCCCTGCTCGCCCCCGACACCCTGCAACGGGCGCACGCCCTAGGGCTCGACGCCCACGCCAGCCTGGAGGAGCACGACAGCGGCGGCTTTTTCGACGCCCTCGGCGACCTTGTGGTCACCGGTCCGACGCGGACGAACGTCAACGATTTCCGCGCGATCCTGGTGGTTCCGCGGCCCTAGGCGAAGCCGACGGCCCCACCTCGTGGGCCCGCACGCGCGGCCCCTCGGCCACCAGCCGGGCGCCATAGATCGGCAAAGAAAAGGCCGCCGTGTCGCCACGGCGGCCAGTAAAACCGGTACTCGCAAAGGGTAAGAGACCGGCGGTCGTCTCGATCCCTGGCTTAGAACTTGCCGCGCAGGGTCAGGGTGTAGCTGCGCGGATAGGGCGAAGCCCAGCTCCCGTTGTAGCCGTTGGCGTTGTCGAAGAAGGGCGGATCCTTGTCGAACAGGTTGTTGACCTGGCCTTGCAGGGTGATGCCCTTCATCAGGTTCGGGAACTCGTAGGCCACCGACAGGTCGACGGTCTTGAACGCGTCCACCTTCTGGTTCTTCACGATCACCGAGTTCTGGTTCGTGTATTCGCCAGTGTAGTTGTAGAAGACGTTGGCCGTGATGTTGTTATAGATCCAGCCGGCGTTGAAGCGCGCCTTCCACTCGACGACGTCGGTGGTGTTGAAGCGATCCTGGAACGGCTGACCGGCAAGCGCCTGCTGCTTGTATTGCAGCTGTTGGTTGGCGGTCACGCCAAGGCGGAACTGGCCCAGGTTCTCGGTGGGGAACGAGTAGCTGATGTCGTAGTCGATGCCTTCGTAGATCCGCGTGCCGAGGTTCACGGCCTCGGTGTGGTTCACGTAGTCGAAGTTCGGGATCAGGATCGCGTTCGACGGCGGATACAGGCGCAGGATTTCGTCCATCCGTTCCTGCGTCGGGTAAAACTCCGCCAGGGCGGCGAAGGTCTCGTTGGTGATCAGGTCGCTGCCCGTAACCTTGAAGAACAGGTTGGTGTAGTCGATCTTGTACCAGTTCACGCCGGCGCGCAGACCCGGGATGAAGTCGGGGGTCCACGAGACACCCACCGATTTGGTCTTGGCCTCTTCCGGCGTCAGCAGGTTACCGCCTTGGCCCGACAGGACGTAGCCGTTGTAGTTCGCCAGGGTCGTGCCCTTGTAGGGGCCGTAGCCGATGACGTTGCCGCCGGCGGCATTGTAGCTCGGCTGGCCGAACAGGCCGGTCAGCAGGCCGACGTTCGGGGCGTTGAAGTTGGTGCCGTAGGAGGCGTTGAACCGCAGGCCGGAGATCGGAGCCCAGACCACGCCGTACTTCGGGTTGAAGGTGCCCTGGTAGCGGTCGTAGTAGTCGTAGCGGCCGGAAACCGACAGGGTCAGCTCCTGAACCAGCGGCATGGCGTTGCCATCGCCGACCACCGGGATGTTGGCTTCGAAGAAGGCGGCCGAGACCTGCTGGCGCGGGTGGTCGTCGCGGACGACGGCGTTGTAGCCGGCGTTCGGGTTACGCGACCCGGCCAGTTGCAGGGCGTTGGCCTGAGTGGCGCGGAACGAGGCGCCGACGGCCATGCGGGCGGTGCCGCCAGGCAGTTCCATGACCGGGCCGTCAGCCTTGAACTGCAGTTCCTGCAGGCCCTGCTGACCCCAGTTGTACTGGCCGGTCTTGTTGTTGATCTTGGCGAGGGTGGCCGGGTTGTTGTTCGAGGCGTCGCCGAAGATGTTGAACGCGGTGGCCGGGTTGGTGTCGGCCAGGGCGTTCTTCAGGTTGATCAGGTCCGGCTCGTTGCCCCAGTTGTAGTCGCGGGTCCGCGAGATCACCAGCGAGGCGGTGCCCTTCCATTCCGCGCCCAGGTCGATGTCCAGGCCCGAGACGAAGGTGGTGGCCGTGGCGCTGCCGCCCGAAATGAACCGCCCCGGGAAGAACGGAATGCCGCTGCGGTTGACGAACACCGAGTCGATGGCGCCCGACTGCAGCTGGTCCCAGAGCGCCGGCGGCGTGTTGGCCTGGGTCAGGAACGGGTTGGACTTCGGCACCGCGATGTTGAGGTTGAAGGCGTTGCCGAGCGAGCGGCCTTCAAAGTGGCTGTAGTTCAGCTCACCCCAGACCTTCACGTTATCGGTCAGCTGATGTTCGATCGTGCCCAGGAAAGCGTTACGCTCACCATTGCTGATGATCGTGGTGGGGAGGCCGAGGCGACCGCACCGGTAGTCCGCCGTGGTGTTCGTGAAGGCGCCCGTCTGCTGATTGATGCCGGTGGTCGGGCCGAAGGCGGCGCCGTTGGTCGGCGAAACCGCGCGGAAGGTCGGCGTCAGGCAGGTGGTGCCGCGCAGATCGCGGCCACCGCGCGAGCGCTGGTCGCCGCCCAGGTTAAGGAAGGGGATCTCGGTGTTCAGCGGCGAGTCGTTGGTCGAATAGTCGTAGGCGAGCATGAAGCCGCCGCCGTCCCAGGTCTTGCCGCCGATGATGCCGATGTTCTGGCGTTGGTAGCTGGTCTCACCGTCGAACGAGTGGGTGGCGGTGAATTCCACGCCGTCGAACGGCTTGCGGAAGATGAAGTTGACCACGCCGGCGGTGGCGTCCGAGCCGTAGATGGCCGAGGCGCCGTCGGCGATGATTTCCGTGCGCTGCACGGCGATCGGCGGAACGGCCGACGGGTCGGGGAAGGAGCCTTCCGTGCCCGTCGCGGCCACGCGGTGGCCGTTGATCAGGGTCAGGGTGGCGTAGATGCCGACGTTGTGGATGTTGGCCAGGTAGCCCTGGGTGCGGAAGCGGTTCGGGGTCGATTGTTCGGCGTTGGTGCCGAAGTTGCCGAGCGTCGGAACGGTCGCCAGCAGGTCCTTGACGTTGGTCGGGGCGACCGCGTTGATCTGGTCGCGCGTCACGCCGATCAGCTGCGAGCCCACCGGCGCCACGCCGCGGATCGACGAACCGGTGACCACCACTTCTTCAACGGTGCTGGCCGGGGCGCTCTGAGCGAACGCCTGCCCGCCGGACAGGAGCGCCGTGACGGCGACCCCCGCGGCCATCGCGGCCTTCAGTCCGCGCGGCTTTGAATTGTATTCAGACATCAAACTAGCACTCCCCATCGTTTCTTTTCGACGCCACGACGGCGCCGTTCACGCTCTATTGCGGCGGGGCTCACCCGCCCTCCGGTGCGGAAGGACGGGTGCGCGAATTTGCAATGAGCTCGCGTTCCCTCCGACGACGTGTCTCGCCGTTCGTTAAGGCGCGTCCTTGAATAGACAGCCCCTGACCTATGAAGTCGCACATACTCATAGGAAATGTCCAGTCACAATTATGACCCATTGAGAAACGACAAAGTAGCTTGTCTTTAGATTTACATTGGCATCACTTCCGATGCACTACCGGCGGAAGATTGTCATCCGCCACACACTTCCGGGGAAATGCATCGAGGTTGACATGAAACCTCGGACGCGGAGCGCCCGAAACTTTGCCCTTGCGCAAAACCGGCGTTCGTCGAAGCATGACGAAATGACCGAGCGCAGCCCCCGCATCCTGATCGTGGACGACGATCCCGAACTACGGGGCCATATCTCGAGCTATCTTTCGGAAAAGGGCTTCCTGGTTTCCGTCGCGCCCGACGGGCCGACGATGGACGCCTGCATGTCGCATGAAACCATCGACCTGGTGGTTCTCGACCTGGGCCTTCCCGGCGAAAGCGGCATATCCATCTGCCAGAGGGTCAGCCGCAAGGGCACGCCGATCATCATGGCCAGCGCCGCCGGTGAAGAGGCCGACCGGGTCATGGGACTGGAGCTCGGCGCCGACGACTATCTGGCCAAGCCCTTCAGCCCCCGCGAACTGCTGGCCAGGGTCCGCGCGGTGCTGCGTCGACAGGAAGCCTCGGGAGCGAATCGAGGCGCGCTCTTCCACTTCGCCGGCTTCATATACGACCCGGTGCGGCGGCACCTCATAGCCGGCGACGGCGCGCAGATTCCCCTGACCGGGGGCGAGTCGTCGATCCTGGGCGCCCTGCTACTCAACGCCGGGCGAGGCATGACCCGCGAGGAACTGCTCTGCGCCAGCCAGAACGACGCCTTCCCGGACAGCCGCTCGATCGATCTACAGATCAGCCGCCTGAGGAAGAAGCTAAGCCTCTACGGAAGAGACGACCTGATAAGCACCCATCGCGGAGTAGGCTATAGCCTGGGGTGCGACGTATTGCGGAAATGAGGAAATTCCAATCCTTATCTCTTGGAATGCAGGTATTCACGATCGTACTCATTACTTTCGTCGTCGCCCAAATTCTTACAATATCCGCAATCGTTATAGCACCGCCACCGCCGGCGCCGGAATTCACCTACGCTCAGATCGCCAATGCCCTCAAAGGCGATCCCGGCAGCCTATCCAAATTGGCCAGGCTGCAGCGGCGCACCGTGCGCAGGCTGCCGGCGGACATGCAGCCGCCGGTCGATGCGGTGGAGGCTAGCGGAGCGACCCATCTCGCCGGCGCCCTGGGGGCCGGCGGGGGGGATGTCAGGCTGCAACTGCGTCCCTCCCCCGTCCTGGTCATTCTTACGTCCGGCCGCGCACGGTCGAGTTACTGGAGCACCCCGGAGAACGATCCCGGCAGGCCGGAGAACGGACAAGCCGAATTCGTGTTCCACCTCACCGCCGAGCCGCACGACCGGATCACCCCGGACCGCGTCAAGGGCCAGTTCATCGCCGCGCTAAGACGCCCGGACGGTCAATGGGAGACGGTCGCGCCGAAGCCCGAGTATGAATGGGTGAGGCGGATCGCCATCTGGGTGAGCGGAGGCCTGATGATCGTAGGGCCGCTGGCCTTCTGGTTTTCGCGTAATATCAGCGCTCCGCTTCGGAGACTGGCCTCCAGCGCCGACCGACTGGGCCGAGCCCAACAAGTCAGCCCGCTCGAACTTTCCGGATCATCCGAGATTATCGTCGCCGCTGGGGCATTCAACGCCATGCAGACCCGCATTGCACGCTTCGTCAGTGATCGCGTGGGAATGATGGGCGCGATTTCACACGATCTGCGAACCCCGCTCCAGCGCATGCGCTTCAAGCTGGAGAAAGAAAAGCCCTCGGTTCAAGAGCCATTACTGTCCGACATTCGGCAGATGGAGCGGATGATCGACAGCGTCATCACCTTCATCCGCGAAGACAGCCAATCGTCTCCACGTCGTCGCGTGGACCTCGCGTCGCTGGTGGCCTGCGCCGTGGACGAGGCCGCCGCCACCGGAGCCGATGTGAGCATGCCGCTCGACGCCCCGCTGGTCGTCGAGGCAGACCCGGTGGCTCTGCAGCGCCTGTTTCAGAACCTGATCAGCAATGCCGCCAAATACGGCGGCCGCGCCCAGGTTCGCATTGCGAGAGTAGCAGGCGAGGCGTGCGTGGCCATTGACGACGAAGGGCCGGGCCTACCCGAATCCGAGCTTGAAGCCGTATTCGCCCCCTTCTACCGCAGCCCCACGGCCGGCGCCTCGGCGGAAGGCGTCGGACTTGGCCTTGCGATCGCGCGGTCGATCGCCCGAAGCCACGGCGGGGACATCCTGCTGATCAATAAAAGCCGTGGGCTCACCGCCATGGTGACGCTTCCCGTCGCCGACGAATGATGTCGCGCCAGCGCTGGCGGTGCGGGTGGGATTCGAACCCACGTTAGAGTTTCCCCTAAACACGCTTTCCAAGCGTGCGCCTTCAACCACTCGGCCACCGCACCCACGCTGCGAGCCGAGGCGAAGCCGGGCCGGACGCGGAAGGCGCGCAATATACTCAGGGCGCCCTTCGGGGCAAGCGGCTTGCCGCCACGGCCTCAGGAAGCCCGCGCGACCTCGCCTTCGGCGGCGCCGTAGTGTTCGAGGAACAGCCGCACGATCAGCTTCACCAGCCACTTGGAGACGTGGCGCGTATTGCCGTCGTCGCCCCCGAAGGCCGGCGGCGCCGAGGGGCCGAAATGGCCTCCGAGCCAACGGACGATCTCAAAGCTCGGCCAGTAGACGGCCTGGCCGGCGCGCGCCTGACCGGACAGCGCCTCATGGCAGGCGAGGCGCAGGGTCGACTTGGACAGGCAGTCGGCGACGACGGCGTTCTCGAACTCGTTGGTGCCGGCCAGCGGCACCGGCGAGACGGTAAGCACCACCCGCGCCCGCCCGCCGGACAGGCGGTCGACGACGGCGAGGATGTCGCCGATGGCGGCGACGTTCTCGGCCACGGTGGTGGTGCGCATGACGCAGGCGTCGGTGAGGTAGTCGCGCGCGGCGCTCGAATCGTTGGGCAGGAAGACGAAGTCGCCGGTGGCCGCCTCGAAAAAGCAGGGCGCGACGCCGAGGGTCAGGACCACGATGTCGGCCTCGACCAGGGCCTGGCGCATGCGCTCCCGGGCGTCCTCGCCGAACAGGCCTTGCATCACGGTGGTGACCGGCCCGCGCGGGCCGCGCTCGAGCCAGTCGAACATCCAGCGATTGGCCACCGGGCTGTTGACCTCCTCGCCGATCTGCTCGTTGCGGACGCTGTAGCCGGCGGCGCCGAGGCGCTTGCCCAGGCCGTGGGCGAAGCAGGAGCCGATGGTGACGAACCGCGTCGCCTTGCTGACCGCCAGGTCGGCGGGATGGCCGCGCAGCAGATAGCGACGGATCAGCTCGGCCGGCTCCTCGAACAAACTTTGGCGCACCGGCCAAGGCCTTGTGCGGGCGACCTTGCGGGCGGCGTCGGCCGGGCGCGAGGCCAGGTGCTGCAGCACCCGGGCCTCGCCATCGTCGGGATCGAGGGTCAAGGCCCGGGCGAGAGCGGCCTGGGCTTCCGCCCGGCGGCCGGTGGAGAGCAGGGCTTCGCCCAGCCGCGTATGGCCGGCCGCGAGGCCCGGCAGGCGGGCGACGGCGCGGCGGGCCAGGGTTTCGACCACGTCCCATTGTTTGAGGCGAGCCGCCAGGGTGGCGGCGTGGTCATAGGTCTTGCCGAGCAGGTCGACGTCGTCGCCGGCCTCCAGCGGCGCAAGCAGGGCGGTGAAGGCGTCGAGCGCGACGTCGAGGCGGCGTTCGCGGCGCAGGGCGTCGGCCGCCGCGTAGGCTGCTTGGATATCCGGCGGGATTTGCGCACTGTCGGTCATGATGCAAACCCTAGCGGGTCGGGCCCGCCGCAGCGAGCCCGGCGGCGCGGCGGGATGAAATCAGTCGGGCGGCGTCTTACATCATGGTCAACGCCGCTCGCGCGGCCCCTTCCCCAATCCTCCCGAGGTCCCACACATGTTCGGAACCAAGTCGCTGGAGATGCCCGCCCCCGGCGCCGCCCTGCCCGGCCGCCCCGAGGCGATCCCCACCGCCGAGAGCCATTTCGTCAACGGCCGCCCCCTGAAGGGGCCGCTTCCCGCCGGGCTGGAGGTCGCCACCTTCGCCATGGGCTGTTTCTGGGGTGTCGAGCGCATCTTCTGGAAGATTCCCGGCGTCTACGTGACTGCCGTCGGTTACATCGCGGGCCAGACGCCGAACCCGACCTATCAGGAGGTCTGCACCGGCCGCACGGGCCACACCGAGGCCGTGCGGGTGGTGTTCGACCCCAAGGTCGTTTCCTACGAGACGCTGCTGAAGGCGTTCTGGGAAAACCACGACCCGACCCAGGGCATGCGCCAGGGCAACGACATCGGCACCCAATATCGCTCGGGCATCTACACCCATTCCGACGCCCAGGCGCGGGCGGCGGAGGCCTCGAAGGCGGCCTACGCCGGCGCTCTGGCCGAGCGCGGTCTCGGCGACATCACCACCGAGATCGAGCCGGCGCCCGAGTTCTTCTACGCGGAAGATTATCACCAGCAGTACCTGGCCAAGAATCCAGGCGGCTACTGCGGGATCGGCGGCACGGGGGTGGTCTGTCCCATCGGGGTCGGCGTCGAGGCCTGACCGAGGACTTCCAGTTGCAATGGATCGCGCGTCGGCCGTCGCCGGCGCGCGATTTCGCCTTTGACTTCAAGGCGGTCGCCAAACGCGTTAAGCGGTTGATAACCCTGGCTATCCACAATTTCCACCATAACGCGAAACCCACCCTGGGGTGTGGACGTTGGGACCGACGACAGGGAGATGCTCATGGCTCAGACCGCCAGTTTCCAGGCCGACCTAAGTCCGTCCGAGTTCGACGAACTTCGCACCCAGGTGATGGCGCAGGCCCGCCGGATGAATCGTGCCCAGATTCTCGATCTGGCCGACACCCTGCATGACCTGATCCGCAACCGGCAGGCCGTAGAGCGCAGCTTCGCGCGGCGTCATCTCGACGCCACCGCCTGATCGGCGCTGAGCCTCCGGCTGGACGCTTCCTGCAAGCGGGCGCATGAAGCGGGGTGTTTCTTTTGCGGACGCCTGGATGTTCTCGAAGATTCTGATCGCCAATCGCGGCGAGATCGCGGTGCGCATCATCAAGACCTGCCGCCGGTTGGGCATCGCCACGGTAGTAGTCTATTCGGAGGCCGACGCCGGATCGCTGGCGGTGGAAATGGCCGACGAGACGGTGGCCATCGGCCCCGCCCCCGCCGCCCAGAGCTACCTGGTCGCCGACAAGATCATCGCCGCCTGCAAGCAGACCGGAGCCCAGGCGCTGCATCCCGGCTTCGGTTTTCTGTCCGAGAACGCCGACTTCGCCCAGCGCTGCGCCGACGAGGGGATCGTCTTCATCGGTCCGAACCCCGGCGCGATCCGGGCGATGGGCGACAAGATCGAGAGCAAGCGCTTCGCCCAGGCCGCGGGCGTCTCCTGCGTGCCGGGCCATATCGGTGAAATCCCCGATACGGCGGAGGCGGTGAAGATCGCCGAGACGATCGGCTACCCGGTGATGATCAAGGCCAGCGCCGGCGGCGGCGGCAAGGGCATCCGGGTGGCCCGGAGCCGCAAGGAGGTCGAGGAAGGCTTCCCCGCCGTGCGGGCCGAAGCCAAGGGCGCGTTCGGCGACGACCGCATCTTCATCGAGAAGTTCATCGAGAGCCCGCGCCACATCGAGATCCAGGTTCTGGGCGACAAGCACGGCCACATCGTCCACCTGTTCGAGCGCGAATGCTCGATCCAGCGGCGCAATCAGAAGGTCATCGAGGAGGCGCCGAGCCCCCTGCTCGACGAAGCGACCCGCGCCGCCATGGGCGCCCAGGCCGTCGCCCTGGCCGAGGCCGTCGGCTACGACAGCGCCGGCACCGTCGAGTTCGTCGCCGGCCAGGACAAGAGCTTCTACTTCCTGGAGATGAACACCCGGCTGCAGGTGGAGCATCCGGTGACCGAGCTGATCACCGGGCTCGATCTGGTGGAGCAGATGATCCGCGTCGCCGCCGGCGAGCCGCTGGGCTTCAAGCAGAGTGACCTGAAGATCGACGGCTGGGCCATCGAGAGCCGCATCTACGCGGAGGATCCCTACCGCAAGTTCCTGCCCAGCATCGGCCGCCTGGTCCGCTACGATCCGCCGGCCGAAGGCGAACAGGACGGGTATCGCGTGCGCAACGACACCGGGGTGCGCGAGGGGGACTCGATCTCGATGTTCTACGACCCGATGATCGCCAAGCTCTGCGCCTGGGCGCCGACGCGCGGCGAGGCGGTCGAGGGCATGGCGCGGGCGCTGGAGGACTTCCGCATCGAGGGCCTGGGCCAGAACACGCCCTTCCTCTCGGCGGTGATGGATCAGGACCGGTTCCGGTCCGGGCGGCTGGCGACCAGCTATATCGCCGACGAGTTCCCCGAAGGCTTCAAGGGCCTGGCGGCCACGCCCCGGCAACTCGACCTGATGACCGCCGCCGCCGCCTTCATGCACCGCAAGGCGCTGCGGCGCGCGCGGGCGGCGACCGGAACCCTTGTGCGCACGGACTGGATCGTCTTCGTCGGCGGCCAGGCGCGGGCCGTGCGGCTTTCGGGCGAGGCGCCGTTCAGCGTGGAGATGATCGGCGAAGACCGGTCCCTGACGCTCGACGCCGTCGACTGGGCGCCGGGCGAGGCCCTATTCCGGGGGAGGCTCGACGGCCAGGCCTTCACCGCCACGGTGACCCCCGCCGCCGAGGGCTTCGTGATCCGCCACCGCGCGGCCACGGCGCGGGTGCTGGTGCTGACGCCGCGCTCGGCCGAACTGCACGGCAAGCTGCCGCCGAAGACGCCGCCGGACACCTCAAACCGCATCGTCTCGCCGATGCCGGGGCTGGTGGTCAGCCTTGAGGTCGCCGTCGGACAGTCGGTTCGCGAGGGAGAGACCGTCGCCGTGATCGAGGCGATGAAGATGCAGAACATCATCCGCTCCGAGCGCGACGGGGTGGTGGCCAGCGTCGGCGCGACCGCCGGCGACAGCGTGGCGGCCGATCAGGTGCTGGTCGAGTTCGCGGCATGAGCGACGAGCCGATTAAGCCCACGCTTAATCAGTGGCGTGAGCTCGCCGCCAAGGAAGTGAAGGGCGCGGACCTCACCTGGGAGACCCCGGAAGGGATCGCCGTCCGACCGCTCTACACCGAGGCGGATGTCGCCGGGATCGACCCCGGCCTGCCCGGCTTCTTCCCCTATACGCGCGGGGTGAAGGCCAGCATGTACGCCGGGCGGCCGTGGACGGTGCGCCAGTACGCCGGCTTCTCGACGGCGGCCGAGAGCAACGCCTTCTATCGCCGCAACCTCGCCGCCGGGCAGAAGGGGCTGTCGGTGGCCTTCGACCTGGCCACCCACCGCGGGTACGACAGCGACCATCCGCGCGTGATCGGCGACGTCGGCAAGGCGGGCGTCGCCATCGACACCGTCGAGGACATGAAGGCGCTGTTCGACGGCATCCCCCTGGGCGAGATGAGCGTCTCGATGACCATGAACGGCGCGGTGCTGCCGTGCCTGGCCTTCTACATCGTCGCGGCGGAGGAGCAGGGCGTGAGCCCGGAACGTCTGGAAGGGACCATCCAGAACGACATCCTCAAGGAGTTCATGGTCCGCAACACCTACATCTATCCGCCCGCGCCCTCGATGCGGATCGTCGCCGACATCATCGCCTTCACGGCGGAGAGGATGGCCCGGTTCAACTCGATCTCGATCAGCGGCTACCATATGCAAGAAGCCGGGGCGACGCAGGTGCAGGAGCTCGCCTACACCCTGGCCGACGGCATGGAGTACGTCCGCGCGGCGCAGGGTCAGGGGCTGGAGGTCGACGCCTTCGCCCCGCGCCTGTCGTTCTTCTTCGGCATCGGCATGAACCTGTTCATGGAGGTCGCCAAGCTGCGAGCGGCGCGCACCCTCTGGGCCAGGATCATGCGGGCGTTCGGCGCCAGGGACGCGCGCTCGATGATGTTGCGCACCCACTGCCAGACCTCGGGGGTCAGCCTCACCGAGAAGGACCCGTACAACAACATCATCCGCACCACGATCGAGGCCCTGGCCGCGACCCTGGGCGGGACGCAAAGCCTGCACACCAACGCCTTCGACGAGGCCATCGCCCTGCCCACCGACGCCTCGGCGCGGATCGCCCGCAACACCCAGCTGGTGCTGCAGCACGAGACCGGGATCACCAAGGTGGTCGACCCCCTGGGCGGCTCCTACTACGTCGAGGCCCTCACCCGGGAACTGGAGGACGCCGCCTGGGCGATCATCCAGGAAGTCGAGGCCCTGGGCGGCATGACCCACGCCGTCGAGAAGGGCCTGCCGCAGCGGGCCATCGGCGAGGCGGCGGCGGCGCGTCAGGCGCGGGTCGACAGTGGCGAGGACGTCATCGTCGGGGTGAACAGGTATCGCCTGAAGGAAGAGGCTGCGGTCGAGATTCTGGATATCGACAACGCCGCCGTGCGAGCCGGGCAGATCGAGCGGATCGCGGCCGTGCGGGCATCCCGCGACGAGTCGGCGGTCGAGGCGTCGCTGGCGGCGCTGCGGGGCGGGGCGCGGGGTGAGGCCAATCTGCTGGCGCTGAGCATCGACGCAGCGCGGGCGCGCTGCACGCTGGGCGAAATCTCGCAGGCGCTGGAAGAGGTGTTCGGCCGCCACGCGGCGCTCGCCACGGCCACCGCCGGGGTCTACGGCCGCGCCTTCGAGGGCGACGTTCGGGCCGATGACGTGCGTTCCGGCGTCGAGGCGGTGGCGCGGCGCCTGGGCCGCAAGCCGCGCCTGCTGGTCGCCAAGATGGGGCAGGACGGCCACGACCGAGGGGCCAAGGTGGTGGGCGGGGCCTTCGCCGACCTCGGGTTCGAGGTGATCATGGGGCCGCTGTTCCAAAGGCCGGAAGAGACGGCGGCCCTGGCCGTGGCCGAGGACGTCGACGTGGTCGGCGCCTCCAGCTTGGCGGCAGGCCACAGGACGCTCGTCCCCGAGCTGATCCAGCAGCTGGCGGCGCTCGGCCGACCGGACATCCGCGTCATCGCCGGCGGGGTGATCCCGGTGCAGGACTACGAAGCGCTGCGGGCGGCCGGAACCGGCGCGATCTTCGGCCCCGGGACCAACATCCTCGACGCGGCGCTCGAGGTGCTGCGCCTTCTGGGCCACAACCAGCCGCCGCGCTGAAGCGCCCGCCCGGCTGCGGCGGGCGGCACGTTGCGCCCTTGTAATTTGACGGTCCGTCGGCGCCGGGCGAAGGGCGATGGAGGGCGTTCCGCCCGCTCAAAGGACCTTTCCGAGTGACGACGCCCCGCTTCGCTGCGCTGATGGCGCTGTACGCCGGCCTCGCCCTGACCGCGGCGCCGAGCGCGCACGCCCAGCAGATCGTGGACGGCTCCAAACCGGTCGAACTGCGTCCGGTGGACCCGCAGGCCACCCTCGTCGAGGAGCTGATCGTCAACTCCCCGCTGCCTGGACCGGCCTGGTGGAAGGTCAGTGACGCGGACACCACCGTTTACGTCTTGGGCGTTCCGGCCCTGACGCCCTCGAAGCTGGAGGTGGACGAGACGGTGATCCGGCGTCGGATCGACGGGGCCAATGTGTTGATCATCGGCCAGGAGGCGGACATCAACGTGATGCGCCTGATCAGCCTGGTCATGGCGGGCAAACGCTTCTTCCTCAGCGACGAGCCGATGCGTCAAAGCCTGCCGCCCGAACTGCGCGCCCGTCTAGAGACGCGGCTGCGGGCGATGAAGGACGACCTCGACAGCATGGACGACGTCAAGCCCGCCTTCGCCGGCTTTGTGGTGGCCAATTCCGACGGCGGCGGCCTGAAGATCAATCTGGGCGGCGCGCCGGACCGCATCCGCGAAATCGCCAAGGGCAAGGGCGTCCAGAAGCGTCCGCGAATCCAGACTCTGGCGGGCTACAGCGTGGTCGACGCCATCAAGACCCTTGGGAGCGCGCCGCAGTCCATGCAGGAGCTTTGCCTGGACGCCGGACTGCGCCAGGCGGAGAACGGCCAGGGCGGGGTCAAGCAGGTGTCCGAGCGCTGGGCGCGAGGCGAAGTACGCGAGGTGCTGTCGGCTGACCGAGGCTTCGCTCGCTGCCTGGCCGCGACCCCGGAGATCGCACGCGAGCTGCGCGCCGGTCAGACCGAGGCGGCGCGGGCGATTGCGGCGGCCCTGAAAACGCCCGGCAAGGCGGTGGCTGTGATCGAACTCAGATCGCTGCTGGCGGAGGGCGGGGTCTTGGACCAGCTGCGCGTCCAAGGCTTCAAGGTCGAGACCCCGGGGCGCTAGGCGGAGAGACCCCGCATAGCCACTGGAAGGGAGGCCGCCCCGGTAAAGCCAGAAAAACTGCATTGGCTCGGCGGCGCGATGGGCCGAGTGCAGCGCGCCATGAAAACTCTGCCTTACGCCCTCGTCGTCGCCGCGAGCCTGCTCGCTCCCGCTTTCGCCTCCGCCGCCGAGCAGCCGCTGGACGAATTGGTGGTCACCGCCACGCGCCGCGAAGCGCTGCTGACCAGCGCCGCCGCCGACATCGCCTACATCTCCGGCGACCTCGCGGCCTCGGCCGGGGTGCAGGACGTGCGCGACCTGCAAAAGCTGACGCCCGGCCTGATCGGGGCGGCGACCTCGAACCCGACGTACCAGACCCTGCGCATCCGCGGCATCGGCACGGTGGGCGACAATCCGGGGCTGGAGTCGTCCGTGGCCGTGGTGGTCGACGGCGTGCGCCGGGCGCGCAACGGCGCCTCGCTGAGCGACCTCGGCGATCTCGACCACGTCGAGGTGATCAAGGGGCCGCAAGCCGCCCTGTTCGGCAAGAGCGTGACCGCCGGCCTGATCAACGTGACCACCGCCGCGCCGAGCTTCACCCCCAGCGCCTCGGGCGAGTTCGAACTGGGCAATTACAACTACCGCGCCGGCCGCCTGACCCTGAACGGGCCGCTGATCGGCGATGAACTGGCCGGGCGGCTCTACGTCTCGGCCCGCAAGCGCGACGGCTTCTACGACATCCGCACCGGCGAGGGTCCGCGCACCGAGACCGACGACAGCGACCAGGATTCCCTGGCCGTCCGTGGCCAGCTGCTGTGGCGGCCCGTCGAGGCGGTGTCGCTGCGGGTGATCGGCGACGTCTTCAAGCAGGACGAAAGCTGCTGCGTCGGGGTGACCATCCGCACCGGCCCCAGCGCCGCCTGGGTCGACAGCCTGGCGAGCGACGCCGGGGTGCTGGCGCCCGCCGATCCGGGCCGCCGCCTCGCCTACTGGAACCGCAACACCCACGCCCGCGTCGACGAGAGCGGCCTCTCGGCCCAGCTGACCTGGAAGGGCGACGCGGCGACGTTCAACTCGATCACCGCCCTGCGCACCTGGGACGCCGAGCTCGGCCAGGACTGGGATTTCACCTCGGCCGACGTCGCCTATCGCCCGGATGACGGCGGCTTCGCGACGCGGTTCACCACCTTGTCCGAAGAGGCGACCCTGGCCGGATCGCACGGCCCGCTCGACTGGCTGGTCGGCGGCTACATCGGCGAGGAGCGGCTGCGCCGCCGCGACGCCCTGCTCTACGGCGCCGACTACGAGGCCTATCTCGGCCTGGTGCTGACCGGCGGCGTCAACCCGAACCGGGTCTCCGAACTGACCGGTCTGCCGGTCGGGACCTCCTACGTCTCCGGCCAGGGCGAGCGCGACGAGTATCGCCAGGTCGCGCGCACTACCGCGATCTTCACCGACAACACCCTGAAGCTGTCGGACGTGTTCTCGCTGAACGCGGGCCTGCGCCTGACCGACGACGACAAGACCCTGCGCGCGACCTTCGCCAACACCGACGGCGGCAAGGCCTGCGCCGCGGCCCTCGCCCGCGCCGCGGCCTCGACCGGCACCCTCTGCCTGCCGTGGTCGAATCCGGCCTTCAACGCCTACAGCGCCCGCCAGGCCAGCGACGACCGCAACCTCTCCGGCCACCTGAAGCTGATCGCCCGCCCCAACGCGGACCTGACCCTGTGGGCCGGCTACGCCACCGGTTACAAGGCGGCGGGCTTCAATCTCGACCGCGCCCAGACCAACCTCGTTCCCGACGCCAGCACCGCCTTCCCGTCCGAGGACGTGCGCAACATCGAGGTCGGCGCGCGCGGCGCTCTGTTGGACAACCGCCTGCTGCTGACGGCGACGGTGTTCGACGCCAAGTTCACCGACTTCCAGCTCAACAGCTTCCTCGGCACCACCTTCGTGGTCCGCGCCGTGCCGAAGGTGACCAGCCGCGGCGTCGACGCCGATTTCCGCTGGGCCGACGGCCCGCTGTCCTTGCAGGGCGGCTTGGTCTACGCCGACACCGAGTACGGCGACGATCCGCAGCCGGGCCTCGCCCTGCTGCCCGGCGCGCACCTGTCGTTCGCGCCGCTGTGGAGCGGTTCGCTGGCGGGCGGCTATGACTGGAGCGTGGGCTCCTGGCTGACCCGCTTCAGCCTGAGCGCGAAGTATTCTTCGGCCTACAACACCGGCTCGGACCTGGCGCCCGCCAAGGTGCAACCCGCCTTCACCCTGCTGGGCGGCCGCGTCTCGCTGGGTCCGGCCGACCGCCGCTGGTCGGTGGACCTGTGGGGCGAGAACCTGACCGACAAGCGCTATTTCCAGGTGGCCTACAACGCGCCCTTCCAGGGCTCGACCGGCATCCGCGATACGCCGGCGCCGATCTACGACCCGGCCCGCGACACCCAGACCTACGGGGCGTTCCTCGGCGCGCCGCGGACGTTCGGAGTGACGGTGCGCGTGCGGCGGTAACCTTCGGCGAGAGTGAGAGCGCCCGTTTGCACGCTGGGCGAGCCACGCTAGGGTCGAGCCATGCCGAAGTATGCGCTCGACATCGCCGCCTTCTCGATCTTCGTGGTCGCGTGGTTGCTCTATGAGCCGATCCTGAAACAGCTGAAGAGCGGCAACCACGTCAACTCCAACATGCGCGTGCTGCGTGGGGCGTGGATGCGCAACATGGCCAACCGCGACAATCGGATCATGGACGGCCAGCTGCTGGGCAACGCCCTCAACTCGGCGTCGTTCTTCGCCTCGTCCAACCTGCTGCTGATCGCCGCCGTCGCGGGCGTGCTGTTCGGCGGTCAGGGCGCCTGGCGGGAAATTCAGGGCCTGGAGGTGCTGGCCTCGGCGCCGCGCTGGATGTTCGAGGCCAAGCTGGCCCTGGTGCTCATCACCCTGGCGCGCGGCCTGCTCGATTTCATCTGGTCGATCCGCCAACTGAACTATTGCCTGGCCGCGGTGGGGGCCGCGCCCCTGCCCGGCCATCCGCAGGGCAAGGCCTGGGGCGACGCCGCCGCCGGACTTCTGAACCCGGCGCTTTCAGCCTTCAACGCCGGGGTGCGGGGCTATTATTTCGCCCTCTCGGCGGCCGCCTGGCTGCTGGGGCCGATCCCGCTGGTCATCGCCGTGCTCGGCTCGGTGTGGTTGCTGGTCTGGCGGCAGACCAGCTCGGCGGCCTCGCGCGCCATCGTCAGCCTGCGCGACATGGTCGAGGCGCGCGGCGACGAGCCGCCTCAGATCTCGGAGTAGGCCGTCGGGGCCAGCAGCAGGCTGTCGATGCTGCTGACAATTTCCGGGTCCGTGAAGCCCGGCGTCTCGATCAGCGTCTTCCACTCCGGATCGGCGATGAAGGTGCGCCAGGCCTGTTCGCGCGCGGCGTGGTCGGCGAAGGCCAGGAGGTAGGTCAGGCTCGGCAGACCCGGCCCGGTCAGGTCCTCGGCGAAGAACACCGGCGTCAGGCCAGTGCGCCGGAAGATGGCGATCTCGCCGGCGGTGTCGAACATCTCGATCTTCCTGGCCCCGGCCCGCTCGCCGTGGCTGTGATAGGTGCGCAGCTCGAACACGCTGGGCCGCCCGGCCGGCGCCTCGACGCCTGGGAAGTGCGGGAAGCCGCGCATCAGCTTCACGTCCAGCGACTGATAGGGCGGGTCCTCCGGCGTCGCGGCCAGAAAGGGCTCGGCGGCCTGCCTATAGGCGGCGTCGGCGGCCAGGGCGGCGGGCAGCGCCAGCATAGCCTCCGGCGAGGCATGCGGAATCAGCACGATCAGCGAAGGATTGCCCGGCCCGGTCGCCACTGAAAACACCCCGACCGGGCCGCAGCCGGCGCGGCGCGCGGCGGGAATGAAGGCGTGCTGCAGATAGTCAGCGAGGCGCTGGGCCGGACCGCCGCCCTTGATCAAGCGATAGGTGCGCAGTTCGAAGAGGGTCGGGGCGGTCATGCCGCCAGCCATAGCGGAGGCCTCGCGAGCCTCAAAGCTCAGGCGCCGCGTTCGGCGGCCGGGATGATGCCCTGGTCGAGCAGCCTATGCAGGGCCGGAAGATGGCTCTCGGCGCGCGGGCGGGGCGTCGGATCGGAGATCATCACCACGGTGAGATTCAGGTCGGGAACGACGAACAGCATCTGGCCGCCGTAGCCCCAGGCGAAATGCACACGGTGACCGCCGACCGTCTTGCCGAACCAGCCGTAGCCATATTCGTTGCCGCTCCAGGGCGAGGTGGTGCGCGGGGTCCAGCTTTCGCGCACCCAGGCTTCGGGCACGACGCGCCGCCCGTCGATCTCGCCGCCCAGGCGATACATCTCGCCGAAGCGCAGCAGGGCGCGGGGCGACAGCAGCATGTCGTTGCCGCCGAAGTAGATTCCTTGCAGATCGCGAGGCCAGGGCGGAATGGAGACGCCCAGCGGCTGGCCCAGCCACTCGCGGGCGAGGTCATGGGTGCTGCGGCCCGAGGCGCGTGTGAGGACCGCCGACATCAGGTGCGAGCTGCCGGTGGAATAGATCATGCGCCCGCCGGGATCGTCGTCGAACGGGCGCGCGAGGGCGTAACGCACCCAGTTCCGGCTGGTCACCCAGGCGCCGTAGTACTCGCCCGAGGTGCGGCCAAGGCCGGCCTGCATCGACAGTAGGTTGCCGACGGTGATGCGCTGCAGGCGCGGATCGCCGTTGGCGGGCAGGTCGGCGCGGAGGATCGGCGCGATCGGCTGGTCCGGGCCCTGCAGCACGCCCCGCTCAATGGCCACGCCCGCCAGGGCGGAGAGGATCGTCTTCGAGGCCGACTTGATATTGACCGGCTGATCGAGCGGCGCGCCGCGCAGGCGCTCGGCGACCAACGTCTGGCCGTCGCGGGCGACGATCAGCGAATGCAGGTGGGGGATGGCGCGGGCCTGGGCGACGACCTGCTGCATGGCCGCCGCATCGAGGCCGCGCGTCGGCGGCGCGGGCTGGGCGGCGGCTCGGGTGTCGCCTGGCGTCGGCGAACAGGCGGCGAGACCGACGAGCAGGCCGGCGAGGGCGAGCCGTGTCAGCACGGAGCCGTCAGCCCGCCCAGCGGCGCAGCAGGCCAAGGTCGGCGACCCCGGCGTGGTGCTCGGCCACCTTGCCGCCCTTGATCAGGAACAGGGCGGGAATGCCCCGCACGCCGTAGGCCTGGGAGGCCGCCGGCTCGGCGTCGGTGTCGATCTTCACGAAGCGGGCGCGGGGCTCCAGCTCGGCGGCGGCGCGCTCGAAGATCGGCGCCATGGTCCGGCAGGGGCCGCACCAGGCGGCCCAGAAGTCCGCGATCACCGGGATGCTGGAGTTGGCGACATGCTTGGCGAGGCGCGCGCCGGTCAGCGCGACCGGCTGACCATCGAACAGCGCCTTGCCGCAGCGACCGCACTTGGCCGCCTTCGCATCCCGTTCGGGCGGCAGGCGGTTGGTGGCGTCGCAGTGCGGACAGACGATCTGGACAGGGTCAGGCATCACTCGCCAAACGTACGAAACCCGACTTGACGCCGCTCGCCGCCATCGCGAATGGCGGTAAGGGTGCGAGCGGTCTCGATACAGGCCAGCGCCGCTTCGCGACCCTTGTTGTGGGCGTCGTCACGGCTACGGACCTCAGCCTGCTCGTCGGTATAGGTGGTCAGGATGCCGAAGGTGATCGGCGTGGAGGTGGCCAGGCCCGCCGACATCAGGCCGACGGCGGCGCCGAGACTGATGAATTCGAAGTGGGCGGTGTCGCCCTTGATCACGCAGCCGAGGCAGATCACCCCGTCGTAGCGGCCGGTGCGGGCCAGGGTCTGGGCGATCAGCGGGATTTCAAAGGCGCCGGGCGCCTCGATCACCTCGGGCTCGGTGAGGCCGGCCTCCGAAACGGTGGCCTGAGCGCCCTTCAGAAGGCCCCCGGTGACCGCCTCGTTGAAGCGGCTGACGACGATGGCGAGGCGAAGATCGCCGCCCTTGGTTCCGCTCGGCTGAGCGACATGGCTGCTCATGACAGGAGCCCTTCGAGAACATGACCCAGGCGCTCGCGCTTAGTGGCGAGGTAACCGGCGTTGTGGGGGTTGGATTTCGAGACCAGCGGCTGCACCGCCGCCACGTCCAGGCCGTGGTCGCGCAGGGCGGAGGTCTTGTTGGGGTTGTTGGTCATCAGGGTGATCGACCCGACCTCCAGCGCTTTTAGAATGTCGGCCGCGACCGCGTAGTCGCGATTGTCGACCGGCAGGCCGAGCGCCTCATTGGCCTCGACGGTGTCGAGCCCGCGATCCTGCAGGGCATAGGCGCGGATCTTGTCGGCCAGGCCGATGCCACGGCCTTCGTGGCCGCGTACATAGACCAGAACCCCCGCCTCGGCCTCGCCGATGGCATGCAGCGCCGTGCGCAGCTGCTCGCCGCAGTCGCAGCGCAGCGAGCCGAGGGCGTCGCCCGTGAGGCACTCGGAATGGACGCGGGCCAGCACCGGCTTGCCCGCGAGGTCGCCCTTGCTGATCGCCAGATGCTCGACTCCGTCGAGCGGATTGCGGAAGGCGCGGACGGTCAGGGGCGAGGCGGCGAAGGCGCTCGGCAGCTTGGCGTTGGCCACTTCCTCGACCCCGGCGCCCTGGGCCTTGCGCAGGTGATCCTGCAGTTCGGCGATGGTGACGATGGGCAGGTTGTGGCGGGCGCCGAACACATCGAGATCACCGCGACGGGCCATGGTCCCGTCGTCGTTCATCACCTCGCAGATCACCGCCGGGCCCGCGAAGCCGGCGAGGACGGCCAGATCGATGGCCCCCTCGGTGTGGCCGTTGCGGGCCAGCACCCCGCCGGGCACGGCGCGCAGCGGGAAGACGTGGCCGGGCGAGACGAGGTCGGCGCCGGTCGAGGTCGGATCGGCGGCGACGGCGATGGTGCGGGCGCGGTCGGCGGCCGAGATGCCGGTCTCGACGCCCGTGCGCGCCTCGATCGAGACGGTGAAGGCCGTCTGGCGCGGGGCGTTGTTGTTGACCACCATCGGCGGCAGCCCGAGGGCGTCGACCCGCTCGGGCGGCAGGGCGAGGCACACGAGTCCACGGCCCTGCACGGCCATGAAGGCCACGGCCGCCGCGTCGGCGTGCTCGGCGGCGATCACCAGGTCGCCCTCGTTCTCGCGACCCTCGTCGTCGACGAGGATGACCATGCGCCCGGCGCGCAGGGCCTCTAGGGCTTCAGATAGGGCTGACATAGCCGCTCCACGTACTTGGCGAGGACATCGACCTCGACATTGACCGCGGCCCCGACGGGCCGCCGATGAAAGGTGGTGTGTTCCCAGGTGTGCGGGATCAGGGTCAGGCCGATGTCGAACCGGCCGTCCTCCCCGATGACGCTGACGCCGTTGAGGGTCAGGCTGACGCCGTCGAGGGCGATGGAACCCTTCTCGACGCAGTAGCGATGCAGCTCGCGCGGCAGCGAGAGGGTGACGAGCCAGGCGCCGTCGGCGGCCTCCGCCCAGGTCAGCACGCCCTGGCCGTCGACGTGGCCCTGCACGAGGTGGCCCGAGAGGCGGTCCGACAGCCGTGCGGCGCGCTCCAGATTGACCCGGTCGCCCTCGATCACCCGCGAAAGATTGCTGCGGGTCAGGGTCTCGGCGCTGACGAAGAAGTCGACCTGGCCCTGGACGTCGTACTCCACGACGGTGAGGCACACGCCGTTGACCGCGACGCTCTCGCCGAGCGCCAGGTCAGTGAAGGGCGTGGCGAGCGACAGGCGCAGGGCGCCGTCCACGGCCTCGGCGCGGCGGACCTCGCCGAGGGCCTCAACGATGCCGGAGAACATCGGCTTCCTCCCAAGCTGGCTCGCCGGCGCGGTAGGCGCGCTCGACGCGGTCGCCTCCCTCGTCGGCGTGGATGGTGATGGCTTCGTCCCAGAGGTCCGAGGCGAGAATGGCGACGCTCAAGTTCGGGCCGGCCTCGACCAGCACCTCCAGGGCGCCGTCGTCGCCGAGGCGGCGGAGCGCGGCCGCAAGGCCGGTCTCGGCCCGCACCTCGAGCCCGCGCTGGGCGGCCGCCGCGATGTAGGCCCCAGGCAGCCGGCCCTGGCGGTCCATGACCACCAGCGTGCGACGCTTGCCGGGATGATCGTCGACCCGGCGGACCGTGAACAATGGATCGTCGGCCAGGATGGTGTCCACGCCGGTCAGCACCGCGTCGGCGCGGCGGCGCAGGGCGTGGGCGAGCATCAGGGACGACTCTGAGGTGAAGGTCTTGGCGCCGCGCGGCGGGATCATCGAGCCCTTGGCGTCCAGGGCGCGCTTGACGGTGACCCAGGGGAGGCCGGTGGCGACGCGCTTGGCGAAAGGGGCGATCAGGCGACGGCTGGCGGCCGCGAGCGCCGCACCGCCCGGAACGTCATCCAGGAAGCGCACGTCGAGACCCGAGGCGTGCAGGGCCGCCGCGCCGCCGGCGGCGATGGGATTGGGGTCGGGCGCGCCGATCAGCACCTGGCGAGCGGGCGTCGCCAGGATGGCGTCGACGCAGGGCGGGGTGCGGCCGGTGTGGTTGCAGGGCTCGAGGGTGACGAACAGCGTATGGATGCGATCGACCAGGCCGCGCTGCCGCACTTGGGCGATCGCGGCGGCCTCGGCGTGAGGTTGGCCGGCGCCGGCGTGGGCGGCGATGGCGAGAACGCGCCCCTCGGCGTCGAGCACGGCGCAGCCGACCGGCGGATTGGGCGCGGTGGCGCCCTGGGTCTGGACGGCCGCATCGAAAGCGTCGCGCGCGGCGACCAGCGCCGCCCCTTCGGTCCTGACAGTTTCGAGCAACTCGCCCATTCCATCGCCTCACACAGGAGACGCACCAGGGCGCAACGGCGCGGCCGGGCGCACCCAAGGCATGGGGCGCCCTCGCGATCCGCCGTTCTCTTTCATCCGGACTCTAACCGTCGGCTTCGGAATCGCACCGAATCTGCTGACCCCGGCCTCGTGGGAGACCGGGCGCTCGCGGGCTCGTGCGCCCCGAAACGAAGCGCATCACCGCCGGTGGGGAATTTCACCCCGCCCTGAGAACGTCATCGACCATAGGCCGACAGGCGCTAACTGGACCTCCGCGCCCGCGATTTCAAGGCGCTAGGCCGCCAGAAAGTGTGAGGGGCCTTATAGGCGGCGAGGTTAAGCACGAAGTCGCGTTGACAGGCGCCTTGCCGCTGATAGCGTTTTCAGCGGGATCCGACGGCAGATCGGACATCGCCTTCGGTGGCTGACAAGGGTGGAAGAATGACCAGGAACTACCTGCGGGGCGCGGCCTCGCTGGCGGCGCTCGCCGCCGTCGCGCTCGGATCGCAGGCGGCCCTGGCCGGCCCCAAGGACTGGACGAGCCCCGGCCAGGACGCCGGCGGCCAGCGGTTCACCCGCTCGACCCAGATCACGCCGGATAACGTCGGCCAACTGAAGGAGGCCTGGGTCTATCATCTACAGACCGAGGCGGCGAAGGCGGCGGCGAGACCCGCGACCCCGGCCGGCGATGCGGCCCATGCGCCGGTGGCGGCGCCTCAGACCGGCGCGGCGCGCGGCCTACGGCTCTCGGAATCGATCCCGCTGGTGATCGGCGACACCATGTATCTCGGCTCGCCCTACGGCCGGATTCTGGCCCTGGACGCGACCACGGGTAAGGAAAAGTGGGTGTTCGAGCTGCCCGACAGCGACACCCCGACGGCGCGCGGCATCTCTTACACCCCAGTCGGCGGCGGAGCCCTGGTGTTCGGCAGCCGCATGGGCCGGCTCTATTCGGTGAACATCAAGACGGGAAAGCTGAACGCCAAGTTCGGGGTGAACGGCATCGTCAACCTCAAGACGCCCGAGGTGATGGATAGCTATCCGCAGGCCTCGTACATCCTTCCCAGCCAGCCGGCGATCTACAAGAACCTGATCATCACCGGCGCCGGCCCCGGGGAAGGACCGGGCGGCGCCAACGCCCGCCGCGGCGCGCGCGGCGACACCCGCGCCTGGGACGCCGCCACCGGCAAGCTGGTCTGGACCTTCCACACCGTGCCGCGGCCCGGCGAGTTTGGCTACGACACCTGGACCCCCGAGGGCGCCAAGGATCGCTCCGGCACCAACGTCTGGGGCCACATGACCGTCGATACCGAGCGGGGCATCCTCTACATGCCGATCGGCGCGCCCAACAACGACCGCTACGGCGCCGATCGCCCGGGCGACAACCTGTTCGGCAGCTCGATCGTGGCGGTTGAGGCCGCCACCGGCAAGTATCTGTGGCACCAGCAGCTGGTGCACCACGACATCTGGGACTGGGACACCCAGGCGCCCCCGGTGCTGTTCGACATCGTCAAGGACGGCAAGACCATTCCGACCCTGGCGACGGTGAACAAGAACGCCCGCCTCTACTTCTTCAACCGGGTGACCGGCGAACCGGTGTATCCGATCGTGGAACGCCCGGTTCCGAAGAGCGACGTTCCCGGCGAAATCACCTCGCCGACGCAGCCGGAGCCGGTGGTCACCCCGCCGCTGTCGCAGGTCAGCATCAGCCGCAACAACCTCTACAAGGGCGTCGCCTCGCACCAGGAGTATTGCGAGAAGCTGGTCGACGACAACGACATGTACCTGTCGAAAGACTCATTCATGCCGATCAAGGTCGACCGCTACACGGTGAACTTCCCCGGCACCCAGGGCGGGGTGAACTTCTACGGCCCGGCCTACGACCCGCAGCGCGGCATCCTGGTGGTCAACGTCAACAACCTGGCCCAGCCGATGCGGATGGTGAAAAATCCCGACGGCAGCTACTCGAACTCCGGGCCGCTGGCCGGCACCCGTCGCTTCTGGGATCCCGACAAGCGCCTGCCCTGCGGGCCGACCCCTTGGGGCGAGCTGGTCGGCGTCGACGTCAACACCGGCAAGATCGCCTGGCACACCACGCTGGGGGTCACCGACGACTTCCCGGCCGGGATGCAGGACACCGGCCGGCCGGGCCTCGGTGGGCCGATCACCACCGCCACGGGCCTCACTTTCGTGGGCGCCACCGACGACGCCCGCTTCCGCGCCTTCGAGACCCAGACGGGCAAGAAGCTGTGGGAGTTCAAGCTGCCGGCCTCGGGTTACGCCACGCCGATCAGCTACGAGGTCAAGGGCAAACAGTATGTGGCGATCGTCGCCACCGGCGGCAGTCAGGTCGGGGCGCCCCTGCTCAGCGACGGGCTGCACGTTTTCGCCCTACCTTAGTCGCAACGCCTTCTGAACAAGGGCCTCGGGACTCGACCCGAGGCCTTTTTTCGTTCACTGGGGGTTCAAGTTCGGCGCCCCAGGGTGTCATGGCGTGATACCCGGCGTCACACCGTCGCCATGGTCTCGACGCATCGTCGTAAACGTCGGCGCGCCACCGCCGGCCAGCTTTTGGGAAGACCACGTGATCCGTACCCTGTCCGTCCTCGCCGCCAGCGTGTTCGTCATCGGTTGCGGCGCGTCGATCGCCCAGACCGCCCTGGCCCAGACCCCGGCCCCGACGGCTCAGACCCCTGCCGCAGCGGCTGCGGCCACGCCCGTCGGCGCCCCGACCCCGACCCCCAGCGCTCCGGTCCCGCCGGCCGAAGGCGCCCCGGCGCCGGGCGCGCCCGGCCTCGGCCCGGTGGGCCCCGACGGCCTGCCGTCGGGTCCGGGCCACGAACTGACCATGCGCGTCTGCACGGCCTGCCACGGCCCGGAAATGTTCATGGACAAGAAGTTCGACCGCAATGGCTGGGACGATGTCGTGCAGATGATGTCGGGCCGCGGCGCCCAAGCGACCCCGGACGAGTTCAACCAGATCACCGACTACCTCGCGGCCGCGCTGCCGGCGGCGTAAACGACATAGCCGCAGCGCTTGAGCCATGCCCTGCGGATCATCTGCGGTCATCCATCTCGCGGCGGGTGTCATGCGCCTCAGTGCGATGAACCCTGTCGGCAAGGCCGCCAAGGATCGAAGCCGAGACTGGAATTCGGCTTGGCGCGGCCCACTACTCTTGGCTATCAAGCCCCCTGAGTTCTACCGGGGGTTTAAATGACGTCGTATCGCAGCGCAATGTTGGCTGCGGCCAGCTGTTTTGTCCTGGCCGCCTGCGGCGGCGGCGGTCCCGGCGGCAGCGTGACCACGCCCTCGCTCCCGACAACTCCCACCACGCCTACCACGCCTACGGTCGACGCCTGCCAGTCGGCGCCGACGCCCATCCGCTGCGGAGCTACCTTTACCGGCAAGCCGGAAACGAGCAGCTTCGTTTTCTACTCGGGCGCCGACCTGGGGCCCTCGGGTGGCGTACGCAGCGTGGCCTACGACATACAACTGGACACCAAGCGCACGGCAAGTGGTGCGGACGACGTCTATGTTCGCTCGGACGGCATTGAGACCTTCACCTACGCCGGGCTTGTGAGCGGCGGTGACGGCCTCGGCGCGGTTCGCCGGGCGAGCGCCCAGAACGGCGCCAACCAAACGTCGAGCCTGGAGCTTTACGACGACATCGCCGCCGCGTCGGGCGGCCTGAACTATGTTCAGCTCGGACGCTTTTCGGGCATAACGACGGCCTATGGCGTGGGTTACGACTACTTCGCCTTGGCGACATCTAAAATTTCAACTCTGCCGACGCTGGGCACGGCCAAGTATGCCGGCGAGACCCGCGGACGTTTTATCGTCCTAGGACTCAGCACAAGCTACAACGTTCGGGGCTCTATCGACGCTTCGGTGGATTTCGGCGAGCGATCGATCACCGGATTCGCCTCGAACTTCCGGACCAGCGATGACGCTGGAGCCACGGTGAGCCTTCCGGCCCCCCTCGACTTCAACTACGGCGGCGTCCTTTACAACGGCGGCGTAACGGGCTCGGTGGATTGGCCAGGAGCGCGTGGGGGTGAGATCGCGGGCGGCTTCGCGGGTTCGGGCGAATCTGGCCTGCCGGCCGAGCTAACGCTCAGCTACAACGTCGCTCTTCACAGCGGCTATCTGTACGGCGTCGCTGGCCTCAAGCAGACGAGCAGCGCCGTCAATGCCCCGCCTCCGGCCCCCCCGCCGACAGTCCCGGGAACATCATCGGGCCTTTACGCTTCCGACTGTCAGGCCACGCCGTTGGCGACGACGTGCATCGCCGGCGGTACGGAACTAGCGGCCCGCACGGCGAGCATAGGCGTGCAGACTTCGGGCGGCAGCAATGGCAATCGATTGCCACTCTCCCTCGTCAACCAGGGCACCAGCGATGGGGCCGACGACACCTATCTCGCGCGCACCGGAACCACCGGAGAGCCGCCCTTCCTCACCTTTTCCAATTTTACGATCGGCAACGACGGTCTTGGCGCGCGCCGACGCGCGACGGCTCAGACGGCCGGCAGCGTGACACACACGCTCGATCTCTTCGAGGTCAGGGAAACGCTCGGCCGCGGTCTTGACTATGTCCAGCTCGCGCGTTCCGACGGTCTGAACAGCTCAGAGATTCAGCAGGTCATCGACTACGCGGCGATCGTCAGCACCGCCTCTACCGGCTATCTGCCGGCGCAGGGATCGGGAACCTTCAATGGTGCGCTGCGCGCTTCCTATCTCCAGCAGGGGCAGGCTGAGATTCTGGTCGCCGGGGCGATGAACATGTCAGCCGATTTTGGCGCAAAAGCGGTGAGCGGCCAGACTTCGAACATGCGGGCGGTCAATCTCAATGGCGCGACGGTCAACCTTAACGACGATCTGGCCTTCAGCTTCTCAGGAACGTTCGGGTTTAGCACCGCACCCACGTCGATCGATGGGACGGCGAGCAACGCAACCATGACTGGAAGCCTGTCAGGCATTTTCGTCGGGCCGGCCGGCAACCCGATCAAAGAAGCAGGGCTGAGCTTCCTGCTCTACAACCCGACCGCGACCAATCGTCTCGTTGGAGCTGCCGGCCTCGCTCTCAGCGACTGCCAAGGATGCTTCCAATAAGAAGTTTGGCCCCGGCCGCCATCGCGCTTCAGGTCGCCGCTGCAGCCAGCCTCATCGGCGCCCAGACTCTCGCCGCCCCGGCGGACGATCATATCTTCGCCCAGGCGATCACATCGGCTCTCCAGGCCGGCGATTTCATGATCGCGCTCTCGCTGCTAGAGGGGCGACCCGACGTCTTGGCCACGCCGGAAGGCCTGCGCCTGCATGCAGAACTGCTGTTTCGCACCGGCCGCCGCGACCAAGCGATCGCAGAGCTGGACGGTCACCTCACGCGGGTAACCGACGACGCCCTGGCGCGCTTTCAACTGGCCGAGATGCACCTGGCCGCCGGTCGCTTACCGCAGGCGGCGTTCAATTATCGTCTCGCACGTTCGGGTGGGCTCGACGCGACCCGCAAGGCGATTACCGAGCAGCGGCTGCGCGACATAGCGGCGCGACGGGGTTGGCAAGGCCAGTTCAGCTTCGCCCTCGGACCCGACAGCAACGTCAACTCGGCCACCAGCGCGGCCACCGTCGAGCTGTTCGGCCTGCCCTTCGCCCTGTCCCCCGACGGGCGCCGCAAGGCCAGCGTCTCGGCCGCCGCATCGGGCGTCCTTGAAGGCCGCTTGCCCCTCAATCCGTCCGCCGCGGCCCTGGTCACCTTAACCGGCGCGGCCCAGGGATCCGTCGACGGCGACTTCACGATCGCCGACGTTTCGGCCGCAGTTGGGATCGAGCGACGCGGAGCCTCGGGCGCCAAGCTCGCCGTGCAGCCGTTGGTCGGGGTTCGATATTTCAACGGCTCGCTGCTCGACCGTCGATGGGGCCTGCGCGCGGCCTACGACGGTCCCCTGACTTCCAACACCCAGTGGAGCGCGGCTGCCGAAACGGCGCGCAGCGCCGACCGGTTCTCCAGCCAACGCGACGGTTGGGGCTATTCATTAGACGTGTCCCGCACGCGCTATCTCGGGCCGAGCGCGCTCTGGCAGGCGACGGCCTCAGTGGATCGGCGCGCGTTGAACGCCGCGCCGGACTCGTACACGGGCGCGGCGGCGTCGGTCGGCCGACTGTTCGCCTTGCCGCTGGGCGCTCTCGTCTTCATCCGTGGCGGCCTCGGCTACCGTGAGTTTGACAGGGGGTCGCCGCTGTTCGGCATCGTCCGCAGGGACCATGATCGGAACGCCGCCGTCCGCCTATCGAAGCGCGATTGGTCCGTGCTCGGCGCGGCGCCGTTCGTTCAGTTGTCATACGCGGAAACCCGCTCAACCGTACCGCTGTCGGACTATCGGCGGAATCGGCTGGAGGTCGGCTTCACTCGCGGCTTCTAGACGAAGCGCGGGATCGGCCCCACCTGCGGGGTCTGGTCAGGCAGGTCGATGAACAGCTCGTCGACGTAGCACCAGCCCCAGCCCTCCGGCGGGTCATAGCCCTCGATGATGGGGTGCTTGGTGGCGTGGAAGTGGCCGGTGGCGTGCTTGCCCGGCGACTGGTCGCAACAGCCGACATGACCGCAGGTGCGGCAGAGGCGCAGGTGCACCCACCAGCCGCCCGATTTCAGGCATTCGGCGCAGCCCTTGGTCAGGGGCGTGACGGTCTGGATGCTGGCGGTGTGCGGACACTCGTCCATCAGTCGCTTCCTGTACTGGGGCCGGAATTGGCGAGATACGCATGGAGGGCGGCGACGACCTGGGCGCCCTCGCCCACCGCCGCGGCGACGCGCTTGACCGATCCGGCGCGGGCGTCGCCGATGGCGAAGACGCCAGGCAGGCTGGTCTCCAGGGCATGGCGACCTTCCTCGCCCGTGACCACGAAGCCCTTGCCGTCGAGCGCGACCCTGCATTGCGACAGCCAGCCGGTGTTGGGCTCGGCGCCGATGAACAGGAAGAGGTGGCGGATATCGCGTGTGGTTTCTTCACCGCCGCGGCGGTGGCGCCAGCGCACGCGCTGCAGGGCCTCGCCGTCACCATCCAGGCCGACGACCTCGCTCTCGGTGACGACCTCGACGTTGGGCAGGCTCTCGATGCGGTCGACGAGATAGCGGGACATGGTCGCCGCCAGGCTCTTGCCGCGCACCACCATCCAGACCTTGGCCACCTGGCTGGCGAGATAGACCGTCGCCTGACCAGCCGAGTTGCCGGCCCCGACCAGCACGACCTCTTGGCCCTGACAGAGCTTCAGCTCCAGCGGCGAGGCCCAATAGTGCACGCCGCCGCATTCATAGCGGTCCATGCCCGGAGCATCGAGCCGGCGGTACTGGGCGCCGCTGGCGACCACCAGGCTGCGCGCCTTGGCCGTCTCGCCGCCCTCGATGGTCAGGCAGAAGCGGGCTTCGCCATCGACGCTTTCGTCGGCCATGCGCAGGTGGTTGACCACGTCGGGGATCGCCATGTCGGCCCCAAACTTCTGGGCTTGGGCGTTGGCGCGGCCCATCAGGGCCATGCCGCTGATGCCGGTGGGAAAGCCGAGGTAGTTCTCGATGCGCGCCGAGGCGCCCGCCTGGCCGCCGAAGGCGCGGCTGTCGAGCACCAGCACGGAGAGGCCTTCGGAGGCCGCATAGACGGCGGCCGCGAGGCCGGCCGGACCGGAGCCCACGATGGCGACGTCGTAGAGCTTGTCGGCGTCGAGGCGGCTGGACAGGCCGATGCAGCGGGCCAGCTGCTCCTCGCGCGGATTGCGCAGCATCGAGCCGTCCGGACAGAGCACGATCGGCAGGTCGTCGGCGGTGACGTGGAAACGGTCGATCAGCGCGCGGGCGTCTTCGTCGACGGCCGGGTCGAGATCCTGGTGCGGGTGGGCGTTACGGTCGAGGAAGTTCTGCAGGCGCAGGACGTCGGCGTCATCGCCCGGCCCGACGATCACGGGGCCGGCCCCCGCCTCGATCAGGCCGACGCGACGGAGGATCAGGGCGCGCATGATCCGCTCGCCGAGTTCGGCCTCGGCGACGAGGGCGGCGCGCAATTGCTCGGGCGGGATGACGATGGCTTCGACCTCGCCGACGGCATGGCCGTCGACCAGGGCGGCGCGGCCGCTGAGGGCGGAAATCTCGGCGGAGAATTGCCCCGGCCCGTGGACAACGACCTCCTGGTCTTCACCGTGCGCGTCGCGGCGAGTGACGCGCACCTGGCCCTGCAGCACGATGAACATGCCGAGGCTTTCGCGCCCGACCTGGAATAGAGCCTCGCCGTCGGCGTAGCGGCGCGCTTCCCCGAAGCGCCGGAGGCGCTGGATCTCCGCGGGTTCGAGCCGCGGAAACATTTGCTCTCGGCGGGTGTCCAGTGTGCTGGCCGGCATGATAGGCACCCTACCGCAGGGCGGCGCTTCTCATAGCCCCCTCTTCCCCTTCTCGGAGACTCTGATGGCCATCTCGCTCTACGACGCCAGCATCCCCAGCTACATCCAGGCTTTGGGCGCCGTATCGGCGATCCTCAAGAAGGCCGAGGCCTGGGCGGGTGAGCGCAAGATCGATCCCGGCGTGCTGGTCAACGCGCGCCTCGCCCCCGACATGCTGCCGCTGAAACGCCAGATCCAGATCGCCACCGACGGCGCCAAGGGCGTCGGCGCCCGCCTGAGCCAGAGCGAGAACCCGCGCTATGAGGACAACGAAGAGACTTTCGGCGAGCTGCAGGCCCGCATCGCCAAGACCGTCGACTTCCTGAAGGGCCTCGACAAGGCGGCCTTCGAAGGTTCCGAGACGCGCCCGATCAGCCTGCAGCTGGGCCCCAACAAGGTCGAGTTCCCCACGGGGACGGCCTACGTCACCGGCTTCGCGACGGCGAACTTCTTCTTCCACATCGCCGCGACCTACATGATCCTGCGCGAGAACGGCCTGGACATCGGCAAGCGCGACTACATCGGAGCGCAGCTTTAGGGGCGCTTACGCCCTCGTCCTTCGAGGCCGCTTCGCGGCGCCTCAGGATGAGGTCTACTGAGACGATTCAGTCGAAATCCTCATCCTGAGGTGCGAGCCACGCGAGCCTCGAAGGACGAGGATTTCGTTACGCCCGATAATCCAGCCCCAGGTCCAGCACCCGGACCGAGTGGGTCAGCCAGCCGAGCGAGATGAGATCGACCCCGGTCGCCGCGATGGCCGGGGCGGTCTCCAGCGTCACCCCGCCCGAGGCCTCGGTGATCGCCCGGCCCTTGCAGAGGGCGACGGCGGTGCGCAGGTCGTCGAGGCTCATGTTGTCGAGCAGCACGACCTCGGCCCCGGCCGCCAGGGCTTCCTCGAGCTGGGCCAGGGTATCGACCTCGACCTCGATCTTCACCAGGTGGCCGACGGCGGCGCGGGCGCGCTGCACGGCGGCGGCCACGCCGCCGGCCACGGCGACGTGGTTGTCCTTGATCAGCACCGCGTCATCGAGGCCGAAGCGGTGGTTCGAGCCCCCGCCGGCGCGCACCGCGTACTTCTCCACGGCGCGAAGGCCCGGCGTCGTCTTGCGCGTGTCGGTGATGCGGCAGGCGTGCGGGCGCACGGCGGCGACCACAGCGGCCGTGGCGGTGGCGACGCCGCACAGGCGGCCGAGGAAATTGAGGGCCACCCGCTCGCCGGTCAGCAGGCCGCGCGCCGGGCCGGAAATGGTGGCCAGCTCGGCGCCGGGCGACACCGCGTCGCCGTCGGCGACATGGGCTTCGAACACGAGGCGCGGGTCGATCAGCTCGAAGGCCAGGGCCGCGAGGTCGAGACCGGCGACGACGCCCGGCTGACGGGCGACGATGGCGGCGCGGGCGGTCGCCTCGGCCGGAATGATCGCTTCGGTGGTGACATCGCCGGCGCGGCCGAGATCCTCCACGAGGGCGGCGCGAACCAGAGGCTCGATCAGCGGGCGGGGAAGCGGGGTCAGGGTCATGCGGCCACCGCGCGCGGCAGGTCGAGCTGCGACAGGCTGAGCGTGGAGCGCTCGGCGCTGCTGGCGCGCTCGGGATAGTCGCTGCGGGCATGCGCCCCGCGGCTTTCGCGGCGACGCTCGGCGGCGGTGACGATCATCAGCCCGACCAGGGCTGGATCGGCGGCTTCGCCCTCGGCGGCGACCAGATCGCGCAGACGGCCGGCGGCCTCGGAGAGCCCCTCGGTGCTGCGGACGACGCCGGCCGCGTTCATGATCGGACGGACGAGCTTGGCGTCGGGGGCCGGCGGCGGCTGCGCCGGGCGCGGGGCGCCGGCTTCGCGGGCGGCCTCAGCGACACTGGCGGCGACGGTCTCGGCGCAGACAGCGGCTTCGATCAGCGAATTGCTGGCCAGGCGGTTGGCGCCGTGCAGGCCGGTGGCGGCGGTCTCGCCGACGGCCCAGAGGCCCGGCAGGCTGGCGCGGCCGCGCGCGTCCACGGCGACGCCGCCCATGTGGTAGTGCGCCGCCGGGCGAACCGGGATCGGCTCCTTCTGCGGATCGACGCCGGCTCTCAGGCAGGCGGCCGCCACCTGCGGGAAGCGGTTGTGGAAGCGATCGACGCCCCGGGCGTCGAGAAAGGCGCCGCGCCCCTCGGCGTGGGCGGCCCAGACGGCGCGCGAGACGACATCGCGCGGTTCGAGGTCGCCGCGCGGATAGCTGGCCATGAGGCGCACGCCGGCGGCGTCGACTAGCCGAGCCCCCTCGCCGCGCACGGCCTCGCTGACCAGCGGCATGGGATCGCGATCCACGTCCAGCGCCGTCGGGTGAAACTGCACGAACTCGACGTCGGCCAGGTGGGCGCCGGCCAGGGCGGCGGCGGCCAGGCCCT
This sequence comes from Caulobacter sp. HJHS_5, assembly GCF_056683955.1. Taxonomy (NCBI): domain Bacteria; kingdom Pseudomonadati; phylum Pseudomonadota; class Alphaproteobacteria; order Caulobacterales; family Caulobacteraceae; genus Caulobacter; species Caulobacter sp. HJHS_5. Next base: position 265,982 of record NZ_JBWZNC010000007.1, on the reverse strand, counting down.
GGCCCCAGGCGCCGAGCGGATTGGTGGTGTGGCGGAACAGGCCGCCGACGCCTCCGGTGGCCAGGATCACGCGGGCGGTGCGCAGCGTCGCCGGATGGCCGGCGGCGTCGACCGCCAGGACGCCGGCGACCGCGCCATGGCAATCGAGCAGCAGACGGCGCAGGGCCAAGGGCTCGACGCTGATGCGCGGCGAGCGACGCACGGCCTCGACCAAGGCGCGCAGGATGGCCGCGCCGGTGGCGTCGCCGCCGGCGTGGACGATCCGGCGGCGGCTGTGGGCGGCCTCGAGGCCGAGCTTCAGATAGCCGGCGGCGTCGCGATCGAAGTCGGCGCCGAGGGCGTCGAGCCAGCTGACGGCGGCGACCGCGCCCGAACAGATGCGCGCGGCGGCGCGCGGATCGGTCAGCCCGTCGCCGGCGGCGACGGTGTCGATGGCGTGCAGTTCGGCCGAGTCATCGGCGCTGACGGCGGCGGCGACGCCGCCTTGGGCCCAGGCCGTGGCCGCGCCCTCACCCAGCGGCGCGGGCGAGATAAGACGCACCGGCTCGAAGGCCGACAGGCGCAGGGCGGTCGACAGGCCGGCGATGCCGGCCCCGACCACGACGGGGCGGTCGTCGTCGATGGCGCTCATCTCAGCGGACCGCCAGCATGCGTTCGACCGCGCGGCGGGCGCCGTCGGCCACGGCGGGATCGACGATCACCTCGGTGGTCATGGTCTCCAGCGAATGGCGGATGCCGCCGAGGGTGATGCGCTTCATGTGCGGGCAGAGGTTGCACGGGCGCAGGAACTGCACCTTGGGGTTCGAGGCGGCGACGTTGTCGGCCATCGAGCACTCGGTGACCATGACCACGCGGTCGGGCTGGCGCCGGGTGACGAAGTCGGCCATCTCCGCCGTCGAGCCGGCGAAGTCCGACACGGCGACGACCTCCGGCGAACATTCCGGGTGGGCCAGGACGACCAGGCCCGGCATGGCCGCGCGGTAGGCGGCGATGTCCTCCGGGGTGAAGCGCTCGTGCACCTCGCAGCGACCGTGCCAGGCGATGACCTCGACCTCGGTCTGGGCGGCGATGTTGCGGGCCAGGAACTCGTCCGGGATCATGATGACCCGCGGCACGCCCAGGCTCTCGACCACCTTCAGGGCGTTGCCCGAGGTGCAGCAGATGTCGCTCTCGGCCTTCACGGCCGCCGAGGTGTTCACATAGGTGATCACCGGCACGCCCGGATAGCGCTGCTTCAGCAGGCGGACGTCCTCGGCGGTGATGCTTTCGGCCAGGGAGCAGCCGGCGCCCATGTCGGGGATCAGCACGGTCTTGTCGGGGTTCAGAACTTTGGCGGTCTCGGCCATGAAGTGCACGCCGGCCAGGACGATCACCGAGGCGTCGGTCTTCACCGCCTCGCGGGCCAGGGCCAGGCTGTCGCCGACGATATCGGCCACGCCGTGGAAGATTTCGGGCGTCTGATAGTTGTGGGCCAGGACGATGGCGTCGCGCTCGGCCTTCAGGCGCTCGATGGCCTCGACATCGTCGGCGTAGACCGGCCATTCCAGGCGCGGGATCTGACCCTTCACGCGATCGTAGAGGTCGGCCGCGGTCTTGAGGCGGGGGGGAAGGGCGGCGTCGAACGGGGCCACGGCGAACCTCCAATGCTCACATTGAGCATAAGTCGGGCGTCATACAAGCTGCACACACCCTCGATGCGGACAGATATGCTTAGTCTGAGCATATCGCAAGGGGCGCGTTCGAACGGCGATTGCTGAGCCTGATTCACAAAGCTCTGCGCCTTCTCGGCCCTAATCAGCGGAAACGCCGCCGCTATTCTGACCGATGCGCCTTTCGCGCCTGGAGCCCCGCCATGATCCCGGCCATCCGTTCGACCCTATGCACCCTCGCCGCCGTTGCGACGGCCGCCCTCACCATGACGCCCGCCGCCGCCCAGCCGGCCAAGAAACTCTACGAACTGCGCACCTACGCCGCCGCGCCCGGCCGGGTGAAGGATGTCGAGGCCGAGTTTCAGAGCTGGATCATTCCGGGTCTGGCCCGCGCGGGGGTGAAGCCCGTCGCCTACTGGTCGAACGAGGGGGACAAGCCGGGCGTCACCTACCTGATGGTGTTCAAGGACCAGGCCGAGCGCGACGCCGCCTGGGCGAAGTTCCGCGCCGACCCGCAGGTCGAGAAGGACCGCGTCGCCGCGACGGCGAAGTACGCCGACGGCTCGCGGGCCATGACCGGCGCCGACATCCGCCTGATGACCATGACCGACTTCTCGCCCCACCCGAAGACGGCCGAGGGCGCGACGTTGGACTAGGATTCCGGATGGCGGGCGCTAGCGGGCGCCCGTCACCCGCCGGACCATGCCGTCCGGCTTGGTGAGCAGCAGGATCTCGCCGTCGGGATCCTCGGCCAGGCGCAGGTCGATACGCCCCTGCCCGGCCGCCGGCGCCGCGCCGGTCGGGCCGGTCGCCGGGCCGCCGCGCGCGCGATGCCTGGCGCGGACCTGGGCGGGAAGGTCGCTGTCGAGCAGATGGATCGGAGCCATGGTGGCGGGGTCGCCGTCGTCGGCGGCGTAGAACTCGGAGGGCTCCGCGTACCAGAGGCGGCCGGTGGTGATGTCGCCGAACACCAGCTTGCCGCGCAGGGCCGGAACCATGCGGCCGCGATAGACGAAGCCGCCGGCGATGGCGTCGCCGTCCACGGTGGTCTTGTACTGCAGAGCCGCGCTGGCGAGCTTCACGCGGGCGCCGGTGACGGCGGTGTCCGACACGCGCTGAGGGACCGTGCCGTCGGCGGCGATCTCGCCGACGATGGCGTTGGCCGGCTTGGCCTCGGCGCCCTCGCGCAGCGGATAGCCGTAGTTGGCGCCGCGGCGGATCACGTCGATGGTCTCGAAGCGCGGAGTCCCGGCGTTGGAGCCGATGACGAAGGCCAGCAGCCTGGCCTCACGCGGCTTGGCCGGGTCGACGTCCCAGGCGATGCGGTGCGGATTGCGCATGCCATAGGCCCAGATTTCCGGACGCGCCCCGGCTGTCGTCAGGAAGGGATTGTCGTCGGGGATGCGGTAGCGACCGTTCTCGCTGACCTGTCGCGCGCCGGCGGTCTCTTTCAGGTCGGGCCGGATACGCAGAATCTTCCCACCGAAGGCGTCGAGCCGCTGCGGATTGAGGCGGCGGACATCGTTGGTCTCGCCAGTCCCGGAATCTCCGATGCCGATGTAGAGCGTGCGCCAGTCGGCGTCGCCACGCCGGGCCGCCGGGTTGAAGCCGATTTCGCCCATCGGGTGGACGCCGTTGGCCAGGGCGACACGCAGCACCTCGCGGGCGGAGCCGGTGAAACGGTCGTCGCGTACATTGTTGTCGGTCCATTCGACCAGCACCGCCTCACGAGTCAGGGGCTGGCCGCCGTTCGGCGTCTGCACGGCCTGGGTTGGGGCGTAACCGGGAAGGGTCGAGGCCGCCGCGGTGCTGCGGGCATCCTCCAGGTGCACCGTGAGGAAGACGCCGTTGCGGGCGTAATCGGGATCGAAGGCGAAGCCGTAGAAGCCGCTGGCGTAGCTGCCGTCGGGAACGAGGCGCGGGAAAGCCTCGCGCAGATTCAGGTAGGTCGTCGGCCTGCGGGTCGCCTTGTCGAGCACATAGAGCACGCCGGTCTGGTCATTGAGGAAAAGCCGCCGCTGGCCCGGTTCGACCTTCGCCATGTTGAGGCGCGCGGCTTGGCCGACGGCGCTGATCTGCGCGAAGTCACCAGTGATCGGCGCCTCGGCGTAGTCCTCCAGCGTCAGGGTGAGCGGCGCCGGCTGGGCGAAGGCGGCCGGAGCGGCGAGCGACAGGAGGGTCGTGAGGGTGGCGAGAGTCTTCATGGCGATCAGCGCCCCACATTGGCTTGCAGCGCCGCGGGATAGCGGGCGCCTTGCACCTCGATCTCGGCCACGGCGGCTTCAATCTCGGCGAGGTCCTCAGGCGTCAGGTCGATCTCGGCCGCGCCGAGGTTTTCTTCCAGACGATGCAGTTTGGTGGTGCCGGGGATCGGCGCGATCCACGGCTTTCGGGCCAGCAGCCAGGCCAGGGCGATCTGAGCCTTGGCAGCGCCCTTGGCGGCGGCGATGGCCCCGAGCCTGTCGACCAGGGCCTGATTGGCCGCGCGGGCCTCGGCGGCGAAGCGCGGCACGATGTTGCGGAAGTCGCCGGGCGTGAACTCGGTCCGGGCGTCGATGGCGCCGGTCAGGAAGCCCTTGCCCAGCGGGCTGAACGGCACGAGGCCGATGCCGAGCTCCTCCAGGGTCGGCAGGATTTCCTTTTCAGGCTCGCGCCACCACAGGGAATATTCACTCTGCAGGGCGGCGACCGGCTGGACGGCGTGGGCGCGGCGGATGCTCTGCGCGCCGGCCTCCGACAGGCCGAAGTGCTTGACCTTGCCCTCGGCGATCAGGGCCTTCACCGTCCCCGCCACGTCTTCCATCGGCACCCTCGGGTCGACGCGGTGCTGATAGAGCAGGTCGATGCGGTCGGTGCGCAGGCGCTTCAACGCCGCCTCGGTGACGGCGCGGATGTTCTCGGGGCGGCTGTCGAGGCCTTGCGGAACCTTGCCGCCCACGAAGCCGAACTTGGTGGCGATCACCACCTCGTCGCGCATGGGCGCCAGGGCTTCGCCGAGCAACACTTCATTGTCGAACGGGCCGTAGGCCTCGGCTGTGTCGAAGAAGGTGACGCCGCGCTCGAAAGCGGTGCGGATCAGCTTCACGCCGTCGGCGGTCGCGACGCTGGGGCCGTAGCCGAAGCTGAGCCCCATGCAGCCCAGGCCGAGCGCCGAGACTTCCAGGCCGTCGCCGAGTTTGCGGGTTTGCATCGCCGATCTCCTTCCGTTCGAGAAAGAGGATATGGCCAAGGCCACTCTTGGGATAAGACCGGGATATCCGCATGAGTTTGTGAGACCTGCTCAGCAATGCCCCGCGAGAGCCTGGACGATCTGGCCGCCTTCCTCGCCGTGGCGCGCGAGCGCAGCTTCACGCGGGCGGCCGCCAGGCTTGGCGTCTCGCCCTCGGCGCTGAGCCACACCATCCGCGGCCTGGAGACCCGGCTCGACGTGCGCCTGCTGACCCGCACCACCCGCAGCGTCGCGCCGACCGAGGCGGGCGAGCGGCTGCTGGCGACCATCGGCCCGCGCCTGGACGAAATCACCGAAGGCGTGGCCGCGCTGGGCGCCTATCGCGCCACGCCCGCCGGCCGCTTCCGCCTGACCGCCGGCGAGCACGCCGCCGCCACCGTGCTGTGGCCCGCGCTTCGTCGCCTGCTGCCGGACTATCCCGACATCCAGGTCGAGATCGTGGCCGACAACGGCCTTGTCGACATCGTCGCCGAACGCTTCGACGCGGGCGTGCGCCTCGGCGAACAGGTGGCCAAGGACATGGTGGCCGTCCGCATCGGGCCGGACATGCGGATGGCCGTGGTCGGCTCCCCCGCCTATTTCGAGCGCCACCCCAAGCCGCTCGTCCCGCAGGACCTGACCGAGCATCGCTGCATCAACATCCGCCTGCCGACTCACGGCGGCCTGTTGCCCTGGGATTTCGAGAAGGATGGGCGCGAACTGAAGGTGCGCGTGGAGGGGCCGCTGGTGTTCAACAGCGGCGCCCTGCGGCGCGACGCGGCCGTGGCGGGTCTGGGGCTCGCCTACCTGCCGCAAGACCTAGCTGTCGAGGCGGTTCGCGACGGCGCCCTGGTGTCGGTGCTGGAGGACTGGTGCGCGCCGTTCGCCGGCTACCACCTCTACTACCCGAGCCGCCGCCAGCAGACGGCCGCCTTCGAACTGCTGGTGGGGGCGCTGCGGTATCGCGGCGGCTAGTCGGTTCCCGTCAGGGCGTCGATCTCGTCGATCTGCTTCTGCAGGCGCTCCGCCCCTTTGAGGTTCAGCAGGAGGATGCCGCCAAGAACGATAGCCATGATCGCCACCATGGCTGTGGCGGGCGCCCAGCGCTCGGGGTGCTGCAGCCAGCGACCGATAATCACCAGAGCGAAGCCGGGGACATAGGGCAGCAAATACCAGATGCCGACGGTGCGCAGAGCGTCGCGCTGTCGAACAAGTTGCTGACGGTGGAAGGCGAGAGAATTCTCAGCCGTCGTCGCGGGCGCCGCGCGCGCTGAAGCGCGGCGATTGAGCTGCCACATCGAAACCAGGACGCCGAGGATCATCACCACGAGGCCGATACGCACCAAGGGGACGTCCGAGCGAGCAGCGAGGAACGCGCACCCCGCAATGACGACGATACCGGCGACATACTCACGGCTATTCCGCCAACGAATGCGGCTCTGGAAACCGCGGGCGTGAATCTGGGCGAGGGTCATGGGGGAGGTCTCCTCCGGAGGCTGGTCGCGCCAGAGTGACCTGGCGTCAGGTTTCTGATCGTCGGTCATCGCGTCCCTTCCTCCTGGAAACGGCGGGCGAGCAGGGTCTTGAGGCGGTGGATCTTGGTGGCGACCGCACCGGGCGACATGCCGGTGATCTCGCCGATCTGCGCCGCCTCGAGGTCTTCCAGGTAGAGCAGCGCCAGTTGCCGGTCGGGCGGCCGAAGCTGGTGAATCAGGGCGGTGAGGCGGGCCAGGGCCTGGCGGTCGCCGGTCGCGCGTTCGGGATCGTCGGCGTCGGCCGCGTCCGACGCCGCCTCCAGGGTCAGCAGCGCCCCGCCCCGCTTGCGGCCGATCACATGCGAGGCGCCGACATTGTGGGCCACACGGTAGACCCAGGTGCGTTCAGAGCAGCGGCCATCGAACAGGGCGAGGCTGCGCCAGAGGGCGACCTGGATGTCCTGCAACACGTCGCGCCGCACGTCCGGGTCGGCTTCATAGGCGCGGGCCAGACGCTCCAGCGGCGCGCGATACTCAGCCTGCAGGCGCAGGTAGAGCTCATCCTGCTGTTTCGTCTGATCGCCCATCGATCCTCGCCGCCGTTTCATAAGGTAGTCAGCCAGCGACGGAACTTCTTACATCTTGGACGTCACCGACTGTTGAGATGGCTCGCCCGCTCGATCTTGAAGCCAGTGCGCGGGGAAACCAGCCCGGCGCTTCATGTAAAAGAAGTTTGACAACGACACAGCCCCTGGTGTCAAAGATATTTGACATTGGAGGAGACACATCGTGTCGACAGGTTCGCATCGAAAGTCCGTTCTGAGAGGCCTTGGCCTGACCCTGGCCGGAGCCCTCGCCCTCGGCGTTCTGGGTGGTCTGCTCGCTCGCAAAGGCGCCGATCTGCCCTTGGCGGTGCAGCTCGGCGGCCTGGCCCTGGTGGTCGCCCTCGCGTATCCGGCGTCGCTGCCGTGGTGGCGCAAGGTCGATGAGATGGCGCGGCAGGCGCATCTCGTGTCCTGGTTCTGGGATGCACAGATCGGAGGCGGCGTCGCCACGGCCGCAGCCGCCGCCCTCGTCGTTCGCGGGGGCGCGAGCCGTGATCTCCTCTACGGCGCCGCGCTGGTGTTTCTGGGTCAGGCGGCGGTATCCATCGTGCTCTGGGCCGGCTGGTGGCTGCGGCGACGGGGCAAGGCGGCGTGAAAAACACCCTACGCGAACAGCGGCTGGCGCGCGGCTGGAGTCAGGGTGAGCTGGCGAACCGGGTCGACGCCTCGCGCCAGACGATCAATGCGATTGAGGCCGACAAGTACGACCCGTCGCTGCCGCTGGCCTACCGCTTGGCCGCCCTATTCGAGCTTCCGGTCGAGCAGCTGTTTCATAACCCGTTCGTCGGGCGGGACTAGCGCCCCCTAGCCACCGGCAGGCGCGTGCCGGCGGCGGCGCGTTCCAGCAGCACCTCGCCGCGGAAGCGGGCGAGCTTGGCGGGGCGGCCGCCGGTGTCGCTGGCGATCTCGCCGGTGTCCTCGATCAGACCCTGCTGGTCGATCAGGCGGCGGAAGTTCTGCTTGTGGACCCCCCGCCCGCCCAGGGCCTCGACGGTCTGCTGCAGCTGAAGACGGGTGAAGGCGGCGGGCAGGAGTTCAAACACCACGGGGCGGTATTTGATCTTGGCCCGCAGGCGCGAGACGCCGGTGGCCAGGATGCGGCGGTGGTCGTGGGCCATGGCCTTGCCGGACTCCGGCGGCGCCTCGGCCTCACGGCCCTCGTCGCGCAGGGCCTCGGCGACAAGGCCGGCCTCGTAGAGCAACTCGTAACGCTGGAGGGTCAGGTCCTCGTTCCAGGGCGCGCCGTCGAGGCCGAAGGCGAGCAGCACGCGCTGTCGGCGCGCGCGGCCGGTGACGGCGTCGGGCGCTTCCTCGCTCCAGGCCAGCAGGCGTTCGGCGAGCGCGTTGGCCGCCGCCTCCCCCGCCTTGCCGCGCCGCTCCTCCCACGGGAAGTACCAGCGCCAGGGCGACCAGCGCACGCCGGGCGGACCATCGAGCGGGTTGGGCGGGGTTTCGCGGGTCAGGGCCAGGTAGCTGAGCGAGACCAGGCGCTGCCCGCCCTCGGTGATCCGGGCGCGGTCGGCGAAGGTGTAGAGCTGTTCGACATAGCCGAGCGTGAGACCGGTGGAGGCCTGCACCCAGGCGCGTAGGCCAAGTTCGAGCGTGCGGTGCTCGCTCTCCAGCGGGCCGGACGGCAGGGCCTCGCCGTCGTCGATGGTCAGCACGCGCGGCTCGCCGCCGGTGACGGCGACGACGACGGCGCTGAGCTCGACGGCCAGACCGTGAGTCATCGTCACGCCTCCGGCCGGCTGACGACGAAGGCGGCGCAAGCCCCGATGATCGCGGTGACCATCACCGCCACCCAGATGTGGCGGTTGGGGTGGGCCAGCCAGGCCCAGAAGAACAGCGCCAGGCCGAAGCCCATGCCGAGACAGGCGAAGACCTTGCCCTTGCGCGGGATCGCCCCGCTCTCGCGCCAGGCGCGCAGGGACGGGCCGAAGGTCTTGTGGTTCAGCAGCCAGGCCTCGAGACGCGGCGACGAGCGGGCGAAGCAGCCGGCCGCCAGGATGATGAAGATCGTCGTCGGCATCAGCGGCAGGAAGGCGCCGATGATTCCGAGCGCCACGAACAGGACGCCGAGCGCGAGGAAGACCCACCGTTTCACCAGGCCACCTTGCCTTCGGCGATGACCACCTGCGAGTCCGAATTCTGGAAGGGCATGGTGTTGGGCGGACGGGCGGGCAGGCTGGCGGCGGCGGGCCAGCCGTCGGCGGTGGCGGCCAGGCGCCAGTCGAGCCGGGTCCCGGCGGGGGCGTCCAGGGTCAGGACAAGGCCGTCGCGCGGCGCGTGCCAGCGCAACACGGCCCAGCCGTCGGGCCCCGGCTTCAGGTCGGCGCGCATGCCGGCGACGGTGAGGTTCTTCAGGGGCGCCCCCTTGAGGCCGAGCCGCAGCTCGCGCGCGCCGGGCGCGGTGACGGTCAGGGTGGCGCGATCCCCGTTGCGACCGACGACAACGGCGGGCACGGCGAAGGGCGCGATAGGCGCCGTCGGGGCGGCGAGCACGGGGCGGCTCAGCAGGGCCGGCAAGGACTCGGGCTTGGCGGCGTCGCCCAGCACCTGGCGGGTCCAGGGGTCGGGCTTGCCCAGGCCCGTGGAGACGAGCGTGCGGCCGCGCGGCAGGTCGGTGACGTGCAGCACATAGCTGACCCGCGGGAAGCGCGGCGAAGCCGTGTCGTGCACGGCGACGAAGCCGGTGACGATCACCCCGGCGGCGAGCGCTACCACGGCGACGGGGCGGGCCAGGGTCGCGGCGCCCGCGCGGGCGGCCAGGGGCGCGAGCACGAATAGCGCCGGGGCCAGGAACACGGGCAGGACTTCAGGCGTGGTGATCCCCAGCCCATCGAAGGCGAGGCCGCCGGCGCGGGCCAGCCAACCGAAGACCAGGGCGCCGAAAGCGATTGTCGCGAGCGTGGGCGCGAGGCGGGTCTCGACGCCGAGGCGCGTGGCGGCGGCCAGGGCGGCGCCGATCAGCAGCGGCCAGGCCATCATGAAGGCCAGTTGCGGCGCCAGCAGCTGCAGGGCGACGGTGAGGACGATCCCGAGAGCGAGCGCGCCGCTCCACAACGCGGTCGGCGCGACCGGCCGCTTCAGCAGCGCCCAGGCGAGCACGGCGGCGACGACGGCGAGGCCGATGCCCAACGGGTCGACGCCGCCGAACAACGAGCACAGGGCCGCGACGATCAGGGCGAAGATCCCGCCCCGCCAGCGCCCCTCTCCCCGCATGAGATTGGCGATCAGACCCGAAACGAAGGCGAAGGTCAGCAGACCCGCGGCCGTGAGGTAGAGGCCGAACTGGGCGACCACGCGGTTCTGATAAGGGCTGTCGCCCAGTGGCATCAGCCGCCCGACCACATGCAGGATGAAGGTCGTGTAGACGACGACGAGCAGAAGGGCGCCGCCACCCCGAACGATCTCCCAAGGCGAAGGCCGCACCGGCCCGAGCCGACGAAGGGAGAGGCCGAACAGGCCGGTGGCGGCGAGCAGCACCAGCCAGCCGACCCAGCCCGGATAGACGATCAGCAAAAGGCCGTAGACGTCGCCGTAGACAAGGTTGGGCGTGCGAGGCGGCAGCGGCCCGGCGGCCAGCAGGCTTCGCGTCATCGCCAACACCTGATCGCCCATCTGCTGCAGGCTGCCGCGGTCGAGGTTGGCGGGCGTGGCGGTCATCGAGTGGTAGTCGAACGGCCGGCCGATGAAGCCGAAGTTCAGGCCGGCGATCCCGGCCTTGCGGGCCAGGGTGAAGTCGGTGTCGTTCGGCATGTTGGCGTAGACCCAGGCCAGCAGCGAATTGCTGTTCGGTCCCGGGGCGACGGCGGCGAAGCGGCGAACGAGGGGGCCGCTTTCGGGGCTGGTCTCGAACATCAGGTTGGGACCGGCCGAGCCGCGCGTCTCAAGGTTCAGCACCACGCCCAGGCGTTTGGCCAGCGAATGAGCGGCGAAGAAGGCGCGGGCGCCGAACATGCCAGCCTCCTCGCCATCGGTGACGATGAGCACCAGGTCGCGCGCGGCGGGTCCGTCCGCGGCCAGGGCGCGAGCGGCCTCAAGGCTGGCGGCGACGCCGGCCGTATCGTCGGCCGCGCCGGGGGAGTTCGCCACGCTGTCGTAGTGGCTCATGATCGCCACCGGCGGCAGGGTGCGGTCGCGCCCGGGACGCACCGCGACCAGAGTCTCAGGGTAGGCGCCGATGATGCCGGGAACCGTCGTGATCGCCGGGGCGCGATAGATTTCGACCGCGAAGCCGAGGCTCGTCAGCCGGCGAACAAGATCGTCGCGCACCCGCGCCGCCTCGGCCGAGCCGATCGGGTGCGGCGCTTTGCCGATAGCGGCGACGTCGGCCATCGCCCGCTCGGCGGAGAAGACGCCCGGCGGGGCGTCGGCCGGACGCACGCGCGTCGGCTGGAAGCCCGCGATGGCCAGCAGCAGGCCGAGCGCGACGGCCACATAGAACGCGATCGATCTCAGCACGGCCGTCTCCCCTCGCGCGACTTTAGGCGGTTCGCGGCGGACGGAAAGGGGGACTGCGACTAGGACGCGAAAGCAGGACCGGGGCTAGGCGAGCGCCTTCGCCTGTTCGGCCAGGATTTCGTAGGATCTCAGGCGCGCGGCGTGGTCGAAAATCTGGGCCGTGACGATGATTTCGTCGGCGCCCGTGCGGGCCTGGAAGGCCTCCAGCCCCTCACGAACGGTCTGCGGCCCGCCGACGACCGAGCAGGACAGGGCGTGACGCAGCATCGCCGCCGCGCTGGGGTCGAGACTTTCGCCATAGCCGGGGACCGGCGCCGGCAGCTTGCCGGGTCGGCCGGAGCGCAGGTTGACGAACGCCTGCTGCAGCGAGGTGTAGAGCGCCTGCGCCTCGGCGTCGGTGTCGGCGGCGAAGACGTTGAGGCCCAGCATCACGTGCGGCCTGTCGAGCTGGGCGGAGGGCCGGAAGCGTTGGCGGTAGACGGCGATGGCGCTCTCCATCTCGGCCGGGGCGAAATGGGAGGCAAAGGCGTAGGGCAGGCCGAAGGCGGCGGCGAGTTGGGCGCCGTAAAGGCTGGAGCCGAGAATCCAGATCGGCACGTCCTCGCCCTCGCCCGGGGTGGCGCGGACCACGGCGTTGGGGTCGCCCTTGAAGTAGGCCATCAGCTCCAGCACGTCCTGCGGGAAGGCGTCGACCTCGCCCTGCAGGGTGCGGCGCAGGGCGCGGGCGGCGGGCTGATCCGTGCCCGGCGCGCGGCCGAGGCCGAGGTCGATGCGGCCGGGATGCAGGGCCGCCAGGGTGCCGAACTGCTCGGCGATGACCAGGGGCGCGTGGTTCGGCAGCATGACGCCGCCGGCGCCGACGCGGATCGTCGAGGTGCCGGCCGCCACGTGGGCGATGACCACCGAGGTGGCGGCGCTGGCGATGCCGACCATGTTGTGGTGCTCGGCCAGCCAGAAGCGGCGGTAGCCCAGCCGTTCGACATGGCGGGCGAGATCGAGGGTGTTGGCCAGCGAGGTGGAGACGTCCGAGCCTTCGGCGACGGGCGACAGGTCGAGCACGGACAGGGGAGCAAGCATGGCCGGCATATAGGGAGCCGGCCGGCCGCGGCTAGGCGCCCACCAGACGTGGATCGAATGCGAACGGCGTCTCGTCGATCACGCGGACACGCGCCATGTCCGGATGCCTCGGATTGAGCAACAGGTTTCGCTCCTGCGGAACAACGATGCTCGGTACGACGAGACCCAGGGCTACGCCGGCGATAAGGAAGGCGTCGCCGGCGGCCTGGGAGACCGCCATATCCATCGCCGACTCCGCCATCTCCATCGGCGCCTCGTCGGGTACGTCGATGACGAAGATCCGATAGTCGTCCGGCATTAATTCGACCGGCAAATCCAGGTGAACCAGAACCTCAAGCACAGCCAGGGCTGCGTTGGCGGCGGCGTAAACCATCGGCCGCCCGGGCGAGTTCCAACGTGCGCCATGAAGTCGTGCGCCCTCCCCGTCGAGCGCCCGGTAAGCCGCCTTGGCCAGCCGGTAGACGATCAAGCCGCTAGACCATGTCCGATCCGGCCAAGCAGGGCTTCGACGCTGCGAGCGCCGAGGTCGGTATCGGCCAAGGAAAGCGGGGTCTGGTTATCAAGCGCCCGATTTTCCCGACTGAGCCAGGCCAGGGCCTTGTCAGTCGTCCCGAACGTCTCATCCGCCGAAGCGACCATCCGCACAAGGCGGAGAAGCCGGTCGGACTCAACCGCATCCAGGGGTTGAGCAGCCTCTTGCCGGCGCTTGAAGGTCCGACGCGGCAGAACGTGACGCTCGATAGTGTTGAAGGTGAGATGAGACCCTTGAAGGAAGTGATCGACCGCCTGCGTTGGCACGCCTCGACGCACCATGCGCACGATGTCGAGGTCGGACCGCAGCGGACCCGTCACCGGTTCGCCACCGAGCAATTCTTGAATACGAGCGACAGCTGCCAAGATGCCCTCCGACAAAATGCCGATGCTAAGTCGGCGTTTTGTTAGATAGCCTTTCTGACTACACTTTTCAATGCGGCGGCTAGGCCGCGGCGGCCTCGCCGATGATGGCCCGCGCCACGGCCTCGCCGACCTTGATGCCGTCGACGGCCGCCGAGAGGATGCCGCCGGCGTAGCCCGCGCCCTCGCCGGCCGGGAACAGGCCGCGCACGTTCAGGCTCTGGAAGTCGCCGCCGCGCGTCATGCGGATCGGCGACGAGGTGCGGGTCTCGAGCCCGGTGAGCACCGCCTCGGGGTCGTCGTAGCGTGGAATCTTGCGGCCGAAGACCGGCAGGGCCTCGCGCATCGCTTCCACTACGTAGTCCGGCATCAGGGCGGCCAGGTCGGTGGGCGTGACGCCCGGGCGATAGCTGGGGATCACCTCGCCGAGCTTCGTCGACGGCCGCCCGGCCAGGAAGTCGCCGACCAGCTGGGCCGGGGCGTAATAGCCGCCGCCGCCCGCCACGAAGGCGCGGCTTTCCAGCGCGCGCTGCAGCTCGATCCCGGCCAGGGGGTGCTCGCTGGCGTAGTCGGCCGGCGAGATGCCGACCACGAAGCCCGAGTTGGCGTTCCGCTCGTTGCGGGAATACTGGCTCATGCCGTTGGTGACGACGCGGTCCGGCTCGCTGGTGGCGGCCACCACCGTGCCCCCCGGGCACATGCAGAAACTGTAGACGGTGCGGCCGTTCGCGCAGTGATGCGACAGGGAATAGGCCGCCGCCCCGAGGTCCGGGTGGCCGGCGCAGGGGCCGAACAAAGCGCGGTCGATCCACGACTGCGGATGCTCGATGCGGAAACCGATCGAGAACGGCTTGGCCTCGAAGTGGACGCCGCGATCGTAGAGCGTCTGGAAGGTGTCGCGCGACGAGTGGCCGATGGCGAACACCACCTGGTCGGCTTCCAGGAACTCGTCGGTATGCAGGTGCAGGCCGCGCAGACGCTTGCCGCCGTCCGGCCCGCGATCCAGCTCGATGTCGGTGACGCGGTGCTCGAAGCGATACTCGCCGCCCAGGTTCTCGATCTTGGCGCGCATGGCCTCGACCATGGTCACCAGACGAAACGTGCCGATGTGCGGGTGGGCCTCGGTGAGGATTTCCGGCGGGGCGCCAGCCTCGACGAACTCTCTGAGGACCTTGCGGCCGAGATGCCTCGGGTCCTTGATCTGGCTGTAGAGCTTGCCGTCCGAAAAGGTGCCGGCGCCGCCCTCGCCGAACTGCACGTTCGATTCCGGGTTCAGCTCGCCCCGCCGCCACAGGCCCCAGGTGTCCTGAGTGCGCTGGCGAACCACCTTGCCACGGTCGAGGATGATCGGCCGAAAGCCCATCTCGGCCAGGATCAGACCGGCGAACAGACCGCAGGGCCCGGCGCCAATGACGACGGGGCGGAGGCGCCCCGGCGGCGCGCTGGCCACGGGGCGATAGGCGGTGTCCGGCGTCGGGCGGAGGTGCGGATCGTCGGCCATGCGCTTCAGCACCGCCGTCTCGTCCTTCACCTCGACGTCGACGATATAGACCTTGAGGATCGCCGACTTCTTGCGGGCGTCGTGGGCGCGCTTCCACACCGCCCAGGAGACCAGATCGCCTTCCGAGACTCCGAAACGCGCCGCGATGGCCGCCGGCAGAGCCTCCGGGGCGTGATCGAGCGGCAATTTGAGTTCGGATAAGCGCAACATCTGCGCCTATTTAGCGGCTGCGTTTGTGACCGCCAGTTTCAAACTCTAACGCAGAATGTCGCTGGCCTCGGCGTCGCGGACGATCCGCTCGGCGTCGCGCGGCAGCAGGAAGCGCGCCTTCACCAGGCTGTCGGCCGCTGACTTCACCTTGGCGACATAGGTTGCGTGGTCGTTGTAGCGCTCTTCCAGCGAGGGCCGGGGATCACCGGACGCGGTGCGCTCGGCGCGGGTGCGGGCGAAGGGGATGTAGCCGCCGTTCGATCCGCAGTTCTGACCGGCCATGTAGCCATTGGCGGCGATGTTCCAGCCAAGGTAGCTGCCGAGCGGCGCCTGCAAGAGGGTCGAGCGAACGCCGACGACGGCCTCGTTTCCGTCCGCGTCGACGCGCGCCACGCGCAGGGGCGCATAGCCGGTTACGGTCGGCGGCGCCTTGCTGGGGACGCCGGTCAGGTCGGCGGCGTTGAAACCGGGGCCGTTGTCGTAGATCTGCAGCGGGTTGAGGTCGGCGCGCGGCGCGCCGGGGACGGCTGGGAAGCCGGCCATGGCCTGCTCGGCGGTGACGAGGTCCCCCTCGGCCAGGGTCGGATAGGCGCTGGGCGGCGGCTCGACGCCATCCTTCACCCAGGCGATCAGGTTGGCGAGGTGGGCGCGGCCGGTGTCGGCGACGGGGTTCGGATTGCCGGCGAGGGTGCAGGCGGCCATGCGCGCGCCGTCGAGCTTGAAGCCGCCCTGCCCGCCTCCGTGAGTGACGCCGGGATTGTAGTAGCGACGGACATTGGCCGGTAGCGGGATGTCGGCCTTGGCGTCCGTGCCGATCAGGGCCGGGGAGCCGCGCAGACCCCACAGCTCCGAGGCGCCGAACATCTCGATCACCTTCGGGCAGGTCCGGGTCGGAAGGCAGCGATCGAACACCGAGGCGCGCTTCAAGCCGCGCAGCTTGTCTTCATAGGCGCCGTACCAGACCACGCCCTCGATGCCGCTGTCGAACAAGGCCGCCCCGCCGCCGGGGATGGCGAAGCGATAGTTCATGGCGTTCTCGCGCAGGGAGTTCTGCGGGAAGACGCCGTCAAAGACGATGCGGCTGTCCTCGGCTTGATTAAACCCGAGCTGAACCAGGGAGCGCAGGAAGTTGGCGGACTGCGAGATGCCGGCCCCGACCGCGATCTTCGCTCCGCCACGCGCCGGGTTGGCGTTCCCCGCCTCATCACGGTCGGCATAGCGCAGGAAGGCGACCAGATCCCGCGTCGCCGCGTAGCCGATGCCGAGCACCGGCGGATCCTTGGCGATGTAGCCCAGGGTGTAGGCGAACTTCGGATCGAAGCCGCCCTTCACGCAGACCTTGGTCGGGTCCGGCTTGCCCGGGAACGGCGTCGCCGCGCAGTCGGCGAAGGCCCAGTCGGACGCGGGGAGGGCCTGCAAGGGAGCCTTGTCGTTGGGCTGGCGGTAGAGGGTGGCCTTCGAGGTCTCCAGCGACAGCGGCGGCGGGCGCGGCACGCCCCGGCCCTGGCCGCCGTTCAGCGGCAAGGTGGTGGTCCCGGCCGGCATGCCGACGAAGCGGGCGATGGTCGGTCCGGTGACGGGCGCGCCATTCGGCCCCTTGGCGATGGGAACCTCGATGGTCTGCAGCCGGGCGTCCGGCGGGATGTCGCCCTGCCAGCCGCTGATCACCGAGACGTGGCCCTCGTCATAGCCGCTGACGGCGCCGGTCCCTCGGTTGACCACGCTGTAGATCATCACCCCGCTCTGCTTGGCCGCGTCGACGGGACGGGCCAGTTGGAAGGTGGCGGCGTATTCGACCATGCCGCGGGCGTTGCGCGGCGCGAACTGCAGGTCGGTGACGATGCGGTTCTTGGCATCGCGCGGGTCAAGCTCGCCGTGGGCGACCCCGACGATCACCTCATAGGCGCCGGCCGGGCCGAAAGCGCGACCGTCGAAGGCCGGCTTCGGAGGCTGCATGTCCAGGCGGACGACATGGGCCGCGGCGCCGGTGAAGACGGCGCATCCGGCCAGGATGGCGAGCGCGGCGACGCGCAGCGATGACGGCATTCGGCGTCCCTCCCCGGACCTTCAACGGCATACGGTCCGCACCTCCCCTTCCTGTCAATCGCCCATGCTCAAGCCTGGAACGGCCGCCCGGCGGTCGGGTTTAGATCGGGTGCAAGGAGGATCGCCATGACCGCCAAACCGCCCCCGATTCCAAAGGACCAGGTCCGCCCCGGCGAGAACCGCCACCTCGGCGCCGATGACGCCGAGGCCCGTCAGGCGGGAAACGCCGACCTGAATCTCGAGCAGCAGGGCCGCCACGGAAACCTGCACCAGAACGTCGAGACCGTTCACGCCCGCACGCAGGACCGTTGACCATGGCCCATACTCACAACGAGAACGCCGAACGCTGGGGCGGCCCCGGCGCCAGCCACGAGAACGCCAAACAATCGCGCCCCGAGAAGAAGGAGACGCGCGCGCCCGGCGAGCCGACCAACACGCCCTACAGCCACGTCTCCGCCGGCGGCGGCGAGCGCGATCGCCACCACGCCCACGACGCCAAGGGCAAGCGCGACACCGAGGAAAACAGCGTCCAGCGCGCCAAGCCCTGAACACCGCAGGAGGCGCTTCGCCTCGCGACGGTATCGGATTAGGAACGGGCCGCGGCTTCGACGTCGCGGCCCTTTTCGCATTCAGGACCTCACCCATGCGCGACCCCGCCACCGCCGGCTTCCGCTTCAACCAGACCATGCTGCGGGTGCGCGATCCGGTCGCTTCAGTGAAGTTCTACGAGGAGGCGCTCGGATTTACCCAGCTGCACAGGCTGGACTTCCCGGAGATGAAGTTCTCGCTGTTTTTCCTTGCCCTGCTGCATGAGGGTGAAAGCGTTCCGACTGACCCGGAGGCGCTGCGCCACTTCGTGTTCAGCCGCGAGACCACCCTGGAGCTGACCCACAACTGGGGCACCGAAGGCGACCCGGACTTCGCCGGCTATCACCACGGCAACGCCGAACCGCGCGGCTTCGGCCACCTCGGCATCAGCGTGCCGGACGTCTATGCCGCCTGCGCCCGTTTCGAGGCGCTTGGCGTCGAGTTCGTGAAGCGCCCCGACGACGGCAAGATGAAGGGCATCGCCTTCATCAAGGATCCGGACGGCTATTGGATCGAAATCCTGTCGCCGAACCGGATGGCCCAGATCTCCTAGACCTCGGCCAGCAGGGCCGGCAGGCCGCGCCAGTCGAACTCGCGGCGGGCCAGGAAGCGTTCGAGGAAGGCCCAGGCCGCCTCGTCGTGGTCGAGGTGATGAGTGAGCAGGCCGATGGGCGCGTCCCAGTCGCCGGCTCGCCGTCGCTCGGCCAACAGCCGGGTGAGACGGGCGGCGAAGGCGCCTTCGCCCCGAAAGCGCGCGCCGCCCCCCCAGCGCAAGAGGTCGAGATGGGCGTCGATGCGCGGAAGCGCGTCGACCGGACGGCGCTCGGCCCAGGCCGACCAGCCGACGTAGCCTGCCCGCGACAGGGCCTCGGGCAGCGCCGGATGCACGAAGTTCCAAGGCGGCGCGAAGGCCTTGAGAGCGCCGGGCAAACCCTCGAGGCGCCCCCAGCCGGCCCGCAGCGCGGCGGCGATTTCATCCACGGCGGTCTCGGCGGCGAACTCGCCGGAGCCGTCGCCCACGCGGCGATTGCGATGATCGACCCCGTGCTGGACGAGGGTGACGCCAGGCGCGCCCGCCAGCGGCGCGGCCAGGCCGGCGCGGTCTCCATCGGGGATCGCGGCCACCGTCAGGGGCGCGCCAGTCGCCGCGGACAGGGCGACGAGGCGGCGCAGGGCGGCCGTATCCTCGCGGGCGTCGTCGTCGCGCCACCAGAGCACGGGGCGCCGACCGGCCGCGCGCCAGCGGCGAAGCTCAAGAGCGAGCAGCCATCGACGCATGTCTCCCCCTTTTTCATCGCCCTCGGACCACGCAAGCCACGGAGCCCGTTGTAGGTTTAGCCGCTTCGCGGCGGAGCTTCCAAGCCGCGCGGCCTCTAGCCGCAGACCGCTCGGACGATTAGTGTTTTCCCAACGATGCTGGCTCGCCGGCGGATCTTTGGGCGAAAGAGCGTAGTGAGCGGACCGCAGAGTACGTCTGCCGAGGACGAGACCAGCCTGCTGGGCCTCTACCTGACCAAGCGCCCCAACCTCGTGCGCTTCTTCGCCGCGCGTCTGCAATCGCTCGCCGCCGCCGAGGACCTGGCGCAGGACCTCTACCTGAAGGTTGTCGCGGTCGATCCCTCGACTCCCGTCGAAAACCCCATGGCCCTGCTCTACCGCATGGGCTCGAACCTCATGCTCGACCGCTTGCGCGGCGAACGGCGCACCGCCGCCCGCGACGACGCCTGGTATCGCCACCGCCGGGTCGCCATCGACGGCGAGGACGTGGTCGACGAACCGGAGCCCGAGGCCGCGATCGCCGCCCGCCAGCGTCTGGCCAAGTTGCGCGACGCGGCCGAGGCCCTACCGCCGCAGATGGGCCGCGCTTTCCGGCTGCACAAGTTCGAAGGCCTCAGCCAAGCCGAAACCGCCCGCGCCATGGGCATCTCGGTCAGCGCCGTCGAAAAGCACCTCAGCGCCGCCCTGAAATCCCTGACCCGCGCGATGGGCGAGGGCGGGCGATGACGAGATCACTTCGGCGGCTTGCAGACCGTTACCAGCCAAGCGCCGCCCCAGGGAGCCGCGACCACCGCCTCATCGAGAATCTCGCAGGACGCCTGCAGCTTGCGCCAGATCCGCAGGGGCTTGGTGTTCAGCCACATGCTGACGCCGAACACTCCGTTCGGGTGCAGGCTGGGGCTGTAGCGGCGCAGCAACTCGACCGGCTCGCCCAGGTACTCGATGCATTCCGGGAAGACGATGGCGTCGAACTTGTCCTCCGGCTCGTAGGTGCGGCCGTCACCGACCGCGAAGGTCGGGTGGCCCGGCAGGTCGCCGGGGAAACGGCGGCGCGCGGCCCCGACGCCGGTGTCGGAGAAGTCGACGCCAAGGTAGCCGGCCGGGGCGAAGGCCTTGAGGCTCGCATAGAAGGCGCCCTCGCCGCAGCCGATCTCCAGCACCTTGGCGTGGGGACGGTGCTCGTTGACCAGGGACGCCAGAAGGCGGTGGTGATGCCGCTGGTCGCTCTTGAACAGACGATCGTAGGTCGAGCCGGCGTAGTGGTCGTTCCACTCCTCGGCATTGGTCTCGATGGGCGGCGCAAAGCGCTTGCGCATGAACACCTCGCCCACCCACGGGCGATCGAGCGCGGCGAGCTCGATGACCCGTCGCATGCGGAAATAACCCATCGTAAGCTCCTTCCGCCCATGAACGGGGCGTATCCCAGCAGACGGCGCCGGCCCCGGCGGGCCTCAGGTCGCCAAGGCGCGGCAAACCTGCCAAGGATGGGGGGTCAGGCAGCGATGGCGACGTCTAGGCATCATAGAGTCCGGTTCGCCGCCGGGTCGATCAGGAACTCATGAACGCTTCGCCGCCTATCGCCGACGCCGTGATCGACACGGCGGTCGAATGGATGCTTCGCCTGGAATCGCCTCAGGCGGGCGAGGCGGATTGGCTCGCCTTCGATTCCTGGCTGAACGCCGACCCGCTCCACGCCGTCGCCTATGACCGGGTCGTGCTCACCGCCGAGGACGCCCGCGCGATCGGCGAGGTGTTTCGCCCGCAGACCGCCGACGTGATCCCCTTCCCGCGCCGCGCGCCGAGCGCCCCGGCCCAGCCGCAACGCCGCGCGATCTACGGCGCCCTGGCCGCCGCCGGCCTCTTCGCCGCCGTCGGCGTCCCGATGTGGATGTCCACCCAGCCGACCGTCTACGAGACCGCCCCCGGCGAGCGCCGCACGGTGACCCTGAAGGACGGGTCGCGCGTGGATCTCAACGGGGCCTCGCACCTGTCGGTGAAGTTCAGCCACGGCCAGCGGCGCACCACGCTGGACGGCGAGGCGGTGTTCGATGTCGCCAAGGATACGTCGCGGCCGTTCTACATCACCTCCGGCGACCGCCAGGTGCGCGTGGTCGGCACTCAGTTCGACGTTCGCCGCCGTGACGGCCGGTTCTCGGTGACCGTGGCCCGCGGCGTCGTCGAGGTCGCGCCCGTGGCCAGCGCCAGTGGAGCCACCCTGCGGCTCACCGCCGGCCATCGTCTCGATCACACCGAGGGCGCCGCCGATGGCCATGTCTCCAGCGTCGTCGCCGAGGAAGCCCTCGGCTGGCGGGGCGGGCGCCTGATCTATCGCGATGCGCCCATGAGCGACGTCGTCGCCGACCTCAACGCCCAGTTCGCTCGTCCGATCACACTGAGCGATGGCGCCGGTTCGTTGCGATTCTCCGGCGTGCTGATGGTCGATGATCAGGACGAGGTGGTGCGTCGCCTCGCCTCGCTGGCGCCGATTTCCTCGACCGTCACGAAAAATGAGATAGTGCTACGCGCTGATCCGTCGGCTCGCTGACGGAGTCGAAGCGGGGGTAGCGTTGGCAGTCGGCCGCGCCGGGGCGTCGGTCCTGGTTCTGATATGGGCGGTATGCGCAGCCTCGAACGCCGAGGCCCAATCGGGCGGCGCGTATCGAATCGCGCCCAAACCCTACCCTGAAGCGCTTATCGACTTCGCCGTGCAAGCCGACATTTCGATCGGCGGCGTTTCCGCCTGCGTCGGCCGCAGCCCCGGCCTTTCGGGGCGCTACACGATACCCGAGGCCCTCCGCCGCCTCACCGCCGGCGCGCCTTGCAGCTTCGAGATCGTCGACGCGCGCACGGTGCGCATGTCGCCCTCCATCCCAGCCCGCCCGCAAGCCCGCGCGCCGGTGGCGGTTCGACGCGCCGCCTCGCCGCCGCCACCGCCCGCCTCGTCGTCCATCACCGAGGAGCAGATTGCGCCGCCGGTGTCGGACCTCGTCATCACCGCCAGCAAACGCCCGGCGCCCGTCGGGCGCCTGCCGTCCGCCGTCAGCGTGATGAGCGGGGGACAACTGACCAGCACCTTCGCCATCGACACCGCCAGCGCCGTCCGCCAGGCGGCGGGCGTGATCACCACCAACCTCGGTCCGGGCCGAGACAAAATCCTGCTGCGCGGCCTCTCCGACGGCGCGTTCACCGGCCGCACCCGCTCCACCGTCGGCACCTACCTCGACGACGTCACCCTGACCTACAACGCCCCGGACCCGGACCTTCGACTGACCGACGTTGAAGCCGTGGAGATCGTGCGCGGGCCGCAGGGCGCGCTCTACGGCGGCGGTTCGCTGACGGGAATCTATCGCATCGTCACCCGAAAGCCGGTGCTGGACGCCCTGGAAGGCCAGGTGCGCGCCACCCACGCGTGGACGGAATCCGGCGCCCCCAGCTATGCGCTCGAAGGCGTCGCCAACGTGCCGCTGGTCGAGGGGCGGGCGGCCGCCCGTGTCGTGGCCTACAGCGAACAGCAGGGTGGGTTCGTCGACGACCTCAGCCTGCGCCTTTCGAATGTCGACAAGACCGAGCGAAACGGCGCGCGTCTCTCCGTCAGCGTCTGGCCCAACGACACCTGGTCGGCCCGCGCCTCGGCCCTGATGCAGCGGATCGACACCGCCGACACCCAGTATGTCTCCGGCGCTCTAGGGCCGCGTCAGCGCAACAACCGCGTCCGCGAAAGCCATCGCAACGACTTCGCGCAGGCCGCGCTCAGCATCGACGGCGGAGGCGACTGGGGCCTGTTTCATTCGTCGACGGCCTTCATCAAGCACGACTTCGAAAGTCTGTACGACGCCTCCGCCGCGCTTTCGCTGTTTGGCGAGAGCACCGCAGACCTTGGCGTGTACGACGAGAGTTCGCGCGTCCGCATCATCTCCCAGGACGCCTTCTACACCTCGCCCGAAGGTCGCCCGTTCCGCTGGCTGGCCGGGGCCTATGTGACCTATCGCGACGAGCGCAGCCCCGCCCTGCTGAGCAGCGCGCCGCCGGGATCGCCGCTGCGGGGGGTCTACCGCGAGCGACGGATGGACGAGCTCACCGACGCGGCGCTCTATGGCGAGGTTTCCTATCCGGTCTGGGGGGGCTGGACCGCCGCCGCGGGCGCGCGAGCCTTCCGCAAGAGGGTGCAGACCTCCAGCGATGTGATGGCCCCGTCCCCCGGGCAGTCGCGCAGCTTCGACCGCGAGCGGCGCTACCGGGGCTGGTCGCCGAAACTTTCGCTGCAGTACGACTTCGCTTCCGGCGATCTGTTCTACCTGTTGTTCTCGCAAGGCTATCGCGCCGGCGGTTTCAATTCCGGCGGTCTGCTGCCGCCGAGTCCCCAGCGCCGCGAGTTCCAGCCGGACGAAATGCGCAACTACGAGATGGGCGCCAAGCTGCGGCTGGCGGAGGGAAGGGTCGATGTGCGCTCGGCCCTGTTCTACGCCGTGTGGAACGACATCCAGAGCGACCAGTTCTACAATTCCGGCCTCGCCTATACGGCCAATGTCGGCGACGGGCGCAGCGTGGGCCTGGAGGCCGAGATCGCGTGGCGGCCGACCCCGCGCTGGTCGATCCAGGCCAACGGACTGGTCAGCAATCCGCAAATCGTCAGGGTGAACCCCGCCTTCGCCGCCAAGGTCGGCAGGGGGATGCCGGGGGTGCCGGACACGTCGATGGGCGCCCTGGTGCAGTACGAACAGCCCCTGGGCGCCGAACTTTCCCTGTTGCTGACTGGCGAGGCCAACTACATCGGCCGCTCCCGCCTGACCTTCGATCCCCTGCTGTCGCCTCAGATGGGAGGCTACATAACGACCAAGCTCTCCGCCCAGCTCAGCCACGGCCGCTGGCGACTGGCGGCCTATGTGAGCAACCTCGCCAACGCCGAAGGCGACACCTTCGCCTATGGCAATCCATTCAGCTTCGGTCAGGTGCGCCAGGTGACGCCGCAGCGGCCGCGAACCCTGGCCCTGGCGCTTTCCGCGGCCTTCTGAGCCCCCCGCGACGCTGCGGCGTTCTGACCTGCATACAGATGCGTGGGGGCGTCGGCGGCCGGTGGCGTCACATCCTCATGCCGCCTCAGGGGGGCGGGCTAGAGGACGGTTGGGATGGCCAGACTTTCGGCGCTGCTCTGTGCACGCAACGAGGAAGCCCGGATCGAGGATTGCCTTCACCGACTGGCGTTCTGCGACGAGGTGGTGGTGGTCGCCGACCGCTGCACGGATCGCACCGAAGCTCTCGCCGCCCGCGCCGGGGCGCGCGTGATCAGCGGCTTCTTCCCCCTGGAAGGTCACCGCAAGCACGCCGGCCTCGACGCCTGCACCGGCGCCTGGATTCTCGAAGTCGACGCCGATGAAGTGATCGACGACGCGCTGGCGCTGGAAATCCGCCTGACCATCGAGCGTGACCCGGAAGGCGACTACTTCCAGGTGCCGATCGACAACTACATCGGCCGCAAGCTGGTGCGTCATGGCTGGGGCGGGTCGTTCGGCACTAGCTCGGCGGTGCGCCTCTATCGCCGCGGCGTGAAGCGCTGGAAGGCCGAACGGGTTCACCCCGGCGCCATCCTCGACGGCGCCCCCGCCGGCAAGCTGTCGCACCCCCTGCGCCACATGGTCGACGAGAACATCGGCGACATGGTCGGGCGTCTGAACCGCTACACCACCCTGCGCGCCGCCGATCTGGCCGACAGCGGCCAGCTGACCGGCCTGTGGGATAACGCCTTCCGCGGCTTGCGCCGATTCTGGAAGTGCTACGTCTCCCGCAAGGGCTACAAAGAGGGCGAACTGGGCGTGCTGATCGCCATGATGGCCGCGCTCTACCCGCTGCTGTCCTATCTGAAGGCGCGGGAGCTGATGGCCGAGACGGCCGCCGCCGCCGCCGCCGAGGCCCCTCCCGCGGCGCCAATCACGCTTCGCCCTCGCTAAGCGACCCCCGGTCGCTGTATACAGCTCCCGCGCGGTCTAGTTCGACTGCGTCGCAATGACGGCGCGTCACGAAGCGCGCCGCGACGGGAGTAACGACCATGCTCAACGCCAGCGCACTGCGGCGGTTTGTGGCCGGCGGTTTCGCCTGCGCCTGCCTGTTGGGCGACGACGCCTGGGCGCAGGATGCGGTCGAAGGCCCCGCGCCGGCAGGCGTGGCGACGGGCGCGGGCGCGGGCGGGACCTCTTACCCGCCGACCTTCTTCACCGAGTTCAAGCCGACCAGCGCCTTCGACATGGTGCAGCGACTGCCCGGCTTCAGCTTCAACGGCGGCGCCGATGTGCGTGGGTTCGGCGGGGCCGCCGGCAATGTGATGATCGACGGTGAGAGACCATCGTCGAAGGCCGTCTCCCTGCAACAGCTGTTGCAGCGCATCCCGGTCTCTCAGGTCGAGCGGATCGACCTGGTGCGCGACGCCTCGACCGGGCTCGACATGCAGGGCCAGCCGGTGGTGGCCAATGTGATCCGCAAGAGCGGGGCCAGCTCCACCCTGGCGCTGCAGATGCTGGTCAAGGCGTTCGACGACGGCTTTGTCGGCGTGGTGCCGCGTGTTGAAGGCACTTGGCGTTCGGGACCGCTTTCGCTGGAGGGGCAGCTTCAATACCGCAACGATCGGACGCCCGGATCGGGCGAAGGCCCCTTCTGGCGGCGCAGCACCCTGGGCGGGAGCCTGTTCGACGGCCGCTTCGCCGTCGACGATCGACAGGATCTGATCAACTTCAACGTCGGCGCCGAGTATCGCCCCGGGGCCGATGTCCTGCGCTTCAACCTCTCGGGCGCCCGAGAGGTCGGCGATCGGCGCGAACGCTCGGACCTGATCGACCCGCTGGGCGCCTATCAGGTGTTCAACGACAGCGAGGAGATCGACAACGACTGGGAGGTCGGCGGCGACTACGAGCGCCCGCTGACCGCCAAGCTCACGGGTCGCCTGGTCGGCCTGGCGACATTTTCGACCGAAGAAGAGACAGGGGTCAGCCGCAGCCGTGGCCGCACACAGCGCAACATCTCCTCGTCGGAGGGTGGCGAGCGCATCGCCCGCGCCCTGCTGACCGCGACCCCCGCGACGGGCCTGCGCCTGGAAGGCGGGTTCGAGGGGGCCTTCAACTTCCTCGACAGCCGCACGGCCCTGACCGAGAACGGCGTCGTCGTGCCCCTGCCTTCGGCCAATGTGCGGGTGGAGGAACGGCGCGGCGAGGCCTTCATCACCGGCAGCTGGCAGGTAAGCGACGCCCTCTCCCTCGACGGGGGCCTGCGCTATGAACGCTCGACGATCAGCCAGAGCGGCGGCGCCAATCAGGAACGCACCCTGACCTTCGCCAAGCCGCGCGTGATCGTCTCGTGGGCGCCCGATTCGTCCAGCCAGGTGCGGGTGCGGCTGGAACGCGAGGTCGATCAGCTCGACTTCGGCGATTTCGCCGCCAGCGCCCAGCTCGACACCGGCGTGCACAACGCCGGCAACCCCAATCTGCAGCCCGAGCGGGCCTGGGTGGCCGAGGCGGCCTTCGAGCGCCGGTTCTGGTCGCAGGGGGCGGTGGTGCTGACCCTGACCCGCGCCAACGTCGAATCCGTGGTCGACCTGATCCCGATCGACAATCGCTATGACGCGCCGGGCAACATCGGCGACGGCTGGCGCAATACCGCCAAGCTGAACCTGACCCTGCCCTTCGACAACCTCGGCCGCCCGGGCATGCTGCTGAAACTGAACGGGCTGTGGCAGAAGACCGAGGTGACCGACCCTGTGACCGGCCGCCCCCGCCGGATCACCAGCGACACGCCCTTCGACATGGACTTCGTCCTCAGCCAGACCCTGCCGTCGCTGGACTCGCTGGTCGCCCTCGAGGTGGTCAAGGACTGGCGGGACACCAACTACCGGATCAACGAGATCCGCACGACCACGGAGACGGCCTTCCTCAAGCTGTATTGGGACTGGACGCCTCGGCCCGACCTCGTCTTCCGCTTGCAGATCGAGAACACCGTCGGCAAGGCCCTGGTGCGCAAGCGGGTGCTCTACAACGGTCCGCGTTCGGCGGGCCTGATCTCGGCCTACGAGCGGCGTGAAGCCTCGATGGAGCCGTTCCTGATGATGCGGGTGCGCAAGACCTTCTAAAGCAGCGTGGGCTCGTCGCCTACGCGGGCGTTCTCGATGGCCAGCAGCTTGAGCTTGGTCATCCGCCCGCCGGGGGCCGAGAAGCCGCCCGATTTACCGCCGGCCGCCAGAACGCGGTGGCAGGGCACGATTATCGGAATCGGGTTGCGCCCGAGCGCGGCGCCCACCGCCTGGGCGGCGCGCGGCTGACCGAGCTCGGCGGCGATCTGTCCGTAGGTGCGGGTGCGGCCGGGCGGGATGCGGCGCGTGATTTCGAGCACCTGGCGATCGAACGGCTCGACCTGATCGAGATCGACGGCGATGTCGGCGAGATCGACCACGCCGTCGGCGAGCAGCGCCTTCACCGCCTCGACAACCACCGCGATCGAGGGCGGCGGCGGCTGTTCCACGGCGTCCGGATGTCGGCGGGCCGTGCGCGAGCGCAGCAGCTCCGGCGCATCGTCCGGCAGGGCGGCCCCGACCACGACCTCGCCCCGCCATGCGAGGCTGCATACGCCGAGGGCGGTATCGAACAGACAGTAGCCTTCGGCGCCCATGGGCCACGTCTCCCTTCGCGGGCGGCTGGACCGACAAGCCCGCGTCTTCCTAAGGTGGGGGTATGAAGCCCGGTCGTCCATGCATCGCCGCGATCCTCGCCGGGTCGGCGTCGCTCGTTGGGCTTGGCGCGAGGGCGGAGCCGGTGGGTTCAGTCGGATGCCTGCTGGAAAACGGCGCGGTGGTCGCGCCGGCCATTTTCGGCCGCGCGGGCGGCGACTGGCTGATCGATTTCGCCGCGCCCCAGACCCTCCTGCATGAAACCCGCGCCCAGATGGAGGGCGTCACCGAGCCCGCCTTGGTCGGGGACCTGCGCTTCGCGGGCCTCGCCCTGGCGGCCACGCCGGTGACCGTCGCCAACCTCGATCCGCGCGCGCCGGGGTTCGTGACGCCCATCGTCGGGGTGATCGGCGACGACGTGCTCGGCCGGTACGTGGTCGACCTCGAGTTCAACCCCTGCCGGCTGACCTTCTACCCTCCGAACAGCGCGCCGCCGCTCGCCGGCCAGCGGTTGCCGATGACGCGGGTCGAGGGCCGGCCGACCGTCCGCGCGGCGGTCTCCGACGGACCGCGCGCGCTCGCGGGGGATTTCGTGGTCGATACCGCGTCCAAGGCGGCCGTGCGGTTGTCGATCCCCACCGCTCACGGGCCGGACGACGGCGACCCGCGCCAGTGGTCTCCCACGTGGATTCGCGCCCTGTCCGTCGGCGGGGCGCTGTTCGAGAAGCCGAGCGCGGCGCGCGGCGCCGAGCTGCCGACCAGCGTCGCCGGCGCGCTCGGCACGGACTGGCTGCGACGCTACCGCCTGCGCATCGACATGCCCGGCGGCCGCTTGGTGCTGGCCAGGCCCCGCCCCTGAAGCGCCAAGACCCTGAAACGCAAACGGCCCTCCCCGAGGGGAGGGCCGCGGCTTCGAACCGGGGTTCGGAAAGCTTAGTGCGACTCGTTGCGCCAGACGGTGCGGTAGCTGGCGTACAGCAGGCCCGACATCAGCAGCAGGTAGATCAGGACCGAGAAGCCCATCTCCTTGCGCTCGACCATCTTCGGCTCGGCGGCCCACATCAGGAAGGCCGAGACGTCCTTGGCTTCCTGGTCGAGAGTGGCCTTGGTGCCGTCGTCGTAGGTGACGCGGTCATCGGCCAGCGGCGGGGGCATGCCGATCACGCCGCCGTGCGGCACGTGCTTCGGATCGCCGGACCACGCCGAAGTGAGGTCGCCCGGGAAGTACGGGTTGTAGTGCTTGGTCGGATCGATGGTCAGGCCGGCCGGCGGCTCATGGTAGCCGGTCAGCAGCGAGTAGATGTAGTCCGGGCCGCCCTCGCGGGCCTTGGCGAGCACCGACAGGTCCGGCGGCAGGGCGCCGCCGTTGCTGGCCCGCGCCGCGAAATCGTTGGGGAACGGCGACGGGAAGTGGTCGGCCGACGTGGCCGGACGCTGCACCGTGTCACCCGTTTCCTCGTCGATGACCGACACTTGGTACTCGGCGGCGATCGCCTTCACGTACGGGTTGTCGTTCGAGTTCGGATACTTCGGGCTGTAGAACGGGCCGTTCTTGTCGCCCAGGTTGCGGAACGACAGCAGGCTGGCCGCGTGACAGGCCGAGCAGACCTCGCGGTAGACCTTGTAGCCGCGCTGCAGCTGCGCCTGGTCGAACTTGCCGAACGGACCGTTGAACGACCAGTCGACCTTCTTCGGCTCTTCCGGATGGCCGGCGGCCAGGGCCGGAGCGGCGGTCGCGACCAGAAGGCCGGCGACGGCTGCGATGATGGAGAACTTACGCAGCATCGATCAGCCCTTCGTCTCGGGAGAAGCGGTCGCTTCGGCCGGGGCGTGCGCGGGATGCGACAGCGCCGGCTTGGCGATGGAGTCCGGAACCGGCAGCGTCTTTTCGACCAGGCCGAGGATCGGCAGGATCACCAGGAAGAAGCCGAAATAGTAGAGGGTCGCGAGGCGCGACAGCCAGACGAAGCTGTTGATGTCGCTTTCCAGGAGCTTGAAGGTCGTCAGACCCGGGATCACCGGATCGTCCGGCAGCTTGGCGCCGCAAAGGCCCAGGATGCAGCACGCGACGACGAAGATCAGGAAGTAGAGCTTCGCGGTCGGACGGTAGCGCATCGAGCGCACCTTCGACGTGTCGAGCCACGGCAGGGCGAACAGGCAGGCGATGGCGCCGAACATGGCGATGACGCCGCCGAGCTTGTCGGGGATGGCGCGCAGGATCGCGTAGAACGGCAGGAAGTACCATTCGGGCACGATGTGCGCGGGCGTCACCAGCGGGTCGGCCGGAATGTAGTTGTCGGCGTGGCCCAGGGCGTTCGGCATGTAGAAGACGAAGATCGCGAACAGGATCAGGAAGACGCTGACGGCGAAGCCGTCCTTGATGGTGGCGTAGGGCGTGAAGGGCACGGTGTCGGCCTTCGACTTGGGCTCGACGCCGGTCGGGTTGTTCTGGCCGGCCACGTGCAGCGCCCAGATGTGCAGGATCACGACGCCCGCGATCATGAACGGCAGCAGGTAGTGCAGCGAGAAGAAGCGGTTGAGGGTCGGGTTATCGACCGCGAAGCCGCCCCACAGCCAGGTGGTGATGGCCTGACCGACGATCGGCAGGGCGCCGAACAGGTTGGTGATCACGACCGCGCCGTGGAAGGACATCTGACCCCAGGGCAGGACGTAGCCCATGAAGGCGGTGGCCATCATCAGCAGATAGATGACGCAGCCCAGGATCCAGAGGATCTCGCGCGGGGCCTTGTAGGACCCGTAGTAGAGGCCGCGGAGCATGTGGACGTAAACCGCGATGAAGAACATCGAAGCGCCGTTGGCGTGGATGTAGCGGATCAGCCAGCCGTACTGCACGTCGCGCATGATGTGCTCGACGCTGTTGAAGGCCAGGCCCGCATTAGCCGTGTAGTGCATCGCCAGCACGACGCCGGTGGCGATCTGCACGCCCAGGCAGAGGCTGAGGATGGCCCCGAAGGTCCACCAGTAGTTCAGGTTCCGCGGGGTCGGATAGTCGACGAAGCTGTCGTAGCCGAGCCGAACGATCGGCAGGCGGCTGTCGAGCCAGCGGGTGAAAGCCGTTTTCGGCTCGTAGGTCGAAGGATGTCCGCTCATCTACGTATCAGCCGATCTTGATGCGAGTGTCGGAGAGGAAGGCGTATTCCGGCACCACCAGGTTCAGGGGAGCCGGGCCCTTACGGATACGGCCCGAGGTGTCGTAGACCGAGCCGTGGCACGGGCAGAACCAGCCGCCGTACTCGCCGCCGCCGAACGTCGGCACGCAGCCGAGGTGGGTGCAGTTGCCGCCGACGACCAGCCATTGGGCCTTGCCGGGCTTCACCCGGTCGGCGTCCTTCTGCGGGTCTTTCATCGGGGCGTTGTCGTCCTTCACCGCCTTGGCGACTTCCGCCTCGGTGCGGTTGCGCACGAACAGCGGCTTGCTGCGCCACTTGACGACGACCTGTTGCCCGGGGGCGACCTTCGAAAGGTCGAACTCCACCGAAGCCAGGGCCAAGGTATCGCCCGCCGGGTTCATTTGCATGACCAGCGGCCAAGCCACGGCGACGCCGCCGGCGGCGGCGGCCGCGACGGCGGCGATGTGAATGAAGTCGCGACGGTTGGGGTCTTCCCCGGTCACGGTCTGCGGTTGCGTTGCGGCGCCTGCCACTCGATCACCCTCGATAGGGCCGCGCGGAGAGACGCGACCGCTCAAAAAAGACGTCCGTGCACGAACGCCCAACTTCACGACCCCCGGACGAGGGCCTTAAAGAAACGATCTCGGCGGACGACCGCCACCCTCGCCCCCTGCGGCATTCGCCGCAAGACGCCTGGCGCGCATCCCCCTGCCCAGGTTCCTTTGGCTGGATCGCTTAGAATGCGTCTCGCGCTTTTTCAACCGGACATTCCGCAAAACCTTGGCGCCGTGATCCGCCTGACCGCCTGTTTCGCGGTTCCGCTGGAGGTGATTCAGCCCTGCGCCTTCCCCTTGGACGACCGCAGCATGAAGCGCGCGGCCCTGGATTACGGGCCTCTGGCGCACATGACGCTGCATGACGGCTGGTCGAATTTCCTGGCCGCCCCCGAACGAAAGACCGGTCGGCTGGTTCTGTTCACGACGCGCGGCGCCCAGCCGCTTTACGATTTTTCTTTCGCCCCGGGCGACACCCTGCTGTTCGGGCGCGAGAGCGCCGGCGTCCCCGAGGAAGTACACGCGGCCGCCGAGGCCCGTCTCCTGATCCCCATCGCACCGCCGGCCCGCTCGTTCAACCTGGCGGTCAGCGCCGGCATCGGGCTTTCCGAAGCCCTGCGCCAGACGGGCGGGTTTCCGAAAATCGCCAAGACCGACTAAGACGCCCTCGCCATGACGACCGATCCCGTTCTCGAAGCTCGCAAGACCCAGGCCGCGGCCTGGTTCGAATCGCTGCGCGACCGCGTGTGCGCCGCCTTCGAGGCGCTGGAGGATGAGGCGCCTGCTCACCTCTACCCCGGCGAACCCGGCCGCTTCGTTCGCACCCCGTGGGCGCGGGAAGCCGGCGGCGGCGGCGTGATGTCGATGATGCACGGCCGCTTCTTCGAGAAGGTGGGCGTCCATGTCTCGACCGTGTTCGGCAGTTTCACGCCCGAGATGGCCAAGGCCATGCCGGGCGCCGCGGAAGACCCGCGCTTCTTCGCCACCGGCGTCTCGCTGATCGCTCACATGGTGAGCCCGCGCGTGCCGGCCGTGCACATGAACACCCGCTTCATCGCCACGACCCAGAGCTGGTTCGGCGGCGGCGCCGACCTGACGCCCCTGCTGGCCGACCAGCGCAGCCAGGACGCGCCGGACGCCCGCCTCTTCCACGCCGCCCTGCGGAAGGCCTGCGACGCCCACGATCCCGAGTGGCACGCCAAGTACAAGGCCTGGTGCGACGAGTACTTCTGGCTGCCGCACCGCAAGGAGCCGCGCGGCGTCGGCGGCATCTTCTACGACCATCACGACAGCGGCGACCACGAGCGCGATTTCGCCTTCACGCGCGACGTGGGCGAGGCCTTCCTCGATATCTATCCGAAGATCGTCCGCCACCGCATGAGCGAACCGTGGACCGAGGACGAGCGCGAGGAACAGCTGATCCGGCGCGGCCGCTACGTGGAATTCAACCTGCTCTACGACCGCGGCACCATGTTCGGCCTGAAGACGGGCGGCAACGTCGAGTCGATCCTCAGCTCGATGCCGCCGACGGTGAAGTGGCCTTAGGCCAAGGCCTTCAGACGCGCGATCAACGCCTCGCGGCGTTTCGCGAAATCGCCCGCAACCCACTCCTCCTCGATCAGGCGCAGGGCCTGGCCGAGCTTCGGCCCCTTGGGCAGGCCGACCGCCAGGGCGTCGGCGCCCGTAAGCGGGAAGGTCGGGACAGTCCAGCCCTCCGGCGCGGCCGCGAGGCTTCTCCAGGCCGGATCGTCGGCGACGCCTGCGGCGGCCCAGGCCAGCCTGGCCTTGTCCTGGAACGTGCGCGCGCCGAGGCGATAAACCACGCGCCGCGCCTCCGCCGTGGTCATCGGGTAAAGGCGCGCGCCCGCGGCGGCGATCAGGCGGTCGCGCTGGGCGTTCGACAGGCGCAGGCGCTCGGCGACGGCCAGGGCGGTCTCGGCGTCCTCGTCGGGCAGCAGGGCCGCCAGGCGCAGTTCCGGGTCGCGGTCGATGGCGACCATGGTCTCGAACCGTGCCAGCTGGATCGGAAACGGCAGGATGACCTGCAGCACGCCGGCCTCGGCCATCAGCCGCATCGCGCGGCGCGGGTCGGGGGCGGCAAGCAGCTTCAGCAATTCCTTGGAAACGCGCTCACCCGGGCGGTCGGCCAGCATCTCGCGCTCGGCGGCGCAGGCGACGACGGCCTCCGGATCCAGTTCGCCCTCGCCGTACCAGGCGAGAAAGCGGAAGTAGCGGAGGATGCGCAGGTAGTCCTCGCGGATGCGGGTGACCGCATCGCCGACGAACACCACTCGCCGCGCCAGGGCGTCGGCGACACCGGCGCCGGTCGGGTCGAAGATGCGGCCGGTCGCGTCGGCGTAGAGCGCGTTGAAGCGGAAGTCCCGCCGCTGGGCGTCCTCGGTCCAGTCCTCCGTGAAGGCCACCACGGCGCGACGGCCGTCGGTGGAGACGTCGCGGCGCAAGGTGGTGACCTCGAACGGCCGGCCGGAAACGACGATGGTCACCGTGCCGTGCTCCACGCCGGTCGGCACGACTTTCAGACTCGCGGCCTTGGCGGCGTCGATCACCGCTTCGGGCGTGAGCACGGTGGCGATGTCGATGTCGTCGACCGGATGGCCGGTCAGGGTGTTGCGCACGCAGCCGCCGACGAAGCGGGCGCAGCCCTCGCCGCCCGCGGCTTCGAGCGCCGCCATCGCCGCCCGCGTCGCCGCGGCGGTCATCCAGGCGGGTTCGCCGAGGGTTTCGGGCAGGTCGCTCATCGCTTCTCGAAATAGCCGGGACTGACCCGTCCGTCCGCCCCGACCTCGGCCGGAACATAGGTTTCGTCGCGATTATCGCGTTGGAAGGCGACGGTGGCCATCAGGGACAGCGCGGCCAGGAGGGCGCCGGCGCCGAACAGCCAGGCCCAGGGCGTGGCGCCCATCGGTCGGCCCGTGCGCCGGGCGACCTCGCGCCAGACGAACCAGATCACGAAGGGGACCAGAAACAGGACGAGGCGCGGCAGCAGGACCCTAAGCAAGCGGGCCTCCGTAAAGCCGGTCGTAGAGCTGGCGCAGCATGCCGGCGGTAGCGCCCCAGATCAGACGTTCCTGGTGGGTCATGGCGTAGAACCAACGACGGTCGCCGTCCGGCAGATCGATATAGCGGCGTTCGTGATTGGCCGGGTCCATCAGGAAGCCGAACGGCGTCTCGAAGATTTCGGCCACCTCGGCGGGATTGGCGACCAACGGGGCGTCCCGCGGCACGAAACCCACCACGGGCGTTACCAGGAAGCCGGTGCCCAGCGCGAAGGGAGCGGAAAGGCCCGCCAGGGTGACAGCGGCGGGATCGAGCCCGATCTCCTCGTTGGCCTCGCGCAGGGCCGCTTCCCACGGCGTTTCCCCCGCCTCGATGCGGCCGCCGGGAAAGGCGACCTGGCCGGTATGCCTGCGCAGGGTGTCGGCTCGGCGAGTGAGCAGCACCGTCAACCCATCCTCACGCTCGACGAGGCCGATCAGCACGGCGGCGGGAATGCTGGGCGGCGCGCCGGGCCCCGCCTGCAGGTTGGTATCGAAATCGACCGGGGCGACAGGCGCCTCGAAGGGGCGCGGCGCCAGCGGATCGAGCCGTTCGGTGATCCAGGCGCGAAGCTCGGCGCTCACGCCACGCCCCCGAGATCGAACCAGACGCCGTTGGAGGCGAGACTGAAGCGGCCGTCGCGAGTCTCGGCCTCGGCGACCAGCCGATAGAAGACCGGCCGGGCGATCAGGGCTTCGAGTCCCGCCCGCACATGGACATAGGGGCGCGGCGCGCCGTCGGCGGCGGTCTCGACGCGGATCGAATGATCCGGCCCGGCCTCGGCCCGGTCGCCGACATTGGTGGTGAAGACCCACCGGTCGCCTTCGCGGTCGGCGCTCACCGCGACGAAGGGGGCGTCCTCGACGGTGATCTCCAGCTTCTCGACCGGGGTGACCAGATGGAAGCCATCGGGATCCTTGCGCAGGACCGTGGAGAACAGCCGCACCAGGGCCGGGCGGCCGATCGGCGAGCCTTCGTGCCACCAGGAGCCGTCCTTGCGGATGACGATATCGATCTTGCCGCAGTGAGAGGGATTCCACAGATGGACCGGCGGCAGGCGTCGGCCCTCGGCCGCCTCGCCGGACTGGAGGCCGCCCGCGGCGGCGATCAGCGTCTCGAGCCCTGCTCCGCCTGCCATGCCTCGCTGGTAGGCCCAACGCGGGCCGCCCTCAAGCGATCTTAGGCGACCACGCCCTTCAGGCCTTCGCCGGCGGGCGACAGCACACGCAGCATCACCCGTTTGCGGTCGACCGGGCCGGGGAGGACGATTCCTTCCGCCGCCGCCGTCGAGAAGCCGAAGCGTTCGAAATAGGGCGGGTCGCCGACCAGCAGCACCGCCGAAGCGCCGGCGGCCTCGGCCGCCGCGCAGGCCGCCGCCACCAGCCGCCCGCCCGCGCCGCTGTTGCGGAACGCCGCCTCGACCGCCAGCGGGCCCAGGAAAATGGCGGGTGCGCCGCCGATGACCACGTCCCACATCCGCACCGAACCCACGAGCAGGCCGTCGGCGAAGGCGCACATCGACAGCTCGCGGCGGAAGGGCGCGAATTCGCGCACGCGCTCCGAGACGCGGGTCAGCCGACCGGGGCCGAAGGCGCGGGCGACCAGGGCCTCGACAGCCGCGGCGTCGGCGACGGTTTCGGGTCTGAGAGCGATTTCAGGAGAGGCTTGGTCGAAGGGCATGGACGTCCGGAGGAAGCAGGGAGGGCGACGCGCCGCCCGGGCGTCAAACGCGGGCGGTCAGGATTCAAGCACGCGAAGTGTGCGGGTTTTTCGTCGCTGGCGTCGCATGAGACCCTCCGGAAGCGCGGCAGATAGGGTCAGCGGCTCGCCAGGTCAATTTCGCATTCGAACGCCCCGCCGCGCGGTTGCGGCGCAGCAAGCCGCAGCGCATGCTGACGCTCGCCCATGATCTCCCCCGCCTCGCCTTCCGCCATACGCCAACTGCTGGCGCATCCCGATTACGTGCGCTTCTGGCTGAACCGGTTCTTCGCGGTGACGGCGGTGCAGATTCAGTCGGTGGCGATCGGCTGGCAGGTGTATGTCATCGCCCGCCAGACCGGTTCGGTGGCGCAGGGCGCGCTGATGGTCGGGATGATCGGCCTGGCGCAGTTCCTGGCCCTACTGACCCTGACGCTCAACGCCGGCGAGGCGGCCGACCGCCTGGACCGCAAGAAGATCATGACCACGGCGCTGTGCGTCGAGGTGGTCAGCGCCAGCCTGCTCGCCTGGCTGGCCTGGCGCGGTCATCCGCAGCTGTGGCCGATCTTCGCCATCGCCCTGGCGTTCGGCGGCGCGCGGGCCTTCTATTCTCCGGCCTCCGGCGCCCTGGGGCCGATGCTGGTGCCGCGCGAGATTTTGCCGCGCGCCATCGCCTTCAACTCCCTGGCCTGGCAGAGCGCCGCGATCATCGGCCCCGCGATCGGCGGCCTGTTGTGCGCCGTCTCTTCCGCCCTCGCCTTCGGGGTGTCGGCCGGGCTCTATCTGTTCTGCATCACCGTGCTGCTGGGCATTCGCTCCAACACCAAGCCCTTCTCGCAGGGCGGCTCGCGCATCGCCCTGATCCGCGAGGGCCTGATGTATGTCTGGACCAACAAGATCCTGCTCGGCGCGACCTCGCTCGACCTGTTCGCCGTGCTGTTGGGCGGGGCGACCGCCCTGCTGCCGGTGTTCGCCCGCGACGTGCTGCACGTCGGCTCCCAAGGCTTCGGCGTCCTGCGGGCGGCCCCCGCCATCGGGGCGACCAGCGTCGCGATCCTGATGGCCGTGTCGCCGATCCGGCGGCGTGCGGGCTTCTGGATGTTCGGGGGCGTGGCGGTGTTCGGCCTGGCCACCATCGCCTTCGGGCTTTCCAAGTCGCTTTGGCTGTCGGTGGCGGCGCTGGCGGTGCTGGGCGGGGCCGACATGCTGTCGGTGTTCGTCCGCGGCACGCTGGAGCAGCTGGTGACGCCGGACCCGATGCGCGGTCGGGTGATGGCGGTCTCCGGCCTGTTCATCGGCGCTTCCAACGAGCTCGGCGAGTTCGAGAGCGGCGTCGCCGCCCGGTTCCTCGGCCCGGTGGGCGCGGCGATCTTCGGGGGCGTGGGCGCCATCGTGGTCACCGGCGCCTGGGCCTGGATGTTCCCCGCCCTGCGCAAGGCCGACCGCCTGGCCTGATCCCCTTGCCGACATCCTTTCGCCGGTCCAGCTTGGCGGCCGACAAGAAGGCGGGACGGGATGAAACGCTTGCTGACCCTCGGCGCACTGTTCGCGGCGCCGCTCCTGTTCGCCAGGCCCGCCGCCGCGGCGACGAGCTGCGAAGGCGTCGCCGGCCTAGCTCTGCCGCATGTTCAGATCACCCGGGCAGCCATGGTGCGCGACGGGGCTCTGGAGGCTCCGGGGCCAGGGACCGCCCCCCGCCGTTTGACCGGCCTGCCGGCGTTCTGCCGGGTGACCGGCGTCTCGACCCCGCGCCCGGGCTCGCGCATCGGCTTCGAGGTCTGGCTGCCGGAGGGCGCGGCCTGGAGCCGACGGCTGCACATGATCGGCAACGGCGGCTACGCCTCGGACATCGACTACGGCCTGATGGCGACCCGCATCCGCGCGGGCGACGTGGCCGTGGCCACCGACACAGGCCACCAGGGCGGCGACCTCGCCTTCGGGCGCGAGCGCCCCGAGGCCATCGAGGACTGGGGCGGCGGCCGCGCCGTCCACGAGTCCGTCGTCGCCGCCAAGGCCATCGCTCAGGCCTATCTCGCCGCCGCGCCGGCCCACTCCTACTTCAGCGGGTGTTCGACCGGCGGCCACCAGGCGCTGTCGGCCGTGCAGCGTTTCCCGGACGACTTCGACGGCGTCATCGCCGGCGCGCCCGGCGGCAATCGCGTGAACCTGAATCTCGGCTTCCTGTGGACCTTCCAGGCCAACCACCTGCCGGGCGACGACACCGCCACCATCCTGACCGCCGACAAGCTGCGGCTGATCACCCGCGCGGCGGTGGCCGAATGCGATCCGCAGGACGGGGTGACCGACGGGGTCATCAACGATCCGCGCGCCTGCGGCTTCAAGGTCGAGCGGCTGCGCTGCGCGACGGGCGACCGGCCGGACTGCCTGACCGACGCCCAGGTGATCGCCGCCCAGAAGATCTACCAAGGTCCGCGCGACGCCCGCACGGGCGCCTCGATCATCGCCGGCTATCCGATCGGCAGCGAGGGCGCCGGCCCCGCGACCTCGCCCCGCCCCGGCTGGGCGGCCTATTGGCACGGACCCAACCCGGCCGAGCCACAGCGCGTCGACTTCTTCCGCTGGTGGGCCTTCAACGACGCCAACTGGAACTGGTGGAATTTCGACTGGGGCGCGGGCGTCGACGCCGTGCGCCGGCTGATGAGCCCCAAGGTCGACGCGACAGACCCCGACCTTTCCCGCTTCCGCGCCCGGGGCGGCAAGCTGATCCTGTTCGCCGGCTGGCAGGACCCGGTCGTGCCGCCGATGGACGTGGTTCAGTACTACGAGGCGGTGCAGGCGCGCAGCGCCGCCCAGGCGCAGGATTTCACCCGACTCTACATGGTCCCCGGCATGGGCCACTGTCAGGGCGGCCCCGGCGCGACCGCCTTCTCCACCGCCAACGGCGGAGCGCCGCCGGTCAGCGATCCGCGGCATGACATGGGCAAGGCCATCGAGGCCTGGGTCGAGGCTGGCCAGGCGCCTGGCACCCTGATCGCCACCCGCTTCGAAGAGGGATCGGGCCCCAGCGGCAAGATCGGCTTCCAACGACCGCTCTGCGCCTTTCCCGCCGTCGCCCGCTATCGCGGCGGCGATCCGAACCGCGCCGAGAACTTCGTCTGCGAGGCGCCCAAGGCGTGAGCGACGCGCCTCACGCGCCGCAATTTGTTATGTAGAGAAACATTTTCAAAGACTGCCTTTCGCCCTAGCGTGACGGCTCCTGCGCCTTGCGCAGCCGAACCAGAACACGAGGGGGAGACAATGAAGCGCATTCTTCTGACGGCGGGCCTCGCCTGCAGCCTGATCTCGACAGCCGGCCTGGCCCAGGCCCAGCCGCCCGCCCCGGCCGGCGGACCGCCCGGCGGCGCCGCGGCCAACCGCCCGCCGCCTCCGCCCAAGGGCGTGACCCTGCTGCCGGGCGACACCGTGCAGTTCAAGCTGCGCGCGCCGGAGGCCAAGGCCGTCACCGTGGCGATCCAGGACTATCCGGCTTACGGGGGCGCCATGACCAAGGACGCCGAGGGCGTGTGGTCGTTCACCACCCCGAAGCTGCCGCCGATGCTCTATCGCTATCAGTACAACGTCGACGGCGTGACGGTGATGGACCAGACCAACATCGACTATTCGCTCGGCCAGACGGGCGCCCAGGCGATGTTCGAGATCAAGGGCGCCGACACCGCCTTCATGGCGCTGAAGGACGTGCCGCACGGGGCCGTCAGCCGCTTCGACTACACGTCCAAGACCCTGGGCGGCATGACCCGCTCGCTGCACGTCTACACTCCGCCCGGCTACGAGAAGAGCAACCAGACCTATCCGGTGCTCTACCTGCTGCACGGCGGCGGCGGCGACGACGATTCCTGGACCACCATCGGCCGCGCCCACTACATCCTCGACAATCTGATCGCCGAGAAGAAGGCGGTTCCGATGATCGTGGTCATGCCGAGCGGACATATCGAGGCCCTGCCGGGCGAGACGGCGCCGGCCGGCGGCAATGGCTTCACCATGGGCGGCCCGACGCCCGCGCTGGGGACCGACAACTACACCCGCGACGTGGTGGGCGAGGTGATTCCGCTGGTGAACGCGCGCTACCGCGTGAAGACCGGACCGGCCAACACGGCGGTGATGGGCCTGTCGATGGGCGGCGGTCAGACCGCGACCCTGGCGTTCAGCCATCCCGAACTGTTCGGCTACGTCGGCATCCTGTCGGCCGGCCTGAGCGACGCCACCAAGGCCAGCCTGCAAGGCGACAACAAGGCCAAGCTCGAAACCGCCAAGAAGACCTGGAAGCTGGTCTACATGGCCGTCGGAACCAAGGACTTCGCCCTGAACGGCTGGCGCGCCAGCGTGCCCTTCTACCAGGAGAACGGCTTCAAGCCGGTGACCGTGGAGGCGCCGGACCGCATCCACGCCTGGGATCTGTGGCAGATCAACCTCAACGACGCCGCACCGCGCTTCTTCCGCTGAGGAGCTTAAGGATCGAGGACGACGAGGGCCGTCGCGTCGAACGCGGCGGCCCTTCGCATTTCAGCCGGCGGCCATCGCCTCCAACGCCTCGCCGGTGAGGCGGCGCACGACCCAGTCGTCGAGGGTCGCCGATCCGATGCTGTCGTAGAAGCCGATCGCCGGGGCGTTCCAGTCGAGCACCGCCCACTCCAGGCGACCGAGCCGCTCCTCGACGCAGCGGCGCGCCAGCCCCTGCAGCAACGCCTTGCCGACGCCCGCGCCGCGCGCTTGGGGGCGCACATAGAGATCTTCGAGATAGATCCCGTGGCGGCCTTTGAAGGTCGAGAAGGTATAGAACCACAGGGCGAAGCCGACGGGCGCGCCATCGACCTCGGCGATCTCCGCGAAGACGCGCGGCGTACGGCCGAACAGCGCTTCGGCGAAGTCCGCCTCGCCGGCCTCGACCTGATCCAGCATCTGTTCGTACTCGGCCAACTCGCGCACGAAGACGAGGATGGTCGGGGCGTCGGCGGGGACCGCCGGCCGGATCGAAACGCTCACAGCTTCACGCCCGGCGGCGGCTGGCTGTCGGCGGGGACGAAGAAATCGGGCATCAGGGTCGAGCCGGGAACCATGCGATAGGATTCGAAGTCGCGCACACCCTCGTCATAGAGGAAACTGTCGTCGATCAGGAAGCGGCCGGTGAAGGCCTTGGCGTCCTTTTTGAAAATGGCGTGGGCGGCGTCGGCCAGGATGTCCGGGCTGCGCGAGGCGTTCATCATCGCATCGCCCCCGAGGGCGAACTTCACCGCCGAGGTGGCGATGGTGGTGCGCGGCCAAAGGGCGTTGAACGCCACCCGGCCCTGAAACTCCGCCGCCATGCCCAGCATGAACAGGCTCATGTTGTACTTGGCGACCGTGTAGGCGACGTGCGGACCGAACCAGTGGGGCGAAAGGTCGAGCGGCGGCGATAGGGCCAGCACGTGCGGGTTCTCGGCTTTCAGAAGGTGCGGCAGGCAGGCCTTGGAGACGAGGAAGGTCCCTCGTCCGTTCACCTGGTGCATCAGGTCGTAGCGCTTCATCTCGGTCTGCAACGTGCCGGTCAGCTGGATGGCCGAGGCGTTGTTAACGCAGATGTCGACGCCGCCGAAGGCGTCGACGGCGGCGGCGACGGCCGCCTCGACGCTGGCCTCGTCCCGCACGTCGACCACGAGGGGCAGGGCCTTGCCGCCGGCGGCTTCGATCTCGGCCGCGGCGGTGTGGATGGTGCCAGGCAGCTTGGGATGCGGCTCGGCGGTCTTGGCGGCGACCACGACGTTGGCCCCGTCGCGCGCGGCGCGCAGGGCGATGGCCAGGCCGATGCCGCGCGAGGCGCCGGTGACGAACAGGGTCTTGTTCTTCAGGGACATGACGTTCTCCTCAGCGCTTGCGGGCCGCGAAGGCCGAGAAGGCTTCCCGCGCCTCCTCGCTCCGCAATCGTTCGACGAACAGCACCGCCTCGCGATCCATCACCCCGGCGACGGTTTCGGCTTGGCGCATCAGGGCCTTGGTCTGGGCCAGGGCCATCGGCGGCCGTCCGGCGACTTCCAGGGCCGCCGTGCGAGCCCGCGTGGCCAGCTCGGCGCGCGGGAGGCAGGCGTTGGCCAGGCCCCAGGCGGCGGCGGTCGGCCCGTCGATCCGCTCTCCGAGAACGAACATCGAGAAGGCGCGGGCATGGCCGATGCGGGCCGGCAGCAGCAGGCTGGAGGCGGCCTCGGGCACCAGGCCGAGGTCGGCGAACGGGGTCGCCAACCGCGCATCGTCGGCGACGAAGACCAGATCGCAGTGCAGCAGCAAGGTAGTCCCCACGCCCACGGCCGCGCCCTGGACGGCGGCGACCAGCGGCTTGGTGGAATAGGCCAGGGCCTTGAGGAAGCGGAAGACGTTCGCGTCTTCCGCCGCCCCCGTCGTCGCGATCCTGGCGAAGTCGGCGATGTCGTTGCCGGCGCAGAAGGCGTCGCCCTCGGCCTCGAACAGCACACAGCGAATCGCCGGGTCAGCCTCGGCCTCGACGAGGGCGTCGGCCAGGGCGCCGTACATGCCGTCGGTGAGGGCGTTCTTCTTTTCCGCCCGCGCCAGGGTGAGGGTCAGCACGCCGTCGGCGAGGGCGGCGCGTACAGGTTCGCTCGTCATCGTCACCTCCAGAAGTGTAAAGGTTTTTAGCAGCGAACGCGGGCGCCGCCGCGTCAAGCAACGGAATGAGAGCAAAGCCAGCTTCGCCATTGGCCTCAGTTCGGCCAAGGCCTGTGCACATCTTGACCCCGACAGCGGCCTGACGCTTATGCTCCGCCGCGAGGGAACATACCCAGGAGATATTCATGAAAAGGTCTATCGGGATCGGCCTGGCGGCCATTCTCGCCGTCGCCGCGATCGTCCCCGCGGCCGTTTCGCAGGGCCGCGCGCCCAAGCTCGATCAGAAGCAGATCACCAAGGGCATGGCCGAGGTTCCGGCCCTGATCCCGACCGCCGGCATCAGCTGCACGCCCAAGAACGCTCTCTACATCGGCGGCAGCACCGACTCGAAGACCAAGGTGAAGACCGACGGCTACGAAGTCGCCTGTAACGAAGGCATGGGCTTCGTAATCATCGCCAGCAGCGCCGCGCCGAAGCCGCAGGTGTTCAGCTGCCTCGAAGCCGCCAACCTCGGCCCGGACGGCAAGCCGCAATCGATCGCCTGTAAGTTGCCGGAAAACGCAGACCAGTCGAAGGCTCTGCAGCCGTTCCTGACCAAGGCTGGCTCGGATTGCGTGCCGACCAAGGCCCGCGCCATCGGCGCCACCACGACCAACGTCTATTTCGAAGCCGCCTGCGAGAACGGCAAGGGCGTTGTCGTCGCCACCACCTCCCCGGCTTCGACCGCCGGCGCCGTTGAGGTCAACCCCTGCCTGTTTTACGAGGCCGGCACGAACCTGGCCTGCACCCTGACCGACGCCGCCGCCCAGCTGAAGGTGATCGACGCCCTGGCCGCCAAGTCGGACAAGGCCTGCGCGATCAAGGATCGCCGCTACGTGCTCAGCACCCCCACCGGCGATAACTACTACGAAATCGCCTGTAACGACGGTAAGGGCTATGTGCTGCAGGAGGCCAAGAACGGCAGCCTGACCCGCACCATCGACTGCGCCCAGGCCGACTTCGTCGGCGGCGGCTGCAAGCTGACCGACAGCCGCGCCGCGGCCACCGAGCAGAACGCCCTCTACACCCGCCTGGCCAAGGCCGCCGGCTACAACTGCGACGTCTCCAAGTACGGCACCCTGCAAGGCGCCCCCGGCGTCGACACCGTGGAACTGGCCTGCTCGAACCGTCCGGACGGCGCCGTCGCCCTGTTCGGCCGCGACGCCGCCTCGACCAAGGTCTACGACTGCGTGGAATCGGAAGTCGCCGGTTTCCGCTGCAGCTTCACCAAGTACGACCCGCTGTTCGCCAAGCTCTCGACCAGCCTGAAGAGCCTGAAGCCGGACACCACCTGCCAGGTGTCGGAAGCCCGCATGATCGGCGCGACGGCCGACGAAGGCTTCGTCGAACTGGCCTGCTCGGACGGCATGGCCGGCTATGTGATGGGCATCAACAAGGCCGACATGAAGCCGAAGGAAGCCCTCAGCTGCGGTCAGGCCAAGGGCATCGGCGGCGGCTGCAAGTTGGCCACCAACGTCAACCCGAAGAAGGGCTGATCTGCCTAGAGCGCGCCAGGGTTAAGTGTGCGCGGTTAACCCGCCCGGCGCGCTCCAAACACTAGAAGGTAGAGCCTTTTTCAACGGGCCAGATGATTCCATCTGGCCCTAAAAGGCTCTAGCCGACCGGACTGAAACGAACGAGCCCGCCCGGAGCGATCCGGGCGGGCTTTTTCCTTGCCGCGAAAGCTAGTCGCTGAGCGGGCGCACCTCGATGGCCCCGTCAGCGCCGAGCGGCACGCGGTGGGCGATGGCCACGGCCGCGTCCAAGTCGGCCACCTCGATCACGTAGTAGCCGCCGAGTTGTTCCCGGGTTTCCGCGAACGGGCCGTCATGCAGCATTTCCTTGCCGCGGCTGGTGCGCACGGTCTTGGCTTCGTTGGTGAAGGCCAGGCCCGAGCCGGCCTGCAGCACGCCTTGCCCGGCGAGTTCCCCGGCCAGCGCCATGTGGCTGGCCACCAGGGCGCGATAGGACGGCGTGTCCTTGCCGCCGACGAAGTTGGCTTCGTTCTCGTAGATCAGCAGGATGTATTTCATGGTCGATGCTCCGCTTGGGGCCGCGCCGATCGCGGCCTCGAGGGATGACGAGCAGCCGAGGCCGCCTTCGACATTTCGAAATCAGC
This sequence comes from Caulobacter sp. HJHS_5, assembly GCF_056683955.1. Lineage (NCBI taxonomy): Bacteria > Pseudomonadati > Pseudomonadota > Alphaproteobacteria > Caulobacterales > Caulobacteraceae > Caulobacter > Caulobacter sp. HJHS_5. The sequence continues at coordinate 221,133 of NZ_JBWZNC010000007.1, read as the reverse complement.
CCGCGAGAGTCTCGAGGAAACGCACCGGCTCCCCCAGCGCCGGAGCAACCACCTCGTCGTCGCGCATGACGACGCGACCGCGGATGATGGTGGCGACCGGCCAGCCGTTGGCCTCGAAACCGTCGAACGGCGTCCAGCCCGAACGGGTGGCCATCTGGTCGTGTCTGATCGTTCTCTTCGCCTTCATGTCGACGACGGTGAGATCCGCGTCGAAGCCCTCGGCGAGGCGGCCCTTGTCGGCGAGGCCGAACACGCGCTGCGGCCCCGCGCTGGTCAGGTCGACGAAGCGTTCGAGGCTCAGCTTGCCGGCGTTCACGTGGGTGAGCATCACGGGCACCAGGGTCTGCACCCCCGGCATGCCGGACGGCGAAGCCGGATAGGGCCGCGCCTTCTCCTCCAGCGTATGGGGGGCGTGGTCCGAGCCCATGACGTCGGCGACGCCGCTGGCGATGCCGGCCCAGAGACCGGCGACGTGGTCGGCGCTGCGGATCGGCGGGTTCATCTGGGCCAGGCCCTTCATCCGCTCATAGGCTTCCGGCGCGGTGAGCGTGAGGTGCTGCGGGGTCACCTCGACGCTGGCCACATCCTTGTGCTTGGCCAGAAAGGCGATCTCTTCCTTGGTGGTGACGTGCAGCACGTGGATGCGCTTGCCGAGGCCCTGGGCGAGGCGGACGAGGCGTTCGGTGGAGCGGATGGCGCTCTCGGCGTCGCGCACCTCGGGATGGCTGGTCCAGTCGCCGGTGCGAGCCAGCGGCCGGCGTTCGGCCAGGCGGTATTCGTCCTCCGAGTGGAAGGCGGCGCGGCGCTTGATGTTGCGGAGCACGGCCTCGACCCCGGCGTCGTCGGCGATCAGCAGGGCGCCCGTCGAAGCGCCCATGAACACCTTCACGCCGCAGCAGCCCGGAAGGCGCTCCAGTTCGCCCAGCATCGCCACATTCTCGTGGGTGCCGCCGACATAGAAGGCGTGGTCGCAGTCCATGCGGCCCTTGGCGCGGGCCAGCTTGTCGGCGAGGGCGTCCGGGTCGGTGGTGGTCGGCTCGGTGTTCGGCATCTCGAACACGGCGACGACGCCGCCGAGCACGGCGGAGCGGCCGCCGGTCTGCAGGTCTTCCTTCCATTCCAGGCCCGGCTCGCGGAAGTGGACCTGGCTGTCGATCACGCCCGGCAGCACGGTGAGCCCCGTCGCGTCGAACACCTCGCCCGCCGAAGCCTGCGAGAGATCGCCGATGGCCGCCACCTTGCCGCCGCGTACGCCGATGTCGGCGATTCCGCGCCCCGCGTGGTTCACCACCTCGCCGCCGCGCACGATCAGGTCGAAAGTCTCAGCCATTGTGGGGCTCCGTGGCGTGCAGCAGATCGACGGCCTCGGCCGTCACCGTCTCGACCGGCAGGTCGCTCATATGCCGTATCGCCTGAGACAGGTCCGGGTCCACCTCTAGAAACTGTTCGAAGCCGCGCGGGCCGCGCACGGCGCGGGCTTTTTCGCCCCAGGGGCCATAGAGCCGCTCGTTGGACGGGCCGAACAGGCCGAGCGTCGGCGTCTCGGCGGCGGCGGCCAGATGCATCAGGCCGCTGTCGTTGCCGATGAACAGCCGCGCGCGCTTCAGGCAGGCATAGGCGGTCAGAAGATCGACCTGGCCGGTGAGATCGATCACCCGATCCTTGGGAATGGCGCGGCGCAATTCGTCGACCGCCCGCACGTCATCCGGCCCGCCGAGAATCAGCAGCCGTCCGCCCGCCATGGCGCCGCCGTCGCCGAGCAACCGCTTGGCGGCTTGAGCGAAGCGTTCGATCGGCCAGACCTTGCCGACCCAGTTGGCCGCCGGCCCCATGGCCAGGATCGGGCCGGCGCCGCCGAGGCCCGGAGCGAGCAGGCGGTCGGCCTCGGCCTCGATCTCGGGGCTGGTGAACAGGAAGGGCGCCGGCGTCTCGTCCAGCTTCAGCACCGCCGCCGCCTCGACCACCTTGTGGGCGCCCTGCGCGGTCGCCTTGCGCTTCACCGCCCGGCGCTGGCGGCGCAGGAAGCTGGAGATCGCCGAGCCGCGCAGGTCGACCACCAGGCCCCAGGAGCGCTGGCGCACCCGGCTCCACAGCTTGAACCAATGGCCGCCGCCCTTCTCCTTGGCCATGACGATCACGGCGTCGAGGTGAGGAACGTGGGCGAACAGCGGCGCGGCCAGGGGCCCGGCGACGATGGTGAAGCGGGCGCCGGGAATCTCTTCCGACAGCTTGCGGATCAGCCCCGAAGACAACACCGCGTCGCCGATGCGCGTCGCCGTGATGAACAGAATCGGGAAGGGCCGGGCAGTCATCGAGCGATTATGGCCCGGTAAGCCCTGGCGTGCGAGCGCAAGGGGAGCCATGTGTCCGAAATGACTCAGCTTACCGCCCTGCCCAGCCGCGCCGTCATCGCCGTCAGCGGCGAGGATTGGCGATCCCTGCTGCAGGGACTGCTGACCCAGGACGTCGAGACCCTGGCTCCGGGCGAGTTGCGCTTCGGCGCCCTGCTGACGCCGCAGGGGCGGCTGATGTTCGATCTCTTCATCCTCGGGCGGGACGACGGCTGCTGGCTGGACGTGCAGGCGTCTCAGCGCCTCGACCTGCTGCGCCGGCTGATGATGTACCGCTTGCGCGCCAAGGTGAGTCTGACCGAGAGCGACGCCCGGGTCTTCGCCCGCTGGGACGGCGTCGCGGGCGACGGCTGGATCACCGACCCGCGTCTTCCGGCGCTCGGCCTGCGGGCCTACGGCCTCGACCTCGAAGCCCCCGACGACGAGGCGGCCTACGACGCCCACCGCCTGGCGCTCGGCGTGCCCGGTCCGGCCGACTGGGCGGGCGAGACGACCTATCCCATCGAGGCGAACTTCGACCTCCTGAACGGCATCGACTTCAAGAAGGGCTGCTTCGTCGGCCAGGAGACCACCAGCCGCATGAAGCGTCGCGGCCAGGTGCGCTCGCGCATGCTGCCCATCGCCTTCGAAGGCCCGCCGCCGGCCTCGGGCGCGGAGGTGCTGACCGAGAAGGACATGCGCGCGGGCGAAGCGCTCTCGGGCGTCGAAGGCCGGGCGATGGCGCTGCTTCGGCTGGACCGCATCGAGGGCGCGGCGCTGAGCGTCGACGGTCGTCCGGCGCGCCCCGAAAGGCCGGAGTGGATTCCGCAGGCGCCGCCGACGAGCTAGCGGGCGACCGCGAGCGGCGAGACGCGGTCGTCGATCACCGCCAGACCCCACACCACCAGGCCGGCGAGCGCCAGGCCGCAGCCGACCCAGCCGGACGAGGCCCAGCCGTAGCCGGCCGAGATCGCCAGGCCCGCCAGGAACGGGCCGAGGGCGTTGGCCGTGTTGAAGGCCGAATGGTTCAGCGCCGCCGCCAGGGTCTGGGCCTCGCCGGCCACATCCATCAGCCGGGTCTGCAGCATGGCCCCGAGGCCGCCGCCGCAGCCGATCATGAAGATCGTCGGCAGCAGGGTCCAAAGGCTGTGCACCGTGAACGGATAGACGGCCAGCCAGACGGCGCTCCAGATCAGCACGATGGCGGCGCCCGGCATCGGCGCCCAGTCGGCCAGACGCGCGCAGATCAGGGTGCCGATGGTCATGCCCAGGCCGAAGACGGCCAGCGCCATCGGCAGGGTGGCGGGCGCGGCGTGGGTCACCTCGAGCAAGGTAGAGGCGAGGTAGGTGTAGACGCCGAACAGGCCGCCGAAGCCGATCGCCCCGATGGCCAGGGTCAGCCAGACCTTGCGATTGCGCAGCGCGTTCAGTTCGCGCAGCGGGTGGGCGTCGGCGTCCGCCGGTGTGCGCGGCGCCAGGATGTAGACCGCGGTCGCCGTCGACAGCGCCAGGATGGCGACGATGGCGAAGCCCCAGCGCCAGCCCGCCCACTGGCCGATGGCCGTGGCGAAGGGCACGCCGATGATCGTCGCCACGGTCAGGCCCATCATGACCATCGCCATTGCCTGGGCGCGGCGGTTCTGGGGGACGAGCGAGGCGGCCACCAGGGCGGCGACGCCGAAATAGGCCCCGTGCGGGAAGCCGGCGATGAAGCGGAACAGCACCAGGGAATGGAAGTTCGGGGCTAGGCCCGAGAGCCCGTTGCCGAGGGCGAACAGAACCATCAGCACCACGAGGATGATCCGGCGCGGCAGCCTGGCGGCCAGCACGGCCAGCACCGGAGCGCCCACCACCACCCCCAGCGCATAGGCGCTGATCGCGTGACCCGCCGTCGGCTCGTCGACCCGCAGGTCGGCGGCGAAATAGGGCAGCAGGCTCATCGAGGCGAACTCGGTCGTGCCGATGGTGAAGCCGCCGAGCGCCAGGGCCGCCAGAACCAGAGCGAGATGAGGCGACCGCGGGGGCGCAGAATCGAGGGCCATGCGGCCGACCTTTCGGAGACTTGCTGCGATGCAGCATCGCTCAGCTAGGCCCGCGGGTTGCTCCCGTCAACGGCGCGGCGACGAAGTTTCGGCGACGGCTTGACAGCATGTAACGCATAGGTGACATGTAACCCATAGGTGACAACGCACCCAGGAACCGCCGCCATGGCCGAGACCAAGACCCCCGCTGAGATCGCCGAGCGCCTGCAGAAGCGCCGCCTTGTGCTGATGACGCTGTTCCCCTGCCTGTACCTGTCGCAGGAGGTCCCATTCTGGATTCACCGCATCGGCGGCGGCGCCCCGCTGCGCAACGTCGATAAGGTCCAGATCGGCGCCTACGTCTTCTGGGCCCTCGCCCTGCTGGTCCTGCTGGCCACCGGCGGCGGTCTCGCCCGGTCGAAAGCAGTTCGCGAGCTGCTGTCGGATGAGTCGACCCGCGCCCATCGCGGCCAAGCTTACGCCGCCGGCTTCTGGACGGTGATGCTGGCGTGCGCGGCGCTGTATATCGTCTCGATGTTCACGACCGTGACGCCGCCCATCCTGCTGCATTTCCTGCTGACTCTGGGTGTCGTCGTCCCCTGCCTTACCTTCGTCGCCCTCGAACGCCGCGCGCTCCGTGGCTGAGCCGGCGCTGATCTCCAGCCTTCGGGAACTGCGCACCGAGGCGGGCCTGACCCAGGCCGAGCTCGCCGAGCGCGTGGGCGTCACCCGCAAGACGATCAACACGGTGGAGAACGGGGTGTTCATCCCCTCCACCGTGCTGGCCCTGAAGCTCGCCCGGGCGCTGGGAAAGCCGGTGGAGGCGCTGTTCCGACTGCCGGATTAGCCCGCTATCCTCGGCCAATGACGACTCAATGCGTGCGCTGCGCCTGGTACGGGATGAACGGCGATCCCGTGTACGAGCACTACCACGACACCGAATGGGGCGTGCCCGAGCGCGATCCGCAGAGGCTGTGGGCGAAGCTGGTGCTCGACGGCTTCCAGGCGGGGCTGTCGTGGATCACCATCCTCAAGCGCCGCGACGGCTTCTACCGCGCCTTCGACAACTTCGACCCCGACAAAATCGCGGCCTATGGCGCCGAAGATCGCGCCCGCCTGATGGCCGATCCCGGCATCATCCGCTCCAACGCCAAGATCGACGCCGCCATCTCCGGCGCGCGGCTCTACTGCCAGATGCGCGATGCGGGCGAGGATTTCGCCGAGTTCTGCTGGAGCGCGGTCGATGGCCGCACCATCCAGAACGAATGGACGGGCCGGGGCGATGTTCCGGCCGCGACGCCTGAGGGGGACGCCCTGTCCAAAGCCTTGAAAAAGAAGGGCTTCAAGTTCGTGGGGCCGGTAATCGTCTACGCCTTCATGCAGGCGACGGGGCTGGTGAACGACCACGTCGTGACGTGCTTCCGTCACGCGGAATGCAAGGCTATGAGCGCCTGATGGCCAAAGGTCCCACCATGATCCTCGAGAAGGCGTGCGGCGACGTGCTCGTCTGCGGCGTCGACGAGGCGGGACGTGGGCCCTGGGCCGGGCCGGTCAGCGCGGGCGCGGTGATCCTCGATGCGAGGAAGCTCCCGAAAGGTCTGGACGACTCCAAGAAGCTCAGCGCCAAGGCGCGCGCCGCCTTGGAAATCGAGATCAAGGAAAAGGCCATCGCCTGGGGCGTCGGCTTCGCCAATGTCGCCGAGATCGCCGAACTGAATATCCTGCACGCCTCCGGCCTGGCCATGTGTCGCGCCATCGAGGCCATGGCTGTGAAGCCGGACTTCGCGTTGGTCGACGGCAACTATCGCTTCAACCTGCCCTGCGAGGTGAAGACCGTTGTCGGGGGCGACGGCAAGTCGAAGTCGATCGCCGCCGCCTCGATCCTGGCCAAGACGGCCCGCGACCGGCTGATGACCGAGATGGACGACCTCTATCCCGGCTACGGCTTTTCCGGACACAAGGGCTACCGCGCCGCCGTCCACGGCGAGGCGCTGCTGCGCCTTGGCCCCTGCCCCGAGCATCGCCTCGGCTGGGGGCCGGTGAAGCTGGCGCTGATGGGTCTCGACCCCATGCAGGCGTGGAACGACGCCGTGCAGGGCGATCTGGAACTCTGAGCAAGTAAGGTTTTGCTAACCACGTTGGTGAACCGGTCGTTCACCACGCGGACTCATGATTCAGCTTCGAGTCCTTCGGAGCGTACCCATGACTTTCGGGCCGGAAACCATCATCGCTGGCGACTGCCTGGCCGAATTGGCCAAGCTGCCCGACAAGTCGATCGACCTCGTGTTCGCCGACCCGCCCTACAACCTGCAGCTGGGCGGCGATCTGCATCGTCCCGACAATTCCAAGGTCGACGCCGTCGACGACCACTGGGACCAGTTCGAGAGCTTCAAGGCCTATGACGAATTCAGCCGCGCCTGGCTGAAGGAGTGCCGTCGCGTGCTGAAGGACGACGGCGCCCTGTGGGTGATCGGCAGCTATCACAACATCTTCCGCGTCGGCGCGATGCTGCAGGACCTGGGGTTCTGGATCCTGAACGACGTGGTGTGGCGCAAGTCCAACCCGATGCCGAACTTCAAGGGCACGCGGTTCACCAATGCGCACGAAACCCTGATCTGGGCGTCGAAGGGCGTCGGCGCCAAGCGCTACACCTTCAACTACGACGCCATGAAGATGGCCAACGACGAGGTGCAGATGCGGTCCGACTGGACCCTGCCCCTGTGCACCGGCGAAGAGCGCCTCAAAGGGGCCGATGGCGCCAAAGCCCATCCGACCCAAAAGCCGGAAGCCCTGCTCTATCGCGTGATCCTGTCCTCGACCAAGCCGGGCGACGTGATCCTCGACCCGTTCTTCGGCACCGGCACCACCGGCGCGGCCGCCAAGCGCCTGGGCCGCCGGTTCATCGGCATCGAGCGCGAGCCGGAATACCTGGCCGTGGCCAAGGAGCGGATCGCCAAGGTCGTCCCGATCGCGCCTTCCGAACTCGACGTCATGGGCTCCAAGAAGGCCGAACCGCGCGTGCCGTTCGGCCGCGTAGTCGAGGCCGGCCTGCTGCAGCCGGGCGATACCCTCTGGTGCCCCAAGGGCCAGCGCGCCGCCCGCGTGCGCGCCGACGGCAGCCTGGCGGTGGGTGACCTCGTCGGCTCGATCCACAAGGTCGGCGCCATGATCGACAACGCCCCCAGCTGCAACGGCTGGACGTATTGGCGCTTCAAGACCGACAAGGGCTTCGCCCAGATCGACGTGCTGCGCGACAAACTGCGGTCGGAGATAGCGGCGGCCTAAGCCACCGTCTAGCCGGTTACAAAACGTCACTCGACGGCAAGACGGACGGCGAGGATCATCGCGACCAAATCCAGGGAGCGAAACCATGCGTCATCTGCCCGGCATCGCCGCCGTGGCCCTCGCGGCCATCCTCGCGGTCCCCGCGGTCGCCCAGAACCCGGCTTCGACGCCGGCGGCCGATCCCGCCCTTCGCACAGCCACCGCCGCTTCGCTACGGTCGGACGCCAACAAGGCGCGCGACGGAGCCCGACATCCGGTCGAAACCCTGCAGTTCTGGGGCGTGAAACCCGGCGCCACGGTGCTGGAGATCAGCCCCGGCGGCGGGTGGTGGACCGAGATCCTGGCGCCGTACGCCGCCAAGACCGGCGGCCGCTACATCGCCACCGGCCCGATCATCGAAGGCCCAGGCTCCAGCGATCAGTCGCGCACGGCCCACGCCAACTTCGTCAAGCGCTACGCGGACACGGCCACCTACGGCAAGGTCGAGGTCGTGCCGTTCGGAACCCAGGTGAAGGGCCTCGGCCCCGACAACTCCGTCGACGTCGCCTTCACCGCCCGCAATATCCACAACTGGATGGGTCAGCCTGGCCGGGTCGACGCGGTGTTCGCTGATCTCTACCGGGTGGTGAAGCCGGGCGGCTACCTCGGCGTGAAGGACCACCGCGCCAACCCCGGCCAGATGAAGCCGGGCGCCAGCGACGGCTACGTCTCGGAGGCCTACGTCATCGAGGCGGCGACCAAGGCCGGCTTCGTGCTGGACGCCCGCTCGGAGATCAACGCCAACCCGAAGGACACCAAGGACCACCCCTTCGGCGTCTGGACCCTGCCGCCGACCCGCAACACCGCCCCAATGGGCCAGCCGGCCAATCCGCAGTTCGACCGCACGAGGTATGAGGCGATCGGCGAGAGCGACCGCATGACCCTGCGGTTCCGCAAGCCGGCTTAAGGTCAGCTGAAGAGGTCGGTCGCCAGGCCCAGGCGGGCGGCCTTGAGGAAGACGCTCGGCAGGCCCTCCAGCCCCGCGACAGCCGTCCATTCACCCTGGCATTCGGGGAAACCTGGCCAGTCGCCCTCGGCCCGCATGACCTTCAGGCCGAGGGCGAAGTGGGTGAAGACGTGCTCGATCTCGCCAACGTAGCGCCACCTCGCAGCCAGCGGCGCAACGACCTTCGCCTCCGCCTCGCTCCACGGCTCGGACCGCCAGTCTGTGGTCGGCAGACCGAGCATCCCGCCGAGCAGCCCCTTGGGCGGGCGTCGCACCAGGGCGATCTGGTTACCTTGGGTGAGCACATAGGCGACACCGTGCCGCCGGGGCCGCGCGGCCTTGGCGGTCTTGCGCGGATAGGTCTCCGGCGCGCCGGTCGCGAAGCCGGCGCAGAAGGCGGTCAGTGGGCAGCGGCCGCACAGCGGCGACTTCGGCCGGCAGACGGTGGCCCCGAGGTCCATCAGGGCCTGCGCCCAGTCGCCGGGCCGATCGTCGCCGACCAGATCACCAGCCAGGCGGGCGAGCTCCAGCTTGGCGGCGGGCAGCGGCGTCTCGACGGCGAACAGCCGCGCCATCACCCGCTCGACATTGCCGTCGACCACATTGGCCGCCCGGTCGAAGGCGATGGCCGCCACCGCCGCGGCCGTATAGGCGCCGACGCCCGGCAGCGCGCGCAGGCCCGCCTCGGTGTCCGGAAACACGCCGCCGTGCCGCTCCGCCACGGCGCGGGCGCAGGCCAGGAGGTTTCGGGCGCGGGCGTAGTAGCCGAGGCCCGCCCAGGCGGCCATCAGCTCGGCGTCGGGCGTCGCCGCCAGGTCCGAGACCGTCGGCCAGCGCTGGGTGAAGCCGAGAAAATAGGGCGTCGCATGCGGCGTGGTGGTCTGCTGCAGCATCACCTCCGACAGCCAGACGCGATAGGGATCGGGCCGCGAGCCGGCCCGCCGCTCGGCCGGGCCGATGCGCCAGGGCAGGACGCGGGCCTCGGCGTCATACCAATCGAGAAGGGCGCGGCGCAGCGCCGGGACGTCGGTCATGGGGGCTGATATATAGATCCGATGCGTCGCCGCCGCCCCCTGCCCAGCGCTGAAGAAGCCCTCGCCATCCTGAGGGCCCGGCGCACGCGGCCGGCGATCCGCCCGCCGCCGCCGATCGGGCGTTCCATAGCCCCCATCATCAAGAAGTTCGACGAGCGGTTCGGTCAGGGCGCCGGCGCCCTGCAGACGCGGTGGAAGGAGATCGTCGGCGAGACCCTGGCCAAGCGCACCGAGCCGGTGAAGCTGGTCAAGGGGCGTGGCGGCGCGGGCGGGGCGCTGGAATTGCGCGTCGACGGCCCCGTGGCCGCCCTGATCCAGCATCAGGCGCCGATGATCATGCAGCGGCTCGACCTCCTGCTCGGCCAGGGCGTGGTCACCCGGCTGCGCATTATCCAGGGCCCAGTGAAGGCCGTCGCCGCCGCGCCGCCGCGACCGCGCCGCAAGGGCCCGCTCGACGCCGCCAAGGAAAAGGCTCTGGCCGACGGCCTCGCCGAGGCCCCCGACGGGGCGCTGAAGGCCGCCCTCACCCGGCTCGGCCGCGAAATCCTGCGACGAGACGGCGATTGACAGCCTGGCCCGCCGACGCTTTCAGCCATGAAACAGCCGCATCCCTGGGCCCCAGGGACTGAGCTTCACCTTGGAGACGCCTCTATGCGGGTTTCCCGCCTCGTTCTGTCCGCCGCCCTCGGCGCGACCCTGCTGACCGGCGCCGCCTCGGCTCAGAGCTTCACCGTCGCGCCCGACGACATGACCCTCGGCGCCGCCAAGGCCAAGGTGACGGTGATCGAATACGCCTCCACCGCCTGCCCGCACTGCGCCGCCTGGCACAGCGAGGTGTGGCCCGCCTTCAAGAAGAAGTACGTCGACACCGGCAAGGTGACCTTCGTCTATCGCGAGTTCATCACCGCCCCGCCGGCGCTGGCGGTGGCCGGCCCGGCCCTTGCCCGCTGCGCGGTGGCCAACAGCAACGGCGAGAAGGCCAAGTACTTCGCGGTGATCGACAAGGCCTTCGACGTCCAGGCCGAAATCTACGCCGGCGGCGACGCGCGCGCCGCGTTGCTGAAGGCCGGACAGGCCGGCGGCCTGACCGAGGCGCAGTTCGACGCCTGCCTGACCAGCCAGGCCAATTTCGACGCCGTGACCAACCGGGTTCAGAACTACGCCGAGCGCGACAAGATCGACTCCACGCCCACCTTCGTCGTCAACGGCAAGCCGATCGAGGGGGAGCAGGATCTTGCGGCCCTCGACGCCGCCATCGCCGCGGCGGGGAAGTAGACTCCGCCCCCATTGACTCCCCTGCGGCGAAGCGTCTTCTGCCGCCTTCAATCGGCCCCATCCGACTCCAAGGGAATCGGGGTTAGATCACTGTTCGCTCACTGGGAGGCCCCATGCGCTCGACCACCCGTCGTCTCGCCCTGACCGCCGCCGTGGCCCTGATGGCCACCGCCCTTGTCGCCTGCAACAAGACGGGCGGCGCCGGCGCTTCGGCCGAGGACATGACCCTGGGCGATCCGAACGCGAAGGTGACGGTGATCGAATACGCCTCGCCCTCGTGCTCGCACTGCGCGCGCTGGAACGCCGAGGTGTGGCCCGCCTTCAAGGCCAAGTACGTCGACACCAACAAGGTGCACTACGTGTTCCGCGAGTTCATCACCGAACCCGCGCAGTACGCCGCCGGCGGCGTCCTGCTGGCCCGCTGCGCCGCCAAGGACGACAAGGCCAAGTACTTCAGCGTGATCGACGCGGTGTTCCACGCCCAGGACGAGCTGTTCACCACCGGCGATATCCGCGGCCCTCTGCTGCGCGTGGCCCAGTCGACCGGCATGACCGAGGCTCAGTTCAACGCCTGCGTCGCCGACGAGGAGGCCATCAAGGCCCTGAGCGCCCGCGTGCAGAAGAACGGCGAGGCCGACAAGATCGACTCCACGCCGACCTTCATCGTCAACGGCGTCAAACTGGTCGGCGAGCAACCGTTGGACAAGCTGGACGCCGCCATCGCGGCCGCCTCGAAGTAAGGAGCCGCCTCCCGCCGTGCACTTCCAGAGGCTGCGCCTTACCGGGTTCAAGTCCTTCGTCGAGCCGACCGAGTTTCGGATCGAACCTGGACTCACGGGCGTGGTCGGGCCGAACGGCTGCGGCAAGTCCAATCTGCTGGAAGCCCTGCGCTGGGTGATGGGCGCCAACTCCGCCAAGGCCATGCGGGCCGACGGCATGGACGAGGTGATCTTCGCCGGCTCCGGCAATCGCCCGAGCCGCAACCACGCCGAGGTGGCGCTGACCATCGACAACACCGATGGCGCGGCGCCGGCGGCCTTCCCCGATCCGGTGCTGGAGGTGATCCGGCGCATCGACCGGGGCATGGGCTCGACCTACAAGGTCAACGGCCGCGAGGTGCGCGCCCGCGACGTGCAACTGCTGTTCGCCGACGCCTCGACCGGGGCCAACTCCCCGGCCCTGGTCCGCCAGGGCCAGATCAGCGAGCTGATCGCCGCCAAGCCGCAGAATCGCCGCCGCATCCTCGAGGAAGCCGGCGGGGTCTCAGGCCTGCATACCCGCCGCCACGAGGCCGAGCTGCGCCTGCGCGCCGCCGAGACCAACCTCAACCGGCTGGACGACGTGGCCCGCGAGCTGGAGCAGGCGCTCGGCCGCCTGCGCCGCGAGGCCAGGGCGGCCGAGAAGTACAAGCGCCTTTCGGCCGAGATCCGCGCCGTGCAGGGCGCCGCCCTCTACGCCCGCTGGAACGAGGCCCGCACCGCCCTGGTCGCCGCCCGCGAAGAGGCCGAGACCATCAGCCGCCGGGTCGAAGACACCGCCCGCGAAGCCGCCGCCGCCCAGACCGCGGCCCTGGCCGCCGAGGAGGCGATCAAGCCGCTGCGCGAGGAAGAGACCGTCGCTGCGGCGGTGCTCAACAAGCTGGCCATCGACAAGGACCGGCTGGAGCGCGAGGCGGAGGCCGCCGAGGCCGAGGTCGCCCGCCTGACCGCCGATCTGGCCCGCATCGACGCCGACGCCGCGCGCGAGACGCAAGGCCGCGAGGACGCCACCCAGGCGCTGGACCGTCTGACCGGCGAGATCGCCGCCCTGGACGCCCAGATCGCCGACGCCCCTGAGCGTGAGCCGGCCCTGGCCGCCGCGCTCGCGGAGGCCGAGACCGAACGCGCCCGCCTGGACGCGGAGGTGGAATCCATCGCCGCCGCCGTCGCCGCCGACCAGGCCGTGCGGCGCGCGGCCGAGCAGCGGGTCGAGGAGGCGCGCGCGCGCCTGTCGCGCACCGTGCGGGCGTTGGACCAGGCCAAGGCGGAACGCGCGGCCCTGGGGCCGGACGTCAATCCTCAGCTGGCCGAGGCGCGCGGCAAGTTCGACGCCGCCCTCGAAGCGCTGCGCGCCGCGCGCGCCGCGCTCGAAGCCGCCGAAGCCGACCGGGCGGCGGCGGCCGCCGCCGAGGCCGAGGCCCGCACCGCCGCGCGTAAGGCCGAGGATGAACTCGGCCGCATGAAGACCGAGGCCCGCGGCCTCGCCCAGATCGCCGCGCCGCGCGCGCGCAGCGCCTATCCGCCCGCGCTGGACGCGGTCAATCCGCAGAAGGGCTTCGAGGCGGCCCTCGCCGCCGCCCTGGGCGATGACCTCGACGCCGCCCTCGACGCCCGCGCCGCCGCGCACTGGAAGGGCGGAGACGCCAAGCCTCCGGCCTGGCCCGACGGGGTCGAGCCGCTGGGTCCGAAGGTCAAGGCCCCGCCGGAACTGGCCGCGCGCCTGGCCTTCACCGCCCTGGTGAAGCGTGAGGACGGCGATCGTTTGCAAAAGGCCCTCGCGCCCGGCGCCCGCCTGGTCTCCCGCGAGGGCGACCTGTGGCGCTGGGACGGCTTCGTGGCCCGAGCCGAAGCCCCCAAGCCCGCCGCCGTGCGGCTGGAGCAGCGCGCTCGCCTGGCCGAGATCGAGGCCGAAATCGACCGTCGCGCGCCGCAAGCCGAGGCCGCCGGCAAGGCGCACCGCGACGCCGCCGGACGCCTGAACGCCGCCGAGACCGCCCTTCGTGACGCCCGCCGCGGCCCTGTCGACGCCGAGCGAATTCTAGGTTCTGCCCGCGAGGTGGTCGAACGCCTGGACCGCGAGGCCAGTCGCCGCGACGCTCGAGCCCAGTCCCTCGACGAAACCATCGCCCGCTTCGACGCCGAAAGGCTGGAGGCGGAAGAAACGCTGAACGTCGCGCAGGCGGCCGCCGATGGTCAGGGCGCCCCGCAGGATCAGACGTCGATCCTGGCCGAGGCCCGCATCGCCGCGGGCAAGGCCCGCGAGGCCGCCGCCAGCGCCCGGACGGCCCTCGATGTCGAGCGACGCGAACGGGCCGGCCGCGCCAACCGTCTGGAGAGCCTCACCCGCGACCGCGACGACTGGCGTCGCCGCGCCGAAGGCTCGGGCCAGCGCATGGAAGTCCTGACCGCCGATCGCGCCAAGGCGGACACGGCCCTGCTCGCGGCCCGCGACGCGCCGAACGCGCTGGACGGCAAGATGCGCGACCTGCTCGACCAGTTCAGCGCCGCCGAGGCCCGTCGGGCCAAGTCATCCGACGCCCTGGCCTCAGGCGAGGCGCTGCGCGCCGAGACCGACCGGGCCGCTCGCGCCGCGGACGCCGCCGCCGCCGAGGCCCGCGAGCGCCGCGCGGGCGTCACCGCCCGCCTGGAGGCGGCCGGCGAACGACTAACCGAAGTGACCGAGCGCGTTCGCGAGACCGCTCGCGTCGAACCGGAAGCCCTGGGTAAGCAGTTGGCCGAGGAAGCCATCGCCATTCCGCCGGACGCCGCCGGCATGGAAGCGCACCTCTACGCTCTTGAGCGCGAACGCGACGCCATCGGCCTGGTGAACCTGCGCGCCGAGGACGAGGCCAAGGAGCATGGCGCCCGCCTGGAGGCGATGCGCACCGAGCGGGCCGATCTCAACGCCGCCATGGTCAAGCTGCGCGAGGGCATCGAGAGCCTGAACGCCGAAGGCCGTGAGCGCCTTCTGGCCGCCTTCGAGGTGATCAACGAGCACTTCCGCACCCTGTTCGCCGCTCTGTTTGGCGGCGGCCAGGCCGAGCTGCGCCTGATCGAGAGCGACGATCCGCTGGAGGCCGGCCTGGAGATCTACGCCTGCCCGCCGGGCAAGCGGCTGTCGACCATGAGCCTGATGAGCGGCGGCGAGCAGGCGCTGACCGCCTCGGCCCTGATCTTCGGGGTGTTCCTGGCCAATCCGGCGCCGATCTGCGTGCTCGACGAAGTCGACGCCCCGCTCGATGACGCCAACGTCGAGCGCTACTGCAACATGCTGGACGAGATGCGCCGCCGCACCCAGACGCGCTTCATCGCCATCACCCACAATCCGGTGACCATGAGTCGGATGGACCGTCTGTTCGGCGTGACCATGGCCGAGCGCGGCGTCTCGCAACTGGTCAGCGTCGACCTGCAGACCGCCGAGCAATTGGCGGCCCAGTAGGCGCAAAGAAAAACCCCCGGGCCGCGAGGACCGGGGGCTTTCAAAAAATCTCAGTCGGCGGACCGGCTCAGCCGCGGCGCATCGCGGCCTTGGCTTCACGCTTGGCGCGGGCTTCGGCCTTGATGGCGGCCTTGCGATCCTTGCGTTCCTGGCGCTTCAGCTCGAGCTGAGCTTCCTCATCATTGAGCAGGGCCTCGGCGCGAGCACGCTCGGCCTCCTCCTTGGCGAGGCGGGCAGCTTCCTTTTCGGCGGCGCGTTGGGCGCGGAAGGCTTCGGCCTTGGCGGCCTTTTCCTGCTCGCGGCTGACGAAGTTCTCGGCCTGGACGGTGGGCTTGCTCACCATCTTCGCGAGAAGGGCCTTCTTGGCCTCGATGGCGGCGGTGCGACGGTCGTTGAAGTCAGGTGTCTGGAACAGCGGCATTCGGCTTTCGAGTAGTGTGGACGGATTGTGTTGAGAACGCCCTAGGGCGGCGCCGGCGTCCTAAGCCCAGAATCGAGACAGAAGCAACCGTGCGCGGCCGCCCATGTGGGTGCGCGAAGCCCATTCCGCAAGGTGAGACGCGCGGTCGCAACAGTCGAACAGAGTCGCCCGCTGCCCGCCGGGCCGCTCAGAAGCCCCACGAAGTTTCAGGAAAATCAGCAACTTAAGCATCCCTCCACCAGCCTTGACGCCCCGCCCCCTCGTCTATAGGTTCCGCCGCGATCCGGCCGGCGGGGTTTATGCCTCTCCGGAACTCATGTTGCACGTTCATGGCTCCTGCTGATGACTCGCGCGAAGAGGCGCTCCGGCGTCTCGACGAGCAGGCGAAGGCTTTAGGGGCTCGGGTCCAACGCCCGACGACGTCGCACGCCGGTGAACAGGCCGTCAGTCAGGCCTACCGCATCATCGCCGAGCTCCTCGGCGGCGTTCTGGTGGGACTGGCGGCGGGGTTCATCGTCGACCGAGTGTTCGACACCACGCCGTGGGGGCTGATCGGGGGGGTCCTGATTGGTTTCGCGCTGTCGATCTGGATGGCGAGACGTACGGCCAACCGCCTGATGGCGCTGGCGAAACAAGATTCGGGACCGCTTCCCTCGGTTCCGTTCGATGACGACGAGGAATCCTAGCGCCGATGGCCGCTAACGACCCGATCCACCAGTTCCAGATCGAAAAGCTCGTCGACTTCGGGACCGTGAACCTTCCCGTGTTCGGCCGCAGCGAGCTGGCCTTCACCAACTCCCACCTGGCCATGACCCTCGCCTTCGTGCTGGTGGTCGGCTTCCTGTCGCTGGTCACCGCGCGCATGCAGGTGGTTCCGGGCCGGATGCAGGCCGTGGGCGAAACCCTTTTCGGCATGATCGATAACCTCGCGGAATCGATCATCGGTCACGACGGCAAGAAGTACTTCCCGTTCGTGTTCACCGTTTTCATGTTCATCCTGGCGATGAATATGTTGGGCCTGTTGCTGACGTTCACCGTCACCGCCCAACTGGCGATCACCGCCGCCTTCGGCCTGATGACGATCCTGCTCGTGCTGGCCGTGGGCTTCATCAAGCACGGGCTTGGCTTCTTCAAACTGTTCGTGCCTTCCGGCGTGCCGATCGTGCTGCTGCCGGTCATCGTGGTCATCGAGTTCGTGTCGTTCCTGCTGCGGCCGGTCACCCTCGCCCTTCGTCTGTTCGGCAACATGCTGGGCGGCCACGTGGCGATGAAGGTGTTCGCCGGCTTCATCGTGGCCCTGGGCGGGCTCGCCGCCGGCGGCGGCCTCGGCCTGTTCGGCATTCCCGGCGCGGCCCTCTCGCTCGGCATGGTCGTGGCGCTGACGGCCCTGGAATGCCTGGTGGCCTTCCTGCAGGCGTTCGTCTTCGCGGTGCTGGCCTGCATCTACCTCAACGACGTGGTCAATCTCGGCCACGGCCACTGACCTCCCGTTTCAGACCTACCTACCCATCCAGAAATAGAGAGAATCCATGGAACTCGAAGCTGCTAAGCAAATCGGCGCCGGCCTCGCGACGCTCGGCATGATCGGCGCCGGCATCGGCGTCGGCAACATCTTCGGCAACTTCCTGTCGGGCGCCCTGCGCAACCCGTCGGCTGCCGCCAGCCAGATCGGCAACCTGTTCGTGGGCGCGGCGCTCGCCGAAGCCCTGGGCATCCTGGCCTTCGTGCTCGGCATCCTGCTGAAGTTCGGCTGATCCAAGACGGTGACGCGGGCTGGCGCTCTCGCCTGCCCGCGCGACGTTCTTTGATCCGGAGTTGAAACCCGAATGACCGCTCAGACCGATCCCGCCGCGACCCACACGGTCGAAGGCGGCGAACACGTCGAGACGACGGGCGCCGAGCACAGCGCGGGCCTGCCGCAGTTCCAGTTTCAACACTGGGCTGGGCAGATCGGCTACCTGCTCATCCTGTTCGTCATCCTCTACATCCTGATGTCGAAGGTGTTCGCTCCGCGCGTTCGCCGCGTTTTCGACGAGCGGGAAACCACCATTCGGGACGCCCTGACCAGCGCCCGCGAGGTGCAGGCCCAGGCGGAAAGCCAGGCTGAAGGCGCCAAGCGCGCCCTGGCCGAAGCCCGTTCCGCCGCCCAGAAGACCGCCGCCGACGCCGCCGCCAAGAGCTCGGCCGAGGCCGCGACCCGCCGGGCGGCGCTGGACGCCGAACTGGCTGAAAAGCAGGCCGCCGCCGAGGCGCAGATCCGCTCTGCCCGCAACACGGCCATGCAGCAGCTGACCACCGTCGCCACCGACGCCGCGGAAGCCATGATCGAGAAAGTCACCGGCGTGAAAGCGTCGCGCGACGCGATCGCCGCCGCCGTGACCAGTCAGGGACAATAGATGCCCGCCTTTTTCGAAGCCGAGTTCTGGAACCTGGCCAACCCCGAGCTGTGGGTCGGCGTCGGCTTTATCGTGTTCCTTCTCGTCGCCGGCATGATGGGCGGCTTCAAGGCGGCCGCGGCCGGCCTCGACGCCAAGGCCGGCGCGATCAAGGCCAACCTGGACGACGCCGCCCGCATCCGCGCGGAGGCCGAAGCCCTGCTGGCCGACATCAGCCGCCAACGGGCTGACGCCGAGGCTCAGGCCAAGGCGGTGATCGCCGCGGCCAACGACCAGGCCAAGCGCCTGGAAGCCCAGGCCAAGGCCGACCTCGAAGAGACGGTGGCCCAGCGCACCCGCCTGGCCGAGCGCCGCATCGAGACCGCTCAGCTGGAAGCCGTGGCCCAGGTCAAGAGCGCCGCCATCGACCTGGCCGCCCGCGCGACCGAGCAGGTGCTCGCCGCCCGCCTTACCGGCGGCAAGGGCGACCCGGCCATCGACGACGCGATCGGCCAGATCGGCGCGAAGCTGCAGTAGGCTTCGCGCAAGATCGAGACCGATAAGGCCGCCCTTCAGGGCGGCCTTTTTGTTTGGTCATTCCAGCTCCGGACAGTTGTCATCCTGAGCGGGCCGTAAGGCGGCCCTGTCGAAGGACGCACCGCTGCACCGCCTTGCGTGCTTCGACACGCGCCGGCCGGCGCTGCTCAGCATGACGAACTCGGGTGGGGCGGAAGCCTTACGCCGCCTTGGCGGCCGCCCGGCGCTTCAGCGCCTTGCGCCAGCGCACCGCGCGGCGCCAGCTCTTCGGCACCACCAGCTTTTCCATCCGCAAGGCCTGCTGCCAGGCCACCGGGAAGACCTCCGGCTCGCGACGCAGCAGGCGGCGCAGCGGGAACACCACCTTGGGATGGGCGCGCTGGAAGCGGATGAACTGCTTGCGGGCCCGGAAGCTGTTACGCAGCACGATCATCAGGCCGAGCACCACGATCGGCAGGCCCATGGGCCCGGGCAGCGGCGCGATCAGAACCCCCGCGATCACGATCAGCAGGCCGACAATCACCAGCGCAAAGCGCAGCACGCGAAGAAGCGCTTCGCGAACGAAGACATCTCTTTCGGTCAGGCGGACGCGCGGCATGGCGAAGGTATAGGACATCGGGGCGACAGACGGGGACATGCGCTCAGCGTCGCTTCAACGAACGAAGCTACGCCGCGCGCCTGTTGATATGAGAACGCGCCTCAGGGGCGTAAAGGCGCCACTCCACCGTTATTTGACGCTAGCCCTCGCCGCCGATGCTATTCGGCCGCCTGTGCCTCCGCCGCAACAGGCGCCCATCGCAGGCGTGGTTTTCGCGCCGCAAGCGTCTCATCGAGACGGCGCAGCGGGGCCATCACCGGCGCGGCGCGGAAGCGTTCGGCCTCGCCAGCCTTGGCGGCTGTCGCCAGGCGGCGCATCGCCTCGACGAATCGGTCGAGTTCCTGCTTCGGCTCCGTCTCGGTCGGCTCGATCAGCATCGCGCCGTGGACCACGAGCGGGAAGTACATGGTCATCGGGTGGAAACCCTCGTCGATCATCGCCTTGGCGAAATCGAGCGTGGTGACGCCCGTGCCTTCCAGCCAGCTGTCGTCGAACAGGGCCTCGTGCATGCAGGGACCATCCGGGAAGGCCGGGCTCATCAGGTCGCTGAGCCGCGCCTTCAGATAGTTGGCGTTGAGCACCGCGTCCTCGGAGGCCTGCTTCAGCCCGTCGGCGCCGTGGCTGAGCATGTAGGCGTAGGCGCGCACATACATGCCCATCTGGCCGTGGAAGGCGCACATGCGGCCGAAGGCGGCTTCGGCTTCGGCGTCCGGCGTCTCCTGCAGGCGATAGCCGTCGTCGTCGTGCACGATCCAGGGCGTCGGGGCATGGGGCGCCAGGGCCGCCGACAGCACCACCGGCCCCGCGCCCGGACCGCCGCCGCCATGGGGCGTCGAGAAGGTCTTGTGCAGGTTGATATGCATGGCGTCGACGCCGAGATCACCCGGGCGCACCCGGCCGACGATGGCGTTGAAGTTGGCGCCGTCGCAGTAGAAGTAGGCGCCCGCGGCGTGGGTCAGGCGGCTGATCTCGAGGATGTCGCGCTCGAACAGGCCGCAGGTGTTGGGGTTGGTGACCATGATCGCCGCCACGTGGTCGCCGAGCTTGGCCTCCAGGTCGGCGAGATCGACGCGGCCATCGGCGGTCTGGGCGATTTCCACGACGGTGTAGCCGCAGAAGGCCGCCGTGGCCGGGTTGGTGCCGTGGGCGCTGGTCGGGGCCAGCACCGTCTTGCGATGCCCCTGCCCCTTGGCCTCGTGGGCCGCGCGAATGGCCAGCAGGCCGCAGAGCTCGCCGTGGGCGCCGGCCTTCGGCGTTAGGGCGACGGCGGGCATGCCGGTCAGGGTCTTCAGCCAATGCGCCAGGCGGTCCATCAGGGCCAGGGCGCCCTGCACCGTCGACTGCGGCTGCAGCGGATGGATGTCGGCGAAGCCGGGCAGGCGCGCCATCTTCTCGTTGAGGCGCGGATTGTGCTTCATGGTGCACGAGCCGAGCGGATAGATCGCCAAGTCGATGGCGTGGTTCTTCTGGCTGAGGCGAACGTAGTGGCGGACGGTCTCCGGCTCGGAGAGGCCCGGCAGGCCGATGGGGGCGCTGCGCACCAGGCCGCCCAGGGCGTCGAAGCCGGCCAGGTCGTCGCCGACATCGGCCAGGTCGACTCCGGTCTTGTCCCAGCCGTCCAGTTCGAACAGCAGGGCTTCGTCCTGCAGAAGACCGCGCCCGCCCGGTTGATGCTCGCTGTCCACCGCTTCGGGGCGGGTGGGTCGGCCGACGGCGTTCATGCTCATTGGTTCAGCTCCGGAGCGCCGAGGACACGCTTCAGCGAGCGCGCCAGGATTTCGATTTCGGTGTCGGTGTTGGTCTCGGTGACGGCGAGCAGCAGCACGTCGTCCATGCCGGTCCCAAGACGCGAGAACGGCACGCCCGCCAGCAGCCCGGCCTGGGCCGCCAGCTCGACGATGTGGGCCGCGTTGTGCGGCAGGCGCACGGCGATCTCGTTGAAGTAGCGCGGGGTCAGCACCTCGACGCCGTCGATGCCCGAGAGGGCGGTGACCAGCTTGCGGGCCTTGGCGTGATTGATCGCCGCCAGGCGGCGCAGGCCCACCTCGCCCAGCAGGGTCATGTGGATCGAGAAGGCCAGGGCGCAGAGGCCCGAGTTGGTGCAGATGTTCGACGTCGCCTTGTCGCGACGGATGTGCTGCTCGCGGGTCGACAGCGTCAGCACGAAGCCGCGGCGGCCCTCGGCGTCCACCGTCTCACCGCACAGGCGGCCCGGCATCTGGCGCACGAACTTGTCGCGGGTGGCGAACAGCCCGACGTAAGGGCCGCCGAAGTTCAGGCCGACGCCGATCGACTGGCCCTCGGCGACGGCGATGTCCGCCCCCATCTCGCCCGGCGACTTCAGCAGGCCGTAGGACACCGCCTCGGTGGTGACCACCACCAGCAGCGCCCCGGCCGCGTGGGCGGCTTCCGCGATCTTGGAAACGTCGGTGACCGTGCCGAAGACGTTCGGCGTCTGCACCACCACGCAGGCGGTGTCGGCGTCGATGGCCTCGATCACCGCCGCTTCGGCGTCGATGGCCGTCGGCATGCGCGCGGTGGCCACGCCCGCCGCGTGGGCCAGGGTCTCGGAAGTTTCAATGTAGTGCGGGTGCACCCCGCCGCTGAACACCGCCTTCGACCGGCGGGTGACGCGGGCCGCCATCATGACCGCCTCGCCGGTGGCCGTGGAGCCGTCGTAGAGCGAGGCGTTGGCCACATCCATGCCGGTGAGCGCCGCCACCTGGGTCTGGAACTCGAACAGCATCTGCAGCGTGCCCTGGGCGATCTCGGGCTGGTAGGGCGTGTAGCTGGTCAGGAATTCGGAGCGCTGGATCAGGTGATCCACCGTCGCCGGAACGTGATGGCGATAGGCCCCGGCCCCGCAGAAGAACGGCGCCGACCCGGCCGAATGGTTCTTGGCCGCCAGCTGGCTCAGCTCGCGCTCGACCTCCATCTCCCCCGCATGGCGCGGCAGGTCCACCGGCCCCTCGCGCCGCGCCGCCTGGGGCACGTCGACGAACAGCTGATCCACATGGTCGACACCGATGACGCCGAGCATTTCGGCGCGATCGTGCGGGGTAAGCGGGAGGTATCTCATCGAGTTTCTCCCCCTTCCCCCTTGATGGGGGAAGGGTCGGGGATGGGGGTGATGCGGCGTCGGCGGGTCTGACTCGGCAGTCACCCCCACCCCTGCCCCTCCCCCATCGAGGGGGAGGGAAAGCCAAAATCAGAGCGTCTGCAGGAAGTCTTCGTAGGCGGCGCGGTCCATCAGGGCGGCGACCTCGGCCGGGTCGGCGACCTTCAGCCTGGCGAACCAACCGCCGGCCTCGGGCACGGCGTTGACCGTCTCGGGCGCGTCGCCGAGCGCGGTGTTGGCCTCGACCACCTCGCCGCCGACCGGGGCATAGACGTCGGAGGCGGCCTTGACACTCTCGACCACGGCCAGGCCGTCGCCGGCCTTCACGGTCTTGCCGACTTCCGGCACCTCGACGAACACCACGTCGCCGAGTTGGTCGGCGGCGTAGGCCGTGATGCCGATGGTCGCGACGTCGCCGTCGAGGGCGACCCACTCGTGGTCCTTGGTGAAACGCAGTTCGCTCATCGGATTCAGGCCTTCTTGCGGAAGTAGCGATGGGGGACGAAGGGGGCGGCGACGACCTCGGCGGCCTGGGGCCGGCCGCGGACGATCACCTGCAAACGCGTGCCGACGGCCGACAGCGCCTGCGGCACGAAACCAAGAGCCACGGGGCCGCCGAACGAGGGACCGAAGCCGCCGGAGGTGACGACGCCGACCACGGCGCCCGCCTCGTCGGCGATCTCCGCGCCCTCGCGGGCCGGGGCGCCGGCGACCTTCAGGGCCACGCGCTTGCGCTGCAGCCCCTCGCCCGCCAACTCGGCGAGGATGCGCAGGGCGCCGGGGAAATCGCCCGCCTCGCGGCGGCGCTTGGACAGGGCGAAGGCGAGGTCGCCCTCGACCGGCGAGGTGGTCTCATCGAGGTCGTGGCCGTAAAGCGGCAGGCCGGCCTCGAGGCGGAGGCTGTCGCGGGCGCCGAGGCCGATCGGCCTCACCCGCTCGTCGGCGAGCAGGGCGTCCCAGACGGCGACGGCGTCCGAGGCGGGAATCGAGATCTCGTAGCCGTCCTCGCCGGTGTAGCCCGAGCGGGAGACCAGGGCGTCGACGCCGAAGGCGGTCATGGCCGCCGTCTCCATGAAGGCGAGGTCGGCGGCGGCCGGGGCGTGCTTGGCCAGCACGGCGGCGGCCTCGGGGCCTTGCAGGGCCAGCAGCGCGCGGTCGTTGAGTCGTTCGAGCTCGGCGACGCCGTCGAGCTTTTCGGCGATCAGGGCGAAGTCGCCGTCCTTGCAGGCGCCGTTGACCACCAGGAACAGGCCGTCGTCGTCCGGGCGCGAGCCCATCAGGTCGTCGACCACCCCGCCGGCCTCATTGAGCAGCATGGAGTAGCGCTGCTTGCCCGGCTTCAGACCGGTGAAGTCGCCGGGGGTCAGGGTCTCGAAGGCGGCGAACGGATCGGCGCCGCGCAGGCGGGCCTGGCCCATGTGGGAGACGTCGAACAGCCCGGCGTGCTCCCGCGTCCAGAGGTGCTCCTTCAGCACTCCGTCCTTGTACTGCACCGGCATCGAATAGCCGGCGAACGGAACCATGCGCGCGCCGGCGGCGAGGTGGGCTTCGTAGAGCGGGGTCTGTTTGAGATCTGCGTCAGACACGTCTGGCGGCTCCACGGTTGCGAGTCGGGTCCACGCGCCCGTCGCCGAGCTCGTGGTCGTGCTTCGCCCCCGCTGTCCCTTGTGCCTGAGAGATTTCAGGGTCTGGCGACCCCTTGCTCCTTCGGCGTCCGCACGGCCTAAGCCACGCGCCCTTTCCAGCGTGTCGTTACCCGCGCGGTCCTTTTGCCTGAGCGTTTCCGGGGCGGTTGCGCCTTCGGCGTCGGACGAATCCGACCTCTCCCGCGAGAGCGAGGCGACGGTTGCCCGCTGGGGCGCGGGGAGTCAATGCGGCGTGGGTGGCGGCCCCACCAAACATCGGCCCATGATCGCCAAATGATCCAAGTCAAAAACGAAAGTGTGGAAAGTTCACTTTTTGTTCTTACCCTCGGCCGACGCCCAAGTTAAGCTTGGACGCGGAAGGGACGTTGGCGAGAGATCAATCCGATGGACGACCTGTATGACCATGTTCAGCGCTTGCGGACGGAGCGGCGTCGCAAGTCTCCAATTCCGCCCCGTGTCTTGGGAGCGCTTGCAGAGGGCGCAATGCAGGCGGACGCCGCAGTGCGCGGCGCCGCGAATGTCCTGACCTTCGGCATCGCCGACAAGCTCGCCGCGGGCGCCGACGCCGTGGCGAAGGGCGGGCCGCTAAGCCAACTGCCGCAACGATACGCCGCCGAGGCGCGGCAGGAAGCCGATCGGAATCGCTATGACGCCGAACATCGGCGCGTCGCGCAGACGGCGGGTCAGGTCGGTGGGACCGTGCTCGGATTCGCCGCCATTCCTGGAAGCACGGCTGGCTCAGCGGCTCGCTTAGTGGGGGCCGCGCCAGTGACCTTGCGAGAAGGCGCTTCGATTCTCGGGGCCGGCGCCGCGACCGGCGTAGGCGCCCAGGCATTTGGCGATATGGCGCTCTACCAAAGCTCCTCCCCCGGCGACTATGCAGGCGCGGCGCTGGGCGGAATGGCGGCAGCGGCAGCCGTACCGTTCGTGGGCGCGGGCAGGGCAGGCGCCGTTGATGGCGCGGTGACCTCGGCGGCGCAGGACGTGTTCAATGGCCGCCCGATCTCGGTTCAGGATGCGGGCGGCAATGCCGTGCTCGGCCGAGCCGGGGCCCGGCTGGGGGAAAAGGCCACGCTCAATCAGGTCGGCAAGCTTTCCATCAAGGGCAAGGGCAGACTTGGGGAGTCGCTGGGTCGCCTCAGAGCCCTCGCGGACTGGCAGCCGCGCGACATGGGCGTGAAACCTGGCAAGCGCGATTTCATCGTGAATGATCCCAAGAAGAGGTATTGGAAGCCTGACGGCTGGCGCGGTGAACTGCGCTTTGAGGATAAGTTCGGTCCCTCGGCGGACTTGAGCCTTAATCAGCGGCTGGCGCGGGCTAGCCTTGGACCGGCAAAGTTCCAACTCAACCACTTCCTGCCGGAGGACGTCGTCGCGATCTTCTCCCGCCCGGTTTCAGCGATAGGCGCGCAGGCCTCGAGCCGAAAGGACGGAGGTCGTCAATGAGCATGAACCTCTCCTGGATGGCCATCGAGGGTGCGGATGAAGCCGCCGTGCTGGAGCGATTGAATCTTGAGATCGACGAGTATCCAGAAAGCGACTCTGAGGCCTATCACCTCACGCAACTGCCGAACGGCTGGCTGGTCATCGTCAGCTTGGAAGGGCAGGAGGTCTTTGAGTATCTCGCGCCGTTGGCCGCACCCGATGGCTTTGCGCTCGCGAGTGGGATGTACGAGACCGTCATGGTCAGTTCCGCCCACGGCTACCGCAACGGCGCCCAAGAATGGTCGGTTGTTCACGATCCTGAGGTCGACGGGTACGACGTCCGGATCACAGGCACACCTCCTCGAATTTTCTCCGAGATTTACGATGAGCTGCTGGCGGACCAAGGCGGGGAGACTGAACAGGTCGACCATCTTTTCGACGCGCCTTTGCGACTGGCGCAAGCCCTAAGCGGCTTTGAGCCCTACGATGCGGGGGTCGGAGACTGGAAGACGCTCAGGTATCGATCGACGGGGCGAAGAGGCGCTCCCCTGCGGTCGAGCGCCCTGCGCCCCGCGATGAACTCGGAATTGCTGCCCCTTGTCTTGTCGATGGGGTGGCTGCTTCGGGAGGATCTTGAGCGCACCCCCAAGGAGCCGGCATGGCTCTATTTCAAACGCAAGGTGTCCGGGCGGGTCGAGCGTCTCGCGATCCTCTTCGACGATGCCGACGACATCTTCATAAGGTTCAGATTTGACGTGTGGGAAGACAGCCTCACCCGCAGATGGCTCATCTCGGCCGACGCGCCGCCACCCAGACCATTCTTGGCGCGCTGGTTTGAACCCCGCAGACGCCCTTCACCGCTTAAGCCGCGCGAAGATCAGATCGCCGAAGTCGTCGCCCAGGCGTGCGAAGACGTCGTCTCCATTCAGAAGTTTCTGCGAGGCGGAGGCGCCGACCCTCGGCTGAAGATCGGCGGCATGGCGCGCAAGACCTGGCCGAAGCTGCCGCTCCCCCGAACCATGTAGCTACATCCGCTCCGGCGTCTCGATCCCGAGCAACTCCAGCGCCAGTTCCAGCTGCTTCAGCGTCGCCGCGACCAGGGCCAGGCGGGAGCCGCGGGTGGCTTCGTGGCCGGGGGCGAGAATTGGGCACGCGGCGTAGAAGCGGGAGAAGGTCTGGGCGAGCTTGAAGGCGTGCTCGGCGATGAAGTTGGGCGCGCGCTTGTCGTAGGCCTCGCTGGCTGCCGTCTCGAAGGCGTCGAGGGTGAGGGCCAGTTCGCGCTCGGCCGGCTCGGCGATGGCGATCGCGCTGGGCTGCACGCCCTCGCTCTCCGCCCGCCGCAGCAGGGATTTAATGCGCACCGCCTGGTAGAGCAGGTACGGCCCGGTCTTGCCCTCGAAGCTGGTGAAGCGGTCGAGATCGAAGACGTAGGAGGTGCCGCGGAAGTTCTGCAGGTCGGCGAACTTCAGGGCGGCGACGGCCACCTTGTGGGCGATGGACTCGAATTCCTCGGCCGAGAGCTCGGCGCCGAGGCCGGCTTCGCGCAGGCGTTCGCGGGCCTTGTCGCGGGCCATCTCGATCAGGTCGTGCAGTTTCAGCACCCCGCCGGCGCGGGTCTTGAAGGGCTTGCCGTCCGAGCCGTTCATGGTGCCGTTCGGCACGTGCTCCAGCCCGCCCGGCTGGGCGTAGCCGGCCAGGTAGGCGGCGCGGAACACCTGCTCGAAGTGATCGGCCTGGCGGGCGTCCACGCAATAGAGGATCAGGTGCGGATCGAAGCTCTGGCGGCGGTCGACAATGGTCGCCAAGTCGGTGGTGCCATACATGGCCGAGCCTTCCGACGAGACGACGAGCAGCGGATCGGGGCTCTCGACCTCGATCACCGTGCCGTCCGGCAGCTTCTTCTTCTTGGTCTCGTCCGGGCGGGCGACGCGCACGATCATCGCGCCCTGGTCGGGGACCAGCAGGCCCTTGGCCTCGAGCTCGCGCACCATCGGCCCGATCAGGTCGTTGGCGTCGCTCTCGCCCTTCCACAGGTCGAAGTCGACGCCGAGGGCGTGGAACTCGCGCTCCAGGGCCACGCGGCTGACGCGGACGAAATGGCGCCATAGCAGGCGGTAGGAGGCGCGGCCGTTCTGCAGCTCGGCCGTCGCGGCGCGGGCGCGGTCACGATAGGCGGCGTCTTCCTTCGAGCGGGCCGAGGCCTGCGGATAGAGCCGGTCGAGGTCGCCGAGGTCGATCAACGGGACCAGGGCTTCGAAGGCCACGGCCTCGTCACCGCCGGCTTCCAGGTCGGCGACGACCTGGGCGACGCGCGAATCCTCATCCTGGGTGGCGATGATCAGGAGCCCCATCTGGAAGCCCCAGTCGCCGAAGTGGGCGTCGCCCAGCACCTCGTCGCCGCGGAAGCGGAAGATGCGTTTCACCGACTCGCCGATGATCGCCGCCCGCAGGTGGCCGACGTGCATCGGCTTGGCGACGTTCGGGCCGGCATAGTCGACGAGCACCCGGCGCGGGATCGAGACCAGGGCTGCGCCGGCGCGGGCGTCGCCCGCCACCTCCCCCGCCCGCTCGGCCAGGGCTTGGTCGGCGACGCGCAGATTGATGAAGCCGGGGCCGGCGATCTCGACCGAGGCGAAGCGAGCGTCAGCCTTCAGGGGCTCCACCACGGCGGCGGCCAGCTCGCGCGGGTTGCGGCCCGCGCTCTTGGCGGCCGCGAGGGCGCCGTTGCACTGGAAGTCGGCCAGATCGGGCCGGTCGGCGGCGGTGACGCGACCGAAGTCCGGCGAAAGACCCGCGCCCTCGAAGGCGGCCGCGACCGCCTCGCCGAGGGTCCGTTTCAGATCACTCATGGGGCGGTGGGCGCGTCCGAGGCGGCGACCGCCGTCGTGTTGACCCGGAAGCGCTTACCGTCGCGGTTGAAGGCCGCCATCTGGGGCGTCACGTCGAAGCCGACCAGAACCTCGAAGTTCGAGCCGCTGACGGTGACCTTGGCGCGGGGAATGACCAACTCCTCGATGGTCTCGGTGACCATGGTGCGGTCCTCGCCCGGTTTGAAGGTGACCGGCACGTCGAAATACTCCTTGGCCAGCACCTGCTGGTTGCGCTGGGTCACGGCCACCCAATAGCGATAGTTATGCTGGTTGGCGGTCGCCTGCGGACCCTTGCCGAAACCCATCAACATCTCGATGCGGACCTTGATCGGCTCTTCGTCCTTGTACTCGCACCCCGACGACAGGCTCTGGAATTCGCCGGTGTAGGCCACCGCGTTGGCGGCCTCGCGGGCGTCCTTGAACTCCACGTAGCGGCTGGCGTCGTAGAGCACCTTCACATAGGGGCACGGACCTGCGTTGCGCAGTTGGCGCAGCGGCGCCTGCGGCTGGTTCCACTCGCTCTCGCGCTTCTTCTTGGCCGCGGCGGCGGCGGCGTCGTCATCCTGCTGCTGGCCGCCGCGACCGCTGCCGCTGCGGACCTGGGCGCTGGCGGCCGAGACGAACGCCTGGGCGGCGAGCAGCGCGCTGAGGGCGACGATGAGAGTACGACGCATCGGAAGGGTCCGGTGACTGGGAGCGGGCGCAAAGGCGCGTCCGCCATGCCTGCAGGTTGATAAAGGCATATGCGTGACGCCGCAACGAGGCGCAGCGGTGGCGGCGGGCGGCCAAAAGCCCTACCTTGCCGGCCATGAGTGAAGCCGTCCGCGTGAAACCGCCCCTTAAGGTGATGCTGGCCAGCCCGCGCGGCTTCTGCGCGGGGGTGGATCGGGCGATCCAGATCGTCGAGCGGACGATCGAGAAGTACGGGGCGCCGGTCTATGTGCGTCACGAGATCGTGCACAACCGGCATGTGGTCGAGCGCCTGAAGTCGATGGGCGCCGTCTTCGTCGAGGAACTGGACGAGGCGCCGGACGACCGGCCCGTGGTGTTCTCGGCCCATGGCGTGCCGAAATCGGTGCCGGCCGCGGCCAAGGCCCGCAACATGATCTACCTCGACGCCACCTGCCCGCTGGTCTCGAAGGTGCACGTCGAGATGCAGCGTCACTTCGACGAGGGCCGCGAGATCGTGCTGATCGGCCACGCCGGCCACCCCGAGGTGGTGGGCGCCATGGGCCAGTTGCCGGAGGGCGCGGTGACCCTGGTCGAGACGGTGGAGGACGTGCGGACCTTCCCCGTGAAGAACCCCGACAACCTGGCCTTCGCCACCCAGACCACGCTTTCGGTGGACGACACCGCCGCCATGGTCGCGGCGCTGCGCGAGCGCTTCCCCGGCATCGCCACGCCGCACAAGGAAGACATCTGCTACGCCACCACCAACCGCCAGGAGGCGGTGAAGCAGTTGGCGGCCGCCTGCGACCTCTTGCTGGTGATCGGTTCGAAGAACTCGTCCAATTCGCTGCGCCTGGTGGAGGTCGGCCTTCGCGCCGGCGCGAAGACCGCCCAGCGCATCGACGACGCCGGCGACATCGACCCGGCTTGGTTCGAGGGGGTCTCGACCCTCGGCGTCACCGCCGGAGCCTCGGCGCCCGAGACGCTGGTGGAAGGCGTGATCGCGACGCTGGCGGAGCTCTATGTCCTGACTGTCGAAGAGGTCTCGCCCATGCGCGAGACGGTGACGTTCAAACTGCCCAGAGCGCTGGCAAGCTAGGCGACGCGCGTCCGCAGCCAGGCGGTCAGGGCTTCGATGTCGACGTCTCCGCGCGCGACACCGAGCATGATCTCCGTCGCATCGGCCGGCTCAGCGATCAGACCAAGTCCATTGTCCTCGAGAAACAGGCCTAGCGCCATGAAGGCCGCCCGCTTGTTGCCGTCGATGAACGGGTGGTTCGAGGCGATGGCGACGGCATATGCGGCGGCCAGTACGACCACGTCGGATACGCCTTCATAGGCGAACAGGTTCTGCGGCCGGGCCAGAGCTGACTGGAGCAGACCAAGATCGCGAACGCCGCTCGCACCACCGGTAGCGACAAGCACATCGTCGTGCAGGAGGAGCATCAGCTCCTCATCCAGCCAGATCGGTTCGGCCACGGCTATTTCGCCAAGGCTTCGAACGTCTCGCGATAGCGGTTCAAGAAGGCGCGCCCACGCTCGCGGCGTGCTTCAAGCGTGGCGGGCGCCGCGGACAGCACACCCCCGGCTTCGGTCTCGGACAAGAACAAGGTGTCGCCTGGCGCGGCTTTCAACAAATCCAGCGCTTCCGCCGGAAGCGTGATGGAGACGACGTCCCCGAGCTTTTCGATCTTCAGCGCGATCATGACCTACTCCGAGCGGGAAGATAGCACGCCTCGATCCACCGGTAAAAATACCGCTGAACTTGACCGCCAGCGCCGCCTCGCCCATGCCCCGCCCATGGCCGTCTACACCGACATCACCGACGAAGAACTCGCGGGCTTTCTCGCAGGCTACGACCTGGGCGCGGCGACGGCCTTCAAGGGCATCGCCGAGGGCGTCGAGAACTCGAACTTCCTGCTGGAGACCGAGACTGGCCGCTTCATCCTGACCGTCTACGAGCGGCGGGTCCGGCCCGAGGAGCTGCCCTATTTCCTCGGCCTGATGTCCTGGTTGGCCGACCACGACTTCCCCTCGGCGCGGCCGGTGCCGGACCGGGACGGCCGCACGCTCAACACTCTGCGCGGCAAGCCGGCGGCCATCGCCGAGTTCATGCCCGGCCTTTCCGTGCGCCGTCCGACCGTGGCGCACTGCCGCGAGGCGGGCGGCGGCCTGGCGCGCCTGCACGAGGCCGCCGCCGGCTATCCGGGCCGCCGGGCCAACGATCTGGGCCAGCCGGCCTGGACGCCGATGTTCGCGCGCCTGCACGACGAGGCTGAGAATCTGAAGCCGGGCCTGGCGGCGGTGATCGACCGCGACCTCGCCTATTTTGAACGAAGCTGGCCGCGCGACCTGCCGGGCGGCGCGATCCACGCCGATCTTTTCCCCGACAACGTCTTTTTCCAGGGGGAACGCTTCGCCGCCGCGATCGACTTCTACTTCGCCTGCGACGGGGCCTACGCCTACGATCTGGCGATCATGCTCAACGCCTGGTGCTTCGAGCCCGACGGCAGCTTCAACGCCACGGCGGCCGCGGCGATGCTGGCCGGCTATCAGGCCGTGCGGCCGTTGTCGCAGGCCGAGCGGGCGGCCCTGCCGATCCTCGCCCACGGCGCGGCCATGCGCTTCTTCCTGACCCGGCTGAACGACTGGCGCGCGACGCCGGCGGGCGCCTTGGTGAAGCCGAAGAATCCGCTGGAGTACGAACGCAAGCTGGCCGTGCACCGCGAAGGCCTGGTCCTTTGACCGACACCCTGCCCAGGGTGACCATCTTCACCGATGGCGCCTGCCGCGGAAATCCCGGCCCCGGCGGCTGGGGCGCGATCCTGATCAGCGGCGCGCGCGAGAAGGAACTGTGCGGCGGCGAGCTGGCCACGACCAACAACCGCATGGAGATGATGGCCGCCATCCAGGCGTTGGAGGCGCTCAACAAGCCCTGCAAGGTCGAGCTGCACACCGACAGCAAGTACGTGCAGACCGGCATCAGCGAATGGCTGCGGGTCTGGAAGGCGCGCGGCTGGAAGACCACCACCAAGGGGGCGGTGAAGAACGAGGACCTCTGGCGGCGGCTGGACGCGGCGCGGCAGCGTCACGAGGTCGACTGGCGCTGGGTGAAGGGTCACGCCGGCCACGAGCTGAACGAGCGGGCCGATGAGCTCGCCAGGCGGGGCATGCTGGAGACGCTGGGCGAGCCGGTCACGCCTCGCCCCCCGCCATTCAAGCCGGCCGCTGGGTCTTCTTCTTCCGGGCGGCCACGAAGCGCATCTGCAGCGAATAGGCGACGCCCAGGACAGTAGCAGCGACGAAGGCCAGGGCTTCGATCCGGGGCTCAAGCCCCAGCCAAAGGGTCAATCCAGCGGCGACCGCGGCCCCCGCCGCGCCCCACAGCCACCACCCCTTGCCGGAGATCGCCTCGGCGGCCAGCAGCACGGCGGCGACTAGCAGCCAGAACACCGGCCCCTGCGACCAGGCGAAGTCCATCAGCGGCTTCAGCACGATCATTCGGGGGTGAACTCCGTGATCATCGTTCGATCCTGAGCCGGGTTGCGCATCACCGATGCGAGACGGCGGGCCAGCGCCTGGCCGCGCGACGCCGCGCCGGCGGCGGCTCGGCGCGTTGCGGCGTCGCAACCCGTGTGCTGGGCCTGGCCGGCGGCGTAGCCGGTATTGAAGCGACCCCGCAGCTGGGTGTCGAAGGCTTCGTCGGCGGCCTCGGTGTCGGTCAGGCGAACCATCCGCTGCCGCCAGTACTGATCGTTCGGGCCCTCGCAGGCCTGGCGCAGCGCGTGGCTCTCCCCGAGAACATAGGCGAGGTCGAGCAGGCTCTGCCGCTCGGTCGGCGTGCGCTCCTGCGCCAGCGCCGGAGCGGCGGCCATGAGGGCGATCAGGAGGGCGGCGAGGCGCATGCCGCAGCTTGAGCGCAAAACCCGTGATTTGTCAGCCGGTCTCGGCGACCAACATCCGATGGGCCTCGGCGATGACGCGCCGCGTCTCTTCCCAGGCCACCGCCGCCAGGGCTTCAGACAGCGGCATGAACCGCGCGTCGGCCGCGTCGTCGCCGGCCACGGGCTCGCCGGAGACCCAGCGGGCGGCGTAGTCGATCAGCACATAGTGGCGCTCGCCGAACAGGCCGTCGACGACGGCGACCAGACCCGCCAGCTCGGCGACGACGCCGGTCTCCTCGGCCAGTTCGCGCAGGGCGGCGGCTTCCACTGCCTCGCCGAACTCGATGCGACCGCCAGGCAGGCTCCACTCGCCGAGGCGCGGCGGCTGACCCCGGCGGATCAGCAGCACCTCGTCGCCGCGAAAGCAGATGACCCCGACGGCCGGAACGGGCGAGCCGCTCACGTCAGCATGGCCTTGAGATCGACGCTCGATTTCACGCCCACGTCGTCGCAGGAGACGCTCAGCCAGTGGTCCGCCGCCTCGCGGCCCCGCGTGCGCAGATCCTGCAGGAAGCTCCACTCGGTGTTAAACTTCGAGGACATCGACAGATCGTCCAGCCGGCCGTCGGCGGCAATGGCGTGGATCAGCATCCGCCGATAGCGGCCCCGGGCCGATTCCTTGAGGAGCCCCTCGTCGAGCAGCTTGTGCACGAAGCCGATGGCCCGCAGTTCGGCGGCCAGGGACGAATTGAAGGTGATCTCGTTCAGCCGGTCGGTGATCTCGCCCGGGGTGCGCGGCGTCTCGTGGCGCAGGAAGGGGTTGAGGGTGACGATCAGCACATCGTCCGGCGTCTGATCGTAGATCAGCGGCCAGATCGGGGGATTGGCCAGATAGCCGCCGTCCCAGTAGGGCTCCCCGTCGATCTCCACCGCCTGGAAGAGGAAGGGCAGGCAGGCCGACGCCATCAGATGCTTTACCGTCAGCTCTTCGCCGCGAAAGACCTTCGAGTGGCTGCGGCGCACGGCGGTGGCCGAGACATAGAGCTTAATCGGCGAGCGCTCGCGGATGGCCTGGAAGTCGATCTGTTGTTCAAGCACGTCCTTCAGCGGATCGAGGTTGAACGGATTGAACTCATAGGGGCTGAGGCTCATGGCGAAGGTCTCCGCCATGCGCCAGCCGGGGGTGGCCTTCAGCCAGTCGGGACTGAAGGCGCTGGTCCAGATGCCGCTGTCGCCGAAGATGTTGCGGCCGCCGCTCTGGTTCACCGCCCGCCAATAGCTCTCCAGCCGCGCCTTGGCGCCCTCGCGGCCGCCCTCGATCATGCCCCAGGCCAGGGCGGCGGCGTTCATCGCCCCCGCCGAGGCGGCGGTCACGGCCTTGATCTCCAGCCGTTCGTCCTCGAGCAGGCGCTCGATCACGCCCCATTCGAAGGCGCCGTGCGCACCGCCGCCCTGCAAGGCGAGGCTGAGCGGGCGCGGGCCAGCGGGCTTGCGACGGAGGGCGATGACCACCGCTACTGAGCCGTCCAGCCGCCGTCGATGGCGAGGGCCGCCCCGTTCACCGACGCGCCCATGTCCGACGCGAGATAGAGCAGCAGACCGGCCAGTTCGCTGAACTGGACGAAGCGCTTGTTCGGCTGGGCCTCGAGGATCACGTCTTTGATGACGCTCTCGGGGCTGATGCCGCGGGCCTTGGCCTGGTCGGCGATCTGGCCCTCGACCAGCGGGGTCAGCACATAGCCCGGGCAGATGGCGTTGCAGGTGATGTGCGTCTGGGCGACCTCGAGGGCGAGCGTCTTGGTGAAACCGACAAGCCCGTGCTTGGCGGCGACGTAGGCGCTCTTAAACGGCGAGGCGACGAGGCCGTGGGCGCTGGCCAGGTTGACGATCCGACCGCGCCCCTGAGCCTTCATGATCGGCAGGGCGGCGCGGCTGGCGTGGAAGGCGCTGGTCAGGTTGATGGCGATGATCTGATCCCACTTCTCGGGAGGGAACTCATCGACGGGGGCCACATGCTGCACCCCGGCGTTGTTGAGCAACAGGTCGAGACGGCCGAACTCCGACTTCGCCGTGGCGATCATCTCGCCGATCTGATCCGGCTTGGTCATGTCGGCGCCGTGGTAGCGCACTTCCACCCCATGCTTCTCGGCCATCTCGGCGCGGGTCTTCTCGATGGCGACGGGATCGCCGAGGCCATTGAGCAGCACATTGACGCCCTCGGCGGCGAGGGCGTCGGCCATGGCGTGGCCGATGCCGCTGGTGGAGCCGGTGACGATGGCGGATTGGCCCTTCAGGCCGTAGTCGACAGGCATGTGATCGCTCCTTCGTTCGTCCGCATTGTGCATCGCAACATAGACAGTTCGATGGCGCCGCGCGACGGCGCGGCCGCTCAGACCGCTTCGCGCACGAACACCCAGTCTTTCTCACCGGAAAGCTCCGGCCGGAAGGCGTAGCCGTCGGCGTCGAAGCCCTTCAGGTCTTCCGCCCGCTCGATGCGGTTGTCGATGGCGTAGCGGGCCATCCGGCCCCGCGCGCGCTTGGCGAAGAAGGAGACGATCTTGGCCTCGACGCCTTGTTTCTGTTCCTTGAAATGGCAGGTGACGACGGGGCGCTTCAGCGCCTTCAGCGACACCGCGCCGAAGTATTCCTGGCTGGCGAGGTTCACCAGGGTGTCGTCGGCATGACCATCGAGGTCGGCCGACAGGGCCTCGGCGATGCGCGGCCCCCAGAAGGCGTAGAGATTGCCGCCGCGACGGGTCTTCACCGCCGAGCCCATCTCAAGGCGATAGGGCTGGATGGCGTCCAGGGGGCGGAGCAGACCATAGAGGCCGGACAGGATGCGCAGGCGATCCTGCATCCAGGTCAGGGCAGGCTTGTCGAGCTCCCGGGCCCCGAGACCCTTGTAGACGTCGCCGTCGAAGGCGAAGGCGGCCTGCAACCCGTCTTCGCTCTCAGGATCGAAGGCCTGAAAGCGCTGATAGTTCAGATCCGCCAGGGCATCGGAAATGCCCATCAGCTTCTTGAGGTCGCCGCGTTTGAGGCGCGCCGTGGTCTTGGACAGCAGCGCCGTCTCCTCGCGCAGTTGCGGCGTCGTCAGCGGCGCGGTCTTCGTGGGTGGTGCGAAGTTCAGCGCCTTCGCGGGCGAAACAACCATCAGCATGGCGCGCGCTCTAATCCGAGTCTTCAGAATAGGACGCGCGGATTCATGATCCGCTTGGGGTCGAGGGCGGCGCGGATCGCCCGGTTGGCGGCCACCTCCACATCGGATTTATAGCGCAGGGCTTCCCCGGTCTTCATCACGCCCAGGCCATGCTCGGCGCTGATCGAGCCGCCCAGCGAGACGGCGATGTCGTGCACGATCTCTCCGGCCGCATCGCGGTTGGCGTCGTGCTCGGCGTCGGTCCCGTCGGCGGGACGGGTGATGTTGTAGTGGATGTTGCCGTCGCCGACGTGGCCGAAGGCGACGATGCGAAGGGACGGCCAGCGGGCCAGCAGCGTGGCGTCGGCCTCCGCGATGAACCGCGGGGTCAGCGACACCGGCACCGAGATGTCGTGCTTCCAGCTGGAACCTTCCGGCTTCTGGCCGAAGTTCATGTTCTCGCGCAGCGTCCACATGGCCTGGGCCTGGGCCTGGGTCTGGGCCACCGCCGCGTCGGCGATCAGCCCGTCTTCGAAGGCGGCGGTCAGGGTGCGCTCCAGGGCCGCCTCGGCGCCGCCCGGCTCCCCGCTGGCGATCTCGATCAGCACGATCCAGGGGTAGGGCTTGTCCAGCGGATCGCGCGTCCCATCGATATTCCTGATCGTGAATTCGACGCCCTGGCGCCCCATCAGCTCGAAGGCCTCCACCTGGCCGCCGCTCTCGGCCTTGGCGCGGCCGAGCAGGGTCACGGCGTCGGCGGGCGTCGCGAGACCGACGATGGCCACCGCCCGCGAGGCGAGGATCGGGAAGAGCTCAAGGCTGGCGGCGGTGACGACGCCGAGCGTGCCCTCGCCTCCGATCAGCAACTGCTTCAGGTCGTAGCCGGTGTTGTCTTTCCGCAGGCGTTTCAGCCCGTTCCAGATCTCGCCGTTGGGCAGAACCGCCTCAAGACCGAGGACCAGCGACCGCATGTTTCCGTAGCGAAGCACCTGCGTCCCGCCCGCGTTGGTCGAGATCAGGCCGCCGATGGTCGCCGTGCCCTCAGAGGCGAGGCTCAACGGAAAGCGCCGGCCGGCGTCGGCCGCCGCCTGCTGCACGACGGCGAGCGGGACGCCCGCCTCGACGACGATGGCGTCGTCGTCCACGTCGATATCGCGGATCGCCCGCATGCGGTCGGTGGAAAGCAGGATCTCGCCCTGGGGCACCTGCCCCCCGACCAGGCCGGTGTTGCCGCCCTGCGGGGTGATCGCCACCCCGTCCGCCGCGCAGATGGCCACCACCGCCGAGACCTCGGCCGTCGATTTCGGCAGGGCCAGCAGCGGGGTTTCGCCCCTCCAGCGGCCACGCTGCTCGACCAGCTTGGGCGCGAGGCGCTCCGGATCCTGGCTCCAGCCGCCTTCGCCGAGAACGGCCTTGAGGCGAGCGAGGGTGTCGGCGGGCACGGGCGCGGTCATGGCCGTCTTATACACCCGCGCCCCGCCCTGTTGACTCCGACCACGTGGCGATATTGTATGAGTGTATGCATACACTGGAACGCCTGATCAGCGCCTTGCGGATAGAGGGGACCGGCGTCCCCATCTATGTGCAGCTGCGCGAGCAGTTCCTGCGGGCGATCGGGGCGGGGCTGCTGAAGCCCGGCGACCAGATGCCGACCATGCGGCAGGTGGCCGTCGAACTGCGCATCGACCTCAACACCGTGCGCCGCGCCTACGATGAGCTGGAGCGCACCGGCGCCCTTCGCCTGGAGCGCGGACGCGGCAGCTTCGTCGCCGAGCCGCCCAAACCGCTCGATGTCCGCGCCCAGACCCGCGCGGCCGACGATCTCGCCCGCCAGACCCTCGCCCAGGCCGCGGCCATGGGCGTCGAACCGGAACTCTTGATCCAACGCATCGCGGCGCTCGCCGCCAAGAAGGAGGACGTGAAATGACTCCCGTGTCCGTACCGAAAATCCGTCTCGCGGGCGACGTGCCCGCAGGCGCCCGCGTCAACGCTCCGGCCTTGGGCCTCACCGCCCTGCTCATCGTCGCCGGCGGGGCGTCGATCGCCAGCGAACAGGCCCCCCTGCTCTGGTTGGGCGGCGCGCTGATCCTCGCCGGCGTGCTGACCCCCTTCGCCCTGAAGATGGCCCAGCAGTGGGAGCGGGCGATCGTGCTGCGACTGGGCCGCTTCCATCGTGTGGCCGGCCCCGGCCTGTTCATGGTGATCCCGGTGGTCGACGAGGTCAGCTACTGGATCGACCAGCGCATTCAGACCACGGAGTTCAACGCCCAGCAGGCGCTGTCGAAGGACACGGTGCCGGTGAACATCGACGCCGTGATCTTCTGGCAGGTGCACGACACCCAGCGCGCCGCCCTGGAAATCCAGGATTACAAGCGCGCCATCGCCCAGGTGGCCGAGACATCCCTGCGGGAGATGGTCGGCTCATCGACGCTCTCCACCCTGCTGGCCGAGCGCAAGAAGAGCGACGGCATCCTGCGCGACGTGATCGGCCGCAAGACCGGCGACTGGGGCATCTCGGTGATGTCGGTCGAAATCCGCGACATCGGCGTGCCGGCCGGCCTGCAGGACGCCATGAGCCGCCAGGCCCAGGCGGAACGCGAGCGTCTGGCCCGCGTGGCCCTCGGCCAGGCCGAGCAGGAGGTGGCGGAGAAGTTCGTCGAGGCCGCCGAAATCTACGCCCGTTCGCCGACGGCTCTGCAGCTGCGCGCCATGAACATCATCTACGAGACCACCAAGGAGGGCGGCGCCACCATCCTGCTGCCGACCTCCATGGTCGACGCCATGAACCCCGGCGGCGTGCTGGGCCTGACCCAGGCGGCGCTGAACGCCCAGGCGGCCGGGCCGCCCGGCGCGGTCTGACAAGCGGACCGGCGATAATCTACGTCGAGGCGCAGAGGGGACTGGGGCCTGGGGCCATGTAGACCGTCGAGGAGAACGCGTAGGTCGCACGCGTGGCTTTCTCACCGGGGGTGGTGATGCTGGCGACGAGTCGATTGGGTCCGCGAAAGGCGCAGTAGACAGTACGCACCACCCGCCCCTCGTCCTCGGCGCCGTGGCGACCACGCGTGAAGCCCTCGGGGCGCGCCAAGATCACTCGCTCGGCCATGGCCCGCAGCGCCGACGCATCTCCCCGGCGGACGCGCGCCGAGCAGGTCCCGTCAGCCCAGTCGACGGCGAAGGTAGGGTTGCCGATCGGCCCCATGCGGTAGACCTTGTCATTCGGTCCGCCATTGTAGAGCTTGGCCGACTGCTCCAGAGCCGCCTGTCGTTTCGCCGCTTCGGGGATGGATTGGCCGTCGAACTTCCCGGCCATGCAGACTTCGCGCAGCAGCACCTCAGCCGCCTCCTCGGCCTTCATCCCGAGGCTTGATTTGCGGGCGGCGGGAGCGCCGGCCACCGGCTGCGCCAAGACGGGTTGAAAGCAGACAGTCACGCAGACTGCTGTGGCGAAAGCCTTCGCGATGGTCGACACAGGCGGCCCTCCCCGGACGTTGTTTTGCGAACGAGACCTCAGCCTGAGCGTGTTGGCAACAACTACCGGTCGAGCGCCCGGAATCTAGCCGACGAACCCCGCCGCGCGTTTCAGCCTGTCATTGATCGCCTCGCCGAGGCCGTGGTTGGGGATCGGGGCGACCGCAATGCCCGCCGGATGGCGGCGGTCGGCGGCGCGGAGCATGGCGAAGAGGTTGGCGGCGGCCTCCTTCAGGTCGCCGACGCGGCTGAGATTCATGATGTCGGGCCCTTCGCCGAGCGCCAGCGGATTAGGCCCGAAGTCGAGGAACACCTCCCCGGCGCGCGGCCCCTCGGCGTTGAGCCGCACCGGAGCGTCGGGGGCATAGTGGGCGGCCAGGCGACCCGGCGTGCGCTTGGCGTCGGTCTCGGCCTCGGCCAGCATGACCCCGGCGACCCGTTCGATGTCTTCCCGGGGGATCGAGCCCAGCCGTAGGAGACGTAGCGGCGCGTCCGGCAGCACGGCTACCACCGTCGATTCCAGGCCCATGGCGCAGGGGCCGCCGTCAAGGACGACGGCGGCGGCGTCGCCGGTCTCCTCCAGGGCGTCGGCGTGGTTGGTGGGGCTCGGGCGGCCCGAACGATTGGCCGAGGGCGCGACCACCGGCCGGCCCGCGGCGGCCAGCACGGCGCGCGCCGTCGGATGCGACGGCACGCGGACGGCGATGGTGTCGAGTCCGGCGCGGGCGAGGTCGCAGACGGCCTCGCCGCCGATATAGGGCGCGACCAGGGTCAGGGGGCCTGGCCAGAAGGCGACGGCCAACGAGAGGGCGCGGTCGTCGAGGTGAGCTATGGCGCGGGCGGCGGTCAGGTCGGCGACATGGGCGATCAACGGATTGAAGCGTGGACGGCCCTTGGCCTCGAAGATCGCGGCCACGGCGACGGGATTGGAGGCGTCGGCGCCGAGCCCGTAGACGGTCTCGGTCGGCAGGATCGCCAGCCGCCCCTCGCGCAGCGCTTTGGCGGCCGCCTGGATATCGTCTTCGTTGGCCATCCCCGGCAGATGGCGGGCGGCTGACCCAGGGTCAAGTTTTGCCGCCGTCGCCGGGCGGCGCTAGGCTCGCCGCAACGAGAGGAAGCGTCCGCATGAGCTACAAGGCCCCGATCCGCGACATCCTGTTCAGCCTGCGGGGCGCAGGCCGGTTCGACCGTCTTTCCGACGCGTTCCCCGACGCCGACGCCGACACCGTCCAGGCCATCCTCACCGCCGCCGGCGAGTTCGCCGCCGACGTCGTCGGCCCGCTCAACCAGTCGGCCGACCGCGAGGGCGCCCGCTATGAGAACGGCAAGGTCACCGCCCCCGCCGGCTTTGTAGACGCCTATCGCCGCTTCAGCGCCGACGGCTGGAACGGCCTGGCCGCCCCGGTCGAACACGGCGGCCAGGGCCTGCCCAAGACCCTGGAGGCAGCGATCTTCGACATGATCCAGGCCGCCAACCTGGCCTTCGGCATCTGGCCCACCCTGACCCTGGGCGCCATCGAGGCGATCGACGTCCACGGCTCCGAGCGCCAGAAGGCGCTCTACCTGCCCAAGCTGGTCAGCGGCGAATGGCCGGGCACCATGAACCTGACGGAGCCGCAGGCCGGCTCCGACCTGGCCGCCCTGCGCACCCGCGCCGAACCTGACGGCGAGGGCGGCTACAAGCTCTATGGCCAGAAGATCTTCATCACCTGGGGCGACCAGGACGCCACCGACAACATCCTGCACCTGGTGCTCGCCCGCCTGCCCGACGCGCCGGAGGGGGTGAAGGGCATCTCGCTATTTCTGGCCCCCAAGGTTCTGGTCGGCGAGGACGGCGCGCTGGGCGAGCGCAACGCCCTGCGGGTCGGCGGCATTGAGCACAAGATGGGCCTGCACGGCTCGCCCACCTGCGTGATGCTGTATGAGGGCGCCAAGGCCGAATTGGTCGGCCAGCCGCACAACGGCCTGGCGGCCATGTTCACGATGATGAACGCCGCCCGTCTGATGGTCGGCGTGCAGGGCGTCGGCATCGCAGAACGCGCCTATCAGCGGGCCCTGGCGTTCTCGCAGGAGCGGCGTCAGGGCCGCTCGGCCTGGACCGGCGAAAACTACGCGCCGATCTTCGACCACCCGGACGTGCGCCGCACCCTGATGCTGAGCAAGGCGAAGATCGAGGCCGCGCGCGGTCTCTGCTTCGCCACGGCCGTCTGCGCCGATCTCGGCCGCGCCTCGGCCGATCCGGGCGAGCGCGAGGCAGCCCGCGCCCGCGAAGCCCTGCTCACCCCCATCGCCAAGGCCTGGTCGACCGACATCGGCGTCGACGTGGCCTCGGCCTGTCTGCAGGTGCACGGCGGCATGGGCTTCATCGAGGAGACCGGCGCGGCCCAGTACTATCGGGACGCCCGCATCATGCCGATCTACGAGGGCACCAACGGCATCCAGGCCATCGATCTGGCGGGCCGCAAGCTGGCCGACGGCGGCGCGGCCATGGCCGACCTGATCGCCGAACTGCGCGGCGAGGTCCAGGCGCTGGATGGCGATCTGGCCGGCGTGAAGGCCCGCCTGCTGGCCGGCGCCGACGCCCTGGAGGCGGCGACCACCTGGCTGATCGCGCATCGCGGCGCGCCCGACGCCCTGGCCGGGGCGACGCCGTTCCTGCGTCTGGCGGGCGATGTCGTCGGCGGTTGGATGCTGGCGCGGGGAGCGCTGTTCGCCAACGCCGACGCGGGTCCGGACGACGCTGCCTGGCGCGCCTCGAAGACGGCCCTCGCCCGCCTGTTTTCCGAGCAGATTCTGACCGGCGCCCCCGGTTTGGCGGAGGCTGTGAAGCAGGGGGCCGCGGAACTGGCTGAAACGGGCGCCGATGTACTCGGCGCCTGAGCACGGCCGCTCGACGGCGGCCTAACTGTATGCAATATGCAGCCCTGACCGCCCCCGGACTCAAAACCAAGAAAACGCCCGGCCGGCCAAACGCTCTCAACCGGTTCCTTAGGGGGAAACCATGAAGTCCAAGCTCGCCCTTCTCTCGGCCGCGGCTGTCGCCGTCGGCGCCATGGCGATCGCGCCGCACCTGATGGCTCAGCAGCCGGCCCGTCCGCCGGCCGCCGCGGGCATCCCGGAAACGCCGCGCGACCCGAACGCCTTCCCGCGCATCCAGGGTCAGAACGTCAACGGCATGCACGTCTATCTGCGCGCCGGCCTCAAGACCCACGGCGAAGGCGAGCACGACTATCCGCAGTTCCTGGCCGACTACTCGAAGATCCTCACCGAGCACGGCGCGGTGGTCGACGGCTCGTACCACTTCCCGACGGCCGAGGAGCTGAAGGATGTCGACGTCATCGTCATGTACAAGGGCGACACCGGCTACATGACCCCGACCGAGAAGGCCAATCTCGAGGCCTATGTGAAGCGCGGCGGCGGCATCGTGGCCCTGCACGACGCCATGTGCGGCCCGGACCCGGAATACTACGCCACCATCCTCGGCGGCGCTAAGAAGCACGGTCAGGTGAATTTCACGCTGGGCGCCAACTTCGCCTACACGGTGGTCGACAAGGCCAGCCCGCTGATGAAGGGCGTCAAGGACGGCGACGCGGTCTTCGACGAAGCCTTCTACGCCATGACCTGGGCCAAGAGCCCTGAGATCCACGTCCTGGCCACCACCGTGATCCCGGACACCCCCTCGGCCCGCAACGGCGTGGGCGGCAGCGCCGTCGGCAAGGTGGTGCCCCAGATGTGGACCTATGAGCACACCCTGCCGGGCGGCCAACCGGCCCGCTCGTTCGTCTGGATGCAAGGCCACACCTACAAGAACCTGACGACGCCGGAGTACCGCGACATGGTGCTGCGCGGCATCGCCTGGGCCGGCAAGCGTCCGAACGTCGACGAACTGGTGGACTATAAGCCGCCGGCCCAGCCGCAACGGGCTCCGCGCCCGGCCGCCGGCTGATCGGGGCCCGAGGAGCCGTCATGAACCTCAGATCTGCTCTTCTCTGCGCCGCCCTTCTCGGCGGCGCAGCCTTTGTCGCGCCGCAACTGGTGGCCGCCCGCCAGGCTCCCGCCGCCGCGCCCGCCCAGGGTGGCCAGGCTGCTCGCCCGGCGCGTCCGGCGTTCCTGCCGCCAAATCCCAACGAGGCGGCGCCGCGCATCCCGGGTCAGAACCTGCAAGGGACGCACGTCTACATCCGCGCCGGCCTGAAGACGCACGGCCCAGGCTTCCACGACTATCCGCAGTTCTTCGCCGACTGGTCCAAGCTGCTGACGGAAAAAGGCGCGGTGGTCGACGGCTCGGTGCACTTCCCGACGCCGGACGAGCTGAAGAACACCGACGTCATCGTCATGTACAAGGGCGACACCGGCTACATGTCGCCGACCGAGCGGACCACGCTCGAGAACTACGTGAAGCGCGGCGGCGGCATCGTGCTGCTGCACGACTCCATGTGCGGTCCGGATCCGGTCTGGTACGCCGAGATCCTGGGCGGCGCGAAGCGGCACGGCGAGACCAATTTCTCGCAGTTCGCCATCAAGTACGACGTCAAGGACAAGGCCAGCCCGATCATGAAGGGCTTCGTCGACGGCTCGGTCCTGCAGGATGAAGCCTTCTTCAAGATGACCTGGGCCAAGGCGGGTGTGCACGCCCTGGCCACCACCACCTTCCCGACCAATGAGAACACCACCCGCGTGGGCTCGGCCGGGCAGACGGTGCCGCAGATCTGGAGCTATGAGCACACCCAGCCGGGCGGCACGACGACGGCCCGCGCCTTCGTCTGGATGCAGGGCCACACCTACTCCAACATCTCCAACCCGCAGTACCGCGACCTGGTGCTGCGCGGCATCGCCTGGGCCGGCAAGCGCCCCAATGTCGACGAGCTGGTCGACTACAAGCCGCCGGCGCAACCGGCGCGCGGTCCGCAGACCGAGGCCGACCGCGCCATCGCCGGCCAGTAGCGGCCGCGAAGCCCCTGAAACGACGAAGGGCGGGAAGCGCGAGCCTCCCGCCCTTTTTTCATGTCGATCAGGCGCGTCTTAGAGGTGTGCCAGCATGTAGTCGGCCGAGGAAACCTCGAACTGGCCGGCCTCCTCGACGTTCAGCGCTTCCACGACGCCGTCGTTGACGACCATCGAGTAGCGCTGCGAACGCGGCCCCATGCCGAACTTTGAGCCGTCGAAGTCCAGGCCGACGGCCTTGGAGAAATCGCCGTTGCCGTCGGCCAGCATCAGCACTTCGTCGCTGA
The DNA here is from genome assembly GCF_056683955.1 of Caulobacter sp. HJHS_5. Lineage (NCBI taxonomy): Bacteria > Pseudomonadati > Pseudomonadota > Alphaproteobacteria > Caulobacterales > Caulobacteraceae > Caulobacter > Caulobacter sp. HJHS_5. The sequence continues at coordinate 176,622 of NZ_JBWZNC010000007.1, read as the reverse complement.
TGCCCTGGTCCTTGGCCCAGGCCTTCATCACGAAGACGTCGTTGACCGAGACGCAGGCGATCGTATCCACGCCCTTGGCCTTGATGTCGCCGGCGTGATCCTTGAAGCCCGGCAGGTGGCGCGCCGAGCAGGTGGGAGTGAAGGCGCCGGGCACGGCGAACAGCACGACGCGCTTGCCCTTGAAGATCTCGTCGCTGGTGATCGGCTGCGGGCCATCGGCGCCCGGGGTCATGAAGGTGGCGGAAGGCAGCTTGTCGCCGACTTGAACGGTCATGGGAGTGCTCCTGGCAAGCCGGCCCTGCGCCGGTCTGTCGCAGATAGTCGGGAACTGAGGTTCGGCCAACCGTACTGTCTTGAAACTGCCGCTTCGGGCGCCGATCCTCTTGATATGGACACCAACGTCTCGCTGACCGGCCAGTTGCTGATCGCCATGCCGGGGATCGAAGAACCTTTCGAACGCGCCGTGGTCTATATGTGCGCCCACGACGACGACATGGCCATGGGCCTGGCGGTGAACCAGCCCGTCGAGGGTCTGAGCCTGGCCGACCTGCTCTCCCGGCTGGATGTCGAGAACGCCATCCGCGCCCCGGCCGGCCTGGTGCTGCTGGGCGGACCGGTGGAGCGCGAGCGCGGCTTCGTGCTGCACACCGACGATTTCGACAGCGCCGGATCGACCCTGGCCATCGGCGGCGGCCTGTCGCTGACCACCACCCGCGACGTGCTGACGGCCATGGCCAACGACAGCCTGCGCCCGCGCCGGTCCTTGCTCGCGCTCGGCTACGCCGGCTGGGGCGCCGGCCAGATCGAGCGGGAGCTGCGCGAAAACGTCTGGCTGGTGGCCGAACCCGACGACGAGATTCTGTTCGGCGACGATCATGCCCACAAATGGGAGCGCGCCCTCGCCAAGCTGGGCATCGACCCCAGCCACCTGACCGCCGCGGCCGGAAGGGCGTAACAACACCCTGGGTTTATCGATGCGAAGGGTTCGCGCGCGACCCCTTCGCACGTGCAAAAAATTTCGCCGCGCGTTCGAAAATCTTTCACGCACCTGCTCCACAGGCGAGCCCGACCAGATCGGGGGAACCGCCATGACCAAGACCCACTTCAAGGCCGCGCTCTGCGCCTCGGCGACGTTCGCCATCGCTGTCGCCGCCACGGCGGTGCGCGCCCAGGACACCGGCGCGGTCGAGGAGGTGATCGTCACCGGCACGCGCGACGCCAATCGCACACCCTTCACCACCCTGGCTCCCGTCGACGTGCTGAACGCCCAGACGCTGCAGGCCTCGGCCACCGCCCAGCTCGGCGAAAACCTGGCTCAACAGATCCCGTCGTTCATCGTCCAGAAGCTGCCGACCTCGGACGGCCTGCAGTTCATCCGCCCGGCGACGCTGCGCAATCTGTCGCCCGACCAGACCCTGGTGCTGGTCAACGGCAAGCGCTTCCACCGCTCGGCCTTCCTCGGCGCGCGCGGCGCCCAGGGCCCCGACCTGGCCCAGATCGTCACCTCCGCCGTCGGTCGCATGGAAGTGCTGCGCGACGGCGCCTCGGCCCAATACGGTTCGGACGCCATCGCCGGGGTGATCAACATCCTGCTCGACGAAAAGCCCGGCTTCACCGCCTTCGCCCAGACCGGACAGTTCTACGAGGGCGATGGACAGACGAGCCGCGTCGGCGGCCGCGCCGGTTTCGCCTTCCCCGAGGGCGGTCACGCCTCGGTGACCTTCGAGATGGCCGACCAGGGCCTGACCTCCCGCAGCCGCCAACGCCAGGACGCCATCGATTTCGCCAACGCCCACCCCGGCATCGCCATCGACAACCCCGTGCAGCGTTGGGGCAATCCCGATCTGACCACCTATCAGCTGGCGGCCAACGCCGCCCTGCCGGTCGGTCGCGCCGAGCTCTACGGCTTCGGGACCTTCACCTCCACCGAGGGCATGAACGACATCAACTGGCGCAACCCGGATCAGAACCCGGCCATCTATCGCGCCACCGCGGTGTTCCCGGGCTTCGATCTGCGCACGATCTATCCGGGCGGCTTCACCCCGATCGAGGGCATCAAGGCCCGCGACTTCCAGACGGTCGGCGGCCTGCGCCTGAAGGACAGCGACATCTTCACCTGGGACGCCAGCGTCTCCTACGGCCAGAACGCCAGCCGCTTCATCCTGAACAACTCGATCAACGCCTCCATGGGGCCGGACAGCCCCCGCAACTTCTACCTCGGCCAACTCAAGCAGACCGAGGTCAACGGCAACCTCGACGCGGTCTGGCGCGTGCCGGTGGGTCTGGCCGAGCCGCTGAACGTCGCCTTCGGGGCTGAGAGCCGCAAGGAGACCTACACGATCAATCAGGGCGACCCGGCCTCCTACGCCGTTGGCCCGGGCGCCTCGGCGGGCCTCGCGCCGAACTCCAACGGCTTCCCGGGCTTCGGGCCCACCCAGGCCGGCGAATGGGATCAGACGAGCTACGCCGGCTATCTCGACGTCGAAGCTCAGTTCACCGAACAGTTCAGCGCCGGCGCGGCCATCCGCTACGAGGACTTCTCCGAGTTCGGCGACACCGTGAACGGCAAGGTGGCGGCCCGCTACCAGTTCTCCGACGGCGTCGCGGTCCGCGCCTCCTATTCGACGGGCTTCCGGGCTCCCACGCCGGGGCAGCTGAATTCGACCAGCACCTCGCAGGGTCTCGACACGGTGACCCTGCAACTGTTCACCTCCGGCCGCCTGTCGCCGATCAGCCCCGTGGCCGCCTTCCTCGGCGCCAAGCCGCTGCAACCGGAAGAATCGGACACCCTGACCGCCGGCCTCGTGTGGCGCACGGACATGGGCCTGTCGGGCTCCCTCGACGCCTACCGCATCAATGTCGACAAGCGCTTCTCGACCTCGCCGACCGTGACGGTGACTCCCGCCATACGCGCCCAGCTGATCGCCCAGGGCGTGCCCGGCGCGGAGTCCTTCACCTCGATCAACTGGTTCACCAACGACTTCGACACCCAGACCTCGGGCATCGACGCGGTGGTCAACTACAACCACGACCTCGGCCCGGGCCGCATCGCCCTGATGGGGGCCTACAACTACAACAAGACCGAGGTGCGCAGCGGGAACCTGAGCGGCAGCGCCACTCAGAAGCTCCTGTTCGAGGAGTCGCGTCCGAAGCACAACGTCACCGCCTCGGCGACCTACACCATTGGCCCCATCGAGTTGATGAGCCGCGCCCGCTACTACGGCGAGTGGACCGACAGCACCGGCAACGCCACCGGCGAGATCTTCCAAGCCTTCGGCGCCATCACCCTGGTGGACGTGGCGGCGACCTGGACGATCAACCCGAACGTCAGCCTGCGCGTGGGCGCCGAGAACGTGTTCGACACCTATCCGGACGAGGCGGTCTTCCAGGCCAGCCGCGGCCTGGTCTATTCCCGGAACGCGCCCTACGACACCAATGGCGGCCAGTATTACGCGCGGCTGAACCTGCGCTTCTGAGGACCTGCGATGCAGCGGATCGAAGGCGGAATCTCCCGGCGCGGCCTTCTGGCGGTCGCCGCCGCCGCGCCCGCCGGGGCGGCCCTCGCCGCCGTCCCCGCACCGGACGACGCTGCGCATTGGGCCAAGGTGGCGGCGCTCTACGACGCGCCGCCTCCGGGCGTGGTGCAGTTGGAGAACGGTCACTTCGGAGCCATGGCCCGCGCCACCCGCGCCGCCTTCGAGGCCCATACCGCGCGGGTGAACCGCGAGACGACGCTTTACACGCGCGGCGCGGTGAACCGCGACCTCGCGGCGGTACGCGCCAAGGCCGCCAAGCTGCTCGGCGTCGACGCCGACGAGATCGCCTTCACCCGCGGCGGCACCGAATCCATGCAGGTGCTGATCGAGGGCTACAACCGGCTGCGGCCCGGCGACGCCGTGCTCTACGCCGACCTCGACTACGACAGCATGCAGGCCGGCGTCGAAGGCCTGGCCCGCAGCCGGGGCGTCAGGGTCATCCGCATCGACCTGCCGGAGCCGGCGACCAGACAGTCGCTGATCGACGCCTATGACCGGGCCTTGCGCGCCGACCCAACCATCCGCCTGGTGCTGCTGACCCACCTGTCGCATCGCACGGGCCTGATCCCGCCGGTGCGGGAAATCACCGCCCTGGCCCGCTCGCGCAACGCCGACGTGCTGCTCGACTGCGGCCACGCCCTCGGCCAGACCGAGTTCGCCCTGCGCGACCTCGGCGTCGATTTCGCGGGCCTCAACCTGCACAAATGGATCGGCGCGCCGCTGGGCGTCGGGGTGGTCTACATCCGCAAGGCGCGGCTGGCCGCCATCGATCCCTCGCCGCTGGAACTGGCCTATCTGAAGCCGGCCGAGGCCGACCGCATCGACCTGCGCATCCACACCGGCACCACCAACTACGCCGCCGTGCTGGCCGTATCGGACGCCATCGACGTGCACGAGAGCATCGGCGGGGCCGCCAAGGCCGCCCGCCTGCGCTGGCTGCGCGACCGCTGGGTGAAGCAGGTGCGCGGCGTACCCGGCATCGAGGTGTTGACGCCGGACGATCCGGAGCTGCACGCCGGCATCACCTCGTTCCGCCTGACCGGCAAGACCAGCATGGCCGACAACGAGGCCCTGCGCCGACGCCTGTTCGACCAGTACAGGATCTTCACCATCGAACGGGCCGGGCCGGCGCGCGGCGCCTGCGTGCGCGTGACCCCGTCGTTCATCAATACGGCGGAGGACATGGACGCCCTGGCCAAGGCTCTGCGCAGCCTGGCTTGAGCCCTACGGGCCGAGCAGGGCCGCCACCGGCTGGCTGGCCGCGTGCGGCGCGGTCAGAGGCCCAAGCCCGAGCGCGGTGGAGACCTTGTCGTCCCAGCCATAGGGATCGTCCGTGAAGGCCAGCTTGCCGCTCGGATCCCGATAGGCGGTGGTGTAGAGCAGCCGAACGGGAATCTTTTCGCCGAGCGCCACCGTGCCGGTCTCGCCGGTCGCCAGGGCCTTGTCGAAAGCCTCGACGCGCCCGCGCTCCTTGGCCAGGAACCGCGCGAACTCGACGGCCCGCTCCACGCGGGCGCAGCCGTGGCTGCGATGCCGCTCCGCCGAGGCGAACAGCGCCTTGGCCGGCGTGTCGTGCAGGTAGATCGCATGCGGGTTCTGCATGTCGAACTTCACCAGGCCGAGTGAAGAGTCGGGGCCCGGCAGCTGGATCACCTTGCCGTCCTGAACGGTCATCCGCTCCGACGCCATGTAGGCCTCGCCCTTCGGCAGGATCTCCTTCTCGGCGATGCCGGCCGGCACCACCCACGGCGGGTTCACCACCAGCTGGTCGAAGGCGCCGAGCAGTTGCGGGGTCTGGCGCTCGGAGTCCGGATCGCCGACCACCACCCGGCTGGCCCAGACCGACGCGCCGTCGTGCAGATAGACCATCTCGGCCGAGGCGATGTTGACGTCGATCCGGGTGTCGGGAACCTCCCTCGGCAGCCAGCGCCGCCGCTCGAGGTTGACCGCCAGCCGCTTTGCTCGCAACGCCGTGGCGTCGTTCATCACCTTGAGGGTCGCCTCGTCCGGCTGACCGGTCACCGGCAGCTTGGCGGCTCTCTGGAGGTTCCGCAGCGCCCCCGCCAACCGATCGTCGAAAGCCGCGTTCCTCACCGTCGCCTCCGCCGGCAGGTAACCCCCGCCGTGCAGCCAGGCCGCGACCGCGTCCACCCGCGCCCCGCCGTCGCCGGGCTGCAAGGGCGGCCCGCCGGTGATCGGATCGGCGGCCAGGTCGTGGTAAGCGATGTAGGCGTCGGATAGCGCGCGATACTCATCGTCCTGCGGCGCCAGTCCCTCGACCCAGCGCTCCACGTCGTGGGTCCGCAGGGCTTCGGCCAGACCGCCGACGATGTCGGTCGACGGTCGTTCGATGGCGTAGACCTTGAACAGCTTGCGCGGATCGACCGCCCCTCGGGCCAGGGCCTCGGCGTAGTTGAGCGCCGCCAGGGTCAGTTCGGCGTCCCGCTCGGCCGGGTTGCTCGCCTCGCGGATCAGGCCGGTGAAACGCGAGCCGTCCAGGCCATGGCGGGGCGCGTCCTTGAGCGCATCGAGCAGCGCGGCGGCGTCGCGCTTCGACCAAGCCGCCCGCCACTGGCGCGCCTCGTAGAACTTGCGCACCGCCGGGTCCTCGGCGGCGGATTTCAGCGCCCCGGCCGAGACCGCGGGCGGCCCCTCCCCGAACGACGAGCCCACGCGGTCGCATCCGCCGACGAGGATCAGCACGCCCAGCACGGCTGAGAGCGCGGTCAGGCGTTGCGATGGGCGGGGGCGACGGGAGGACGGCGGCTGCGGGAGCTCAAGCGGGGTCAGGCACATGCCGAAGGAAGGCTCGCGCCAAGGCTTAGGTTCCATTTGCGACCAGGAAAGGGGTCTACCGACGCCATGACCTCATCTGGCCTCTACAGGCCTTAGGCGTGCTTGCGCAGCGGGGCGGCGCCGTCGGCGTAGGCTTCGTTGAGATAGACCTCGGCTTCCGAAGGTGAGAGCGCGGGGGCGTAGCCGTAACCCTGGCCATAGTCGCAGCCGAGATTGAGCAGGCGTTCGGCGAGGCCGGCGTTCTCCACCCCCTCGGCGACCACCTTCATGTTCAGTTCGCGGCCGAGTCCCACGACCGAGCGGACGATCTTGGCCGAGGCCTCGTGCGTGGTCAGGGTCTTCACGAAGTAGCGGTCGATCTTCAGCGTGTCGAACGGCAGGCGCGACAGGTAGGACAGGGCCGAGTGGCCGGTGCCGAAGTCGTCGACCGACAGGCCCGCTCCGGCCCTGCGCAGGGCGGCGAGCACGGCGCCGGCGCGATCCGGATCGCGCATGATGTCGCTCTCGGTGACCTCCAGCCGCAAAGCGCCTGGAGGCAGGTCGTGCTCGGCCATCACCTGGGTGACGTCTGCGATCAGGTCCGGCCCCTCGATCTCGCCCGCCGAGAGGTTCACCGCCACGCTGAGGTCGCCGGCTGCGGGGTGGCGCTGACGCCAGGCCGCGATCTGGGCGCTGGAGGCGCGCAGCATGTAGCGGCCGAGATCGGCCATCAGGCCCATTTCCTCGACCAGCGGCAGGAAGTCGTCCGGGGGGATGACGCCGCGGCGGGGGTGGCGCCAGCGCGCCAGGGCCTCGAAGCCATAGAGCGCGCCGTCGGCCAGGCGCACCACCGGCTGGTAGAAGGGGCCGATCTCGCCGCGATTGATCGCCCCGCGCAGATCGCTTTCCAGGGCCAGCCGCGAAAGGCCGTCGCTCTCCAGGGTGCGTCCATAGGCGGCGACGCCGCCGGGGCCGCCTGAACGGGCCGCCTCGACCGCCAGCTCGGCGCGACGCAGCAGCTCGGCGGCCTCCGGCGCATCCTCGCCTCCATCGGCGGTGACGGCCCCGATGGACAGCGTCGGGTGGATGTCGAAGCCCGCGATGCGCAGCGGCTTCTCCAGCGCCGTCCGAAGCGTCTCCGAGGCGGCCGGACAGCGGACAGGATCGATCAGCACCGCGAACTCGTCCTCGCCCACGCGGCCGGCCACGGCGTCTTCCGGAAAGGCGGCGGCGAGGCGCGAGCCGAGCGCGGCCAGCACCAGATCGGCGCGCTCATGGCCCAGGGCGTCGTTGAGGCGGCTCAGGCGGTCGAGGTCGGCGGTGACCAGCACGTGGCGGCCGGCGCGCTGCAGGCGTTCGCGGGCGGCGGCCAGGAAGCTGCGGCGGGCCAAGAGACCGGTCAGGGCGTCCCTGTCGGCCGGGATGAAGCGCGATTCGAGGGCGGCGACCCCGGCGGCGCGAACGCCATCCTCCAGCCAGACTCCGCGCCACAGGCAGGCCTGGCCGCCGCGCATGGTCAGGCGCACGTCGATCGGGGAGCCTGGCTCGCGCACGCGCAGCAAATCCTCCGCCAGGGCGCGCTCGTGCGGCAGGGCCAAGGCGCGCAAGGCGGTGGACGAGCACTCCGGGGCGAGCGGACCCAGTCCCATGGTCTTGGCGGCGCCCGACAGGCGCAGGCGATCCTCGCCCGGCTCCCAGGTCCACAGCAGGGTCTCGGCGGCCCCCAGCGCCTCAAGCACCATGGCCGCGTCCCAGAAGCGGTTATTCGACTGCGGCAGCGACATGCCGTCCGGTTCCGCGCCGTGCAGCGGCGCCCTCTTGTTCAGCCGATCACATCCCGCCGTGTGAGCGTATCCCGAACAGGCGATGGTCTCTCCATTCGCCGTTAATTTTCAGATAACCCTGGGCATATCCCTCCTCGTCAAACCCCGCCTTCAGCAAAAGATTCGCCGAGGCGTGATTATCGGGGATGCAGGCGGCCTCCACGCGGTGCAGGCCGAGCGGTCCGAAGGCGAACCGCAGCACCGTCTTCACCGCCGCCGACATATAGCCCCGGCGCTTGTACGGCTCGCCGATCCAATAGCCGAGCGTGGCGGTCTGGCTGACGCCGCGCCGCACGTTCGACAGGCGGAGAGACCCCACCAAGGCGTCGTCCTGGCGGAAGATGAAGAAGGCGTAGGCCTCGCCGAGATCGAGTTCGCGACGATAGGCCGCAAGCCTCCGGCGGAAGGCGAGCTTGGTCAGGTCGTCGGGCGCCCAGCTCGGCTCCCACGGCTGCAGGAAATCGCGCGACTGTTCGCGCAGGGCGCGCCAGGACCGGTAGTCGCCCCAGCGCGGCAGGCGCAGACGCACGCCATCGCCCTGGAGAACCGGGGGCTCCGTGGCGGATGTCCAATCAAGCAGGGCCAAGCAGGGCTCCCGACGGCCGAGGCGTTCAGCGGACAGACTAGCCGAACAATGCGCGATCGAACACGCCCGCGGCCTTCAGCGCCGATTTCGCGCCCAGCACAGCGCCCGCGCTGGCCCGCGGTTCCAGCAAACGCTCACCGAGGCGGGCGATGTCGGCCGAAGTCACCGCGTCGATGGCCGCGGCCAGTTCACCTGGGCCGAACGGACGGCCGAACAACAGCGCCTGACCGGCGGCGGCCTCGGCGCGGTGCAGGGGCTGCTCGCGGGCCATGAACAGGGCGGCCTTCAGCTGCGCCTTGGCGCGGGCCAGCTCCGCCTCATGAATGTCGGCCGCAAGGGCCTTCAGCTCGCCCGCCGCGACGCGGGCCAGCTCGGCGGCGTCACCCGCCGCGCAGCCGGCGTAGATGCCGAGCAGGCCGACATCGGCGTAGGTTTCGGCATAGGCGTCGATGGCGTAGGCGAGGCCCCTCGCCTCTCGCGCTTCCTGGAACAGGCGGGAGGACATCCCCCCGCCCAGGGCCTCGGCGAAGATGCGCAGGGCGAAGTAGTCGGGATCGCGTGCGCCGGGAGCGGCCAGCAGCAGCACGACGTGGGCCTGCTCCAGACGGCGCGACTCGCCGGCGTGACCGGCGGTGAAGACGGCGGCGTCCGGCGGGGGGCGGTCGGCGACGGCGGCGAGATGGCCGAACTCGGCCTCGGCCAGGCGCAACAGTTCGTCCTCGTCGACGGCGCCGGCGGCGCTGACCACCAGCCGGTCCGGGGCGTAGAGATCGGCGCGCCACTCGGCGAGGGCGGCGACGTCGGCCGGCTCCAGGGTCTCGACCGAGCCGAGGATTGGTCGGCCCAGCGGCTGGCCGGCGAAGGCCGCGCCCTGGGCGAGATCGAACACCAGGTCGTCGGGCGTATCGGCGGCCTCGGCGATCTCCTGGGCGATGACGGCCTTTTCCTTGGTCAGGTCTCCGGCGTCGAGCGTCGGGCGCAGCACCAGGTCGGCGCAGACCGAAAGCCCCAGCGGCACCCCGCCCGCCAGGGCGCGGATCTGGAAGCTGGTCCGCTCATAGCCGGTCGCGGCGTTGACGCTGCCGCCCTCGGCCTCCACCGCCTCGACGATGTCGCGCGCCGAGCGTCGGCCCGCGCCCTTGAACACCATGTGTTCGAGGAGGTGCGACCAGCCGTTGCGGGCGGGGTCTTCGCTGCGGGCGCCCCGGCCGGCGACGACGGACAGGGCCAGGGTCTCCAGGCCCGGCATCGGATCGCAGAGCACCCGGACGCCGTTGGCGAGGGTATGCAGCCGGGCGGTCAATTCGCGGCGAAGGCCCGGACGTAAGCCTTCACCGTTTCGGCATCGGCCGGCAGGCGATCGAAGCGCTCCGAGCGATCCGAATGGTCGGCGACGCCGCGGGGCATGCGCGGGGCTTCGCCGAGCGTGGGCGTGACCGTCTCGGGGAATTTGGCCGGGTGGGCGGTCGACAGAACCACCAGCGGCGTGGCCGGGGTCGGCGGGCCGGCGCGGCGGGCGGCGGCGACGCCGACCGCGGTGTGCGGGTCGATCATCTCGCCCGTCTCGTTCATCACCGAGACCATGGTGCGGGCCACCTCGTTCTCGTTGACCGAGACGCCGCGGAACAGGTCGCGCATGGCGGCGAAGGCGGCGGGCGGCAGATCGAGCACGCCGGTTTCGGCGAAGGCCTGGAAGGCGCGCGCCGTCTCCAGACCATCGCGGCGAACACACTCGAAGTAGAGACGCTCGAAGTTGGAGGCGATCTGGATGTCCATGGCCGGCGAGGTGGTGTGCGCCACCTGGCCTCGGGCGTAGCGGCCTTCCTCGAAGGCGCGGGCCATGATGTCGTTATCGTTGGTGCCGACCACGATGCGCGAGATCGGCAGGCCCATGGTCCTGGCGACATAGCCGGCGAACGCGTCGCCGAAATTGCCGGTCGGCACGGCGAAGGCGATCTCGCGGTGCGGCGCGCCCAGGGCCGCGGCGGCCGTGAAGTAGTAGACGCACTGCGCCGCGATGCGGGCGAAGTTGATCGAATTGACGCCGGACAACCGCACGGCGGTGCGGAAGTCGTCGTCGGCGAAGCTGTCCTTCAGGATCGCCTGGCAGTCGTCGAATGTGCCCTGCACGGCCACGCAGCGGACGTTGGACTCGGTGGCGGCGGTCATGAACCGGCGCTGGACCTCGCTGATCCGACCTTCGGGGAAGAGGGCGACGATGCGGGCGTTGGAGCGGCCGCGGAACGCCTCGACGGCGGCGCCGCCGGTGTCGCCCGAGGTGGCGCAGACGATGGTCATCGACTGGTTGCGCTGGGCGAGCACGTGGTCGTAGAGCCGCCCGAGCAGCTGCATGGCCACGTCCTTGAAGGCCAGGGTCGGGCCGTGGAACAACTCGAGCAGGAACAGACCGTCGGTCAGTTGCTTGACCGGCGTGACGGCGGCATGGGTGAAGCTGGCGTAGGCCTCGCTGCACAGCTGGTCGATCACGTCCGGCTCGATCTCACCGTCGGCGAACTTGCCGATCACGGCCGCGGCGACCTCGGCGTAGGGGCGGCCGGCGAAGGCGGCGATTTCCTCACGGGTGAAGGTCGGCCAGGTCTCGGGCACATAGAGGCCGCCGTCGGGCGCCAGTCCGGCGAGAACCGCGTCGAGAAAGCCGATCGCCGGCGCGCGGCCGCGGGTGGAGACGTAGTTCATCGGAAAATCGTCAGGCCTTTGGTGCGGGCGCGGGTCGCAGCCTGCGCCAGAGCATGGCGGCATAGACGCAGGCCAGGGTCGCGGCAAGGCCGAACCAGGTCAGGGCGTACTCGAGATGCCGGTTCGGAATGTCGGCGGGGACCGGCGCGGGGACCAAGGCCGCCCACTCCGGATTGCTGGCGGTCTCGGCCAGCAGGAACAGCGGCGCGGGCCTGGCGGCGCCCAGGGGGCCGGCCATGGCGGCCGCGTCGCGCGTGTAGAAGCGGCGGTGGGCCGGATCGTCCGCCGGAGCGGCCCAGCTGCGCGGGTCTGGCTTGCGCAGCACGCCGACGATGCGGAGCGGGGTGCGGTCGGCGGCGTCCACCGGCGGGCGGGCGCTGATGGTGTCGGCCACGAAGCCGCGGTCGATCAGCACGCTGTCGTAAGCCCCACCGGCTGGCAGGGCGCAGGCCGAGACGATGCGCGAGCCGGCCTCGCCGTCGCGCAGGGCGTAGAGCTCGGCGAAGGGCGCCTTGGCCAGGCCGGGGCAATCGACGCTCACGCGGGTGAAGTCGACGTCCCCGCCGGCCGCGGCCTTGGCCAGCACGGCCTCCAGCGGCTGGGCGGGCGCGGACTGCAGCGCGGCGATGCGGGCGAGCAGGTCTTCCTTCCAGGCCAGGCGCTTCATTTGCCAGCCGCCAAGGACCAGCAGGATGCCCAGGCAGATGGCGACCGCGATAGTCAGGCCGACCGGGAAGCCGCGCGGATTGGCCTCAGACGTCGCCACGACCAGCCTCCGAGGCGTGATTGTGGAACTGGGCGGCGACCAGCAGCCCCTTCATCGGCCGCAACAGGGCGACGCAGAGCAGCACGGTCAGCGGCAGGAGGACCGCCAGGTGCACCCAGACGGGCGGGTGATAGGCGACGTCGACGAACAGGGAGCCGAAAGCCATCAGGAAGCCGACGATGATGATGAACACGGCCGGACCGTCGCCGGAATCGGCCTTGGCCAAAGGAAAGGCGCAGCCGTCGCAGGCCGGCCCGATACGCAAAAAGCCGGCGAAGAGCCGGCCTTGCCCGCAGTTGGGGCAGCGGCCGGCGAGGCCCGCGAGATAGGGCTTCGCCGGCGATGACGACACCTTAGTGACCGGACGTGCCGAAGATCACGTAGATGAAGGCGAACAGGAAGAGCCACACCACGTCCACGAAGTGCCAGTACCAGGCCGCCGCTTCGAAGCCGAAGTGCTGCTTCGGGGTGAAGCCGCCGCCCATCAGGCGCAGCAGGCAGACCAGCAGGAAGATGGTGCCCAGCAGCACGTGGAAGCCGTGGAAGCCCGTGGCCATGAAGAAGGCCGAGCCGTAGAGGCCCGAGTTGGTGGCTTCTTCCGAGAAGAAGGCGTTCTCGTGCAGGATGTGGCTGTACTCGTAGGCCTGGATCGAGGTGAACAGGACGCCGAGGGCGACGGTCAGGATCAGGGCGAACTTGGCGCCCTTGCGGTCGCCTTGCTGCAGGGCGTGGTGCGCCCAGGTGACGGTGGTGCCGGAGAGCAGCAGGGTCAGGGTGTTGACCAGCGGCAGGTGCCAGGCGGGAACCAGCTCGACGCCCTTGGGCGGCCAGGCGGCCCAGGCGTCGCGCACCTCGGCGATGGCCGAGAGCGTGCGATGCTCATGGAACAGGGCCATCTCGAAGAAGATCCAGAACCACGCCACGAAGAACATCACCTCCGAGGCGATGAACATGATCATGCCGTAGCGAAGGCCGATGGAGACCACCGGGGTGTGATCGCCCTGGTTGGCTTCCTTGATCACGTCGGCCCACCAGAGGGTGGCGACGGCCAGCAGGCCGACCAGACCGGTCGCGAAGAGCCACCACTGGCCCTTCTCGATGCCCAGGGCGCCCTTCATCCAGACCACCAGGCCCATGAACATCACGGTGGCCGACACCGAGGCCAACAGGGGCCACGGGCTCGGGTTCACCAGGTGGTAGTCGTGCTTCACGCCTTGGGCCATGAGCCTCTTTCGTCCCCTCGCTCGCCACGGGCCGGGCCCGTGGATGAATACGCTCGTGCTATAGCCTCGCCGCCGCGCTTCCGCCAAGAGGCGGAACCGCTGCGACGCGCTTCGCTTGCTCAGTTTCTTGGGCCTTTTCCGCCGCCGCCGTGGTCGCTGCGTCCTCGTCGGTGGGGAAGAAGGTGTAGGACAGGGTGATCTCGGCCTTGCCCTTGGTTTCGAAGTCTTCCGCGTAGCGCGGGTCCACGAAATAGACGACCGGGAATTCCTTGGTCTCGCCCGGCTGGATCGTCTGATCCGTGAAGCAGAAGCATTCGAGCTTCTGGAAATAGGCTCCGGCCGATTCGGGCACCACGCCGTAGGAGGCGCGGCCGGTCCACGGCTTGGTTCCCTTGTTGGTCACCTTGAAGAACGCGAGACCCGTGTCGCCGATCTTGATCGTCTGGCTCAGCTGGTCGGCGGTGAACGCCCAGGGCAGGCCGCGGACGTTGGTGTCGAAGCGTACGTCGACCGTCTTGTTCAGCACCGTGGTCGGCGCGACCTCGGCCTTGCGCACGGCGCCGTCGAAGCCGGTCGCCTGGCAGAACATCTTGTAGAGCGGCACGGCGGCGAAGGCGGCGCCGACCATCAGGACGAACACGCCGACGAGGATCAGAGCCAGTCGGCCGTTGCGGGGCGAAGGGGCGAGAGAGTCGGACATGGCGCCCTCAGAAGTGGCCGGCGGGCGTGCCGCGGCTCATCTGGTAGAAGCTGACGACAAACACCAGGATCACGAAAACGCCCAGAGCCACGCCAAGCGCGATGTTGCGGCCGCGCCGCGCCTTGGCGAACTCTTCGCTTTCGCGCTTGGGATCGCTCATCGGACAACTCCGGCCAGCATGTTCAGCGCCGGCCAGCCGGCGGCCGCCTCGACCAACAGCACCGCGAACAGGCTGAACAGGTAGAGGATCGAATAGGCGAACAGGTTGCGCGCGTCCTTGGCGCCGGCCTTGACGTCATAGAGCCCGTCGTCGCGGCGGTCGTCCGGGGCGTCGCCGGCGCGGCTGCGGAACACGCGCCAGGCCATCAGCAGGAAGCCCAGGCCGCCGAGGCTGGAGACCGCCAGATAGAGCGCGCCGCCGAGGCCGGTGAAGGCGGGGGCGATGGCGATCGGCACGAAGACCAGGCTGTAGAGCAGGATTTGCAGGCGGGTGTTCCTGGCCCCCTTGGCGACGGGCAGCATCGGCACGCCGACGCGGGCGTAATCCTCGCTGGTGTAGAGCGCCAGCGCCCAGGAATGGGGCGGCGTCCACATGAAGATGATGGCGCACATCAGCCAGGCGTTGAACGGCGTCGCGCCGGTGACCGCCGCCCAGCCGATCACCGGCGGCAAAGCGCCGGCGAGGCCGCCGATGACGATGTTGAGCGGCGTCGAGCGCTTGAGCCACATCGTGTAGACCACGGCGTAGAACAGGATGGTGAAGGCCAGCAGGCCCGCGGCCAGCCAGTTGGCGGCCATGCCCATCAGCATCACGGCGAACAGGCTGAGCACCACGCCCAGCGTCAGGGCCTCGGCGCCCTGTATCTTGCCTGAAGCGACCGGGCGGGTGCGGGTGCGCTTCATCACCGCGTCGATATCGGCGTCGAACCACATGTTCAGCGCGCCGGAGGCGCCGGCCCCGACGGCGACGCACAGCACCGAGATGGCGGCGATCACCGGATTGATCGGGGTGCGGGCGGCGACCAGCCCGGTGAGGGCGGTGAACACCACCAGCGACATGACGCGCGGCTTCAGCAGCTGGACATAGTCCTGCCAGCGCGCCGGCCGAGCGGCGGCGGGCGATGAAGCGGACGATCCCACTGGGGCGATGGCGGCGTCGGTCATGGTCTTGGGTCGCGGCATCCACGCGTTCTAGCGAACGAGGCCGCGCCTTTCAGCAAAATGCGACGCCCCCGGCCGGACCTCCTTGCAACAAGGCTGACCGAACGGGGGCGAAGGTACTCAGTGGTGGCTGTCGGCCTTGATGACCGGCAGCTCGTTGAACTGGTGGAACGGCGGCGGCGAAGGCAGCGTCCATTCCAGCGTCGTGGCGCCCTCGCCCCACGGATTGGCCCGGGCCGGACGACGGCGGACGGCCGCCTCGGCGAGCATGACCAGGAACACGACCACCCCGAAGGCGGTGATCATGTAGCCGTCGGTGGACAGCTTGTTCCACTGGGTGAAGGCTTCCGGATAGTCGACGTAGCGGCGCGGCATGCCCTGCAGACCGAGGAAGTGCTGCGGGAAGAAGATCAGGTTCACGCCGATGAAGGTGATCCAGAAGTGCAGCGTGCCGAGGAACTCGTTGTAGCGCACGCCCCACATCTTCTCGAACCAGTAGTAGAAGCCCGCGAAGATGGCGAACACGGCGCCGAGCGACAGCACGTAGTGGAAGTGGGCCACCACGTAGTAGGTGTCGTGCAGCGAGTAGTCGATGCCGGCGTTCGAGAGCACCACGCCGGTCACGCCGCCGACGGTGAACAAGAAGATGAAGCCGATCGCCCACAGCATCGGCGTCTTGAAGTCCAGCGAGCCGCCCCACATCGTGGCGATCCAGCTGAAGATCTTAACCCCGGTCGGAACCGCGATGACCATCGTCGCGGCCACGAAGTAGGCGCGCAGATTGATGTTCATGCCGACGGTGTACATGTGGTGCGCCCACACGACGAAGCCGACGAAGCCGATGGCGACCATGGCGTAGGCCATGGCGAGGTAACCGAACACCGGCTTCTTCGAGAAGGTGGCCACGATGTGCGAGATCATGCCGAAACCGGGCAGGATCAGGATGTACACCTCGGGGTGACCGAAGAACCAGAACAGGTGCTGGTACATGATCGGGTCGCCGCCGCCGGCCGGGTCGAAGAAGTGGGTGTGGAAGTTGCGGTCCGTCAGCAGCATGGTGATGGCGCCCGCCAGAACCGGCAGCGACAGCAGCAGCAGGAAGGCGGTGATCAGCACCGACCAGACGAACAGCGGCATGCGGTGCAGGGTCATGCCCGGCGCGCGCATGTTGAAGATGGTGGTGATGAAGTTGATCGCGCCGAGGATCGAGCTCGCCCCCGCGACGTGCAGGGCGAAGATCGCGAAGTCCATGGCCGGCCCGGCGTGGCCGGTGGTCGAGAGCGGCGGATAGGCCGTCCAACCGCCGCCGAAGCCCCGGCCCGGACCGCCGTCGACGAACATCGACGTCAGCATGAGCACCCAGGCGGCGACCAGCAGCCAGAACGAGATGTTGTTCATCCGCGGGAAGGCCATGTCCGGCGCGCCGATCATGATCGGAACGAACCAGTTGCCGAAGCCGCCGATCATCGCCGGCATGACCATGAAGAAGATCATGATCAGGGCGTGGGCGGTGACCACGGCGTTATAGCCGTGCTTGGAGGCTTCGACCAAACCGGTCTGGGCCAGCCAGGATCCTTCCTTGAAGATCTGGATGCCCGGCTCGGCGAGCTCGGCGCGGATCAGGCCCGACAGGGCGCCGCCCACGATCCCGGCCATGATGGCGAACAGGATGTAGAGCGTGCCGATGTCCTTGTGGTTGGTCGAGAAGAACCAACGGACAAAGAAACTGGGCTTGTGGTCGTGATCGTGATGATCGTGATCGTGAGCGGCGGCGGTGGCCATCGGTCTCTTACCTTGAACTTAGGCGGCGGGCGCGGCGGCGGGGGCCGCAGCCGGAGCGGGAGTTTCAGCCGGAGCAGCGGCGGCGGGGGCGGCCTCGGCCGGCGCCGGCGGCGCGGTCTTGGAGGCGACCCAGGCGTCGAAATCGGCCTGGCTGACGACCTTGATCTCGATCGGCATGAAGGCGTGGTCGACACCGCACAGTTCCGAGCATTGGCCGTAGAAGGTGCCGATTTTCTCGGCCTTGAACCATTGCTCGTTCAGGCGGCCCGGAACGGCGTCGACCTTCAGACCGAAGGCCGGCAGGGCGAAGGAGTGGATCACGTCGGCGCCGGTGACCTGCACGCGGACGACCTGATTGACCGGCACCACCAGCGGAGTGGTCGCCGCCAGGCGGAAGGGCACGCCCTTGGCCTTGGCTTCTTCTTCCGGCAGCAGGCCCGAGATTTCCTCGGAAATCTTCTGGTCGGGATATTCGTAGCCCCAGTACCACTGATAGCCGGTCGCCTTGACCGTCATGTAGGCCTTCGGGGTGTCGTGGTAGGCGAACAGGAGCTTGAACGAGAACACCGCGATGAACATCAGAATCAGGACCGGCAGAACGGTCCAGACGATCTCGACGGTGGTGTTGTGCGTGAACTTGGCCGGAACCGGATTCGCGCGCTTGTTGAAGCGCACGATGATGTAGATCAGCAGGCCCAGCACCAGCAGGGTGATGAACGTGATGATCGGCATCAGGATCACGTCGTGGAAGAAGTGCGCGTCATGCTTCAGGGGCGCCGCCGCCGGCTGCAGACCGATACCGCCCGGCGTGGGCTGCCCCATCAGCTCCTGGGCGTAAACCGCGCCACTAAAAGCCATACCCGCGCAAGCCGCGGCCAGAGCCGTCGCCCGCCGCCGCATCCCCGAAAACTGCGCCTTCATATCCCTCACGGTCCGTTCAGCAGGGGACGATCCGGACAATTGGACCGCCTCGCCTGACGTCTGAGCGCGCGAGCGGGTACCCCACCCTCGCCGCCTTGAGGGGTCCATACGCGGAACGCCAAGGCTTGCCAAGGCGCTAGAGGCGCCTCCAAACGCTACAAAGTCTCACTCAACCGGCGGAAGATGATGGCCGCGAAGCAGTCGAGCCCCGATAGAGCGCAAATTCGGCGCGCGTTCACGGCGGTGGTGAACATGTCCGCCGCGGAAATCGCGGCCTTCCTGGAAACCGACGACAGCCGCCGCGTGGGCTTCACGCGCCCTGGCGAGGCGGAATCGGTCGGCCGCCAATCGGCCCGCCGAATCATCGCCATTCTGGCCAGATCGGACGACGCGCTGGACGACGCGGACTACGCCCACATGCGCAAGGTCATCGGCTTCGTGCGCCGCCACCGCCCCGGTCGGCCGATGCGCGCCCCCTGGTCGTCCCGCTGGCGCCACGCCCTGATGAACTGGGGCCACGACCCGATGCGCGACGACCTGCCGTTTCTTTGACGCTCGACCGCGCGCCTAGAAGCGCGCCTCGAGCTGCGCGCCGATCACCCGCGGCGCGCCGAGGATGGCCAGCGGCGCCGTCGACCGCTGCTGCTGGGCGTATTCCTCGTCCAGCAGATTCTTGCCGTAGAGGTAGAGCCCCCATCGGCCGGTGTCATAGCCGAAGCGGCCGTTGACGATGGTGCGGGCGCCGACCTGGCTGGCCGCTTGGTTCTCTCCGACGATGCTGAACACCTTGCTGCGATAGCTGGCGTTGAGGTTGCCGACGAAGCCGCCGCCGAAGCGCCAGTCGCCGCCGAGCACGGCCGTCCAGCGGGGGGCATAGGCGAACTCGGAACCCGAAAGGTCGCTGAGCGATCCGGCGAGACGGAAGTCGTCGAACTCGGTCTTCGAATAGCCGAGCGACCCGTACCAGTTGAATGCGTTCGAGACCCGTTGGCTGGCTTCGAGCTCCGCGCCGTAGAGATGGGCCTTGCCGGCGTTGACCGTGTTGTAGTCGTACATGCCGAGCCCGTAGTTCACGGTCACCTGCTGATCGCGCCAGTCGACGTAGTAGGCGTTGGCGTTCACCGTCAGGGCGCCGCCGAGCCAGGCCGAGCGCAGCGAGGCTTCGTAGTTCCAAGTGTATTCCGGATCGTAGGCGACGACCTGCGAGCGGGCGGCGTTGAAGCTGGATCCCCCCGAGCGATAGCCGCGCTGGACGACGAACGCCGCGTTCAGCGCGTCCGTGAAATCGTAGCGCACCCCGACCTTCGGCAGGAAGGCGTCGAAGTCGCGCGAGGCCGGCGGCGCGTTGGAGCCGGCCTGGGCCACGTAGCCGGCCACCGCCTGGTTGATGCGGGCGATGGTCAAATAGAGCAGGCTGCCCGGGGCGCCGAAGGCGGCGGGGTTGGGATAGGTCCCGGCGAAGGCCGCCGTCTGGTGGACCTCGATATCGTTCTCCTCGTGATCCCAGCGGAAGCCGCCGAGGATCGACAGACGGTCTGTGGCCTTCCAGGCGCCGTCGCCGAACAGGGCGTAGGTCTTCACGTTGAGCGGCGCATTGACCTTGTAGTCGACCGGCACCACCGGCAGGGCGCGCACATAGCTGGCGGCCAGCGCATTGGCGTTGGCCGGAGGCAGACCGCCTTGAACGAGCAACTGCGCGATGGTGGACGTCGGCGTCGCGATCTCGGTGCGGCTGCCGGTGTCGGCCAGCTGCTCGCGGTCGTAATAGAAGACGCCGAGCAGCCCATTGGCGCGCTCGCCCTTGTAGTTGAGGCGCAGCTCGTGGGTGAAGGTGGTGTACTTCGAGCCGCCGGCGCCCCAAGCGCGGTCCTGAGGAGTGTTGTCGCCGTCGAACTCGAGGAAGTTGTCCACCTTGCTGAAGGTGGAGACGCCGTTCAGCGTCAGACGATCGGAGAGGGCGTAGCTGGCTTCGGCGCTGAGAATGTCGGTCTCGTTGTCACTGCCGTTCCGCCGGTTGTCGGTCGAGACCCGCTGGTCATAGGGGTCGGCCACATCCGTGCGGGCGTAGACGTACTGATAGGCCCCCTGCATCTTGAAGTAGGTGTAGCCAAGCTGGACCTTGAGGCCCGGAGCGCCGGCCGGCTCCATCAGCAGCTTGGTCCGCACGGTCAGGACGTCGAGCGGATCCTCGGCCGTGTTGCGCGTGGTGTTGCGGATGAAACCTTCGGATTCGCGCTTTTCCGCCGAGATGCGGAAGGCCAGTTGATCGGCGACGATCGGGCCGCCGCCGGCGACGGCATAGGAGGCGTCCTGCGGGTCGGCGAGCATCACGCGGGCGCGCCAATCCCAATCGTAGGTCGGCTCCTGGGTGCGCAGCACCACGGCCCCGGCCAGGGCGTTCAGCCCCTGCAGGGTCGACTGGGGGCCACGGAAGATTTCGATTTGCCGCACGTCCCAGGCGCTTGTCGGGCTGTTGAACAGCACTCCGCTCGGCATGGGAGCGCCATCGATATAGACGGTCGACAGCGGCGCATCGCCGGCGCCGGACACCCCGCCGTTGGAGACGCCGCGGATGGTCATGCCCTGCGAGCCGAAGGTCTCGGCGACATTGGCCGTGCGGTTGAAGACTTCGCTGAGGCTCTGGATCGCCTCGCGCTCGATGCGGCGATCGGTGGTCACCGCCACGCTGGTCTGGGTGTCCTTGAGGGGGCGTTCGGCCTTTTCGCCGGTAACCACCACCTCGCTGAGCTCGGTCGCGCCGCCGGCGTCCTGCGCCCAGGCGTGGCCGGCGAAAGCAAGAACGGCGAGCGCCGCCGAGGCGAACATCGAGTTACGCATGAAAAACCCCTCAACCCTTATGCGCCGCACCTCCTCTGTTTGAGGTTCAGGCGACGCGCGGCGGGGAGGATCGGGGCTTAGGCTTAATATTTCGCATTTTTTGAAAAAACCTGGGAACCTGCGACAATTTGAACCGTTCGCGTGTCCATCGCAGGGGTATCGAGGCGAGGTTCGACTGTGGCGCCGCTGCAATTAACCCAGAAAACCCGACCAAGATTCGACGCCGTCATCGTGGCGTCATTGAACCTTCTCACTATCTAAGCGTTGCCATGGGGACTCGCTCCCCCTTGGCTGGAGAGGCTTTCATGCGTCTGCTCGACACCATCCTGCTCGCGCCCGCCGTGGCGATCGCCTTCCTCGGGTCGCTGGGTTTCCGCGGCGCGTGGCGCGCCAGCGCCGGCGTGCTCGACGAGTTCAAGCGCGGCGAATACGCTTCCTGATCGACCGTCAGACGTCGAGACCCTCCGGCGCGCTCGACGGACCAGGGTCGCGCGCCTATCTGTCTGAGCATGAACGCTCCGATCACCGCCCCCTCCCTGCTGGACGCCGCCGGCGTCGATCCTGAACGTGCGCGCGCCCTGCTCGGCGACGCCCTGGCCGGCGCCGACGACGGCGAACTGTTCCTTGAACGCTCCGAGAGCGAGAGCTTCGTCTTCGACGACGGCCGCCTGAAGACCGCCTCCTATGATTCCGGCGAAGGCTTCGGCCTTCGCGTGGTGGCCGGCGAGACCGCCGGCTACGCCCATGCCAGCGAGATATCGGAAGCCGCCATCACCCGCGCCGCCGACGCCGCCAAGCTGGCCCGCCGCGGCTACTCGGGCGTCGCCGCCGAGGGTCCGCGTCCGACCAACGCCAAGCTCTACGGCGAGGACGATCCGCTCTCCGATCCCGCCTTCGCCGACAAGGTCGCCCTGCTGCAGGAGATCGACGCCTTCGCCCGCGCCCGCGATCCGCGGATCGTGCAGGTGATGGGCAGCCTGCACGGCGAGCGCCGCGTGGTGGAGATTCTGCGCGCCGACGGCCGGTTGATTCGCGACGTGCGTCCGCTGGTGCGGGTCAATGTGCAGGTGACCGTCGAGAAGGACGGCCGCCGCGAAACGGGCTCGTCGGGCGCCGGCGGCCGCGCCGGCTTCCACACCTGGGTGAGGCCGGAAAGCTGGCAGGATCAGGTCGACGAGGCCCTGCGCCAGGCCCTGGTCAACCTCGAGGCCGTCCCCTGCCCGGCCGGCGAGATGGACGTGGTGATCGGCCCGGGCTGGAACGGCGTGCTGCTGCACGAAGCCGTGGGCCACGGGCTGGAAGGCGATTTCAACCGCAAGGGACTGTCGGCCTTCTCCGGCCGCATCGGTGACCGCGTGGCCGCCCCGGGCGTGACCATTTTCGACGACGGCTCGATCGCCGGCCGCCGGGGCTCGCTGACCGTGGACGACGAGGGCACCCCGACGTCGCGCACCATCCTGATCGAGGACGGCATTCTCGTGGGCTACATGCATGACCGCATGAGCGCCCGATTGATGGGCCTGCAGGCCACCGGCAACGGCCGCCGCCAGTCCTACGCCCACATGCCGATGCCGCGTATGACCAACACCGGCATGCTCGGGGGCGACACGCCGCGCGAGGAGATGATCCGTTCGACCAAGCGCGGCCTTTACTGCGCCAATTTCGGCGGCGGCCAGGTGGACATCACCAACGGCAAGTTCGTCTTCCAGTGCACCGAGGCCTATCTGATCGAGGACGGCAAGGTCACCACGCCGGTGAAGGGCGCGACCCTGATCGGCGACGGCCCCTCGGTGATGACCCGCGTGCAGATGATCGGCGACGACTTCTGCTTCGACCCCGGCATCGGGGTCTGCGGCAAGGCCGGCCAGGGCGTACCGGTGGGCGTCGGCCAACCGTCGATGAAGATCGGCGGGCTCACGGTGGGCGGAACCAACCTCTAACGAAGGCGCCGCAGGGCTGAATTCCCCACGCCTCCTCGCTCGCGTAAAATTAACCTTGTAGTTTATTATTACGCATGTAGTTTTCCGGTGTCGCCCCTTGCGACGAACGAGGTGGGAAGAGCGGCTTTCCCTGGGCGCGTCGCCCTTCCCACCTTACCGCCTTGTAATAATTGCGGAAATTTAACAGGCATTACGCCCTTGTAACTGGCGGTTACAGGCGTGCGCCCGCAGCTTGCCTGCGCTGTGCCAGGGGGTTTTGGATGCGCGGGCGGTATTTCGCGGGAGTGGCTGGGGCCCTCCTTATCAGCGTCGGAGGCGCCCAGGCGCAAGAAACAACGGCCGCCGGCCAGCAGGGTGTCCTCGTCTACGATACGCCGTTCTTCGCCAATGCACGGCCCGTCACCGCCCTCGACATGATCCGCCTGCTGCCGGGCTTCAACTTCGATCCGGGCGGCGAGGGCAATCAGCAGCGCGGCTTCAACGCCGCGGCCGGCAATGTGCTGATCAACGGCGACCGGCCCGTGACCAAGACCGAAACCCTGGAACAGGTGTTGCGTCGCGTATCGTCGGACTCGGTGGAACGGGTCGAGCTCATCCGCGGCGGCGCTCCGGGCATCGACATGCAGGGCCGCGCGGTGCTGGCCAATGTGGTGCTGAAGACCACCGCCAGCATCGAGAAGGTGCTCAACTACGACGCCTACCTCTATCCGGACGGCTACGTCGGCTACCTGCCGTCATTCCAGATTTCTCGACGGCAAGGCGTTTCGGAAAGCGAGCTCTACGGCCAGATCATCAGCGACCGCACCGACAACACCGCCGACGGCCGCAAGACCGTGATCTTTGCCTCCGGCCCCGCCCAGCGGGCCGACCTGGACATGCACGATCACGTCACCGGCGGCCAGCTGCGCGGCGCGATCCAGCGCCCCGTCTTCGGCGGCAAGATTCGGCTCAACGCCGTGGTCAGCAAGGACGACTTCGATCGCAGCGTCACGACCGACATCCTCTCCGGCCCCGGCGTCAGCGAGTATGTGTCGGAACGCTATCGCTCGACCGCCTACGAACTGGGCAGTCGCTTCGACCGCAAGCTCGGCGCGTCGAGCGAGATGGAGGTTGTCGCCCTGCAGCGCGTCGAGGTTACCGACTACGGCACACGGTCGAAGGTGGCGGCCGGCGATTTCGGCGAAGAGTCCACGTCGGGCGAAAGCATCGTGCGCGGCGTGCTGCGCACCAAGCGCGGCGACCGCTGGTCGTTCGAAGGTGGCGGAGAATCCGCCTATAACTTCCTCGACAGCGACACCCGCTTCAGCCAGGGCGGCGTGCCCATCGCCCTGCCGGCCGCTTCGGTGAAGGTGGAGGAGCTGCGCGGAGAGGTGTTCGGCACGGCCACCTGGCGGCCGACCGATAAGATGACCGTCGAGGCCGGCTCACGCTTCGAGATCTCGCGCATCAGCCAGTCGGGCGACACCGATCTGGAAAAGGAGTTCTTCTACCCCAAGCCGCGCCTGCTGCTGACGTGGAATCCGGTCGCCAACCATCAGTTTCGCCTCCGCCTGCAGCGCGAGGTCGGCCAGCTCGACTTCGGCGATTTCATCAGCTCGGCCTCGGTCGACCTCAACCGCGTTCAGGCCGGCAACGCCGACCTGGAGCCGAACCGCTCCTGGGTGGTCGAAGGCTCCTACGAGCGCCGCTTCTGGGAAAAGGGCGCCTTGACGGTCTCCCTGAAGGAGACCCGCTACGACGACGTGGTCGACGTGATCCCCGTCGAAGGCTTCGATGCGCCCGGCAACATCGGCTCGGGTCTGGCTCACGCCCTCAGCATCAACCTGACCCTGCCCCTGCAGCGCCTCGGCATCACCGGCGCACGCATCGAGGGCAAGGGCGACTGGGTGAAATCCGAGGTCACCGATCCCACGACGGGCGAGAAACGCCGCCTGTCCGACCAGGCTGGGACCGAGGCCAGCATCGCCTACATCCACGACATTCCGGGCGGCAAGTGGAGCTACGGCTTCAAATACTTCTCCCCCATCGACGTGAAGGTGTTCCGCGTCGCCGAGGTGTTCCGCTTCGACATGGAGGAGCAGTTCGAAACCTTCGTGGAGTGGCGGCGAACCCAGAACCTGACGATCCGCGTCGACTGGCAGAACATCAGCGCCCGCAGCGTCGTCCGCAGTCGGGAAATCTTTTCCGGCCCGCGCGGCGGCTCCCCCTTCAATCGCTACGAAGCCCGCGACGTGCCGTTCGA
Organism: Caulobacter sp. HJHS_5; assembly: GCF_056683955.1. Taxonomy (NCBI): domain Bacteria; kingdom Pseudomonadati; phylum Pseudomonadota; class Alphaproteobacteria; order Caulobacterales; family Caulobacteraceae; genus Caulobacter; species Caulobacter sp. HJHS_5. The sequence continues at coordinate 151,632 of NZ_JBWZNC010000007.1, read as the reverse complement.
CAGCTGGGTCTATGTGCGAGTACGCCAGGCGTTCTGATCGCGCCCGGTTGCGCTGATCGACGACATGGCGGCGCCGCCGCCAGCCGGTGTGGGCGGACGGCGAACGCCGCCTAAGGTAGCGGTCTAACCCCTACGACTTGCCGTGCTTGACCTTGGCCGGCGCCTCGCTCGCGGTCAGGCTGGAAATCTGACAACGGTCGCGGCCGACGCGCACGGTCGAGAAGCGGTCCAGCCGATCCGTGCCACGGGTCTCGAAGCGGATGCCGACGGCGTAGGGCAGGTTCATGCACGGGCCGAACAGCTCCGCCCGGTACCAGCGATTGTGATTGTCCTGCACATACAGCGTCTGGGAGTCCGGGGCCTGCCAGTTGCGGATCGCGCCGTGGTTCACGAACGGGATCGAGGCTTGCGGTTCGGCGGGCGTACGCGCGGGCGCCGCCTGGGCGGCGCCGACCAGGCTGACAGCGGCCAGGGCGCTCAACATCAAAGACTTCATCGAGGTCTCTCCTTCATCGCGGAGAGTACACCTCGCCGGCTGAACCGCGGCTGAACCGGGCCTTCAGGCCCGATCTACCGGCACGGTCTGACGCTCGCCGTCCGTCGCGGTGGTCGGCGGCTCAATCGTGTCATTGGCGCCGTGGGCCCACTTGCCGATCACTGGCGACAGGGCGAGGAACAGCACGCCGAAGCCGACGCCGGCCCAGCCGATGATGTTGAAGGTCTTCAGCGAGGCGGCGAAGGCCGCGGCCGGGTCGAGCACCTGGCCGCCCACGGTCTCCGTCCCGGCCGTGGCCGCGATGAAGCCCCCCAGGTATTGGCCGCCCGACTGCGCCAGGAACCAGACGGCCATCATGGTGGCGATCAGAATCGGCGGCGCGAGCTTGGTGGTGGCCGACAGCCCGACCGGCGAGAGGCAGAGTTCGCCGGTGGTGTGCAGCAGATAGAGCAGGCCGAGGATGATCAGCGGCATGCGATAGGCGTCGTCCACGAGCCCCTGGAACAGCACGATCACCAGGAAGCCGAGGCCGACCTGCAGCAGGCCGAGGCCGAACTTGATCAGCGGCCCGCCGTCCTTGCCACGGCGGCCGAGCGAGGTCCAAAGCGTGGCGAACAGCGGCGCGCCCATCAGGATGAAGGCGGCGTTGAACGACTGCGTCTGGGCGGCGGTGAAGCCCATGTCGACGAACCACACCGAGGCCGGATCGCGTCCCGACGCGGCCAGCATGGCCTGGGTGCCGAAGAACAGATCGCGGCCCAGCACGCCCGGAATCACCTTGGCCGCCGAGATCAGGTCGAGCTGGGTGTTGCGGTCGGCGAACAGGCTGAGCGAACTGCCGGCCTGTTCGAACAGGGTGAAGAAGATCGTCGAGCCCAGCACCAGGGTCAGGGCCAGCATCAGGCGCTCGCGCTCCTGCTTGGCAGCCTGGGTGACCATGTAGCGGCCGACGTAGGTCAGGATGGCGACGGCCCCCACGAGCAGCGCCCAGCCGACCAGGCTGTTCTTCTGAACCACGAAGAACACCACGCCGAGACCGACCAGGGCGCCGAGATAGATCACGCCTTCGCGGTTCAACGGTCCGACCACGCGCTGCTTGAGATGCTGCGGGTTCGGCGGTTCGCCCTTGCCCTCAAGAAGCGGCCGCCCGAGCACGAAACCGATGAAGCCGGCCGCCATGCCGAGGCCGGCGAGGCCGAAGCCCGCCCACCAGCCGACCGTCTGGCCGAGGTAGCCGCAGAGGATCGCGGCCCAGAACGAGCCGAGGTTGATGCCGTAGTAGTAGAGGGTGAAGCCCGGATCCCGGCGCGGGTCGCCCTGCGGGTAGAGCTGGCCGACGAGGGACGAGATGTTGGCCTTCAGGAAGCCGACGCCCATGATGATCAGCGACAGCGCCAGGTAGAAGATGTTGACGTAGCCCTGGTCGCGGCCCTCGACCTTGAGCTCGTAGCTGCCCTTGGCCAGGGCGGCGGGGATCGGCGCGTCGGCCGGCAGGTCCTTGATGGCCAGGCCGCCGTCGGCCGCCGGGCCGTAGGCGTAGCCCTGGCCGCCGATCATCAGCTTGCCGGCCCCGCCGGCCTTCTGGTCGACCTGGAATTCGTAGCGGGCGCCCTGGTAGTCGAGCACCTGCCTGGCGGAGGGGCCTTCCACGGCCATGGTCAGGTGGCCGGCCACCAGCAGCAGGGCCCCGAAGGCCACCGCCTTGCGCGTGCCGAGATAACGGTCGGCCAGGATGCCGCCGATCAGCGGCAGCAGATACACCAGCGTCGTGTAGGAGCCGTACTGGCCATTGGCGAACTTGTCGTCGAACAGGAAATGCTGGGTCAGGTAGAAGATCAGCAGGCCGCGCATCCCGTAATAGGAGAAGCGCTCCCACATCTCGGCGAAAAACAGGACGACCAGACCCCGAGGGTGCCGCCGCAGCTGCAGGAACACCGGAATCCCGGTGGCCACGGTGATCAGCACGCCGATCAGAATCACGATGTTCATGGAAAAAGCCGCCCCGGGTATGGCTCGCGCGGGGTCGTTTCCACCCCGTTCACTGTAGCCGGGCAGACAAACACGCCGCGCCGTCGCGCACAAGCGAGGCTAGCGCGCGCCCTTCGCGCCTCACGCAGCCGTGCAGGAGCCCCCCACGGTCTGACGCGTTTGACGGGGTAAAGAAATAGGAGTCGCGCCATGAATGACGCCCCGTTCAACACCTTCGCCCCCTCGGCGACCATCAACCGCTGCCCCCGCCGCGTGCAGGCGCTGTTCGCCGGCCATCTGCTGGCCGACAGCGGCGACGTGCTGGTTCTGCGACAGGGCGATGAAACGCCGGTCTACTTCTTCCCCCGCAAGGATGTGGAGATGGCGGTGCTGCAGGAAGGCGAATGCCGGACCCGCACGACGGTCGGCGAAGCGCGCTGCTTCACGATCATGCGCGACCGCCAGATCGTCGAGGACGTCGCCCGCAGCTACCTCCGCCCGGAAGCGCCGTACCAGCAGCTGGCCGGCCGGATCGTTTTCCACGCCGACCATGTCGAAATTCATGAGACCGAGATCGCCGGCGATGAGCGCGCCAGCTTCAGCGGCGCGAACGTCGACGAGGTGGTGCGTCATACCGATTCCGGCGCCGGCTTCAGCCAGGAAGCGACCTGGGAACCGACGGTGAGCGAGCCGGCTTCGCCCGACCCCGACAAGCCCTACTCGGGCGTCGGAGCGATCTGATCAGAAGTATGCCGCCTCTTCGAAGATCGGCTGCACGGAGCCGCCCCACGGCCCGTGGAACTTCTCCAGCCAGCGCTCGGCCTGGGTGACGCCGCTGTCGGCGATGGCTTCGAGCGGCGCGAGGAAGGCTTCCTCGCCCAGACCGCGGCGCTGCAACCCTTCGCGGGCGATGGCGACCAGATCGACCGCGACATCGCGCATCGAGCGGCCCGCCACCCTGCCCTTCAATCCATGCCGCGCCGCCTCGCCCCGCGAGGTCACATGGTCTTCCGCGCTCCAGCCCTTGCAGAGGTCCCAGGCGGCGGCCAAGGCCTCGTCGTCATAAAGCACGCCGGTCCACAGAGCCGGCAGGGCGACCAGCATGTCGGCCGGGCCGGAGTCCGCGCCGCGCATCTCCAGGTAGGACTTCAGCCGGACCTCGGGGAAGATGGTGGTGACGTGGTCGGCCCAGTCCTTCATCGACGCCCGCTCGCCCGGTCGGGCGTCCAGTTTGCCGTCGATGAAGTCGCCGAACGATTGGCCGGCGACGTCGATGTAAATGTCGCCCCGCTTCACGAAATACATCGGCACGTTCAGGGCGTAGCGGGCGTAGGACTCGAAGCCGAAGCCGTCCTCGAACACGAAGTCGAGCATGCCGGTACGGTCGGGATCGGTGTCCGTCCAGACGTTGGCGCGGGTCGACAGCAGGCCTGTCGGCTTGCCCTCGCGGAACGGCGAATTGGCGAACAGGGCGGTGGCGATGGGCTGCAGGGCCAGGCTGGTGCGGAACTTCGCCACCATGTCGGCCTCGGAGGCGAAATCGAGGTTCGCCTGCACCGTGCAGGTGCGGAACATCATGTCGAGGCCTTGGCCGCCGACCAGGGGCATGTAGCGCCGCATGATCGCGTAGCGGCCCTTGGGCATCACCGGCGTCTGCTCGCGGGTGGCGGTCGGATGGAAGCCGAGGGCGAGGTAACCGAGGCCCAGGTCGGCGGCGACGGCGGCCACTTCGTCCAGGTGGCCGCGCGTCTCGGCGTCGATGGCCTGCATGTCGGCAAGCGGCGCGCCGGAAAGCTCGAACTGCCCGCCCGGCTCCAGGCTGACGTTGGCGCCGCCGCGATGCAGGCCGATCAGGGTCGGCCCCTCCATCACCGGTTCCCAACCGAAGCGCTGCTGCAACCCGAGCATCAGGGCGTGGACGCCGCTGTCGCCCTCGTAGGGCGGCGGCAGGCGGTCATCGAGGCGGAAGCCGAACTTCTCGTGCTCGGCGCCGACGCGGAATTCGGATCTCGGCTTGCAGCCCTTGGCGAAATAGCCCGCCAGGTCGTCAAGGGTCAGCGGCCGGTCATCCGTCTGCGCCATGCTGTCCCCTGCTTCTACGATCCCTCGGACGCTCCCCGACGGGTCGTCGCCTTCTAGACCGGCCGCAGGTGGGCGCCAACTGTCGCCAGTGCAAGTGCGGTTCAGCTTGTCCGTTAAGGACGCCAGTCGCCCCGCGCCGCCTGCCACAGGGTGAGCGCCGAGATCGCCGCGGTGTCCGCGCGCAGGATGCGAGGCCCGAGCGAGACGGGCACGGCGCCGGGAAGCGACCGGATGCGCTCCCGCTCCTCCGGCGCGAAGCCGCCCTCCGGCCCGATCAGCACCGCCCAGGGTCCTCCAGGCTGATCTTTCAGGGCCTCGATAACCGGCAGGGCGTCACCGGCTTCGTCGCAGAACATCAGCCTTCGGTCGTCGGACCAGGCGTCCAGCAGCTTGTCCAGCTTCACCGCCTCCTCGACCGGCGGCACGTCGAGGCGGCCGGTCTGCTCGGCGGCCTCCTCGGCGATGGCGCGCAGGCGATCGAGGCGCGCGCGGTCGTCGTTGGTGCGGCGGGTGACGACCAGGCGCACGCGCGATGCGCCCAGCTCCGCCGCCTTTTCGCAGATGGTTTCCAGCCGCACCTTCTTGACCAAGGCGACCAGCAGTTCGAGGTCCGGCCTGGTCGTCTGCGGCCGCACCTGCGCCTCGACCGCCAGCAGGCAGCCCCGGCGGCTCACCTCGCCGACGGTCGCCCGCCACTCGCCATCGCGGCCGTTGAACAAAAGCACCGGGTCGCCGGTCTTCAACCGCATCACCGAGGTCAGGTAGTGGGCCTGATCGTGGCGCGGCACGACGCCGGCGCCGGCGGTCAGGTCTGCGGGAACGTGCAGGCGGATCATGCGGCGGACACTAGGTGCGACGGCTAAGCGGGGCTAGGGTGCGCTTATGAAAGACTATGCCGAACAGCTCGAAGCCCTTCAGATCGCCCTGGTCAGGTTCCAGACCAAGGCCATCGAGACCGGCCAGCGCGCGCTGGTGATTTTCGAAGGGCGAGACACCGCCGGCAAGGACGGGGCCATCAAGCGCATCACCGAGCATCTTTCTGTGCGCTCGACCCGCGTTGTGGCCCTGCCGAAGCCGACCGAGCGGGAGCGCAGCCAGTGGTTCTTTCAGCGCTATATCGACCATCTGCCGGCGGCGGGCGAGCTCGTGATCTTCAACCGCTCCTGGTACAACCGGGCGGGCGTCGAGCGGGTGATGGGCTTCTCCACCGAGCAGGAGCAGGCGCAGTTTCTCGACGACGTGCCGAAGGTCGAATCGATGATCGCGGCCAACGGCGTTCCCATCGTCAAGCTGTGGCTGGACATCTCGCGCGACGAGCAGGCCAAGCGGCTCAAGGACCGTCGCGGCGACCCGTTGAAGGCGCTCAAGGTCAGCCCCCTCGACGCCGTGGCCGAGAAGAAGTGGGACGAATACACCCAGGCTCGGGACCTGATGCTGAGCCGCACCGACCACCCGGCCGCGCCCTGGACCTGCGTGCGCGCCGACCACAAGAAGCCCGCGCGCCTGGCGATCATCCGCCACCTGCTGCACACTCTCGCCGCCAAGCCGGAACGCAAAGGTGTCGACGCGCCCGATCCGACGGTGCTGTTTCCCTACGAGCCCTCCTGCCTGTCCGACGGCCGCCTGGCCCGCTAGGCCCATGACCGCGGTTCTTCCCGACGCCATGCCGGCCAACTGGGTCGACCGCCATGCGCCGGCGCCCCTGCGCCCCTGGCTGAAGCTCGGCCGCTTCGACCGGCCGACCGGCATTTGGCTGCTGATGCTGCCCGGCTGGCAGAGCATCGCGCTCGCGGCGGCCGAGAGAGGCCAGTGGCCGAATCCCTGGCTGCTGCTCGCCTTCCTGGTCGGCGCCGCCCTGATGCGGGCCGCCGGCTGCGCCTTCAACGATATCGTCGACCGCGACTTCGACGCCCAGGTGACGCGCACGGCGATGCGACCGATCCCGGCCGGCCAGATCAGCGTCAAACAGGCCTGGGGCTTCATCGTCGGTTGCAGCCTGACGTCCCTGGCGATCCTGATCAGCATGGGCTGGCTGGCCGTCGGCCTGGGCGTGCTCTCGCTCGGCCTCGTGGCGGCCTATCCGTTCATGAAGCGGATCACCTGGTGGCCGCAGGCTTGGCTCGGCCTGACCTTCAACTGGGGCGCCCTGCTCGGCTACGCCGCCGCGACCCACACCCTGAGCTGGTCTGCCGCCCTGCTCTACATCGGCGGCCTTTTCTGGACGCTGGGCTACGACACCATCTACGCGGTGCAGGACCTGGAGGACGACGCCCTCGCCGGGGTGAAGTCGTCCGCGCGCCGCCTCGGCGGCGCGGCCCAGCGCGGAGTGTTCGCCTTCTACGTCGCCGCCTTCCTCCTGGCCCTCGCCGCCGCTTGGGTCGGCGGGCTCGGACCGTTGTTCCTGCCGCTCGCGGCCGCCTACGCGGTGCACCTGTCCTGGCAGGCTTCGCGCCTGCGACTCGACAATTCGCGCCTGGCGCTGGGCCTCTTCAAGTCCAACACCTGGGCGGCCCTGATCCTGTTCGCCGCCCTGATCGCCGGCCTGTGGCGACCGGCGACCCAGGTCGTGACAGGGTTCGGCGGGTGATCCTTACCCCCGAGGCCCGCCGCGACTTCATCCTCTCCCACACCCGCCTGCAGCGCCCGCCCCATACGCCGGAGATCGAACTGCGCCTCGCCGACGAGGTGACCCCCATCTGGCGGATGACCGAGGAGGCGCTGGCCGAGATCGGTGTGCCGCCGCCGTTCTGGGCCTTCGCCTGGGCGGGCGGTCAGGCCCTGGCGCGATACCTGCTCGATCACCCCGAAGCCGTCGCCGGCAAGCGCGTGCTCGACTTCGCCACAGGCTCGGGTCTCGTCGCCATCGCCGCCATGAAGGCCGGGGCGGAAAACGTCGTCGCCGCCGACATCGACGTGTTCAGCCAGACGGCGGTCGGCCTCAACGCCGAGGCCAACGGCGTCGCGATCGACTTCCGGATCGACAACCTCCTCGACGCCGCGCCGCCGCCGGTCGACGTCCTGCTGGCCGGCGACATCTGCTACGAGAAGCCGCTCGCCGAACGGGTGATGGCCTGGCTCAAGGCCGGCGGGGCCGCCGGCGCCCGGGTGGTGATCGGAGACCCCGGCCGCAGCTACTTTCCGAAGTCCGGCCTCGTGAAACTGGCCGAGTATCAGGTGCCGACCACGCGCGAGCTGGAGGACAACGAGGTCAAGCGGTCGGCCGTCTGGACTCTGCCCTGATCGTTTGCGAACATATAGGGAACAACCTAGGGAGTTTCCGATGCGCGAAGACGGCAAGATCGACTACATCGAGTGGCCCGCGGGCGACCTGCCGGCGCTGAAGACCTTCTACGCCTCGGCCTTCGGCTGGAGCTTCACCGACTACGGCCCCGCCTACGCCGCCTTCGAAGGCCAAGGCGCCGACGGCGGCTTCACCTCCGACCATGGCCCGCCCAAACCGCTGGTGATCCTCTACGCCCACGACCTCGAAGCCATGCTGGCGAAGGTCGAGGCGGCGGGCGGCGTCATCGTCAAGCCGATCTTCAGCTTCCCGGGCGGCCGGCGCTTCCAGTTCACGGACCCGAGCGGGAACGAACTGGCGGTGTGGTCGGAAACCTAGGCTCAGGAGAATTTGGGCCGGAACGGCCGCGGGCTCCAGCCGAAGTCCCGCACCGCCGCCGAGCTGTCGAAGGTCAGGTCGCTGTCCATGCGCGCGCCCATGGCGGCGGTGGCGCCGGGCAGCAGCGGCGCGGCGAGCTTCAATCCCAGGGCCCAGAGCGCCGGCGGCAGGTTGACGATGCGCGGCGGCTTGCCGAGGCCTTCGAAGATCCGTTCGGCCATGACGCGGTAGGTCAGGGTTTCGGCTCCGGAAAGATCGTAGGCGCGGTTGCGGGCGGCCGGCTCGCGGGCGGCGGCGATCGCGGCGGCGGCCAGGTCGTCGGCGTGCACCGGCTGGCGCAGCCCGCCCCCGAGACCGGAGAGCGGTAGGACGCCGAGCTTACGGATCAGGCCGGCCAGGCGGCTGACGTTTCCGTCGCGCCCCTCGGCATAGATCATCGTCGGCCGCAGGATCGTCCAGTCGACGCCGTTGGCCTCGCAGAAGCCGATGGTCAGAGCCTCCCCTTCCGCGAGATCGCGCGCCGTCTCCCGCTCACCGGCGTCCGGCGAGTGCTCCTTGGTGAAGCGACTGGTCGAGGAGAAGGCGACGAGGCGGGTCATGCCGCGCGCCTTCAGGGCGGCCAGGGCCTGGGGCAGACACCAGATCGGCGACAGGGCGAACACGGTGTGAGCGAACGGCAGGGCCGCCTCGAGATCGGGCCATGACAGGTCGGCCTCGATCCAGCGCGGATCGTTCGGCGGCGGCCGCCGGCTCAGGGCCGCCGCGTCGCAGCCGTCCGCCGCCAGCCGCCCCAGCAGGAAGCCGCCGACGAGGCTGGTCGCCCCGGTCACCAACACCGGACTGTCGATCTTCATGCCGCTATAGTGCCGCCGACATCGGAGGCCGCCAATGACTGAAGAAGAATTCCGCGCCGTCGCCCTGTCCCTGCCCGGCGCCGAGGAGGGAACCAGCTACGGCCATCCGTCGATCAAGGTGGCCGGTAAATTCCTCACCCGCTGGCGCAAGGAGGACGACAGCGCCGTCCTGTCCTGCGTGCCGCACGACGAGCGCGAGATGCTGATGGAGGCCGATCCGGCCACCTTCCATTTCACCGAGCACTACCGGAACTACGACTATGTACTCGCCCGCCTGCCGGGCCTGACGCCGGATCAGCTGCGCGGCTTCCTGATGCGACGCTGGCGGCAAATCGCCCCGCGCAAGCTGGTCAAGGCGCTGGACGCCTCCTAACTCACCGTTTCCATCCCAAGCCTCAGGACGATCCCATGCACAGCGTTCCCGCCGCCGGCGTCGAGATTCCGGCCATCGGCTTCGGCACCTGGCAGATCGCCAATCCAGACGCCGCCCGCATGGTCGAGGCGGCCCTGAAGCTGGGCTATCGCCACATCGACACCGCCCGCATCTATCGAAACGAGGATGGCGTCGGCGAAGGGCTGCGCCACGGCGGCGTGGCGCGCGAAGACTACTTCCTGACCACCAAGATCTGGACCGACGACTTCAGGGACGGCGACCTGCAGCGCGCCGCCGAGGCCAGCGTCAAGCGGCTGGGCGTCGATCACGTCGACCTGCTGCTGCTGCACTGGCCGAACCCCGCCGTGCCCCTGCGCGAGACGATCAAGGCCCTGAACGCGGTGAAGGCCGCAGGCCTGGCCCGCGCCATCGGCGTCTCCAACTTCACCTCGGCCTTGGTCGAGCAGGCCGTCTCGCTCTCCGACGCGCCGCTGGCCACCGACCAGGTCGAGTACCACCCCTATCTGAAACAGACTGCCGTGAAGGCGGCGCTTGCCCGCAACGGCATGGCCCTGACCGCCTATTCGCCCCTGGCCCAGGGCGCGATCCTCAACGACCCGGTGCTGAAGGCCATCGGCGAGGCCCACGGCAAGAGCGTCACCCAGGTCGCCCTGCGCTGGCTGGTGCAGCAGCCCGGTGTGGTGGCCATTCCGAAGACCCTGAGCGCCGACCGCGCCGCCCAGAACCTCGCGATCTTCGACTTCGCGCTGAGCGAGGCCGAGATGTCCCGCATCGCCGCCCTCGCTCGCCCCGATGGTCGCCAGGCGGACTACGCGGGCCTCTCGCCGGAATGGGACGAGGATTGAGACGGGACTGAGGCTTTCCCTGATCGCCCGTACGCTTTAGCTATCGCGCAGTTCCGAGGAGCGCCTGATGGCTTACCGATCGCTGCGCGAGTTCATGGCCGTGCTGGAGCAGCAGGGCGAACTGGTGCGCGTGAAGCAGCCGGTCTCCACCGTGCTGGAGATGACCGAGATCGCCACCCGCCTCCTGGCGACCGGCGGCCCGGCGGTGCTGTTCGAGAATCCGATCCGCGCGGACGGAACGCCCTCGCCGATCCCGGCCCTGACCAACCTGTTCGGCACGGTCAAACGGGTGGCCATGGGCGTGACCCTGGGCGGTCAGCCGCGCACCACCGCCAAAGAGCTGCGCGAGGTCGGCGAACTGCTGGCCTTCCTGCGCCAACCGCAGCCGCCGCGCGGCCTGAAGGACGCCTTCGACATGCTGCCCATCGCCAAGACGGTGATGGGCATGCGGCCCAACACCGTGAAGTCGGGGGCCGTGCAGCAGGTGGTGCTGAAGGGCGACCAGATCGACCTGAACGCCCTGCCGATCCAGACCTGCTGGCCGGGCGAGCCGGCGCCGCTGATCACCTGGCCGCTGGTGGTCACCAAGGGCCCGTCGGAGAGCCGCGAGGACGACTTCAACCTCGGCATCTACCGCATGCAGGTGCTGGGCAAGGACCGGGCGATCATGCGCTGGCTGGCCCATCGCGGCGGCGCCCAGCACTACGCTCGCCACAAGAAGGCAGGCGCACGCGAGCCGCTGCCGGCCGCCATCGTGCTCGGCGCCGACCCAGGCACGATCCTGGCGGCGGTGACTCCGGTGCCGGACACCCTGTCGGAATACCAGTTCGCCGGGCTGCTGCGCGGCGCCAAGCTCGACCTCGTCCCCTGCAAGACCATCCCGCTGATGGTCCCGGCCCAGGCCGAGATCGTCATCGAAGGCCATGTGCTGCTCGACGAATTCGAGGACGAAGGCCCCTATGGCGACCACACCGGCTACTACAACTCGGTCGAGAAGTTCCCGGTGTTCCAGGCCACCGCGATCACCATGCGGAAGGACCCGATCTATCTGACCACCTTCACCGGCCGGCCGCCGGACGAGCCCAGCGTGCTCGGCGAAGCGCTGAACGAGGTGTTCATCCCGCTGCTGCGCCAGCAGTTCCCGGAGATCACCGACTTCTGGCTGCCGCCCGAGGGCTGCAGCTATCGCATCGCCGTGGTGTCGATGAAGAAGGCCTACCCCGGCCACGCCAAGCGGGTGATGCTCGGCGTCTGGAGCTTCCTGCGACAGTTCATGTACACCAAGTGGGTGATCGTCGTGGACGACGACATCGACGCCCGCGACTGGAAGGACGTGATGTGGGCGGTCTCGACCAAGATGGACCCGGCGCGGGACATCACGGTGATCGAGCACACGCCGATCGACTATCTCGACTTCGCCAGCCCCGACAGCGGCCTCGGCTCCAAGATCGGCCTCGACGCCACCGACAAATGGCCGCCCGAGACCAAGCGCGAATGGGGCGAGGAAATCCGCATGGACCAGGCGGTGGTCGACAAGGTCAGCGCCATGTGGGGCGACCTCGGGCTGCCCGGCGACGGCAAACCTATTTGGAAATAGTCTGATAATCCGAATATGCTCAGACTACGATGAACGCTTCCTGCGCCGACGCCAAGATACGTCTTTCGTTCTAGACCGATATGCCTGCCTGCAAGCAGACTTCATATCTCCGAGCAGCGCAGGAAGTCCCTTCAGGGTCGTTACAAAGAATTGGGTCGAGACCCTATTGCATTCATACCGGCTCGCCTTCGCATAAGCCTCAACGAGGCGTAAAGGGTCGCCACTCGACCGCATCTTTTTTCCTACTGCAGAGAGATATAAACTCAGAGATCTAGCCGCCCTTTCTCTCTCCTCGCCATCAATTGCCATCACTCTAGAGAAGTGATGCATGTAGTCGGGCCCCGGCTCAGAAAACAAAATCACTCGATCTCGCTCTTGGCAGATTTCAGATATATCTTCAGCCGCCTCGATCTCAGAGATACCCAACCCCTCATTAAGAATTAATATCGGCGCATTGGTGACAAGTACTTTTGCTATAAAGAATGGATGTATATCTTCATTGTGACTTGGAAGTATGAAATCCATATTTTGAGCTAAACGATAAGGAGTAGCATATCTCAGCTGCTCAATCCCATGCCTAACATCGTGCTCGTTGGCGCCGCCCTCAAATATTTCAATACCCTTGTAAACGAAATCGAATTTTCTTTCGAATTCCGTTATTTTCGATGAATCCATATAGTACGGCATCATACAGTCCACGAAGGGCAGGGTACCCCCAAGGGTCATAGGCGGGAATTCTATATTAGGATCCCCTAAGAACAATATTTTTTTATGTGGAGATCTGTACTTACATTCCACGAGAGCATCTAAACTGAAATTGATCCCGCCGTCCCTGTCTGTTCCATACCAAGTCGATGCGACGTCTACAGAGCACTCTTTACTCTGACCACCAGCCACTCGAAGAAAGCTATAGTCCGCCTCCACACTCATACCATGCGAAGCCAGTATTTGTGCAACTTCGTATTCTAATGGCACGCCCGAAAGAAGCAGATGCTGCTTCCAGCCCTTTTTCTGATCAGCCATCGCCGCGCCGCCCCAGCTTTTACAAGACAGTTCTAGCTTCGCCTTGAGGCAAATTCCATCTATCGTTGCAACTCCCTCTGCCGTCGCGTTTTGGGAGGCTTGCAGCAACTTGGTGTTGCAGGCCTAGTCCGCGCTTCGCTGATCGGGATCGCCTGCCGATGAATGCCCTTGTCTCCGGTCACGCCGCCGCGCTCTGGGTCGGCCTGCACCTGATCCTGCTGCTGGTGCTGTCGATGCTGGTCGTGCGCCAGCGCCAGAAACACAAGGTGGCGCTCGGCGATGGCGGCGTGCCGGAGCTGGCCCGCGTCAGCCGCGCCTTCGCCAACGCCACGGAATATGTGCCGGCCGGGCTGATCGCCATCGTGGTGCTGGCCGTGCTGGAAGCCCCGCCCCTGGCCATCCATGTGATCGGGTTTCTTCTGCTGGCCGGGCGGGTGATCCACGCCGTCGGCCTGTCGAACAGCGGCGCGGCCTCGATCCCCCGCGCGATCGGGGTGCTGCTGACCTGGATCGCCTACGTCTTCGCCGCCGCGGCGCTGCTGTTCTACGCGATCGCATGAGCCAAAGGTCGCGGCAGGCCAACGTCCGATTGCAGGCGCCCGGCGAGGCGGCCATATAGCCAACCCATGGATGAGAACCTGTTGCATGACGTCGTCTCCGCCGCCCGCGCGGCCGGGGCGGACGCCGCCGAAGCCGTCTTCGCCGAAGGCCAGTCGCTTTCCGTCACCGTACGCCTGGGCGCGCTGGAGGAGGTCGAGCGCGAGGAGAGCCGCGAGATCGGCCTGCGTGTCTTCGTCGGCAAGCGTCAGGCCAGCGTCTCGGGTTCCGACGTTTCGAAGGACGCGCGCGCCAAGCTGATCGAGCGCGCCGTCGCCATGGCGCGCCTGGCGCCGGAAGATCCCTACGCCGGCTTCGCGCCGAAGGAACGACTGGCTCGCGGCCCGTTCCCCGAGCTCGACCTGTTCGACGCCACCGAGCCCAACGCCGAAGCCCTGGAGGCCCGCGCCCGCGAGGCCGAGGACGCCGCCCGCGCCGTGCCGGGCGTCAGCAACTCCGACGGGGGCTCGGCCTCCTGGTCGGCATCCACCTGGCGACTGGTCACCAGCGACGGCTTCGCGGGCCCGCACCAGGCCACCAGCTTCGGCCTTTCCGCCTCGACCATCGCCGGAGAGGGCGCGAGCATGGAGCGCGGCGGCGAGGGCCGCTCGACCCGCCACGCCGCCGACCTGCCCTCGCCGGAGGCCATCGGCCTCGAAGCCGGCAGGCGCGCCGTGCAGCGCCTCGGCGCCCGCAAGATCGCCTCGACCACCGCGCCGGTGATCTTCGAGAACCGGCTCGCCACGGCGCTGTTCGGCCCGTTGCTGAGCGCGGCCAGCGGCCCGGCTGTGGCGCGCGGCGTCTCGTTCCTGAAGGGCCGGCTCGGCCAGCGGATTCTGGCCAAGGGCATCGACATCGTCGACGATCCGCACCGCCCGCGCGGCCTCGGCTCCTTGCCCTTCGACGACGAGGGCGTGGCCAACAAGGCCATGAAGCTGATCGACGACGGCGTCCTGACCACCTGGCTGCTCAACAGCGCCGCCGCGCGCCAGCTCGGCATGGAGACCACGGGCCACGCCTCGCGCGGCCTGGCCGGACCGCCGGGCGTCTCGACCAGCAACGTCACCCTCTCGCCCGGCTCGCGCGATCTCGCCGGTCTGATCGCCGACGCCAAGGCCGGGGTGCTGGTCACCTCGATGTTCGGCCCCTCGCTGAACCCCAACACCGGCGACTGGTCGGTGGGGTGTTCGGGCTTCTGGTTCGAAAACGGCGAGATCGCCTGGCCCGTCACCGAGATCACCGTCGCCGGCAATCTGATGGAAATGTACCAGCGCCTGGTTCCGGGCTCGGACCTCGAGATTCGAGGCTCCGCCAACTCGCCGTCGATTCTGATCGACGGCCTCGCCATCGCCGGCAAGTGACGGGCGGCGGCGACGATCTTGCCCTGCTGATCGACGCCGCCCGCGAGGCCGGCGCCCTGGCGGCGAACCGCCTCGCGGCGGGCGTCACGGTCAAGGCCAAGCCCGGCGGATCGCCGGTGACCGACGCCGACCTCGCCGTCGACGCCCTGCTGCGGCGCCGACTGATGGAGGCCCGCCCGGACTACGGCTGGCTGTCGGAGGAAACGGCGGACGATCCGGCCCGTCTCGCCAAACACCGTGTCTTCGTGGTCGATCCGATCGACGGCACGGTCGCCTTCTTCAAGGGCAAGCCGTGGTGGGCGGTGTCGATCGCCGTGGTCGAGGATGGTCAACCTGCGGCCGGGGTGGTCTACGCCCCCGCCCTGAACGAGCTCTACTCGGCCGCCCTCGGCCAGGGCGCGCACCTCGACGGCGCCCGCCTGCACGCCTCCTCGTGCGAGGCGCTGGAGGACGCGGCGGTGCTGGGCGACGCCCGTGTTCTGGCCGCGCCCGCCTGGCCGGCGATGCGCGTCGCCAGCCGCAACTCCGTGGCCTATCGCATGTGCCTGGTGGCCAGCGGCGCCTTCGACGCCGCCATCGCCCCGACCTCCAAGAACGAATGGGATCTCGCCGCCGCCGACCTCATCGCCCGCGAAGCCGGCGCCCAGTCCACCGACGCGGGCGGCTCATCCTTTGACTACAATCGGCCCGATACGCGGCGCCCGAGCCTGGTTTGCGCCGGACCGGCGCTTCACGCGTTGATCGTCGCACGGCTGACTCGTAACTCAGGCTAGATCACCCGAACGGAGGGGCCGAGATGTCCGACAACCAACTGCTCCACATCGTCCTGGGCGGCGAACTCGACGCCATCGACGGGCACCGCTTCCGCGATCTGGCCAAGGTCGAGTTCGTCGGCGCCTATCCGAGTTACGCCGAGGCGCACAAGGCCTGGAAGGCCCGTGCGCAGCAGACGGTCGACAACGCCCTGATGCGCTTCTTCATCATCCACGCCCACAAGCTGCTCGATCCGCACGAGGACTGAGCCATATCGGGACAAGTCGCGCCTCCCAGGCGTGGACCGATCAACCCGAGCGTGAAACCGGTTCAACGCGCGAGAACCGGCGGCATCCTTAACCAGAGGTTAAGGACCCGGACATGCGACGCGCGATCTTCTCCACTCTGTTGGCGGCCACCTGCCTGGCCGCGGCCGGATGCCATCGCGCCGAAGCCAGCGGCGATGTGCAGCGCGTGCGCGACGGCGTCGCCGCCTTCCGCGCCGGCGACCGCGACCGCCTGACCGACCTGCTCGAGAAGACCGGCGCCTACACGCGCGACAGCGATCCTTGCTCGACCCGCGCCTTCGCCGAGACCCGCCGGGACGCCGTCGTCGACCTGCTCGAGCCGCTGAACCGCGACGACGTGTTCTCGGTCTCCGAAGAGGCCCGCTTCGCCTACCTCGCCCGTCGCGCCCGCCACGTCCGGGTCGCCGAGACGCCCCGCCCCCTGGGCTGCGACGGCGTTTCGCGCCGGACGATGCGCAAGGACTCCACCGAACGTCGCGCGATGCTGACCGCCTATGCCGACGCCGCGGCGCTTTGGCGGCGCGATCTGGAGACTCGCTACGGCGAGGACGAACTGCTTCAGCGCCTGGAGCTAGCGCGCGTCACGCTGCGCAGAAACCACGTGGGTGAGACCCGTCTGAGCAGCGCTTTCGACGGCTCTTCGCGATGGCCGCGGCCTGGTAGAGGCTACTCGCGCCGCAGCAGCTTTTCGGTGACCGCCGTGCCCCACCAGGACGCTTTGAAGTCGCGCTTGATGGCGTCCGGATCGTAGGCGTCGCTCATCACCCAATCGATGAAGCTGAGGCCCTTGGGCTCGGCCTCCTGAAGGTAGCGCTCGAAGACGTAGTCCAGCACTCCGGTCTTGCCGGCCTTCATGTGCAGGGTGCGCAGGCCGAGCTCGCTCATCGCGTCGCGGATCGGCTCGCCGAGATGAAAATGCCGGTAGAAGACGCTCATGATCCCGGCCCGGTCCGCGCCGGACTTGCAGTGCATCAGGGCCGGGTATTCGATCGACTTGAAGAGCTCCCGCGCGCCGAGCACCCGGGCGCGGCTCGGAACCTCCCGCGAGGTGATCACGAAGTCGACCATGGTCAGGCCGAGCCGCTCGCAGGCGTCCTTCTCCAGGGCGTGAAAGCTGCCGTCGAACCCGCCGCGCAGGTTGATGACCGTGCGGACGCCCCGCTTCTTCCACCACTTCAACTGGAACGGCCAAGGCTGGTTGGTGCGCACCAGGTCGGGGCCGATCCAGTGGGCGTTCTGGAAGCCCACCCGCAGATAGGCGTGATCGTTCCACAGATAGTGCAGGGTGGTGCGCAGCCGGCCTGCGAGGGTGGATAGGTCGAAGCCGGCCAAAGCGTGCAAGTCTCCTGACGAGGCCTCTACCTAGGCGCTGTCGCCCGCGCTGCAAAGCGTCGCCGTGGCCGAGTTCAGCTTGACACCGCCCCGCCGCCGTTCGACGCAGGCGCCATGACGACCCTGACCGGCCGCGCGCTGGCCGCCCGACTTTGGCGTGACTACCTGAGCCGCCGCTGGCCGGCCATGGCCGTCGCCGTGCTGGCGGCCGTGATCACGGCGGGCCTGACCGGCGCCCTGACCTGGCTGCTGGGCCCCGCCACCGATGGCATCTTCGCGCGCGGCCCCCGGCCGCACATGTGGCTGGTGCCGGCCGCCATCGTCGGTGTCGCCGCCGTCCGCCTCGTCTGCCAGGCCGTGCAGGCGGGCCTGACCAACCGTGTCGGCCATGGCCTGGTCGGCGATATCCAGACCCAGCTCTACGGCCGCCTGCTGCGCGCCGACCTGGCGCGCCTGCGCAGCGCCCACACCGGGGGCTTCGTCTCCCAGGTGCTCTACGACGCCGGCCTGATCCGCGAGGCGGCGACCAACGGGGTGATCAACTACGCCCAGCACGGCCTCACCGTCGTCGCCATGCTGGTGGTGATGTTCTACCAGGACTGGCTGCTGACCGCCGTCGTCCTGGTCGCCGCGCCCGCCCTCAGCCTCATCACCCGCCGCTTCGCCCGCCGCGCCCGCAAGGCCGCGCACGGGGCCATGGAGGAAACCTCGACCCTCGCCTCGGCGATGATGGAGGGGCTGGACGGGGTAAAGATCGTCAAGATCGCCAATCGCGAAGCCGAGGAGGAGGCCCGCGTCGCCGAGGTGATCGACCGCCGCCAGCGGCACATCATCAAGGGCGCCGACGCCCGGGCCTACGCCTCTCCCGCCACCGAGGCCCTGATGATGGTCGTCACCGCCGTGGTGATCGCCTACGTCGGCTGGCGCGCCCAGACCGGCGGCATGAGCGGCGGCGCCTTCACCAGTTTCATCGTCTCCCTGGCCGCCGCCTCGCAGTCGCTGCGCCAGCTGGCCAATCTGCAGACCGTGATGAGCGAGGGCTCGGCGGCCGCCCGCCGCCTGTTCGAGGCGCTCGACATCGAGCCGGAGGTGCGCGAGGCGCCCGGCGCCCCCGCCCTGCCGGACGGCCCGTCGACCATCCGCTTCGAGGACGTTCGCTTCGCCTATGAGACGGGCGCCCCGGCGCTGGACGGCGTCACCCTGGAAGCCCGGCGCGGCGAGACCGTCGCCCTGGTCGGCCCTTCCGGCGGCGGCAAGTCGACGGCGCTGAACCTGATCCCGCGCTTCTACGACGTCACCTGCGGCCGCGTGACGCTGGACGGGCACGATGTGCGCGAGGTCACCCTCGCCTCCCTTCGCGAACGGATCGCCCTGGTCACCCAGGAGCCGTTCCTGTTCGACGACACCATCGCCGCCAACATCGCCTACGGCCGCCCGGGCGCCACCGCCGACGAGATCGCCGAGGCGGCGCGTCAGGCGGCGGCCCACGACTTCGTCACCGCGTTGCCGAAGGGCTACGACACGCCGGTGGGCGAGGCCGGCGCGCGCCTATCCGGCGGCCAGCGCCAGCGCATCGCCATCGCCCGCGCCTTCCTGAAGGACGCGCCGATCCTGCTGCTCGACGAGGCGACCAGCGCGCTCGACACCGAGAGCGAGGCCCAGGTGCAGGCGGCGCTGGAACGCCTGATGGCCGGCCGCACCACCGTGCTGATCGCCCACCGCCTGTCGACCGTGCGGGCCGCCGACCGCATCTATGTGATCGACCGCGGCCGGGTGGTGGAAGCCGGCGATCACCGCGCCCTGGTTGCCGCCGGCGGCCTCTATGCGCGCCTCGCCCAGTCGCAGGACCTGGATCGGGTCGACGAACCGAAGGCGCCCGCATGATCGACAAGAAGAAGATCGGCCGGTCCAGCGCCGTGCAGTCGGCGCTCGCGACGCTGTTTTCGCTCTACATGCGCTTCGTCTTCGCAACCCTGCGCTGGACGCGCGAGGGCCAGGCGGCGGCGGAGGAGGTGTGGGCGACCGAGGGCGGCGCGATCCTCTGCTTCTGGCACGCGCGCATCCCGCTCTCGCCGAACGCCTGGCCGAAGGACGGCGTCAGGAAGCAGCCGATGCGGGCGCTGATTTCGCTGTCGGCCGATGGCGAGTTCATCGCCCAGGCCATGGAGAAGCTCGGCTTCCCCGCCATCCGGGGCTCGTCGAAGAAGGCTTCGGATCCAGCCAAGAACAAGAACGGCGAGGTCGCCTTCCGCGAGATGATCGTCTGGGTGAAGAACGGCGGCGCCGTGGCCATCACGCCGGACGGCCCGCGCGGCCCCGCGGAGGTGATGCAGCTCGGCACCGCCGGCGTTGCGCGGATGACCGGCGTTCCCGCCCTGATGTGCGGCATCGCCAGCAAGCCCTGCGTGCGGCTGAACACTTGGGACCAGACGGTGATCCCCCTGCCCTTCGCCCGCGCCGCCATGGTCTGGGACGGCCCGCTCCGGGCCAGTCGCGACGACGACCCCGAAGCTCTGGTGGCCGATTGGGCGGCGAGACTGTCGGCCGTCACCGCCCGGGCCGAAGCCTTGCTGAGCGACTGATCGGCGATTGATCGTCCCTGTTCGGGATGGGATGAAGGGACATGGCGCACGACCATCCCCATTCGCATGGGCATGACCACCCGCACGGTCATTCGCATGGCCATGCGCACGGTCATGGCCACAGCCACGCCCCCGCCAACTTCGACCGCGCCTTCGCGATCGGCGCGGGGCTGAACCTTGCCTTCGTCGTCGCCGAGGCCGTCGCCGGGGTCCTGACCCACTCGCTCGCCCTCCTGGCGGACGCGGGCCACAACCTTTCCGACGTGCTGGGCCTGTTCCTGGCCTGGGGCGCGGCGGTGATGGCGCGGCGCGCGCCGACCGCCCGGCGCACCTACGGCCTGCGCAAGGGCACCATCCTGGCCTCGCTGGCCAACGCCGCCCTGCTGCTGGTGGCCGTCGGGGCCATCGCCTGGGAGGCCGTGCGCCGCTTCGGCGAGCCCGAGCCGGTGGCCGCCGGCCCGGTGATGCTGGTCGCCGCCATCGGCGTGGCGATCAATACCGCCACCGCCCTGCTGTTCATGCGTGGGCAGAAGGAAGACCTGAACGTTCGCGGGGCCTATCTGCACATGGCCGCCGACGCCGCCGTCTCCGCCGGCGTGGTCGTCGCCGCCCTGGCCATGCAGTTCACCGGCTGGCTGTGGCTCGATCCCGTGGTCAGCCTGGTGATCGTGGCGGTGATCGTGCTCGGCACCTGGGGCCTGCTGCGCGACAGCCTCGACCTCGCCCTCGACGCCGCCCCGCGCGGCATGGACACCGAGGCGGTGCGCGCCTGGCTGCAACGCCGACCGGGCGTCACCGAGGTGCACGACCTGCACATCTGGGCCATGAGCACCACCGAGACGGCCCTGACCGCCCATGTGATCCGGCCGGCGCCCGACGATGACGCCGACGCCTTCCTGCACGACGTCTGCGCCGGTCTGAACGACGAGTTCGGCATCGGCCACTCCACCCTGCAGGTCGAGCGCGGCACGGGCGCCGACTGCCGCCTTGCCCCGGCGCACGTGGTGTGAGCGTCTCCCTCGGCCTCTACCGCTTGGCCACCAGGCTCGCCGAGCCGGCCCTGCCCTGGCTGCTGAAGGGCCGCGCGCGAAAGGGCAAGGAAGACCTCGCCCGCCTGGGCGAGCGCCTCGGCCGCCCCTCGCAGCCTCGTCCGAACGGTCCGCTGGTCTGGCTGCACGGCGCGAGCCTCGGCGAGAGCCTGTCCCTGCTGCCGCTGATCGACGGCCTGACCGCCGCCCGGCCGGACGCCGAAATCCTGGTCACCGCCGGCACCCTGACCGCCGCCGAGGTGCTGGCAGGCCGCCTGCCCTCCGGCGTGATCCATCAGTTCTCGCCGGTGGACGCCCCCGGCGTCGCGCGCCGCTTCCTCGACCATTGGAGGCCGGATTTGGTGGTGTTCGCCGAGAGCGAGCTGTGGCCGAATCTGCTGTTCGGCGCCAAGGCGCGTGGCGCCCACATGGCCCTGGTCTCGGCCCGCATGACCCAGGCCAGCGCCGACCGCTGGCGCCGCCTCGGCGGGGCCGCGCGCTGGGTGCTGACGGCCTTCGACCTCGTCCTGCCGCAGGACGCCGAGTCCAGCGAACGATTCGAAAGCCTGGGGGCGCGCCCCGTCGGTCAGTTGAACCTGAAGCTGGCGGGCGGGCCGCCACCGGTCGATCCCGCGCAGTTCGCCGCCCTGCGCCAGGCCGCCGCCGGCCGCCCGGTGCTGCTCGCCGCCAGCACCCACGCGGGCGAGGACGAAATCGTGCTGGAGGCCTTCGCCCACATCCGCACCCTGCAGCCGGACGCCTTGCTGGTGATCGCGCCGCGCCATCCGACCCGGGCGCTGGAGGTGCTGACCCTGGCCCGCGCCAGCGGCTTCACCGCCGACCGCCGCACCGAAGCCGCGTTCGGCGCCTCCGACGTCCATATCGCCGACACCCTGGGCGAACTCGGCCTGTGGTTCGCCCTCGCCGACCTGTCGCTGGTCGCCGGCTCCCTGGTCCCCGACATCGGCGGCCACAACCCGATGGAGCCGGCGCGCCTGGCCCGTCCGTTCGTTTCCGGTCCCCACGTGGAAAGCTGGCGCGGCGTCTACGCCGCGCTCGAGGCGGCCGACGCCCTGGTCACCGTGGCCGACGCCCGCGCCCTGGCCGGCGCCTTCCTGGCCGCCATCGCCGAGCCCTCGATCGCCGCCGAACGGGCCGAGCGCGCCCGCGCCTTCGCCGCCGGTCAGGGCGAGGCCCTGGAGGGGGCGATCGCCCAGTTGGCGGCCCTGCTGCCGGCGCCCACCGCATGAAGCTGCGCACGCCGCGCTGGTGGTATCTCCGCCACGCGCCCGCCCCCGTCACCCGCGCCCTGCTGCGCCCACTCTCATGGCTCTGGGCCTGGGCCACGGCGCGCAGGATCGCTCGCGCCATCCCCGCCGATCCGGACGTCCCGGTGATCTGTGTCGGCAACCTCACCGTCGGCGGCGTCGGCAAGACGCCGATCGTGCGCGCCCTCGCGCTGCGGCTGGCCGAAGCGCACGGCCTGTCGCGCGGTTATGGAGGCTCGCTGGAGGGGCCGGTGCGGATCGATCCGGCCGTGCACACGGCGGCCGAGGTCGGCGACGAAGCCTTGATGCTGGCCCATGACTTTCCGATGTGGATCGCCCGCGATCGTGCGGCGGGCGCCCGCGCCGCCGCCCAAGCCGGCGCCCAAGTGGTGGTGATGGACGACGGCCACCAGAACCCCAGCGTGAAGAAAGCCCTGTCGCTGGTCGTCGTCGATGGCGAGACGCGCGGCCAGGAATGGCCGTTCGGCGACGGCGCTGTCTTTCCGGCCGGGCCGATGCGCGAGCCGCTGAAGGCGGGGCTGGCCCGCGCCGACGCGGTGATCGTTCTGCTGCCCGCCGACCTGCCCGAGGCCGATCCGGAACTCCTCGCCCTGTTCGCCGGCAAGCCCGTGTTGATCGCGCGGCTGGAGCCGGCCGGCCCGCCGCCGCCCGGCCCGCAGGTCGGCTTCGCCGGCATCGGCAAGCCGTGGAAGGTGGAGCGCGCCCTCAAGGCGGCCGGCTGCGAACTGGCCGACTTCGCCCCCTTCCCCGACCACGGGACCTATGACGAGGCGACCCTGCGCTTCCTGGCCGACCGGGCGGCGCTCTATGGCGCAGGTCTGGTGACGACGGAAAAGGATTGGGTGAGACTGCCGGCCGAATGGCGTGGGCGTGTCATCGCCTGGCCGGTGGTCGCGCGTTTCGAAGACCAAGCCGCGCTCGACGCGGTGCTGCGAACGGGAGGGGTGTGATGAAAAGCGTTCTGGCGACGGCGGCGCTCCTGGCCGTGCTTTCAACCCTGCCCGCGGCGGCCCAGACAACGACCTCGCCGGCCGAGGCCTGCGCCCGGCTTTCCGGACTGGCCATCCCCGCCTCCGCCATCGGCCTGCCAACCACCGGGGCGACGGTGGCCTCGGCCGTCCTCACGCCCGCCGCCGGCGCGGTCGGCGAGTATTGCGCGGTGAAGGGCTGGATTTTGCCGGTCTCACCGGACGCGCCGCGTACGGAGTTCCAGGTCAACCTGCCGACGGCGTGGAACAACAAGGCCGCCCAGCTCGGCGGCGGCGGCTACGACGGCTCGCTGGTCACCGGCCTCGGTCCCGCGGCCCTGCAACCGGACAGCCTGCCGACGCCCCTGGCGCGCGGCTACGTCACCCTCGGCAGCGACGGCGGCCACAAGGGCGGCCCGGGTTTCGACGGGACCTTCGCCCTCAACGAGGAGGCCCTGCGCAACTACGGCCAGCAGTCTGTGAAGAAGACTCACGACGCGGCCATGGCGGTGATCAAGGCGCGCTACGGCGCCGCGCCCAAGCGGTTCTACTTCGTCGGCGCCTCGCAAGGCGGCCACGAGGCCCTGGACGCGGCCGCCCGCTATCCGGCCGATTACGACGGCGTGGTCGCCAATTATCCGGCCTACAACATCACCATGCTGCAGCTAGGCTCGTGGAATGTCGGCAAGGCGCTCTACGAGAACGGCGGGGCCGGCTGGCTGAACCCCGCCAAGACCAAGCTGCTGACCGACGCGGTGCTGGCCGCCTGCGACGACCTCGACGGCGCCAAGGACGGGATCATCTCGAACGTGAAGGGCTGCACCGGCGCGTTCGGCATCGCCCGGGTGCGCGCGACGCTGCGCTGCCCCGAAGGCCGCGACGCCGGCGACGCCTGCCTCTCGGACGCCCAGATCGCCGCCGTCGAGAAGATTGCCGCGCCCCTGAAATTGCCCTACGCCGTGCAGGGCGCCACGGAATTTCCCGGCTGGGCCGTCCTCGAAGGTTCGCTGTTCCAGGGCGGTTCGACCTTCGGCAAACGCGCCGTTCCGACCAATCCGCCCACCGGCGACGACGCCCTGCTGTTCAATGTCGGCGCGGCCTTCATCAAATACTTCGTCACCCAGCAGCCGGACTTCGACGCCCTGACCTTCCGGCCGGAAGCTTTCCAGGCCCAGGTGCAACGGGCCGGATCCATCGTCGACGTCACCGACGTCGACCTGACCCCCTTTCGCCAGAAGGGCGGCAAGATTCTGCTGACCCACGGCACGACGGACGACTTCATCACGCCGCACAACAGCGTCGACTACTACAACCGCCAGGTCGCCAGGCACGGTCAGGCCGGCCTCGACGGGTTTCTGCGCTTCTACATGATCCCGGGGCTGAGCCATGGCTTCGGCGTGTTCAACGCCAAGTACGACGGCCTGGGCGAGATCGACCGCTGGGTCGAAAGCGGCCGCGCGCCGGGCGAATTGATCGCAACGGACGGCAACAAGGACGCGCACCGCGCGCGGCCGATGTGCCTCTACCCAGCCTGGCCGAAGTACAGGGGCGCGGGTTCGCTGGACGACGCGGCCAGCTTCAGCTGCGTGCGGGAATAGGCGCTAACGCGCAAACCTCCCAACCTTCGTCATGCTGAGCTGCGCCGCAGGCGCTAGTCGAAGCACGCAGGGCGGCGCCACGATGCGTCCTTCGACTGGCCCGCTGACGCGAGCCGCTCAGGATGACGAAGTCTTTTGGAGCTCCCTAGAGCGCCCGCCAACCGATGTCGCTGCGGTAGAAGCCGCCCGGCAGGTTGATCGCGCCGAGGGCGGCGTAGGCGATGTCGCGCGCCTCGGAGAGATTGATCCCCTTCGCGCAGACCCCCAGCACCCGACCGCCGGACGCCACCAGCGCCCCATCCTCGCGGCGGGCCGTCCCGGCGTGGAAGATGGTCGCCTCGACGCCGAAGTCGTCCTCGGCGTCCTCGATGACGCCGCCGGTCTTCGGAGCCTCGGGATAGCCCTCGGCCGCCAGCACCACGCAGATCGACGATTCCTCGCTCCAGTCCGGCGCCGGCCGGCCGGCGAGGTCGCCCGTCGCGGCGGCGAGCAGGTAAGGGACGATGTCGCTGTCGAGGCGCAGCATAAGGGCCTGGCATTCCGGATCGCCGAAGCGGGCGTTGAACTCCACCAGCTTCGGCCCCTGATCGGTCAGCATCAGCCCGGCGTAGAGCACGCCGCGATAGGGCATGCCCTCGGCCGCCATGCCGCGCACTGCCGGCAGCACCAGCTTGTCGAACGCCTGCTGCGCCAGGGCGTCGGTCAGCACCGGCGGCGGCGAATAGACGCCCATGCCGCCTGTATTCGGACCCGTGTCGCCGTCGTAGGCCCGCTTGTGATCCTGGGCCGCGCCGAACGGGATGGCCGTCTCGCCGTCGCAGAGGGCGAACAGCGAGGCCTCCTCGCCGTGCATGAACTCCTCGATGACCACGCGGGCGCCGGCCGAGCCGAAACGGCCGCCCAGCATGTCGATCACGGCGGCGTCGGCCTCCTCGCGCGTCTGGGCGATGACCACGCCCTTGCCGGCCGCAAGGCCGTCGGCCTTGATCACATAGGGCGCGGTCAGGCCGTCGAGGAAGGCGGCCGCGCCGCTGGCCTGTTCGAACACGCCGAAGGCGGCGGTGGCCAGGTTGTGACGATCGCAGAACGCCTTGGTGAAGGCCTTCGAGGTCTCCAGCTGAGCGGCGGCCTTGGTCGGGCCAAAGCAGGGGATGCCCAGTTCGGCGAGCCGGTCGGCGAGACCCGCCTCGAGCGCGACCTCCGGGCCGACGACCACCAGATCGGCGGCGATCTCCTGCGCCAGGGCCGCGAGGCCGGCGGCGTCATCGGCCTTCACGGCGCGCAGCTCGGCCGCCTGGGCGATGCCGGGATTGCCGGGCGCGGCGACGAGCCGCTTCACCAGCGGCGACTGGGCGATTTTCCAGGCCAGGGCGTGCTCGCGGCCGCCGGAGCCGATCAGCAGGATGTTCATGCGCGCGGTCTGGCGTGCTCAGGCGAAGCGGTCAAGCACAGGAACCGCCCTCGCCCCCCACGCAGCGCTTCTAGCCTTCCATGTCCAGCGAATAGCCGGCCGAACGCACGGTGCGGATCGGATCCTCACCGCCGTGGCTCATCAGCGCCTTGCGCAGGCGACCGATGTGGGCGTCGACCGTGCGGGCCTCGACGTAGACATCCGAGCCCCAGACGGCGTTGAGCAGTTGCTCGCGGCTGAACACCCGGCCCGGATGCTGCATCAGGTGGTCGAGCAGCTTGAATTCGGTGGGGCCGAGGTGGATGTCCTTGCCCAGGCGCTTCACGCGGTGGGCCACGCGATCGACCACGATGTCGCCGTGGTTCAGCTGATCGTCGGCCAGGCCCGGGCGGATGCGGCGCAGCACGGCGCGGACCCGAGCGGTCAGCTCCACCATCGAGAACGGCTTGACCACATAGTCGTCGGCCCCGGTGTCGAGGCCGCGGATGCGGTCGCCCTCTTCGCCGCGGGCGGTCAGCATGATGATAGGGGTGTTGCGGGTGGCGGGCCGCGCCCGCAGCCGTCGGCAGACCTCCACCCCCGAAACCTTGGGCAGCATCCAATCGAGCAGGACGAGGTCCGGCGCCGCTTCGTCGGCGAGCATGAGCGCCTCCTCGCCATCCATGGCGACGCGGACGCTGTAGCCCTCCTTGTCGAGGTTGTACTGCAGCAGGGTGGCGAGAGCGTCCTCGTCTTCCACCACCAGCACGCTGGCCTGGGCCGATGCGATCACGTCGGGAGGGTCTCCAGTTTGGGTCGCTTGCTGGCGATTTCTTCGCCGGTCAGTTCGAAGTGAATGACCTCGGCGATGTTGGTGGCGTAGTCGCCGATCCGTTCGAGGTTCTTGGCGATGAACAGCAGGTGGGCGCTGGCCGTGATCGTGCGCGGGTCGCCCATCATGTAGGTGAGCAGTTCGCGGAACAGGCTGTTGTAGTGTTCGTCGACCTCCTCATCGCGGCTCCACACGGCGATGGCGCGGTCGAGGTCGGAGGCGGAATAGGCGTCCAGCACGTCCTTCAGGCGGGCGGCGACCAAGCGGCCCATGCGGTCCATGGAGCGCGAAAAGGGGGTCAGGGGCTCGGCGTCGGCCAGCACCAGGCTGCGCTTGGCGATGTTCTTGGCCAGGTCGCCGCAGCGCTCGAGCGTCATCGACAGCTTCAGGGCGGCCACGGCGTGGCGCAGGTCCACGGCCATCGGCTGGCGCAGGGCGATCAGGCGGAAGGTTGCGCGCTCGATTTCCTTCTGGAGGTCGTCGAGCTTCTGGTCGCGGGCGACCACGGTCTTGGCCAGGGCGACGTCGCGACGGGACAGGGCGTCCAGCGAATCGGAAACCTGAGCTTCGGCCAGACCGCCGAGGCGCGCGACGTCGGACGTCAGCTGCTTCAGCTCGTCGCCGTAGGATCGGACGATATGCTCATTCATGACAGGCTCTCCGGACCCATCGCTCCAACGTGGAGCGATCGACCCCGACCATACCGGCGTGCGAGCCTTCTGCGCGAGCACCGCTGCAGTTTCGAGACAGTTTCGCGACGTTTTTTCTACAGCGCCCCGCCTTGGCCGCCATCCGCGCGGGGAAGCCAGACGCTGAACGTGGCGCCTGCCCCCGGAACGCTCTCCACACCCAGCCCGCCACGGTGACGATTGACGATATGTTTGACGATCGCGAGACCCAGCCCTGTGCCCAGCTTCTCGCCGCTTTTCTGACCTTCGACACGGTAGAAGCGCTCGCTTAGGCGCGGGAGATGCTCGCGCGCCAGGCCTGGCCCCGAATCGGAGACCTGCAGCAGGACGTAGCGGCGGCCTTCCACGTGGTCGGGATCCAGCAAGGAGAACCGCGACGCCGCCGGATCGCGCACGGTCATCGCGTCCGCGGCCGAGATGTCGGCGGAGACGACAATCCGCACCGCCGTGTCCCGCGGGGAATATTTGATCGCGTTGTCCACCAGATTGCGGATCACCTGCACGATCTGGTCGCGATCACCGACGATCAACGCCGCGCCCACGGCCGGCAGCGAGGGCGCGAGGACGACGCCCGCCTGGCGGACCAGGGGGGTCAGGGCGTCGACCACGTCGGTGACCGCCAGGGTAAGGTCCACCTGGCCGAGCGGGGTGATGTGCTCATTGAGTTCGATCCGCGACAGGCTCATCAGATCGTCGATCAGCCGCGACATGCGGCCCGCCTCGGCCTGCATCACGCCGAGGAAGCGATCACGGGCCTTTGGGTCGTCTTTGGCGTGGCCGCGCAGGGTTTCGATGAAGCCGATCAGCGAGGCCAGCGGGGTGCGCAGCTCGTGGCTGGCGTTGGCCAGGAAATCGGCGCGGCGGCGCTCTCCACGCACGGCGTCGGTCTCATCCGAAAACGTCAGCAGGGCCAGACGCGGACCGGTCGCCGGGTCGCCCAGCGGGCGGGCCAGGGCGCGCCAGACCCGGTCCTGGGAACCCCCGGCTTCATAGACCGACCGCGCCTCGATGCGGCCGAACAGGGCCTCGTCCACCGCTTCCAGCACCCCTGGGTCGCGCACCAGGTTGATCAGGCCGATGCGCCGGTTCGGCGCGCCGAACAGGGCGCGGGCGGCGGCGTTGGCGAACAGCACCTCCGGTCCGCCGGCGCGAGCGGCGGCGATCACCGCCACCGGGTCGGGCAGGCGTTCTAGCGCGGCCTCATGCAGGGGATCGGGCGCGGCCGACGACGGCGCGGCGGCGGGCTGGGGCGACGACGCGCTCGACGGCGCCGAGAAGACGGCGGTCAGCCGGGACAGAAAGCTGGACTGCGACATCGCTCGGCGGAAAGCCCCCTCGTCTCGGGCGACGCAGATATGGCGCCCGCGACGCGCTTGGGATAGACGACGATACACGTGGAGGCGCGCGCCTTTTTCGACGCGCAGGCCTAAGCGACGCAATTTCGCCGCAAGGGCGCTCGACGTAGTCGGCGTCGAGTTATTCGGGGTGTCTGGGTAAACATGCAGCGCAAGCTACTGGCCACCGTCGCCGCCACCCCGCTTTTGCTTTGGGGCTCGGCGAGTCTGGCCGAAGTCACGATCACCGACGTCCGGACCACCGGCGTGACGACCGCCACGGCGACCGCGACCGGCGCCGACGACATCCGCGTCACCGATACCGGCGCGATTCGCCTGACCTCCGCCGGCGCCGCCATCACACTGAACAGCAACAACAACGTCACCAATAACGGCAACGTCCTCACCACCGACATCAACGATACGATCGGGATCCTGGTGCTGGGCGGATACACCGGCAAGGTGACGAACGACGCCGCCCTCTTCGGCTTCGACACGGTCACGGCCGAGGACAAGGACAACGACGGCGATCTCGACAGTCCGCTCGCCGTCGGCTCGGGCCGTTATGGGATTCGGATCGTCGGACCGGGCGCCTTCACCGGCGATATCATCAACTCCTTCACCGGCAACATCGGCGTCCGCGGCGCCGACTCCAAGGGGATCAGCGTCGAGACGAGCGTCGTCGGCAGCATCCTCAACCAAGGCGTGATGACCATCGTCGGCGATCGGGCGCGCGGGATCGACATCAAGGCCGCGGTCAGCGGCGACGTGACCTCCACGCGCACGGTCAGCGTCACCGGCGACGGCGCCATCGGCATCGATGTCGGCGCCGACATCGGCGGTCAGCTGCGCATTCAGAGCACGATCACCACCTACGGCTATCGCTACATCGACCGCCCGTTCTTCGCCGAAGATCGCGCCAAGCTGGACGCCGACGACCTGCTGCAAAGCGGCCCCGCCGTGCGCATCACCAGCAATATCGGCAAGGGTCTGTTCTTCGACGCCCCGCCGCCAGACCTGATCCCCGACGACGGCAAGTCCGACACCACCACCGATTCCGACGAGGATGGCGACGGCACGGCGGACATTCTCGAAAGCACCGGCGGTCTGGTGATGTACGGCGGCGCCCCGGCCCTGGCCATCGGATCGGACACGCAGTCCGTGACCCTGGGCGCGGTGGGTTCGGGCGCGCTGAACTACGGCATCGTCAACCTCGGCGGCATCTCGGCCAACGGCGTCTATGACGGCGTCGCCGCGACGGGCGTCCTGATCGGCGGCTCCACCGGCCAATCGGTCGTCATCGCCAACGGCATCCGCAACGCCGGCAGCATGGGCGCGACGAGCTATGAGGCCGACGCCGTCGGCCTGCACCTGATGGCGGGCGCCCAGGTCGACAAGCTGGTCAACGAAGGCTCGATCTCCGGCGCCACCATTTCGGAAGGCACGTTCAACGGCCGCGGCATCCTGGTGGAGCAGGGCGCGACGCTCAACAGCCTGGTGCTGGGGAAGGGCGCCCAGGTCAGCGGCGGGGTTTCCGGCGAGAAGAGCACCGCCATCGCCATCGAGGATCGTTCGGGGACGCTGCGCAGCATCGAAAACAGCGGCCGGATCGGCGCCTTCATCAGCCAGACCGACGACCTCGACGATAAGGACGACGCCGACACCGATCCCTCCAACGAGGTGGTCACCGGCAAGGCCATCGCCTTGGACCTGCGCGCCGCGACGGGCGGAGTCACCATCCGCCAGACCGGCGTGACCGACGGTGATGACGGCGCCGACGGCGTTTCCGACGGCGACGTCGATGGCGACGGCGTCGATGACTCGGACGAGCCGTCGATCAGCGGCGATATCCTGCTGAGCGCCCACAACGATGTGCTGGACGTGCAGAACGGCACGGTCATCGGCGCCATCAACTTCGGCGGGGGCCAGGACACGCTGTCGATCAGCGGCGGGGCGATCGTCAGCGGTCAGATCAGCGATCCCGGCGGCAGCCTGGCCGTGAACCTCGGCCAGGGCACGCTTTCGGTCACCAACCCGGACCCCCTGCAGCTGAGCAGCCTCAATATCGCCAACGGCGGTACGCTTCTGATCAGCGCCGACCCGGCGGCCGGGACCAACACCAAGCTGATCGTCTCCGGCGCCGCCAACATCGATTCGGGCGCCAAGATCGGCCTGACGCTGAAGAGCGTGATGGACAGCCCGACCCGGTTCACGGTGATCGAGGCCGGTTCCCTGACCGCCGGATCCATCAATCCGGATCTCGTGGGTCTGACGCCCTACCTCTATATCGCCCAGGCCACGGCGGATCAGGGGGCGGGCAAGGTCTATCTCGACGTTCGCGCCCGCACCGCCGCGGAACTCGGCTTCAACGCCTCGCAGGCCAGCGCCTATGGCGCCGTGCTGAAGGCCGTGGGCGGCGATGACGGGATCGAGGCCGCCATTCTCGGCCAGACCACGCGCGCCGGTCTGGTCGGCATCTACAATCAGATGTTGCCCGACACCGGCGAAGGCATGTTCTCTGCGATCGAGACCGCCAACCAACTGATGGCGCAGGCGACCTCCAATCGCCCGGATCCGCACGAGCGCTACGGCCCCGACAGCTTCTGGGTCCAGGAGATCAACACCCTGATCCGCCGCGACGACGGCGAAACGCTCGGCTCGGACAGCCAGGTGTTCGGCTTCATGGGCGGCTACGAGAGCATGAGCACCAACGGGGGCGCCCTCGGCCTGACCCTCGCCTATGTCAACGTCGAGGAGCACGACAGCGCGGCCGTGGTCGGCGAGCGCACCACAGCCTCCGTGGTGCAGGGCGGCGTCTATTGGCGCCGGGCGATCGGCGGTCTGTCGCTGAACGCGGGCGCGGGCGGCGGCTACGCCTGGTTCGACGGCACGCGTCGGATCATCGCGGGCGACGCCGACAGAAACGGCGAAGCCGACCTTATCCGCACGAACAACGCTGACTGGACCGGAACGACCGGCAACGCCTTCGCGGGCGTGTCCTATCAGGCGATGCTGGGCCGCTTCTACGCGCGCCCGGAAATGCGGATGGACTACCTTTATCTGAAGGAAGGCGATCGCCGGGAAAGCGGCGGCGGCACGGCGATGGATCTGCTGATCAAGTCGCGCAGCGCCTCCAACCTCTCCGGCGAAGCAGCCCTCACCTTCGGCGCCAACTTCGGTCGCGACGTTTGGATCCGCCCGGAAATCCGCGTCGGTTACCGCCAGACGCTGTCGGGTCAGCTCGACAGCACCATTGCTCAGTTCAGCGGCGGCACGCCTTTCGTCATCGATCCGCAGAACCAGGACGACGGCGCCATGACGCTGAACATCGCCCTGCGCAGCGGCACGGCGATGTCCTACCTCGCCGTCGAGGCCGGGGCCGAGGCCCGTAAGAAGCAGAAGCGCTACAACCTCCGTCTCAACGGACGGGTGATGTTCTGAACCTGACGTCCGGCGGCGGGTTCAGGTTTTCTGGGCCGGCCGCCACCTAAACTCGACTGAACGGGTCGGCTTTTCGTGTATCTCGGCGGACGGAGACCCGCAGGGGTCCGGGAGGACGAAGATGACGTCGAATTTCGACCTTTCGCGGCGAGGCCTGTTGGCCGCCGGCGCCGCGCTCGCTGCGCCCAACCTGCTGGCCGCCTGCGGCCCGAAGGGCGGCGGGAGCACCGTTCGACTGCTCAATGTCAGCTACGACCCGACCCGCGAACTCTACAAGGCGATCAACGCCAACTTCGCCAAGGTTTGGCAGGCCGAACACCAGCAGACCATCGACATCCAGCAGAGCCACAGCGGCTCGGGCGCCCAGTCGCGGGCGGTGATCGACGGCCTGCAGGCCGACGTCGTCACCCTGGCCCTGGCCTATGACATCGACGCCCTGGCGGAGCGCGCCCACCTACTTCCGACCGACTGGCAGTCGCGCCTGCCGGACAACTCGACCCCCTACACCTCGACGATCGTGTTCCTGGTCCGCAAGGGCAATCCGAAGGGCGTGAAGGATTGGCCGGACCTGGTGAAGGCGGACGTGCAGGTGATGACCCCCAATCCGAAGACCGGGGGCGGCGCGCGCTGGAACTACCTGGCCGCCTGGGCCTGGGCGCGACGCAACGGCGGAGACGCGGCGGCCGAGGCCTATCTGAAGCAGCTGTTCCAGCGCGTTCCGGTGCTCGACACCGGCGCGCGCGGCTCGACGGTCAACTTCGTGCAGCGCGAGCTCGGCGACGTGCTGCTGACCTGGGAGAACGAGGCGCACCTCGCCCTGGCCGAGTACGGCGCCGACAAGTTCGAAATCGTCGCGCCCAGCTATTCGATCCTGGCCGAGCCGCCGGTGGCGGTGGTCGACAAGAACGTCGACCGTCACGGCACGCGCGCCGTGGCCGAGGCCTATCTGAAGTACCTCTACACGCCCGAAGCGCAGGCGGTGATCGCCAGCAAGTTCTACCGACCGCGCGATCCCGCCGTGGCGCAAAAGCACGCCGGACAATTCCCCCAGATCGAGATGGCCAACATCGCGGACTTCGGCGGCTGGAAGGCGGCTCACGCCAAGCATTTCGCCGACGGCGGCGTGTTCGATCGCATCTATAAGCCGCGGTAGGCTGGAACCTCCGTCCTTCGGCGGATGTTTTCGGCTTGATGCGCCCTGTACGGCGCGGTGAGCCCATGCAAGACGCGGTCGGTGAGTTGTCCGAACATCTGCTGAGCGAGGCCAACGCTCGCAACGTGGCCCTCCTCCACGAGGTGGATCACCGCGTCAAAAACAATCTGCAGCTCATTGCCTCGCTTCTGATCCTGCAGAGCCGGCGCGAGAACGACCCGGCGGTGCGCGAGGCCCTGAACACCATGCTCGGTCGGGTGAACGCCGTGGCCGTGGTTCATCGCCGCCTCTTCCAGGATGACCCTTTGAGCTTCGACGTCGCCGCCTTCCTGCGGGACCTCGTCGAGGATCGCGGCGGCGGTCAGATCGTTCTGCGCATCGAAGCCGAAGATGCCGCGGTGCCCACCGCCTCGGCCGCGCCGCTGGCCCTTGTGGTCAACGAGCTCCTGACCAACGCCGAAAAGCACGCCTTCGCCGACGGCGGCGCGGGAAGCATTCAGGTCACACTTGAAAGAGAAAACGCTCGGCTGCGGATCGAAATCGCCGACGAGGGCGTTGGCCTCCCGGCGAACTGTATCGAGGGCTTCGGCCTCGGCATCGTGCGCCTGCTGTGCCGTCAGTTGAAAGCCGAGTTCGAGATGTCGCCTGCGAATCCCGGCGTTAGCGCCGTTCTCACCCTCCCCGAGTCGGCGTCATGAGCGCCCCCGACCCCGATGGGGGTCTCGATGTTCTGATCGTCGAGGACGAGGCCCTTCTCGCCCTCGAACTGTCGTTCATCGTCCGCGAGGCCGGTTGCCACGATGTGGGCCACGCCATGGACTCGCAGGAGGCTCTCAGCCTCGCCACCGCCCTTCACCCGGACCTCGCCCTGGTCGACGTGCACCTTTCCGACGGGCCAACCGGCGTCGAGGTGGCGCGCGCCATCGTCGAGGAATGCAAGGCCGTCGCCCTGTTCATGACCGCCAACGTCAAACGCCTGCCGGAAGACTACGCCGGCGCCTGTGGCGTGATCGGCAAGCCCTACTCGGACAAGGCGGTGCGGGCCGCCCTGGTCTATCTTACCGGCTGCCTGCGCACCGGCCGGGCTTCGGGCCTGCCGCCGGTGGGACTGCAGCTATCCCCGGCCTTCGCCGAGCGTTGGGGCCTCGAAGACACGCGCCTGGCCGGCTGAATGGCGTCGCCCGTCGTCGATGCGGTCGGCGTCGCCGCCGCCCTCTGCTCGATGACTAGCTTCGCGCCCCAGATCGTCAAGCTGGTGAAGACCCGTGACGCTTCCGGCGTTTCCCTGCGCACCTATGCGGTCACGGTCACCGGATTCTGTCTGTGGGTGGTGTACGGCGTGCTGTTGGGCTCGTGGCCGGTCGTGGCGTCCAACACCGTCTGCCTGGGGATGTCGGCGGCGGTGCTGATCCTCAAGTGGCGCTATGGGCGCCCATGATAGCTCAGGCTTGAGGCTGATCGCCCGCCCACGGCTCGATCTCGATGGTCACGTGACTCAGCGTCGTCAGCCCCTTCAGGCGCGCCTTGTAGACGCCCGGCGGCCGCGGATCGCGGGTCAACAGGGTGGCGATACAGGCGTTGTGGCCCGGACCGATGCGCCAGACGTGCAGATCGCAGACCTGCTCGCCCTCGGCTTCCAGGCGCGCGCGGATCGCCTTGGGCAGGGCCTCGCCCGGCCGCATGTCGAGCAGCACCGCCCCCGCCCTGCCCACCAGTCCCACCGACCAGCGCGCGATGACCAGGGCGCCGATGATGCCCATCACCGGATCCATCCAACTCCAGCCCAGGTGCCGGCCGGCCAGAAGGCCGACGATGGCCAGCAGCGAAACCGCGGCGTCCGAGGCGACGTGGACGTAGGCGGCCCGCAGGTTCAGGTCGTGGTGGTGATGATAGTGGTCGTCATGATCGTCGCCGCCGGGCGCGTGATCGTGCGCGCCATGGTCGTGCGCGTCATGCAGCAGCCAGGCGCTGGCGAGGTTCACCGCCAGGCCGAGGCAGGCGATGACGATGGCGTCGTTGTAGCGGATCGGCTGCGGCGCCAGCAGGCGCTCGACGCTCTCCCAGCCGATCAGCAGCGAACTGAACAGCAGGATGATGGCGCTGGCGAAGGCGGAAAGGTCGCCCACCTTGCCGGTGCCGAATGAGAATCGAGGATCGGCCATGCGCCGGCGGGCGTAGGCATAGGCCAGGGCGGCGATGACCATGGCCCCGGCGTGGGTCGCCATGTGAAGCCCGTCGGCGAGCAGGGCCATGGACTTGAAGGCCACGCCGCCGCCGATCTCGACGACCATGGTGACGACACACAGGGCGATCACCGCCCAGGTGCGGCGCTCGTTGCGGTCGTGACGCGCGCCCAGAAAAGCGTGGTCGTGGCGGAAGGCGTCGACGTCCATGAAACCCGATGCATGCGGCGGCCGGGCCAAGGTCGGCGCGGACGTTCGTCCTTATAGGCGCAGGATCAGCCGCCGCCCAAGGCGACTGTTACATGATACGTGGCGAAGGCGGCGAGGTAGGCCAGGGTGATCATATAGGCGAACATGATCGTCGGCCATTTCCAGCTGTTGGTCTCTCGTTTCACGACGCCCAGGGTGGCGGTGCACTGCGGCGCGAAGATGTACCAGGCGAGGAAAGCCAGGGCCGTGGCCAGCGACCACTGCTGGGCCAGCGCCTGGCCCAGTTGCACGGCCTCGCCCTCGGCCGACACCGAATAGACGGTGCCCAGGGCGGCGACGGCGACTTCGCGGGCGGCCATGCCGGGGATCAGCGCCACCACCATCTGCCAGTTGAAACCGATCGGGGCGAACACCGGCGCCAGGGCGTGCCCGATGATGCCGGCGAAGGAATAGTCGATGGCCGGGCCGCCCGCGCCCGCGGGCTTGCCGGGGAAGGTCGACAGCAGCCAGACCACCACGCTCAGCGTCAGGATGATGCCGCCGGCGCGCTTCATGAAGATTTCGCCGCGCTGGTAGACGTTCAGCGCCACATTCCTGGCGTCGGGAACCTTGAAGGTGGGCAGTTCCATGATGAAGGGCTCGACCGCCCCGCGCCAGAACACCTTGCGGATCACGAACGACACGACCAGGGCGCTGAAGATGCCGGCGGCGTAGAGGCCGAACATCACCAGGCCCTGCAGGTTAACCCAGCCCCACACCTGCCGCTGCGGGATGAAGGCGGCGATGATCAGGGTGTAGACCGGGATGCGCGCCGAGCAGGTCATCAACGGCGCGACCAGGATGGTCGCCAGCCGATCGCGTTTGGCGTCGATCACGCGCGTCGCCATGATCCCGGGGATGGCGCAGGCGAAGCTGGAGAGCAGCGGGATGAAGGCGCGACCATGCAGCCCCGCCCCGCCCATGATCTTGTCCATCAGGAAGGCCGCGCGGGCCATGTAGCCCAGGTCCTCGAGCAGGATGATGAAGAAGAACAGGATGACGATCTGCGGCAGGAAGACGATCACCCCGCCGACGCCGCCGATCAGGGCGTCGACGATGAAGCTGCGCAGCATGCCGCCGGCCCCGCCGTCGGGCAGCACCTGACCGACCCAGGCGCCGATGGCGCCGAAGGCCGCCTCGATGCCGTCCATCAACGGCGTCGCCCAGGAAAACACCGCCTGGAACATCAGGAACAGGATCAACAGCAGGATGACCAGGCCGGCCGCCGGGTGCAGCAGCACCCCGTCCATCCTGCCGGTGAAGGTGTCGGGCCGCTCGGGCGGGCGAACGGTGGCCTTGAGGATGCGCTCGGCCTCCCGATGCGCGGCGCGCAGTTCGATCGCCGTCGGTTCATGCCAGACGTCCTGAGCGCGGGCCTGTAGAGCCACGCCGTCGACCTGGCCAAGCAGGGCGTCGAGCCCGCGCTTGCGAGTGGCGACGGTGGTGACCACCGGCACGCCGAGTTCGGCCGACAGCCGGTCGATGTCGATGCGTAGGCCCTGGCGGGTAGCGATGTCGAACATGTTCAGGGCCAGCACCATCGGCGTGCCGGTCAGCTTCAGTTCGAGCGCCAGGCGCAGCACCAGCCGCAGGTTGGTGGCGTCAGCGACGCACACCAGAACGTCCGGCGCCTGCTCGCCGACCTGACGGCCGAGCACCACGTCGCGGGTCACCACCTCGTCGGGGCTGCGGGCGCGCAGGGAATAGGTGCCGGGTAGGTCGACGACCGTCACCTCTTGGCCGCCGGGCGTGATCAGCCGCCCCTCCTTCCGCTCGACGGTGACGCCGGCGTAGTTGGCGACCTTCTGGCGCGCGCCGGTCAGGGCGTTGAACAGGGCGGTCTTGCCGCAGTTGGGGTTGCCGACGAGGGCCACCCGGGCCGGGGCGGCGCTCAACCGACGTTTCCTTCGAGCCGGATCAGCACGCCGTGCGCCTCGCGGCGACGCAGGCCGACGCGCATCTCGTCCAGCTTCACGGCCACGGGGTCCCGGCCGAAGGCGCCCTCGTGCAGCACCTCGATGCGCGCGCCCTCCACAAAACCGAACTCGAGCAGGCGGCGCTCCAGCTCGGCGCAGTCGATAGCCCCCACGGTCGACGACGGCTCGGCGCGCACGCCGACAATCACGCCCCGGTCGCCGATGCGCAGGCCGCTGAGACGCACGGCGCCCGCTTCGTCTTCGATGATCGACATGCGTCTCCGCTACGCTTCCGCGACGCCCTGTTGCGAGCGGTTATCACCCGCGCGGGCGGCTGTCGATGGCGCGGACTGTCGCCCCGAAATCCTGGCCTTCGTGGGCTTTTCATCCTTGGCCATGCAACGCATGCTCCGCGCCACAACGAACACGAGCCGGGAGCCCCCCCATGTGCGACCACGACACGCTTGAGCGAATGAAGACGACGCCAAAGATCACGCGTCGCAGCTTCGCCGCCATCACCGCCACCGCCGCGGCCATGGCCGGAACCGTCGCCTACGGCCAGGCCAAGGTGGTCGAGAAGGACGTCACGATCAAAACCCCGGACGGCATGGCCGACGCCGCCCTCTTCTACCCGGAAGGAAACGCCAAGCACGCCGCCGTGTTGGTCTGGGCCGACATCATGGGCCTGCGCCCGGTGTTCCGCGAAATGGGCCGTCGCCTCGCCAGCCAGGGCTACGTGGTGCTCGTGCCCAACCCCTTCTATCGCTCGGCCAAGGCCGCCGACATCGTGGCCGCCAACTACGATTTCTCGAACCCGGAAGGCCGCGCCAAGCTGTTCGGCTTCCGCTCGGCGATCAATGACGCGGGCGTCGACAACGACGCCAGGGCCTTCCTCGCCTTCCTCGACGCCCAGCCGCAGGTCGACAAGACCAAGAAGGCCGGCGTTCAGGGCTATTGCATGGGCGGCCCACTGAGCTTCCGCACCGCGGCGGCCGTGCCCAACCGCATCGGCGCGGTGGGCAGTTTCCACGGCGGCGGCCTGGTCACCAAGGAGGCCTCGAGCCCGCACCTGTTGATCGCCAAGACCAACGCCGCCTACCTGATCTGCGTCGCCGAGAACGACGATAAGACCGATCCTGAAGCCAAGAACGTCCTCAAGAAGACCCTCGAAGACGCCAGGAAGACCGGCACGGTCGAGGTCTATCCGGCCAACCACGGCTGGTGCGTGCCCGGCGGCGGGGCCTACAACGCGGTCTCGGCCGAGAAGGCCTGGACTGAACTCGGCAAGCTCTACGGCAAGGCCCTGGCCTAGCTAGAAACTTTATGGCTCCCTTCCCCCTGTTGAAGGGGGAAGGGTCGGGGATGGGGGTGCAGACTTGCCAGAAGGGTCGCAAGCGACCGAACCGCCGCATCACCCCCAATCCCTGCCCTTTCCCCCTTCGAGGGGGAAAGGGTTCTAAGCGCCGCGCACGCTGAGTTCGGCGCCGGCCGCGCCGGTCACTTCCACCAGGTCGCCGACGGAAGGAGCCTCGCCGGAGACCAGGCTGGCCGCCCACTCCTTGCCGTCGATCGCCACGCGACCGCGCCCACGTTCGAAGGCGGCGACGACGCGGGCCTGGCGGCCGATCACGCGGCCCGCGTTGTCGTTGATGTCGCCGCCGACCTGACCCCGGCGCGGTAGCAGGCGGCGGCCGAGCAGGCTGCTCACCGTCGTCAGCACGGCGAAGATCACGAACTGCCAGGGCAGGCCGAGCGGCGCGACCAGGCTCGCGGCGCTGACCACGCCGGCCGATCCGGCCGCCCACAGCAGCCAGCCGGTTCCCGTCGCCACCTCTATGGCCAGCAGAATGGCGGCGATCGCCAGCCATGCCAGGGCCGGATGAGTGGCCGCGAACTCGATCACGGCGTTCATGACTGAGTTGGCGGCACGGCCGAGCCGCGCGGGCGCGCCGGCGGCGAGACCGTGCGCGGCGCGTCCGACGACAGGGATTTGATCAGCTCGCCTATGCCGGCCACGGTCCCCGTCAAGCCCGCGAAGTCGGCCGGCACGATCACCGTCTTCTGCTGGGGCGAGCGGGCCAGTTCGCCGAAAGCTTCGACGTACTTCTGGGCGACGAAGTAGTTGATGGCGTTGACGTCGCCGCGGGCGATGGCCTCGGAGACGAAGGCGGTGGCCTTGGCCTCGGCCTCGGCTTCCCGCTCGCGCGCCTCGGCGTCGCGGAAGGCCGCTTCCCTGCGCCCCTCGGCCTCAAGGATGGCCGACTGCTTGGCGCCCTCGGCGCGGGTGATCGCCGCCTGCCGCTCGCCATCCGCCTCGGTGATCACCGCGCGGCGCTCGCGCTCGGCCTTCATCTGGCGGGCCATGGCGTTGGTGATGTCCGGCGGCGGCTGCAGGTCCTTGATCTCGATGCGGGCCACCTTCACGCCCCACGGCGTGGTAGCGTCGTCGATCACCGCCAGCAGGCGCGAGTTGATCTGGTCGCGCTGGCTGAGCACTTCGTCCAGCTCCATCGAACCGACCACGGTGCGCAGGTTGGTCATGGCCAGCTGGGCGATGGCCATCTCCAGGTTGGTGACGCGGTAGGCGGCTGCCGCGGCGTCCATCACCTGGATGAAGACGATGGCGTCCACCTTCACCATCACGTTGTCCTTGGTGATGACCTCCTGCTGCGGGACGTCGAGCACCTGTTCCATCATGTTGATCCGCCGGCCGACGCCTTCGACGAACGGGGTCAGGAACGAGATGCCGGGCTTCAGGGTGCGCGTGTAGCGGCCGAACCGCTCGACGGTGAACTCCCGCCCCTGGGGCACGATCTTGATCGCGCCGAACAGCACGACCAACGCAAAGATCACCAGGACCGTGGGAACCAGCATTTCCATCGCAACCCTCCCTTGTCGCGAACGACTATCGCGCGGGCCGCGAGGCGACGCCAGCGAAGGTTCAGCTTCGGTCAGAAGGTCTTGCGCACCCGCAGGGTGACGAAAGTCCTGGGGTCGATGGCCCGATCCTCGACATAGGTCACCGGCCGCTCGGGCGTGCGGGCGGCGAATACGGTGCGGCGGATGGTGAAGTCGTTCCAGACGTTCAACTGGGCGCGGATCGCCAGGGTCGGGGTCGGCTTATATTCGACGAAGGCCTCGTAATAGTTCGAGCCGCGCCAGACGTTGGTCTGGTCGACGTCGTAGGTGCCCTGCCCCAGCAGCGGCAGCCAGTTTATGCCCCACTGGGTCTTCCAGCTGTCGATGTCCTGCTGGAAGCCGAAATTGGCCTGGGTCGGGCGTACGCGGGTGATCGGTCGCTCGCGGCCCGTGGTCGGGTCGGTGACGTGGGTGTCGTTCCACTCGTTCTTGAAGGTGAAGCGCCCGCCCTTGACGCCCAGCCGCGTGGTCGGGACCATGATGTTCACCACCAGTTGGTCCAGCGTGCCGTCGCCGACGTTGCCGGTCGCCGAGATGCCGCCGGGCAGCGGCAGGCGGTCGATCACCCCGACGATCTTGTCGTGGCGGTAGCCCACCGAGACCACGCCCTCGCCCCAGAAGCGACGCTCGTAGGTCAGTTCCGAGATCCACCGCTGCTCGGGCACGAGATCGACGTTGCCGCCGTAGACGGTGCTGTTGTCGAGGTCCGACGAGGCCGCGAAATCCTCGAAGTCCAGCTGGCCGAGCTCGCGCTCGAAGCGCAGGCGGAACTGGTTGCCGGCCCGGGGGGTCCAGGTCGCCTGCACGCGGGGCTTGGCGTAGAAGAAGCTCTTCTCGTTCGAGGCGTCGCCAGACTGCTTGATCGTCGAGGTCTCCAGCCGCAGCCCCGCCTCCAGGGTCAGCTTCGGATCGATCCGCCAGGTCGCCTTGCCGAACGCCTCGCCGCGCAGTTCCTCGACCTTCACCGAGGCGGACGGCAGGGGCACGTCGACGCCGCCGACCGTGAACGCCTGGGTCACGTCCAGCATGTTGTAGGCGGCCTCGCCCCCCGCTTCGAGCGTCAGGGCCGTGGAGTCGCGGCGCAGCAACGCCCGCACGATCGATTCCGAGGAATCGCCGTCCGCCGTGAATCGCTGCTGCGGCGAGACCGTCCCGCTCAGGGTCTCGTCGCCGGTCGCCGTCCGCTCGAAGGACTCGAAGGAGTGGATCGCCCGGCTCTCCAGGGTCCAACCCGGCGCCAGGGGCCGGGTGTAGGTCAGGCCAAGCTCGCCCGACGTCGTATCCTCGTCATAGGCGCTGCGGCGAAAGGCGGGCTGCGCCGGCAGGCGGGAGGTGAATTCCTGCCAATCATGCCAGTCGTTGACTCCATAACGGGCGGTCGCCTCCAGCTTGCCGCCGGCCACGGGACCCACATAGTTGCCGCGGATCGAACGCCCGCCGCCATAGCCGTCGTCGAGATAGGCGTCGTCGCGGATCAGGACCCCGGCGCCGTCGTGACGCACATTGGTCCCGGCCCCGTTGGAGTCGCTGGTCGAGACGCTGTCGTTCAGCGTCACGCTCCAGCTGCGGTCGCCGTTGTTGGAGGTAAACTGGTAGCTGCCGCCGTAAACATCCTGCCCGCCGTCGAACAAGGTGGCGTTCCAGTTGAGAATCTGCTGGCGGCTGACCCCTTTTTTCAGGATCACGTTCACCACCACCGCGTAGCCCTGCATGTCGATGCCCGGCGCCCCGCCCCGGATCAGCTCGAAATGATCGACCTGATTGGCCGGGATACGGCCCAGAACATTCTCGCTGGTGTCGTTCTTGGAGGCCGGGCGGCTGCCGTTGATCAGCACGTTGCCGACCGCCCCCTCGAAACCGCGCGCGCCCGATCCGTTGTCCAACACGAAGCCGGGCAACCGGTTGACCATGTCCAGCGCCGTGTTCGGGCGCAGCGTGGCGAAGAACTCGGGTTGAAAGACCAGAAGCGCGCGCTGCCCGGTATTCTGGGCCGCCCCATCGGCTGCAGGCGGCGGTGTCTGAGCCGCGGCCTGCGTGGAGAGCGCAAATGCGGCCGCGGCCGCCAGCAGCATCGTCTTGGTCATCACCATTCCCCCTGGTGAGAAAGGTCTGACCGCCGGCCCCATTCATCTCAAGTTACAAGCCGGACAGGTGGATTAACTCTTGGTCACATGCGGCTTTGTCTTCCTGGACAAGCAAAGGCGCGACGACGAGCGTTCATGCCGGCGCCCATCATAGAGGCGACCTATCGAAGATTCAGGAACTATCGATTGGCGCTTTGATCCGTCGAACGGCAAGGCTTCGTCACAAGACGCCCGCATCCTCCATGGGCGCAGCCAGCCAAGGAGACGACGCTGTGAGCACCGAAGCCAAATGCCCCTTTCCCCACGGCGATAAGCCGACGCCGCGCGCGCGCCACGAGTGGTGGCCCGAGAAGCTGCGGGTCGATCTCCTCAATCACCACTCGGCGCGGTCGAACCCGCTGAACCCGGCCTTCGACTACCGCGAGGCCTTCAAGGGTCTGGACTACCAGGGCCTGAAGCGCGACCTGCGCAAGCTGATGACCGACAGCCAGGACTGGTGGCCCGCCGACTTCGGCCACTATGGCCCGCAGTTCGTCCGCATGGCCTGGCACGCCGCCGGCACCTACCGCCTGGCCGACGGTCGCGGCGGCGGCGGTCGGGGCCAACAGCGGTTCGCCCCGCTGAACAGCTGGCCGGACAACGTCAACATCGACAAGTCGCGCCGCCTCCTGTGGCCGATCAAGCAGAAGTACGGCCAAGCCATTTCCTGGGCCGATCTGATGATCCTCACCGGCAACGTCGCCCTGGAGACCATGGGCTTCCGCACCTTCGGGTTCGCCGGCGGCCGCGAGGACACCTGGGAGCCGGATCAGGACGTGGAATGGGGCCTGGAGACCGAGTGGCTGAAGCACCGCCCGCTGGAAGACTTCGACGCCTCCCTGGGCGCCACCGAGATGGGCCTGATCTACGTCAACCCGGAAGGCCCGGGCGCCAACGGCGATCCGCTGTCGGCCGCCGCCTTCATCCGTGAGACGTTCGCGCGCATGGCGATGAACGACGAGGAGACCGTCGCCCTGATCGCCGGCGGCCATACCTTCGGCAAGACCCACGGCGCCGGACCCGAGTCCCACAAGGGTCCCGAACCCGAGGCGGCTTCCATTGAGGCGCAGGGTCTGGGCTGGGCCAACAGCTACAAGACCGGCTTCGCGGGCGACGCCATTGGCAGCGGCCTGGACGTGACCTGGACTCGCACGCCGGCCCAGTGGAGCAACGACTTCTTCGAACTGCTGTTCGAGCACGAGTGGGTGCAGACCCGCAGCCCCGCCGGCGCGATCCAGTGGGAGGCGAAGGACGCCGAGGCCGTCATCCCCGACGCCCACGATCCCTCGGTGAAGCGCAAGCCGACCATGCTCACCACCGACCTGTCGTTGCGGGTCGACCCGGCCTATGAAGCGATCTCCCGTCGATTCCTGGACGATCCGCAAGCCTTCGCCGAGGCCTTCGCCCGCGCGTGGTTCAAGCTGACCCACCGCGACCTGGGCCCGCGTTCGCGTTACCTGGGCCCGGAAGTCCCGAAGGAGGCGTTGATCTGGCAGGACGTGATCCCGGCCGCCTCCGCGCCGGTGATCAACGAGTCGGACATCGGCGCCCTGAAGGCGACCATCGCCGCCAGCGGCCTGACCGTGTCGGAGCTGGTCGGAACGGCCTGGGCCTCGGCCTCGACCTTCCGGGGCGGGGACAAGCGCGGCGGCGCCAACGGCGCCCGCGTCCGCCTGGCGCCGCAGAAGGACTGGGCGGTCAACCGCCCCGAGCAGCTGGCCAAGGTGATCGGCGTGCTCGAGGAGGTGCGGGCCCGGTTCAACGGCGACAGCTCGGACGGCAAGCAGGTGTCGCTGGCCGACCTGATCGTGCTGGCCGGCGCCGTCGGCGTCGAACAGGCGGCCAGGGCGGCGGGCCATGAAGTGACCGTGCCCTTCACCCCGGGCCGGGCCGACGCCTCGCAGGAGCAGACCGAGGTCGCCGCCTTCAAGGTGCTGGAGCCCGCCGCCGACGGTTTCCGCAACTACGAGAAGGCGGGCCTCACCGCCCCGGCCGAGGTGGCCCTGATCGACAAGGCCCAGTTGCTGACCCTGACGGCGCCGCAGCTGACCGCCCTGTTCGGCG
This sequence comes from Caulobacter sp. HJHS_5, assembly GCF_056683955.1. Taxonomy (NCBI): domain Bacteria; kingdom Pseudomonadati; phylum Pseudomonadota; class Alphaproteobacteria; order Caulobacterales; family Caulobacteraceae; genus Caulobacter; species Caulobacter sp. HJHS_5. The sequence goes on along the minus strand of NZ_JBWZNC010000007.1, from coordinate 106,645 downwards.
GCCTGAAGGCGATCAACATCAACGCCGACGGTTCCGACCGCGGGGTGTTCACCGACCGGCCGGGCGTGCTCAGCAACGACATCTTCGTCAATCTGCTGAGCATGCGCACCCTGTGGACCGCGACCGACGAGGCCAAGACCGCCTTCGAAGGCCGTGACCGCACGACGGGCGAGTTGAAATGGACCGCCTCGCGCGCCGACCTCGTCTTCGGCTCGAACTCGATCCTGCGCGCCCTCGCCGAGGTCTACGCCAGCGCCGACGCCGAGAAGAAGTTCATCGCCGACTTCGTGGCCGCCTGGGCCAAGGTCATGGAACTCGACCGCTTTGACCTGCACGGCTGACCGGATCGGACTAGAGTAACCCCGCCCCTCTTCCCCTCAAGGGAGAGGGGCTTCTGTTGTGGAGACGCCCGATGATCGACGCCGCCGACGGCCTGCCGACGTTCAGCAACCCGCCCGCGGTGGCCGCTCCGATCGGCGCCTATAGCCACCTCGCCGTCACCCCGCCGGGCGCCAAGGTGATGGTCATCGCCGGCCAGATCGGCAATCGTCCGGACGGCACGGTCGCAGAGGGTGTAGAGGCGCAATATGAGCAGGCGCTGCGCAATATCGCGGCGATCCTGCAGGCCGGCGGCGCGGGCCCGCAGCATCTGATCAAGCTGAACACCTACCTGACCCGGCCGCTGACGCCGGAACGCGCCGGCGCCATCCGCCGCGCGGTGTTCGGCGCGGCCGCTCCGCCTTCGACGCTGGTCTATGTCGCGGGCCTCGCGCGCCCCGACCTCCTGGTGGAGGTCGAGGCGATGGCGGTCCAACCTTAGATTCCCTTCCCCCTTGATGGGGGAAGGGCAGGGATGGGGGTGGTGCGGCGTGTCAGATTGCGCAGGCGTCGAAGTTGAACCTCAGCGTTCACCCTCACCCCTGCCCCTCTCCCATCAAGGGAGAGGGATTCTGACTATTGCGGCTGCTTGGTGGTGCGCAGATAGGGCTTGTGCGTCGTCCAGCCGGCCGGGAACAGGTCCTTGGCGGCCTCATCGGAGACCGACGGCACGATGATCACGTCCTGGCCGTGCTTCCAGTCGGCGGGGGTGGCCACCTTGTGGGCGGCGGTCAGTTGCATGGAGTCGATCACCCGTAGGATCTCGTCGAAGTTGCGGCCGGTGGTCATCGGATAGATCAGGATCAGCCTGATGGTCTTGTCGGGCCCGATGATGAACACCGTGCGGACCGTGGCGTTGGTCGCCGCCGTGCGGCCGTCCGAACCGCCCTCGGTGTCGGCCGGCAGCATGCCGTAGAGCTTGGCGACGTTCAGGTCGGTGTCGCCGATCATCGGGAAGTTGACCTTCGTCCCCTGCGTCTCGGCGATGTCGTCCGCCCACTTGGCGTGGTTGTCGACCGGGTCGACCGACAGGCCGATCACCTTGACGCCGCGCTTGTCGAACTCCGGCTTCAGCCGGGCGACCGTGCCGAGCTCGGTCGTGCACACGGGCGTGAAATCCTTCGGATGGGAGAACAGCACGGCCCACTTGCCGTCCAGCCAATCATGGAAGTGGATCGGCCCTTCCGTGGTCTCGGCGGTGAAATCCGGGGCGACGTCGTTCAGCTTCAGCGTCATGGCTTGTTCCTCGATGAAAGGCGGACGCTACGCCCGCCGCCCGCCTAAGCCCAATTCAGGATAATTGACGGGCTTTCCCAGATTTCTCCGGCCTCAGGCCTTCACCACCTCGTGGCGCCCGTCCTCGATGGCGAAGGCGGCCAGGGTCGAGGCGGGGCTGTCCTCGCGCTGAATGTCGTCGAGGGCGCGGAAGGTGACACGGGTCGCACCGCGTTCGAACTCCACCCGCCCGTAGCCGTGCACCGTGCCGTTGTGCAGCTTTATATGCGGATTGGCGGCCATCAGACGCTGGCTCGCAGCCGCCGCCGCGCCGGAGGAGGTGATCGAGCCGCCGACGAAGGACGGAGCCGCGGAAGCCCCGCCCGGCGTCACCGGCACCTCAGCCGCCGCGAAGCAGTGGATGTCGCCGCCGAGCACCAGCGGGTTCGAGACCTTGGCCTGCGTCCAGCGGCCCGCGATGCGCTCGCGGGTCGCCGGGGCGTCGTCCCAATTGTCGGCGTTCCACAGCGACGGGCCGTCGGGGGCGGCGCGCATGTCCATGGGCGCGAACAGGGTCTGCTGGGCCAGCACGTTCCACTTCGCCTTCGAGGCGGACAGGGCGCCCAGCAGCCAGTCTTCCTGCTTCATGCCCAGCATGGAGCGCTTCGGGTCATGACGGGCGTCGCAGTCGGGCGCCGTCTTGCCATTGCCGCCGTTCAGCGGCGGGCAGGGCCTGGGGCTGCGATACTGACGGTCGTCGACAAACTGGAACTGGGCCAGCCGCCCCCAATCGAGGGTGCGATAGAGCAGCATGTCCGGCCCGACCGGCATGGCGGCGCGGCGCAGCGGCATGTGCTCGTAATAGGCCTGATAGGCGGCGGCGCGGCGGCGCAGGAAGCCTGCGGCGCCGTCGGGAAAGTCGGCGTTGAACGACTCCGATTGATCGGCCGCGTAGTCGTTGTCGACCTCGTGGTCGTCCCACATCATCATCCACGGCGCGGCCGCGTGGGCGCGCTGCAGCAGCGGATCCGATTTGTAGGTGCCGTAGCGGATCCGATAGTCCGGAACGGTGAAAATCTCGGCGTTCTTGTGCTTGCGGGTCGTGGGCTGCGGGTTCGGCCCGTTTTCGTAGATGTAGTCGCCCAGGAACAGCACGAGGTCGGGGTGATCCTCGACCATGTGCTGGTAGGCGCCGTAGTAGCCGGCTTCGAAGTGCTGGCAGGAGCCGAAGGCGATCTTCAGGCGCTCGACGTCGGCGCCGGCCGGCGGCGTGGTCAGGGTGCGGCCGACCGGGCTCGCGCCCGCCGCCGTCGTGAAGCGATACCAGTACTCGCGGGCCGGCCGCAGCCCATCGACCTCGACGTGCACCGAATGACCCGCCGCCGGTCCGGCCAGGGCCTGGCCGCGCCGCACGACGCGCTGGAAGCCGGCGTCCTCGGCCACTTCCCAGCGGACCGGAACCGCCTCCGGCCGCATGCCGCCGTCGGGCTCGAACGGGCGCGGCGCGAGACGCGTCCAGATCACCACGCCGTCCGGCGCCGGCTCGCCCGAGGCGACGCCGAGGGTGAAGGGATCGTCCGCTTGAGTCTGACCGAAGGCCCGGGGCGCCAGCGCGGCCGGCGTCAGCGCCGCGCCCGCCAGGGCCGCCGCCTGCAACAGCAGCCGCCGACGATCGATTTGCATGCGAGTCATGTCCGCCCCCTGGTGATCTCGGGCCGGTTCTTAAGCGCGCGCTTCGACGGTTCGGTGACGGCCTACTCGACGCGCGTAGCGCCGCCGACGAGACCGTCGTAGGCGGCCATCTTGGCCATGTTGAGAATCTTGGAGACCGAGGCCGACAGCGGCGCGATCTGCACCGACTTCGAAAGGCCCAGCAGCACCGGTCCGATCACCGTGGCCCCGCCCAGCGACTGGATCAGCCGGGTGGCGATCGAGGCCGAATGGACCGCCGGCATGATCAGCACATTGGCGTCGTCGGTCAGGCGCATGAACGGATAGAGGCCGCGCTTGTCGCCCTCGAGCGCCACGTCGACCGCCATCTCGCCTTCGTACTCGAAGTCGACGCCCATCTGGTCGAGCATAGTCACCGCCTTGCGCACCTTCTCGGCCCGCGCGCCGAGCGTCGGGTTGCCGAAGCTGGAGTACGACAGGAAAGCCAGGCGCGGCTTGAAGCCAAGGCTGGAGACGGCGCGGGCCGCCTCCTGGGCGATTTCGACCAGTTCGGCGGCCTCGGGCAGTTCGGTGACGTTGGTGTCGGCGACGAACAGGGTGCGCCCCTTGGCCAGCACCACCGACATGCCCATGATCCGCCCGCCGGGCGCGGGGTCGATCACCCGGCGCACTTCCTCGAGGGCGGCGTCGAAGTTACGCGTCACGCCGGTGACCATGCCGTCGGCGTGGCCGAGGGCCACCATCGCGGCGGCGAAGGAGTTGCGATCCTGATTGACCAGGCGCTGCACGTCGCGGCGCAGGTAACCCTGCCGCTGCAGACGGCTGTAAAGGTAGTCGACGTATTCGGCGTTGCGGTGTGAGACCCGCGCGTTGACGATTTCGAGCTGCACTTCGTCGGGGTTGAGGCCGACCAGCTTCATGTTGTCCCGCACCAGGTTTTCACGGCCGCAGAGCACGGCCTTGCCGAGACCTTGGGCCTCGAAGGCGTGGGCGGCGCGGATGACGCTGGGCTCCTCGCCCTCGGCGAACACGATGCGCTTCTGCGGGCCGGCCAGGATGGCGCCGGAGATGCGCTGCAGGAACGAGGCGGTGGGATCGAGACGCCGCGCCAGCCGGGCGCGATAGGCCTCCATGTCGTCGATCGGCTTGCGGGCGACGCCGGTGTCCATCGCCGCCTGGGCCACGAACGGCGGCACGTAGGAGATCAGGCGCGGATCGAACGGCGTCGGGATGATGTAGTTGGCGCCGAACTTCAGCTGGCGGCCGTGATAGGCGGCGGCCACCTCGTCCGGCACGTCCTCGCGAGCCAGCATCGCCAGGGCGTTGGCGCAGGCGATCTTCATCTCGTGGTTCACGCGCCGGGCCCGCACGTCCAGCGCCCCGCGGAAGATGTAGGGGAAGCCGAGAACGTTGTTGACCTGGTTGGCGTAGTCCGACCGGCCGGTGGCCACGATGGCGTCGGGGCGAACGGCCTTCACCTCTTCCGGGGTGATCTCGGGATCGGGGTTGGCCATGGCGAAGATGATCGGGCTGGGCGCCATGGTGGCGATCAGCTCGGGCGTGAAGGCGCCCTTGGCGGAAAGGCCGATCAGCACGTCGGCGCCGGCCACCGCCTCGGCCAAGGTGCGCTTGTCGGTCTCGACCGCGTGGGCGCTCTTCCACTGGTTCATGTCCTCGGCGCGGCCGCGATAGACCACGCCCTTGAGATCGACGGCGATGACGTTGGATCCGCGCACGCCCATGGCCTTGATCAGGTCCAGCGTGGCGATGCCGGCGGCGCCCGGGCCGTTCAGCACCACCTTGATGTCTTCCAGCTTACGGCCGGTGATATGGCAGGCGTTGATCAGGCCGGCGGCGCAGATGATCGCGGTGCCGTGCTGGTCGTCGTGGAACACCGGGATGTCGAGCAGCTCCTGCAGCTCGGCCTCGATGCGGAAGCACTCCGGGCTCTTGATGTCCTCGAGATTGATGCCGCCGAAGGTGACCCCGATGTTCTTGACCACCGTGATCATCTCGTCGGGGTCCTGGGTCGAGACCTCGATGTCGATGCCGTCGACGTCGGCGAAGCGCTTGAAGAGGACGCCCTTGCCCTCCATCACCGGCTTGGACGCCAAGGCGCCCAAGTTGCCCAGGCCGAGGATGGCCGTGCCGTTGGAGATCACCGCCACCAGGTTGCCCTTGGACGTGTAGTCGTAGGCCGCCTCGGGATCCTCGGCGATCCGCCGGCAGGGCACGGCCACGCCGGGCGAATAGGCGAGGCTGAGGTCCCGCTGGGTCGACATCGGCTTGGTGGCCGCGACGCCGATCTTGCCGGGCGTCGGAAAACGGTGGAAGGCCAGCGCCTCATCGTCGGTGAACGAGCTCTTCTCGGCGTCGCTCATCGCAGACCCTCGGAAATGTACGTCGACATGATCTCGGTCTAACCGTGGGGGCGCCGCGTCACAACACTCACGGGCTGAGAAATGGCGCCATTGACCACTTCGCGCGCCTGCCGCAAGCAGGCGGCAAGGAGCTGCCCGTGACTGAAATCGTAAACATCGCCATCGCCGGCGCCTTGGGCCGCATGGGCCAGGCCGTGAACGCCGCCGCCGAGGGTTCGGACGTCGTTCGAATCGCCGCGCGTTTCGATCGCGCGGGCGTCGAGGCCGAAGGTCTTGTCGCGCGCGAGGCCGCGCTGATGGCGGCCGAGGTGATCATCGACTTCACCACCGGCGCCGCCTCGGCCGAACTGGCGGAGGCCTGCGCTTCGTGCGGCGGCCCGGCGCTGGTGATCGGATCCACCGGCTTCAGCGACGAAGACCTCGCGCGGCTGGAAAACGCGGCGACGCAGATTCCCATCCTGCGCTCGGGCAACTTCTCGCTGGGCGTAAACATGCTGATGGGCCTCGTCGCCCAGGCCGCCCGCGCCCTGCCCGCCGCCGACTGGGACATCGAGGTCTTCGAAGCCCATCACCGCCGCAAGATCGACGCGCCCTCCGGCACCGCCCTGATGCTGGGCGAAGCGGCCGCCGCCGGCCGCGGCGTCGCCCTGGCGGACGTGGCCGAGCGGGTGCGGGACGGCGTCACCGGCGCTCGCGCGCCGGGCTCGATCGGTTTCTCGGTGCTGCGTGGCGGCGGGATCGTCGGCGAGCACAGCGTCAGCTTCGCCGGCGAGTCCGAGGTGCTGACCATCTCACACTCCGCCATCGATCGCGGCCTGTTCGCCCGCGGCGCCCTGGCCGCCGCCGCTTGGCTCGCCGGAAAGCCGCCGGGCCTCTACGACATGCAGGATGTGCTGGGGCTGAAGGCCTAGAGCCTTTTAGGGCCAGATGGACTCATCTGGCCCGTTGAAAAAGGCTCTACTTTCTAATGTTTAGAGCGCGCCGGGCGGGTTAACCGCGCACACTTAACCCTGGCGCGCTCTAGGTCTTCGTCGCCAAGGCGCGGGCCACCGCCCGCCCATCGCGCAGGCCGGGCGGCGTCTCGCCGAGCCCGACGAACGGTGCGGCGTTGAGCGGCGCGAACTCGGCCGCGAGGCCCAGCTTGGCGTGACGCCAGGCGATGGTCTCGCCGAGATCGAGCCCGTCGCGAACGCGCCCGAGCACGATCGTATCCACGAAACAGCGCGCGCCGCCGAGCCCGCCCGCCGATCCCGTCTGCTCGGCGACATAGGCCTTGGTGAAGGCGAAGTTGGCCTGCAGCGGCGGCGCGATGTCGAAGGCCGACCGCAGCCTTCCGGCCCGCTGCACCGCCTGATCCACCGACAGCCGCCCGCCCTTGACGCTGTCGAACAAGGCCCGGAGCCGCATCTCGTCCGCATCGAGCCCCGCCCGACGGCCCTTCATTCTGAAGCCCGCCGCGATCACCATCCTCGCGCCGGGGAAGGCGTCCCGCGCCTCGGCCGCGTTGACGGCGGCGAACAGGCGCCAGGCGTCGCGCAGGAAGTCGGCGGTGACCGAGGCGTCGCTGGGCGACAGGTCGCGATAGGCGACGGCCCCGTCATTCATCACCAGCGTGGGGAAGGCGCGCTTGCTGTGCTCGGCGACCAGGCGGTGGAACCGGCGCAGGCGGCCGATGGCGAGCTTGGCCTCCGCGTGGGCGGGATCGAAGCCGGCGCGCGCGATGGCGGCGCCGTAGCCGAGCAGGTCGATCCAGGCGACGACCGCCGTCGGAAACCCTGACGATGCGGCCTGCGCCAAATCCGCCTCCCGTTAAGCCGCGCCCCGCGCGATGAACCCAGGGTTCAGCAGCTTCTCCTCGACCTTGCCGTAAGGAAAGAGGCCGCCCTCCAGGGTGGTGAAGCGGCCGCCCGCCGCCTCCAGGATCGCCTGGCCGGCGCAGGTGTCCCACTCCATGGTGGGGCCGGTGCGCTTGTAGAGGTCCGCGGCCCCCTCGGCGATGCGGACGAGCTTGATCGAACTGTCCATCGGGGTGGCGTGCACCACGCCGAAGTCGGCCTTCAACCGCTCCAGCGCCTCGGGCTTCATGGTGTGGCTGACCAGGGCCAACGGCTCGCTCGGCCAGGGCCGCACGGAGATCGCCTCGACCGCGGTCTGGCCGAAACGACGACGCGCGGCGCCCCCTTGGTGCGTATGCCAGACCTCGCCGGTCGCCGGGGCGCAGATGGCGCCGGCGACGGCGCGGCCGTCGACCACCAAGCCGATGTTGACCGTGAAGTTCGGATCGCCCCGCACGAAGGCCTTGGTGCCGTCCACGGGATCGACCAGGAAAAAGCGGTCGCCGAGCAACTCAGGCCCACCCGCCTCGGCCACATCCTCCTCGCCGACGACATGCATGCCCGGAAACTGCTCGCGCAGGCGCCCGGCGATCAGAATCTCGCCGCGCCGGTCGGCTTCGGTGACCGGGCTCATGTCGGCCTTGGCGAAAACCTCCGCCCCCGTGCGCCACAACGGCAAGATGACCGAGGACGCCTCCTCGCAGATGGCGGCCAGCGCCGCGCCGATGTCGGCCTCGTCGCTCATCGGACGTCCCGCGGGTCGTCGGCCACGAAGATCAGGGCCACCTGACGGGCGTCGATCACGCGCTTGCCCGCCTCTTCGAAGTTCACCGTCACGCGAAAGCCGTCCACCGATTGCACCTGGCCCAGTCCCCAATCGGCCTGACTTGGATGGCGCACCAGGGCGCCGGGTTCGAGAAAGGGGTCCATAACCAGTTGCTCTTAGGGGTGTGGCTTCGTTTGCCAAAGCACCAAATCAGGCCAAAGATTCGCGCCATGACTGAAGCCGCCCTCGCCATGACCCACGCCCCCGAAATCGAAGCGGCCGAGTACGAGGCTCCGCCCGCGCTCGACCTCGCCGCCATGGTGGCCGCGCGCCTCTGTCACGACTTCATCAGCCCGGCCAGCGCCATCGTCTCCGGACTCGACCTGCTGGAAGACCCCGCCGCGCAGGACATGCGCGACGACGCCATGGGCCTGATCGCCTCCAGCGCCCGCAAGCTGGTCGATCACCTGCAGTTCTGCCGCGTGGCCTTCGGCGCCTCGTCCTCGGCCGAACGCTTCGATTCCCGCGAACTGGAAAACCTGGCCCAAGGCGTCTTCGCCCACATCCGCGCCCAGCTGGAGTGGAAGGTCGAACCGGCCTCGCTGAGCAAGGTGGCGGCGCGCACGGTACTCAACCTCGCCCAGATCGCCGGCGGCGTGCTGCCGGCCGGCGGGGTCGCCACCCTCAGCGCCGTCGAGGAAAACGGCGAGGTCGCCATCACCGTCGTCGCGGCGGGCCAGCGGGCCCGCATGCGCGCCGAAGTCGTCGCCGGCCTGCGCGGCGAGCCTGTCGGCGACGGCCTGGCCGGCCAATGGATTCAGGCCGCCTATCTGAAATCGATGCTCGAGGCCAACGGCGGTTCGATAGGCTTCGAGCCCGGCGAAGAGCAGATCGTGTTCACGGCCCGGGCGCCGGCCTGATCGATCCCCCGGAATCGCATGCTTAGCTGGGGATAATCGCCCTGGCCCATACTGCTCCTTAACCAACCCCGGCCGACAACCGAGGCTAGGTTGAAAGGAGTTCGCGGAGCGTTGCGCACCTGCCTCGTGGTCGATGACAGCCGGGTGATCCGCAAGGTGGCCCGCCGCATTCTGGAGGACATCGGCTTCGAAATCGCCGAGGCGTCCGACGGAATGGAGGCGCTCGCCTGGTGCCGCGCGGCCATGCCCGACGCGGTGCTGCTCGACTGGAACATGCCGCTGATGAACGGCGTCGATTTCTTGCGTCAGTTGCGCAGGGAACCGGGCGGCGAGGATCCCGTGGTAGTGTTCTGCACCGTGGAAAGCGACCCCAACAACATCCGCGAGGCGCTGGACGCCGGGGCGGCCGAGTACATCATGAAGCCGTTCGATGGCGACATCATCGAGGCGAAGTTCGCCGAGGCCGGTTTGCTGTGAGACCGGAGGACATCGACCTCGTCGTCGCCCTGTGCCGCACCCGCGCCGGCCTGAAGGTCGATCGCGAGAAGACCTATCTGATCGAAAGCCGCCTCGGCCCGCTGGCCCGCCGCGAGGGCTACGCCGCCGTGCAGGACATGCTGGACGCCCTGCGCACCCGCCGCGAGGAGCGGATGATCTGGTCCATCGTCGAAGCGATGGCCCTGGGCGAAACCTCGTTCTTCCGCGACCGCGAGGCCTTCGCCCTGCTGCGCGACGAAATCCTGCCGGGTCTCGCCCGCGAACGCGGCGCGACGCCGCTGCGAGTGTGGAGCGCCGCCTGTTCGACCGGCCAGGAAGCCTACTCCCTGGCGATGATCACCGACGGCCTCGCGATGGGCGCCCCGGTGGAGATCTTTGGCTCCGACCTCTCGGAACGCGCGCTCGAAAAGGCCCAGAGCGGTCTTTACACCCAGTTCGAGGTGCAGCGCGGCCTGCCGATCCGCCTCCTGCTGCAGCACTTCAACAAGACCGACGAGATGTGGAGCCTTTCGCCCCGCATCCGCCAGCGCGTCCGTTGGAAGCGCATCAACCTGATCGCCGACCTGACGGCGCTGGGCCGCTTCGACGTGATCCTGGCCCGCAACCTGGTCAGCGGCCTCGACCCCGCCGCCCGCAAGCGGGTGCTGCAGAGCCTGGCCGGCGCCCTGGCCGCCGACGGCGTTCTGATGCTCGGCGCCGATGAGACGGCGGACGACGCGCCCGAGGCCCTGCGCCCCATGCCGGGCCGCCGCGGCGTCTTCGCCCGCGACCCGGCTTTCCAGAAGGCGGCTTAGCCCGCTCTGCCCTTCAGCTTCGGCAGGAACGCCGCCAGCAGGCCGATGGCCGGCAGGAAGGCGCAGACGGCATAGACGGTGTCGACGCCCCAGCGGTCGGCCACCTCGCCCAGCACGGCGGCGCCGAGTCCGCCCATGCCGAACGAGAAGCCGAAGAACAGGCCCGAGATCATCCCGATCTTCGCCGGCGCCAGTTCCTGAGCGAAGACCACGATGGCCGGGAAGGCCGAAGCCAGCAGCAGGCCGATGATCACGCTGAGCACCCCGGTCCAGGCCAGGCTGGCGTGGGGCAGCAGCAGGCTGAACGGCAGAACGCCGAGGATGGAGACCCAGATCACCGCCTTGCGGCCGATGCGGTCGCCGATCGGTCCGCCCGCGAAGGTGCCCACCGCCACCGCGCCGAGGAAGGCGAACAGGTGCAGCTGGGCCTTCTCCACCGACAGGCCGAAGCGCTGGATCAGGTAGAAGGCGAAGTAGCTGGTGATGCTGGCCAGGTAGACATACTTCGAGAACACCAGCGCCAGCAGGATCAGCAGGCCGCGCCGCGCCTCGCCCCGCGGCAGCGCGGCCTCGATGCGGCGTTTGCGGCTCTCGGCCAGGCGGGCCAGGCCATGGTCGCGGTACCAGACGGCCACCTGCCACAGCACCGCCCCCGCCAGCAGCGCCAGGAGACCGAAGAAGGCCAGGCTCGACTGGCCCCAGCGCATGACCACGATGGCCGCCGCTAGGGGGCCGAGCGCCGAACCGGCGTTGCCTCCGACCTGAAACAGCGACTGAGCCATGCCGCTGCGGGCGCCCGCCGCCATCCGCGCGACGCGCGAGGATTCGGGATGGAAGACGGAGGAGCCCATGCCAAGCAGGGCCGCTCCGACCAGCAGCAGGCCGTAGTTGTGGGCCACCGACAACACCACCAGGCCCGCCAGCGAGAACAGCGTGCCCCCCGGCAGGGCCATCGGCGTCGGCCGCTTGTCGGCATAGAGGCCAACCAGGGGCTGCAGGATCGAGGCGGTCAGTTGATAGACCAGGGTGATCATGCCGATCTGGCTGAAGGAGAGCCCGAACGCCGCCTTCAGGTTGGGATAGATGGCCGGCAGCAACGCCTGCATCATGTCATTGAGCAGGTGGCAGAAACTCACTGCGAAGATCACGGCGAACACCGTGGTTTCCGCCTGGACGGCGGGCTTGGCGGGCAGGACTTCGGCTTGCGACATCGGTGGTTCCATAGGGCGACGCTTGCGGAGGTCGCCGCATTAGGCGACATGGGATCGTCCCGCATTCCGCATCGGGACGAAGTCTTTCGCGAGTGGGACAGTGGCGCACGAGTGGACACGGCCCGACGACTATGACGACATCCCCCGGCCTCTGGTCTCGGTGGGCAAGGATTATCCGCCGTCGTTCGAACTGGCGACGCATGTTCATGGCCGGGGCCAGTTGCTCTACGCCGCCAAGGGCGCGGTGGTGATTTCCACCCCGGCCGGCTCCTGGGTCGCCCCGCCGGAGCGGGCGGTGTGGACGCCGGTCGGCGTGCCCCACGCGGTGCGCATGGTCGGCAAGGTCTCGACGCGCAGCGTGCTTCTGGACGCGGAGACCTCGCGCCGCATCGGCGACGACAACATGGTGCTGGCCGTCACGCCCCTGCTGCGCGGTCTGCTGATCGCCGCCAGCGATATGCCGCTCGACTATGACGAAGCGGGTCGCGACGGAAAGGTGGTCGCCCTGCTGATCGCTGAGTTGGAGCGGGCCGAGCGCGTGCCGCTGGCCACGCCGATGCCGGGCGACCGCCGGATGGCCGCCCTCTGCCAGGCCTTCATCGCGCGGCCGGCGCCGCACGACACCATCGACGCCTGGGCCGCGCGCCTGGGCATGGACCGCCGCGCCTTCACCCGCCGCTTCCGACGCGAGACGGGCCTCAGCTTCGGCGCCTGGCGGCAGCAGGCCTGCGTCCTGGCCGCCCTGCCCTGGCTGGCCGAGGGCAAGTCGGTGACGGCCGTGGCCCTAGACCTCGGATACGACAGCCCGGCGGCCTTCTCGACGATGTTCCGGCGACTGATCGGCGTGTCGCCCACGCGTTACGCGGCCAGCCAGGCGGCTTAGAGCGCGCGGTTACGCCCGCGCGCCCCAAACACTACAAACGCTCTAGCGCTTGGCGTCGCGCGCCGTGTCCGCGACAGCGCGGCCGGCGGCCGAAACGTCGCGGCCGACGCCCTCGACGGTGTTGCAGGCGGTAACCAGGAGACCGGCCGCCAGGGCGGCGAGAACGACGAACTTACGCATGGAGTCGGAGCCTTTCGCGACAACGAGGTTGTGCTGACGGAAAAGCCAAGCTTGTGGCGAGGTCAAGGCCAAGCCTGAAATGCAGAAGGCCCCGCCGGCGAGCGGCGGGGCCTTCAAGTGTCGAAAGACGCCTTGAACTACTTGGCGTCGCGAGCGGTGTCGCTGACGGCGTCGCCGGCGGCCGAGACGTCGCGGCCGGCGCCTTCGACGGTGTTGCAGGCGGCCACGAGCAGACTGGTGGCCATGGCGGCGAGGATGACGAGCTTACGCATCGGGTGTCTCCGAAGGGGATTTGAATAGGCGCTTCGGAAACGTCCCGCGGCCAGTCGAGTTCCGGGCCGACCGCGACATGGCCGAGCTAGGCTGAGCCTCGCCCAGGCCAAGGCCGTCAAGGGTTCGGGGTGGGGAAGTTCAGGCGAGCGATCACCCCGCCGCCCTCGGGGGTCTCGAAGCTGGCCGCGCCGTGCAACTGGCGGGCGAAGGCGGTCATCAGGGTTCGGCTCATGCCCGCGGCGGCCGGGGTTCCCGCCGGGGCGCCATCGTCGCCGATGGAAAGCTCGGCCTGGTCGCCCCGCACGTGGAAATCGACGCGCAGCGTGCCGCCGTGATCGGTGGGGGCGTGCTTCTGGGCGTTGTTGATCGCCTCGACCGCGAACAGGGCCAGCGGCGCCAGGCGGTCCGGATCGATGACCAGCGGATCGGCGTGCACCTCGGTGCGCATGGCATGACTGCTGTCGCCGGCCATCACCTGGGCGACCAGCTCCTCCAGGAACGGCCGCAGATCCACGCGCTTCAGGTCCACCCCCTGGTAAAGGGCGCGGTAGATCAGGGCCAGGGCGGTGATCCGCTGCCGGGTGTCGGAGATCGCCAGCCGGGCGGCCGGGTCTTCCAGCGCTCTCTGCTGCATCGACAGCAGCGATGAGATGACCTGCAGGTTGTTCTTCACCCGGTGGTGAATCTCCCGCATCAGCCCGTCCTTCTGCTCCAGACTCTCGTGCAGGGAGCTGTCCTTGGCGACGATGGCCGCGGCCATCTCGTCGAGCGTCCCGGCCAGGTCGCGGATTTCCGGCGGCGCGTGCTCGGCCTGCAGAGGCCGCACGGTGAACCGGCCGCGCGCATAAATCGAGGCGACCCGCTGCAGATAGGCGATCCAGCGGACCACCGTGCGGTCCGCGGCGTAGATCACCGCCCCCAGCGCCAGCACGAAGGCCAGCAGCGGCGGCAGCAGACGCGAGATCGGATTCAGCCGCGCCCAGGAAAACAGTCCCTGGGCCGGGGTCGACAGCACCACGAACAGGTCGTCGCCGACCAGCGGCACAGCTGAAAGCGTGCGCAGGCGCCCCTGGCCGTCGCGGGCGGTCCACACCGCCCCGCCCGGCTTCAGCGCCTGGGCTGCCATGTCGGCGGGCGCCGTCGGGAACATGGTTGGATCGGTCAGGGCGACGTAGCTGCCGGCGTCGTCGGCGAGGCCGGCCTCGGCGCCGTCGGGCAGGCCGGGATAGCTGGTGTCGGGCTTCAGGCTGGCGAGCGACATCACGGCCGCGAAGGCGCCGTCGAAGTTGCCGGCCGCATCCTCGGCGCGCACCGCTGCGATCATGGAAGGCTGGCTGCTGTAAACCACGCCCGGCGAGCCGCTGGCGGTCAGGTGATCTCCCGCGGCCAGGGCGGCGAACCAAGGCCGTGTGGCGCGCACCGCGTCGCGCGGCACGTTGGCCGAGGCGCAGACCGTGCGGCCGTTACGGTCGAAGCGGATCAGATTCTCGTAGCCGGGCAGGCGCCGGGCGATCTCCGCCAGGCGAGAGGCGCACTCCAGACCCGTGGCGCGGGGCCCCAGGGTCTGCAACAGCACGCCCGCCGCCTCCACCCGCGCGTGCGTGGTGGTGGCGGCGCTGAGGGCGGCCTGACGCAGGGTCTCACGCCGCGCGTTGGCGTCGTTCCGGAACGCCCAGATCGACTGCGCCGCGCCGATGGCCAGCACCGGCAGCAAGGCGACGACCAGCACGGTGGCCAGCCGGACACGGATTGTCGTGTCGGCGGACCACGCCAGCCAGAAAGGACGCTTCACCGGACTGTGCTCAGCCGCTCCGCTTCGGCGAGAATGGCGAACATCGCCTCGCCGGCCTCGCCGCCGTCGCGGTCATAGGCGCCGGCTTCGAGGATCGCCTGCAGGGCGCGCCGCGCCCGGCTGACCCGGCTCTTCACCGTGCCGACCGCGCAATCGCAGATGATCGCGGCTTCCTCGTAGGCGAAGCCGCCGGCTCCAACCAGGATCAGGGCTTCACGCTGCTCGGCCGGCAGCATGGCCAGGCTCAAGCGCAGTTCGTCCAGCGCCACTGGGGCTTCGGGATCGTCCACCGCCACCAGGGTGCGCTCTGCGGCTTCCTGATCGAGCTGGCTCTGACGCCACGACCGACGCTTGTCGGAATAAAACTGATTGCGCAGGATCATGAAGGTCCAGGCCTTCATGTTGGTGCCGAGCTGGAAGCTCTGCCGCGCATCCCAGGCCTTCATCATCGCGTCCTGCGCCAGATCGTCGGCGGCGGTCGGATCGCCGGTCAGGGTCCGCGCAAAGGCGCGCAGGTGTGGGATAAGCTTGACCAGTTCACCCTTGAACTGGTTGTCGCGGGCGGGGTCGTCCGCGTGAGCGGCCTTCGCATTGTCCGCCATGATCAGCGTTCTCCCGCGGGCGGCTCGGCCTTGCGCAGGATTTCGAGAAACTCGTCAGGCACCGGCTCGTTGACCACCTGGTCGAACATCTGCCGCAGCTTCACGCCGATCGCCTGTTGGCGGAGGCGAGCCTCGTCCAGCGCCGGGGCGCCTTTTCGTCTTTGGTCCATGTCGCGTTGTTCAATCATGCCAAACGGCGCCTCAAGAGCGCCAACCCCCGGTTTGCGTGGTGCTTCGAGCGACAAAACGGGCTTACCCAGCAATGGGTTCCATCGGTTAAGCTAGTTTATTCCGCCTCGACCGCGCAAGAAGCGGAACCATAGTGAACAGGGGGCGTTTGCCTCCCATCGCGGGGGTGGGCGTCAAGCGCCCGAACCGCGCCTACTGTTTAGAGACCGTTCAATACGGGAGGGGTCATGAGTCTTCTCGCCCGGCTCGCGCCGCATCTGCCTTACGTTCGCCGCTACGCGCGCGCGCTCACTGGCGACCAGGCCACTGGCGACCATTATGTGCGTATCGCGCTCGAGGCCTTGGCCGCCGGGGACCAGACCCTCGAAGCGTCCCTGTCGCCGCGCGTCGCCCTGTATCATGTGTTCCACGCCATCTGGCTGAGCTCGGGCGCCCAGCTCGAGACCCTTCCGCGCGAGGAAACCAGCGCCCAGGCCGAGGACGCGGGCCAACGCCTCCTGCGCATCGCGCCGCGGTCGCGTCAGGCCTTCCTGCTCACCGCTCTCGAAGGCTTCACGCCGACCGAAGCCGCGCAGATTCTCGACACCGACTTCGAAGAGGTCGAACGCCTGATCTCCGAGGCCCAGGCCGAGATCGACGCCGAACTGGCCACCGAAGTCCTGATCATCGAGGACGAACCGGTGATCGCCGCCGACATCGAAGCGCTGGTCACCGAACTGGGTCACAAGGTGCTGGAAGTGGCCGCCACCCGCACCGAAGCGGTCGACGCCGTCGCCCGCCGCACGCCGGGTCTGGTGCTGGCCGACATCCAGCTGGCCGACGGCTCATCGGGCATCGACGCGGTGAAGGACATCCTGGCCCGCCTTGACGTGCCGGTGATCTTCATCACCGCCTTCCCGGAGCGCCTGCTGACCGGCGAGCGTCCGGAGCCGACCTTCCTGATCACCAAGCCGTTCCAGCCGGAGACGGTGAAAGCCGCCATCGGCCAGGCCCTGTTCTTCCATCCGCGCCGCACCAAGAAGGCGGCCTGATCTCACTCGAAACGCCTGAGCGAAAAGGGCCGGACGCAAGTCCGGCCCTTTTCTTTTGCGCCTCCCGGCTGCGGAACGTCGCCCACGCGGCTCCGTTTAACTCTGCGACGGCGCGCATGGGGCGCCGCATGGATACGGAGAAGGGCCGATGCTCGGTTGGGCGATCGTTTTCGCGGTGCTGGCGCTGATCGCCGGCTACCTGGGGTTCGTGGGCCTGGCGGGCGTGGCCGCCACCATCGCCAAGGTGCTGTTCCTGATTTTCCTGGTCTTGCTGGTGGTCAGCTTCATCATCCGGGCGATTCGTGGACAGTCGGTCGTCTGATCGAGATCTCGAAGGCCCAAAGCGAAACGGCCGCCCGACGGGCGGCCGTTTCTCGTTGCGAGGCCATTGCGCGCGATCAGCCGTCGCGCGCGGGCGGCGGCGTACTCTCGTTTTGCCGCGGGGTCGGCTCGGGCGCGTTGAAGCCCTGGGCGGCCTCCGGCGTCGCACCGGTGCTGGTGGTGGCCAGGTCGTCGGACTTGAAAGCCCAGGAGCCGAACAGCACGGCGATGGCCAGGGCGGTCGAGATGCCCAGCACCCAAAGGATGGGCTTGCCGGATCTGCCCTGTCGGGCGCGGGTGACGTTCAGTCGGGGAGCCATGGCGGTTTCCTGTCAGTAAGGGAAATAGGCGAAGGCGTCGGGGGCCGGCGGCGGATCGGAGCGCGGCGCCGACAGCGTCTGCAACAGCACGCTGGACGAGGCGACCGCGGCGATCACCACCACGAGCGTCAGACGCCCCCGCCGAGCCCGGCGTTCGCGGCCTTCCGGCGCATAGAAGACGAACACTCCAGAAGACTTGCTGGCCATGGGACCGATCTTCCATCCGAAACGCCGCGGCAGGCCCGAGCGCATGGAAAATCAACGCGATGCGGCCCTCGCCGTTCCGCCTAAGCAGAGCCGTTGCGCGGGGCGTGGAGAGGGGCGTTTGACCGCTCTCGGAAGACGCGAAAAGAATCTTCCAAAACATCGGAACCGGTCGAGCCGGCCCGCATTCTTATGTCTGCGGAGGCGGCGACGCCCCCCCGACTTGAGGTTGACCACAGTCAACCTGCCGTCTCCGCAACCCCTTACTGGAGGGCGGGCCGCATCCCCTCGGCCCGCCTTCGCCGTATTCGCCCTCCAACCTCGGAACGCAGAAGCCCTCCCGGAATCGGAAGGGCCGGTTTGTTTGCGCGAATGCATGACGCCTATTTGGCGGGCGACAGCTCCACGACGATATCGGCGCGGCGGCGCAACGGTCGCGCTTGGCCGTCGGGTGTCAGCGCCCCTACGTCGCCCGCGGCGGCGACCTCGAACTTCGGCGCGGCGAAGCCGACCTTGGCGAGGGCGATGGTCGTGGTGCGGGCCCGAGCTTCGGACAACGTCTGATTGGCCCCCGGGGCGCCGACGGCGTCGGCCAGGCCGATCACGCGCACGCTGTCGACGGAGCAGCCGCGCGCCCCGTCAGCGGCGCCCTTCAGCACCGCTTCGGCTTCGGGCGTCACGACCGAGGAGTCGTTTTCGAAATAGATCGCCACCGCCTGATCCTGGCAGGCGTTGGGCAGCGTCTCGATGGCCGCGCGATTGCGGGTCATGGTGGGCGCGCAGGCGCCGTTCAGGGCGGCGAGCCCCAGCACCAGGCCCGCGACGAAAATCTTGTTCATAGGCACGCCCCCCAAAAGGCCTCGCGAAAGAGGCCCAAGAATCTAGTCGCGCGAAAAGGGGCGGCCAAAGCGACCGCCCCTTTCGTCGGGATTTCAGGCTCGGCGATCAGCGCGGCGAGCCGTCTTCCCAGTAATAACGGCCGCTGCCGCCGTCATAATAATAATAACGCGAAGCCCGCTCATCGTAATATTGGCGACGGTTCACGCCCATCTGGCGGTCCTGGTTGGCGCCGCGCGCCGCGCCGGCGACACCGCCGAGGGCCGCGCCGACAGCCGCCCCGGCGCCGGCGTCGCCGCCGCCCACATTGTTGCCGATCACCGCGCCGGCGAGCGCGCCGAGGGCGGCGCCGCCGGCGGCGTTGCGTTCGATATTGCCCGTGCTGGTGCACGCCGCGCAGAGGGCGCCGGCGCCAGCGATGGCCACGAGGGTCTTGGTCAGCATTGTTCGCTCTCCATTGTATTGGACGCCCGCAAATCGAACGCATGCCCATGGCGGCGGTTCCGGAAGCGGAACCGTGCTTCCAGCCCGCCGTTCGACTCCCGAACGAGAGGAGCATGGCATGCGCCTATGGAATCCCCCAACCGGCAAAGCTTCGACGGCGACGGCCGAGCTCGTGTCCGTCGATCAAGATAGCGCCCTGCGCGAGGCCTACGCCCGCGGACGACGCGATGAACGCGCCCGGCGGCGGCGTTCACCGGCCCTGGCCCTCGCCATCGCCTTGACCGCCGTGGTCGGCGGTTGGACCCTGGTGTCGGCCGCCCTGCGCGGCTCCTTCGAAGGCGGCGGCCAGATGATCGACACCCAACTCGTCACCGCCGGACAGGAAGCCGCTCCCGCCCTGCGGCAGGCCGCTCAAGGGGCCGCTCAGCTGGCCCGGGGCGACAAAATCCAAGGCCGCGTGACCCAAGAGTGAGCTGGCTGGCATGAGGCTTTTCGGGGGGACGAGCCGCCCACGCATACGCAAGGTCGAAGTGGTGGCCAACATCGCCTCGGGGTCGGTCGGCCCCGAGGCGCCCGACGAGGTGCGCGCCATCCTCGCCCAGTTCGGCCTCCTCAACGCCCGCGTGCTGACGCCGCAAGAGGACGGCGGCGTGGATGCTTGCCTGAAGAAGGCCCTGGCCGCCCGCCCCGACCTGCTGATCGTGCTGGCGGGTGACGGCACGGCTCGCGCGGCGGCCGAACATGCGGGTCCCCGCGGGCCGCTGATCGCCCCCCTGCCCGGCGGCACCATGAACATGCTGCCCCACGCCATCTACGGCGAGCGGCGCTGGCCTGACGCCCTGCGCGCCATCCTCACCAACGGAATGGAGAAACGGATCGCCGGCGGCGAGGTCGACGGCCGGCTGTTTTTCGTCGCCGCAATCCTCGGCCAGCCCGCCCTGTGGGCCGATGCCCGCGAGGCCGTGCGCCAGGGCGACATCCGCAAAGCCTGGCTGCGCGGCCGCCGGGCGCTCAGCCGCGCCTTCACCGGTCGCCTGCGTTTCTCCCTCGACGGAAAGCCGCGCGAGAAGGCCGAGGCCCTGACCCTGCTCTGTCCGCTGGTCTCCACCGCCATGGCCGACGACGAAGGCTATCTCGAAGCCGCCGCCATCGATCCCGCCGACGCCCGCGAGGCCTTCCGCCTGGGGGTCAACGCCCTGGCCGGCCGTTGGCGGCGAGATCCGTCCGTCAGCGTCGATCGCTGCAAACGGGCGCATGTCTGGGCCGCGGGCCGCATTCCGGCCATTCTCGACGGCGAGCCCGTCCGCCTGGGCCGTGAAGCCTCCATCCGCTACCGGCCCAGCGCCTTCCGGGTTCTCGCGCCCGCGCCGGAGGAACAGAGGGAGGAGCCGCACACCCCCTTCGCCGCTCTCCTGAAACCGAAGCCCCATAAAACCGGCCCCACGTCCGCATGAGCTTGATCCGCATCGCCCACGTCTCCGATATCCATTTCGGCGGCGAGCACGTCGGCGCTGTCGTCGCGGCCGCCGAATGGATCGCCGCCGAGCCGCTGGATCTGATCGTCGCCTCGGGGGATTTGACCCAGTTCGGAGAGTGCGCCGAGTTCGACGCCGCCAAGCGCTGGCTGGACAGCCTGCCGCAGGACAAGCTGGTGCTGCCGGGCAACCACGACGCCCCCTATCTGCAGCCGATCGCCCGGGTCTTCACGCCCTGGAACCGCTATCGCGCCGCCTTCGGCGAACCGCGCGCCGGTCGATACGCCAAGCCGGGGCTGACGGTGGTGTCATTGAACAGCGCCCGGGGCGCCCAGCCGCGCCTGAACTGGTCCAAGGGCCAGGTCTCCGCCCACCAGACCCGCGAGACCGCCGCCGCGATCCGCGCCGCGCCGCCGGGCGATCTAAAGATCGTCTCCTGTCACCATCCGCTGGAGGAGATCACCGGCGGGCCGATGACCGCCAGGGTCTGGGGCGGCGCGGCCGCCGCTCGCGCCTTCGCGGAGGCGGGCGCCGACCTCGTGCTGAGCGGCCATATCCACGTGCCCTTCGTGCACGCCTTTCCCTATGGGAACGGCCGCACCCAGTCGGTGGGCGCCGGGACCCTTTCGATCCGGGAGCGCGGCTGCCCGCCGAGCTTCAACCTCATCGAGGCCGACGAGACCGAAATCCGCGTCGTCGCCCTGCAGTTCACCGGCTCACACTTCGAACCAATGCGAACCTGGGCGATTTCGCGCGTCAACGCGTAGGTCATCGTCCGCGTCCCCGGCCTGACCCCGAAAGCAAAATCCCCGCCCCTCATGGAAGGGGCGGGGACTTGGTCTTCAGTTCGGCTTCGCGACGCTAAGGCGTTCGCCCCCGAACGAGGTGCATGACCAGGCTCACCAGGAACAGCACCACGAAGACGTAGAACAGCAGCTTGGCGATCTCCATCGCGCCGCCGGCGATCGATGTGAAGCCGAGCAGGGCGGCGACGAGCGCCACGACGAGGAAGGTGATAGCCCACCTGAGCATTTGACGTTCTCCCGAGTTCAGCCCCCCAAAGGGCTTGCTCGATCAACGGTCTGCAGCAGGGTGAGTTCCGCCTTAACCTGGCCTCGCCAGCGGTTGTTACCGCGGCTTGGGATAGCTGTAGGCTTCGCCCTGCCCCTTCGACGCGGCCAGTTGCTTGGCGGCGAAGTCCCAGTTGGCGAGGTTGTCGAACCAGGCTTCGAGGAAGCCTTTCCGATCGTTGCGCTTGTCGATGTAGTAGGCGTGTTCCCACACGTCGCAGACCAGCAGCGGGGTGACGCCGTCCTGATTCACCGTCGTACCGGCGTCATGGGTCGAGATCACCTTCAGCGCGCCGCCTTCGACGACCAGCCAGGCCCAGCCCGAGGCGAAGTGACCGACGCCTTCGGCGACGAACTTGGTCTTCAGCTCGGCGAGGCTGCCGAAGGCCGCCTCAATGGCCGCGGCCAGCTCGCCGGTCGGGGCCGTCTTTCCAGGGCTCATCGAGTTCCAGAAGAAGTCGTGGTTCCACGACTGGGCAGCCTGGTTGAACAGCTTGCCCGGACCGGCCGACTTGATCACCGCTTCCAGGCTCTCGGGCGATTGCCCTTCGAGTAGCTGGTTCATCACCGTCACATAGGCGTTGTGGTGTTTGTCGTGGTGGAAGGTCAGGGTCTCCGCCGACATCGTCGGCTCAAGCGCTTCCTTGGAATAGGGCAGGTCAGGGAGGATAAACATGGGAAGTACTCCTTGAGGGACGTCTTGCGAGCTCCCTCATAGACCAGTCTAGGAGACGAATGTAACTTGAGAGCGGTTCTCAAGTATCCACTCGGCCGCAGTGCTCAGCGTTTGGGGGGCGCGGTGTTTCCACCGGCCACGAAGGCGCTGATCACGGCGGTCAGCACCGCCGGATTGCGAAGGGCGAAAAGCCCCGCCGCCACGGCGACGCCGGCAGCCAGCATGGGCTTTTCCTTGGCCAGCTCCACCACCTTGCCCATCAGGCCGACATCGTGCGCCTCCTGGCCGTGGTCGTGACGCTTGCCCTCGGCCTTGCGCGCGGCGAGCAGCCCGCCGATCAGCGCGAGAAACGCGGCCACGGCCGCCAGAATGGCCGCCGCGCCGGCTGCACCGAAGCGCGGAGCCAACACGGCGTACAAGGCGAATGACGCGGCGACGACGCTGACCGCCGCCGCCGCCGCGATGGCGGCCGCGGCCGCCAGCGCCGCAAGGGTCTTTTCCACGATCAACTTCTGTCAGCCCCCGCTGAGGATCAGCGCTTGGTGCTGCTGGACAGCAGATAGCCGATCAGCACGCCCACGCCGAGGCCGGCGAGCGTGGCCGTCACCGGCTTTTCCTTGACCCGGTCGACGACGTATTTCGACGCGTCGTCATAGGCCTGGCTGGCCGTGTCGGTGTAGGTGCGGCTCTGGGCGCGCAGGGTTTCAAACCCGTCGGCCAGGGCGGTCTCGATACGCTTCACGGCGTCGAGGAAGCTCGACTTGGCGTGATCGTAACCGTCTTCGAGCTCGGCGCGGGCGCCGGCGGCGGCGTCGTCGAAGCTGCGCGCGGCGTGATTGACGGCGCTCTTGGCGGCGGACTTCGACCGCTTGGCTTCGTCGACGGCGGAAGGGGGAACGGAAGTCATCGGGAGAGTCCTCCAAGGGTGAACGGCGCTTGCGGACAAGCGCTAAGGCGGCACGGGGTCAACGCGAGGTCCAGCGCATTGTTCCAGTCCAGCTTCAGCTTTTAAGCTTCACTATAAGCTGGCGTTCGCCTCAAGGTGTTTCAAGAGCTATTGTCGAGACCGATGGTCGATATCGCCGCCCCCGAGGAACGACGTCGCGAGCTCCGCCGGCTGCAGGCCGTCCGGCGCCTGCGGGCTCGCGGCTACGGCCCGGACCCGCGTTTCGACCGTATCGCCCGCACCGCCGCCCTCGCCTTGGGGGCGACGCACGCCGCCGTTCTGCTGGTGCAGGGCGAAGCCATCCACATTCGCGGTCAGGTCGGGGTGCCCGACGCGACCTATCCCCGCGCTGGCGCGCTGGCGGACGGCATGGTCCGGATGGGCGAGGCCCGGGTCAGCGCCGACATTCAGACCGACCCCGTCTTCGCGCCCTGGCGCGAGGCCGCCGACTGGGTGCGCTTCTATGCCTGCGCGCCCCTGCGCACGCGCGAAGGCGATGTCGTCGGCCTGCTCGCTCTCGCCGACGGCAAGCCGCATCCCGGCGTCGGCGCGACCGAGTTGAGCGCCCTGCAGGACCTCGCCGAAATCGCCATGGAGGAGCTGGAACGGGAAGCCGACGCCGCCCGCCAGGTGATCGACAATGCAGCCGCGGAGGCCGAGCGCCTGCGCGACCACCAGCGTCTCGAACTGGCGCTCGGCGCCGGCGGCCTGGCGGAGTTCGAGTGGGAGATCGGCTCCGACGTGATGCTGGTCAGCGAACGGCTGGCCGGCCTGCTCGGATTGCCGGCCGGTCGGGTGGAGGGGGTCAACGCCGGCGCCTTCGACCCCCACGTTCATGAGGACGATCGCGCCGCGCTTCGCCAGGCGTTCGAATCCGCCATCCGCGATCGCGGCGCCCTCGACGTGGTCTATCGCTGGATTCGGCCCGACGACGGACGCGAACGCTGGCTCTCCGCCTGTGGCGCCTTCATGCAGGGCGAGCGCGGCGAGCCGCCGCGCCTCGTGGGTGTTCAGCAGGATGTCACCGACCGTAAGCAGGCCGAGGACGCCCGCGAGACCCTGCTGGCCCAGATGGACCACCGGGTGCGCAATCTGCTGGCCTCGGTGCAGTCTCTGGTCAACCAGACCGCCCGCCGGACGACCTCGCTCGACGCCTTCCTGAAACTGTTCGGCGGGCGTCTGCGCGCCATGGCCTCGGCCCACGAACTGCTGGCGGCCACCCGCTGGGCCGGCGCGGCCATGGGCGATGTGGTGGCCGCCGCCATGGGCGGCCTGGCCGCCGGCCAGACCCGCTGGGAGGGCCCGGATCTGCTGCTCACCCCGCGCGCGGCCAACGCCCTGTCGCTGGCCCTCAACGAACTGGCGGCCAACGCCCTGAAGTTCGGCGCCTTGTCGATGGACCAGGGCCGGGTGGAGGTGATCTGGCGGCGGACCCCGGCCGGCGGCTTCGCCCTCGAATGGCTGGAGACCGGCGGTCCCGGCGCCGTGCGCCCCGCCCGCCGCGGCTTTGGCCTCACCCTTCTGGAGGACGTCACCCCGCGCGACCTCGGCGGCCCGGCGCGCCTCGACTACCGCCGCAGCGGCTTGCACGCCGAGTTCCAGGCCGCGCCCGCCGCCCTCGCCGAAATCCCCGCCCCCGCGCCGGTCGAAACGGCTTCGGAGCCCGCGCCCGCGCCCGGTCCCGAGGTCGCCGGACGTGGCGTCGCGGGCCTGCGCGTTCTGATCGTGGAAGACTCGCTGCTGCTGTCGCTGGAGCTCGAACAAGGGCTGATCGACGCCGGCGCCGAGGTAGTCGGCTGCGCCGCCGAGGTCGACGACGCCATGGGCATGCTGAGCAAGACCTTCGACGCCGCCGTGCTCGACGCCAATCTCAACGGCGAGGCGGTGACCCCGGTGGCCGCCGCCCTGGCGGCGCGGGGCACGCCGTTCGTCTTCGCCACCGGCTATGCCGATAAGGCCGCCCCGATGGGCTTCGACGTGCCGATCGTCCGCAAGCCCTACAACGTCCGCCAGATCGCCCAGGCCCTGGCCGAGGTCACGGGCCGGGCGGCCTAGTTCACCTTCACCAGATTGTCGTCGCCGTTGCGGTCGATGAGGGTGTTGTACGGATCGACCCCGACGAACACCGGCGGGGCGGCGGTGACCAGGGTCACGGTCTGCCCCCCGGTGCGCAGGGTGCGCGGCTCGACCGCGAGCACCTTCGAGGCGTCGAAGCCCTTCTTGCCCGGCTCGGCCGTGAAGGCGCCGATCTCGATCACTTCGTCCAGCGCGGCCGCGGTCTCCTCGCCCTTGCCGCCGGCGTAGACCTTCTTCGCCTCGATCTGGAAGCTGACGTCGTAGCGGCCGTCGGCGCGCTTCGTCACCTTCGGCTGACGCGCCTTCACGTCATAAAGGGTGATCTTCTCGAACAGGTCGGTGATCAGGGCCTGCTTGTCGGCCGGCGCCTCGGCGCGCAGGGCCGCCACCAGATCGGCCGCCGTGGGATAGGGCGCGCCTTTGAAAGCGTACTGGGCCAGCATCCGGCGCAGGGCGCGGTTCACCGCCGCCTCGCCGATCTGGTCGGCCAGCCGGTACATGACCAGCGAGCCCTTCTGGTAATGGATGTAGGGCTGGTTCTCGACCCGGACGAGCGGCAGTTCCTCGACCACGTCCCCGCCCCGAGCGCGCAGATAGTTGTCGAGTTCGTACTTGAGGAACTTGCGGATCATCGGCTCGCCATGCAGCCGCCGCATGACCATCAGGGCGGAATACTGCGCCAGGGTCTCGCTGAGCGCGGTCGCCCCCTGCTCGTCGGCGCCGACCATCTGGTGCGCCCACCACTGGTGCGCGACCTCGTGGGCGCCGACGTAGGTCACATAGTCGATCTTCTCCGGATCGCGGAAATCGGCGACGAAGCCGAGGTTTTCCGACCAGGGGATCGTGCCGGCGAACGACTGGGCGAAGTTGGCGTAGCCCGGGAATTCCAGGAACCGCAGCGAGCGGAACTGGAAGGGGCTGAACTCGGTCTGGAAATAGTCGAGCGACGCCTTCATGGCGGCGACCATGCGCTCCACGTTCCAGCCGTGCGCGGGATGATGGAACACCGTCAGGTCGACGGCCTTGTAGCGTTCCTTCCGCTCGGCGTAGCGGGCCGACTGGATCGAGAAGAAGTAGATGATCGGCGCCTCGGTGACGAAGCGCGCCGTGCGCCGCCCGCCCTCGGTGCGGTCCGACACCCGGTTGCCCGGGGCGATCGGCGTCTGGTCGGCGTCGGTGGAAACGGTGATGTCGGCGGTCACGAAATCGCTGTCGTGGCGCAGGTAGTTCCATTGGACGGCGGCCGGGTCGCCCAGCTTGGCCGGCCGCAGATCCGGCGGCAGGCCGTACTTGCGGCGCTTGGCGCGATCCTTCAGCAGGCCGTCGCGGCTCATGCCCAGGCCGGGGGCGATCTCGGTGTCGTTGACGAAGGTCCCGTTGCCGACGACGCGGGTGTCGGCGCCGCTATTCCTGAAGCCCTTCTGGGCGCGCACGGTGGTGAAGGCGATGGTGCGCCGCTCGCCCGGGCGCATCGGGGCGTCGAAGGCGAAGATGCGATAGTTGAAGCGCTCGAAGCTCTGCTTGGGCCAGGCGCCCTGCACCTGCAGCGCCTCGACGTCGAGATCGCGGTCGAAGCGCAGATGCACCTCGCGCAGCGGCTCGCCGGTGCGGTTTTCGATCAGATAGAGGCCGTGGGTCTCCAGCGACGGCGCTTTCGGCCGGATGTCGACGTCCAGTTTCACCGACACGATCTTGGGCTGCGGCGTCTTCTCGAACGGCAGCAGCGCGCGCTCGTAGGCGGCCAACCACTTTTCGTCATCGATCTTGGAGCGGTAGTCGTTCCAGACGTTGGTGTTGATGAAGATGAACACGCCCGAGGCGACGAACACCGCCGCCGCGCCGCCGAGGATCAGACCCGGCGCGCCGAGCAGTCGATAGGGCGCGCGCCGCAGGCGCGGTCGCAGCCGGGTCTCGGCGCCGCGCCGCCAAAGCAGGTGCGACAGAACGGCGAGCATCACCGCGAACGCGCCCCAGTAGAGGCGGAACCACCAGGCGCCGATCCAGAACCGGCCCTGTCCGTTGAGGTCGGACAGCGGGACCTGCGGCCCCGTGCCGAACAGGTACAGGTGGTGCTCGAAACCCAGGTTCCCGAGCGTGAGCGTCGCCACCAGGTAAAGGACCATCAGGCCCCAGCCGATGAACTTGTGGGGCGAGATCGTCTGGGCGAACACCGACAGCACGGCCAGCAGCACCCAGTCATATCCGAGCGGCAGGATGTACCAGCCGAGGTATTTGCCGAGCTCCAGCTGGAAATGGCCATGACCGATCTGAATGGCGACGGCGGCCAGCACGCTGATCGCCAGGGTCGACAACAGCACCAGGGCGATGGCCATCACCTTCGGCGCGACGAAAGCCCAGTCGGGCACGGGCGCGGCGTCGACGATCTCGTGCGTGCGCCGCTCGCGTTCGCGCCAAACGAGCTCGCCGCTGTAGTAGATGGCGATGACGATCGGGATCAGGCTGAAGCTGCCTTCCAGGATCGGGATCAGCGACCGGGTGACCGGGTGCAGCGCGCCCCCGTAGAGCCCCATGTCGACCTGCGACCACAGGCTGGCCATGGCGTTGGCGAACCCCAGGCCGAGCAGCACGATATAGGCCGGGCTCAGGAACACCTGCGCCATGTCGAGGCGGGTGCGGGCGACGAACTGGGCGACGGCCGCCCGGCGATCGAAGCGCGGCGCGGCGGCGTGCGGGTTGGCGGTGGCCGGCGGCCCGACCTCGATCGGCGCGGCGGCCATCGCCTTGGCCTTGCGCCGCGCCTTGCCCGATTGGGCGGCGGCGCTGAAGCGGAACGTGAACCCGGCGGCGGCGAGGAAGGCGGCCGAGAGGCCCAGCGCCAGGAGGCGGTTCCACAGGAGAGCGCCCGTCAACGGCGGCAGGGCGTTGTTGCGCTCCGTCGCGGTCCAGTAGCGCATGGCCAGGTCGAGCGCGCCGCTGCCGAACGGTTCGAGGTAGGCGGCGATCTTCTCCAGCTCGGGCTTGGCCGAGACGATGCTGGCGACGATCCACAGCACCATGAAGGCGATCACGCCGACATAGGTCAGCATCATCGAACGGGTGACCGTGGCCAGCAGGAAGAACAGGCTGGCCGTGACCAGCAGCGCCGGCAGGGCGATCACCACATAGGCGTAGAGGTAGTGCGCCGGCGCGAAGGCTCCGACGCGCTCGGGATCGAGCCAGGGCGCCATCGCGCCGACCATCATCGCCAGCGGCACCGCCAGGAACGAGATGGCGGCGGCGGCGAAGGCGCCGAGGAAGCGGCCGTAGAGGTAGTCGATCTTGCCGATGCGCGTGGCGCGGATCAGGGGGGCGAAGCCGGTGTCGTCGTCGCGCACCACCACATTGGCCACGAAGGCCGTGGTCACGAACATGTACAGCACGCCGAAGATCAGGTGCGTCTGCAGGATGTTGAAGGCGGCGTTCTTATGAATCGCCCCTCCGCCGCCGCCGATCGAGACCTGATCGGACGCCACCGAGCCGAAGGTCAGCAGGAAGAAGACGCCGGCCACCACCCAGAACACCGGGGAGCGGAGCTGGTAGCGCAGTTCGAAGGCGGCGACCTTGCCGAACATCGCCGGACTCAGGCCGCCCGTCGGCAGGTGGCGAGGGTGGAGAAGTAGACGTCCTCCAGCCCGCCGGCGACGGGCGCGAAACCCTCGCCCGGATCGCTGTCGGCCAGCACATGGATCACCGTGCGCCCGGCGAACAGGCGGGTGGAGATCACCTGGCGCTCGGTCTTCACGGCCTCCAGCTCGGCCTTATCGATGGTCTTCATCCAGATGCGCCCCTTGAGGCCCTGGACGAGATCGAGCGGCGCCCCCTCGCGCACGATGCGGCCCTCGCAGATGATCGCCATGGCCGGGCATAGGTCGGAGACATCCTCGACGATGTGGGTCGAAAGGATCACCACCACGTTCTCGCCGATCTCGGCCAGCAGGTTGAGGAAGCGGTTGCGCTCCTCGGGATCGAGCCCGGCGGTCGGCTCGTCGACGATGATCAGGCGCGGATCGCCGATCAGGGCCTGGGCGATGCCGAAGCGCTGGCGCATGCCGCCCGAGAAGCCGGCCAGGGCCTTTTTGCGCACACTCCAGAGATTGACCTGAGCCAGCAGGCCCTCGACCACCGCCTTGCGGTCCTTGGCGTCGGTCACGCCCTTCAGCACGGCCATGTGGTCGAGCATGTCGTAGGCGGAGACCCGCGGATAGACACCGAAGTCCTGCGGCAGGTAGCCGAGCGTCCGGCGCAGCAGATCCGGCGTCTTCAGCACGTCGATGTCGTCGAAGCGGATGTGGCCGCCGGTCGGGGCCTGGAGCGTGGCGATCGTCCGCATCAGCGTCGACTTGCCCGCCCCGTTCGGCCCCAGCAGGCCGTACATCCCCGGCGGAATCTTGAGGCTCACCTCGTCCAGGGCGCGCACGCCGTTGGCGTAGACGTGGGTCAGGTTCTCGATGATCAGCATGGGTTCCGGACAGGTCCTCGCCGCGACCGCCCCAATACGGCCATCTTCAATGGCAGGCGCCGCGCAAGCGCGGCAAGTGAAACAACGGTCATCCGCGATTTCGTCCGCCCGTGGATTGGGCTAGTGAACCCCACGCAAGCTACAGGGGATGCTTCGCAAATGCCCACCCTTGAGGACCTCAAGGCCAAAAACGCCGCCTGGTCGAAGGCCAAGACCTCCGTCGATCCGGATTTCTTCACCCGCCTCGAGCGGCAGCAGTCGCCGGAATACCTGTGGATCGGCTGCTCGGACAGCCGCGTGCCAGCCAACGAGATCGTCGGCCTCGACCCGGGCGAGTTGTTCGTTCACCGCAACGTCGCCAACCTCGCCCCGCCGCAGGACGCCAACTACCTCTCCGTGCTGCAGTTCGCGGTGGACGTGCTGAAGGTGAAGCACGTCATGGTCGTGGGCCACTACGGTTGCGGCGGCGTCTCCGCCTCCGTCGACGGCGTGCGGCGCGGTCTGGTCGACCACTGGCTGCACCCGATCCGCGAGGTCTATGAGATTCACCGCGCCGAACTGGAGGCCCTGCCCGCCGGACGGCCGCGCACCGACCGCCTCTGCGAGCTGAACGTCGAGCGGCAGGTGCGCAATGTCGCCGGCGACATCTTCGTGCAGGACGCCTGGGCGCGCGGTCAGCAGCTCAGCGTCCACGGCTGGGTCTACTCCCTGCACGACGGCAAGATCACCGACCTCGGCGTCACCATCCACGGGCCGGAAGGCTATGCCGCGCTGACGGCGCGGGGCGCTTAGGCGCGGAGCGCGCCGACCAAGGCTTCGGCCTTGGACCGCCACGTGTGCGCCTCCGCCACGCGGCTCCGGCCGGCGTCGGCCACGGCCTGGGCGGTCGCCGGATCTTCGAGCGACGCCAGGGTCTCCACGATCGACGACGGATCGGCCCGGCGGAAGAAGGCGATCCCCCGACCTCCGCCGAATTTGGCGGCCAGAAGGGGGCTGAAGTCGGAGACCACCGCCGCCCCGGCCGCCATGGCGGTGACCGCCCGCTCGCTGCCGCCGTTGGCGGCGTTCAGGTTGAGCACCACCCGAGCCCGGCCGTAGGCGGCGAGGCAGTCGGCGAAGTCGATGCCGGGGGCGAAGATCAGGCCGCCGCTCGTCCCGAGCCGCCCTTCCCACCCCTCGCCATGCAGCACGCAGGGCAAGCCCGAGGCGGCCAGCGCCTGGGCCAGCCGCAACCGGTCATAGCGACGCACGAACAGCCCCACATTGGCGAAGATGCTGGCGACGTTGCGGTCGATGGGCAGGTTCAAACCCCGGTCGCGGGTCACGGCGTCGAAGGCCCGCAGCAGATCGGCCTCGTCATCGGCAAGCGCCCGCTCGACCATGCCCTCGATGAGGTCGTGCACCGGCTTGCCCTTGAACCGCGCCCACCAGACCTCCGGCTCGCCGATCCAGCTCATCGCCAGCGAGACGCCGATGGACCGCGCCGCGAGGGGAAGCGGATCGGTCGCCACGGCGGCGACGCCGGGCAGGGTCACGGCCGAGGCGCCGCGGAAGCCGATCCGTTGACGGAAGGCGACATGCGAAGCCGAGGCGCAGACCTGCAGCAGTTTGGCCGGACCGGCGACGAAGCGGTCGTACTGATAGGCGGGATGGTCGACATCCCAGCCCACCAGGCCGCAGCCGAAGCGGTCGTAGAGTTCGGCGGCGAAGTCGGCCGTGAAGCCGGCGAATGAAACCACGTGATCGGGGCGGAACGCGGTCAGCCGCGCCTCCAGCGCCGCCAGGCACGCGGCGCGGTCGAGCGCCCCGAGGGTGAGGAGATCGCGCTCGACGTCCGGCCGGTCGAGGCCGGCGAACAGCTGCTCGGCCATGCGCGACAGCACATTGTTCTGAGACGCCGCGCGCAGGACGAGAATTCGCATCACCGCTCTCCCGCCAGCCGGGCCGCGCAGCCCTCCGCCGCCGCCACGCCCGAAGCGAAGCAGGCCTGCAGCAGGTAGCCGCCGGTCGGCGCCTCCCAATCCAGCATCTCGCCGGCCACGAAGACGTTTGGGACCGCCTTCAGCATCATCTGCTCGTCCACCGCCGACCAGGCCACGCCTCCGGCGGTGGAGATCGCCCGCTCCAGCCCCCGCGGCGCCGTCAGCGTGACCGGCGCGGCCTTGATGGCGCCGACCAGATCCTCCGGCAGGACGCCGCCGAACGCCTCCCGCAGCAGGCCGATGGCGACCGGCGACAGGCCGCCAGCCTTGCGCAGGAAGGTCGAGGTCGACTGGCCGCCGCGCGAGCGGGCGAGGCGGACGGCGAGCTTGTCGAGGCTCAGGTCCGGCGCTAAGTCGAGCCTCAGCACGGCCCGGCCGTCGCGCGCGATGGCGTCGCGCAGGGCCGCGCCCAGGGCGTAGATCGCGCCGCCCTCCAGGCCGTAGGCGCTGACCACGGCCTCGCCCCGTATCGTCCTGCTTTCGAAGCTGAGCGCCAGGGGCTTCAGCGGCGCGCCGGCGAAGCGTTCGGCGAACAACGGCGACCATGCGACCTGGAAACCGACATTGGCGGGCCTGAACGGCGTCAATTCGACCCCGCGTTCGGCCAGGATCGGCGCCCAGCCCCCATCCGATCCCAGTTTCGGCCAGCTGGCGCCGCCCAGCGCCAGGATCGTCGCATCGGGTCGCACCGGCGACAGGCCGTCGAACCTGAGGGCGCCCGATGCGTCCCAGCCCCGCCACCTGGATCGGGTGCGGAAAACGACGCCCCGCGCCTCGAGACGCCGCAGCCACGCCCGCAGCAGCGGCGAGGCTTTCATCGCCCTGGGGAACACCCGGCCGCTGGTGCCGACGAAGGTGGGATGGCCCAGCCCTTCGGCCCATTCGACCAGGGCGCTCGGTGGAAAGGCCGCGATCAGCGGCGGGATGCGCACGGCCGCGCCGTAGCGCGCCATGAACCGGTCGAGCGGCTCGGAATGGGTGAGGTTCAGCCCGCCGCGCCCCGCCATCAGCAGCTTGCGGCCGAGGCTCGGCATCCGTTCATAGACCGTCACCCGCGCGCCGCGGGCGCTGAGCGTCTCGGCGGCGATCAGGCCGGCCGGGCCGCCGCCGACCACGGCGACGTCGAAGGGTTCGGAGCGAAGCACGCGGCCGCTATAGCGTCGCGGCGGTCAGGCGGCCATCAGGGCGGCGCTGGCCAGCAGTTCCCGCACCTCGACGGCCTTCTCCGGCGAACGGGCGACTTCTTCCCGCAGCTCCGGCGCGCGAAGAAGGCGCATGGCCTCCACACGGGCGCGCTCGGCGGCGGGGCCGAACGGCGCCGATTCGCCGGTGGCCAGCTTGAGCAGCAGGCTCAGCCGGTGCACGGCCGGGGCGGGAGCCTTGACCAGCAGCGACACCAGCTTGCTCTCGCTCTCGATCATGCCGCCGACCTCGCCGAGACGGGCCTGAATCGGCTTGGCGTCTTCGTCCACCAGGCGCGCGCGGCCGACGTCACGCTGCAGGCGGGCGAGGATGGCCAGCTTCTGCGCCGGCGTCTCGGGACCGAAGCGCAGCTCCTTCTCGAAACGCAGCGCCTGGACGTGGGCGGCCAGATAGCGCGAGGCGGCCCGTTTGTTGGCCGCTCCAGTCACGTTTTCGCAGAGGCGGATCAGGGTGGCGGCTTCGTCGGCGGCGGCCTTGCCCTCGCCCAGCAGGGCCAGCACGAAATCGCCGGCCACAAGCATTCCCGAGCGCGCCGTGAAGGCGTCCTGGATTTCCTGCGGGGTCAGCATCCGGCCGGCCGCCGCGGTCAGGGCCATGGCCAGGGCGCGCAGCAGCTCAATCTCATTGTCGGCGTCGGTCGGGTTCAGTCGGCGCGGTCCATGCAGCTCACGCAGCACCCGCTTGGCGATGGCGGCGCGCGCCTGCTCGAAGTGCGGCCCGTCCAGCCAGTTGGCCAGGCGCGCGGCCGGCCCCGGCAGCTCGGGAATGCAGCGGGCCAAGCCGGGATCGAAGGTCAGCAGGGCCTCGACCTGTTCGGCGCCCGCCAGACGGGTCATCGCCGCGAGCGAATGGCCGAGATCCATCGCCGCGCCCAGCACCTCGCCCATGCCGGCGCGAGAGCCGAGGATTTCCGCCAGCGGCCCCTCGATCGCGAACAGGGCCGCGCCCCGCGCCGAAGGCGGGCCCTCTGGCGCCTGGTCGGCCAGGTCGAGCAGGCGGTTGACCTTGTCGCCCCAGTCACGGGCCTCGGCGATATGCTTGGCGACGGCGCCGCCGAGCAGATAGGCGCGCTCCGCGTCGCCGACCACGCGGACGGCGGCGGCGGCGAACCCTTCCTTCTCTATGTCCGGGAAGGCGCCGCGCTTCTCGTCCTTCATCACCCGCGCGATGCCGCGCTCGCTGAGGCTCTGGAAGGTGCGCATGATGTCATGGGTCGAGACGCCGCGGGCCTGGGCCTCCGGCACGGCGACCTTCTGGATCGCGTGCTGCAGGTCGGTGCCCGAAGCGTCGAGCAGTTCCAGGAGGTCGGCGCGGTGCAGCAGTTCGAAAGGCGTCACCTTGTGGCGGGCGAGCCAGGTGTCGAGCAGGCGCGCGATCCGGTCGCGGGCGTGGGCGGTGTAGAGGTCCTGCGGCGAGACGCAGAGCGGCTCGAGATTTTCAGGCGCGCGGCGCGTCTTGCCTTCGCTCTTGTCGCCCTTGTTCAGGATGGTGA
Organism: Caulobacter sp. HJHS_5; assembly: GCF_056683955.1. Classification (NCBI taxonomy): domain Bacteria; kingdom Pseudomonadati; phylum Pseudomonadota; class Alphaproteobacteria; order Caulobacterales; family Caulobacteraceae; genus Caulobacter; species Caulobacter sp. HJHS_5. The sequence goes on along the minus strand of NZ_JBWZNC010000007.1, from coordinate 72,521 downwards.
TGCTTTTGAACTCGCCGGAGGCGACATCCATCGTCTCCTTGGTCACGCGGACGGCGGCGACGCCCTGCTCCTCCAACAGCTCCTCGGCGACGCTCACGGCCCGACTGCGGTCCTCTGTCGCCATGTCGAGAACCCAAGGCGCGCCCTTGCCGCGGCGGATGAAGACTTCGTAGTGGACCGGGTCGCTCATTCGGCTCTTCAAAGGGGGCTTAGGGTCTTGTCGCCACCCCTAGCGGACAAGCCCTTAAGGCGGCATTGAAGACCTGCGCGCCCCGCGCCGCCATTTCCTCGCCATATGAGGGGTCCAAGGAGGCGAACTGCGCGTTGAAGCTTGCTTCGACCGCGCCTACTTTTGGTCGATCCCTCGGAGCTTAAGCAACAAAGCCCATGGCTGACATCACCCTGGTCGACGACGACGAGAACATCGTCACTTCCGTGTCCCTGGCCCTCGAAAGCCACGGCCACCAAGTCAAGGCCTACTACGACGGCGCCTCCGGCCTCGCGGCGCTGGAGGCCAATCCGCCCGACCTCGCCATTCTCGACGTGAAGATGCCGCGCATGGACGGCATGGAGGTGCTGCGACGCCTGCGCCAGACCTCGGAAGTGCCGGTCATCATCCTGACCTCGAAGGACGAGGAGATCGATGAAATCCTCGGCTTCAACCTCGGGGCCGACGACTACATGCACAAGCCGTTCAGCCAGCGCCTGCTGATCGAGCGGGTGAAGGCGGTGCTGCGGCGCGCGGGCGTCGTCGGCGAGGAGCCGGGCGCGCCCCTGGCCGGCGCGGACCCGGCCGCCAAGGCCATCAAGCGCGGCCGCCTGACCCTCGACCCGGCGCGGCACGACTGCCTCTGGGACAACAAGCCGGTGCGTCTCACCGTCACCGAGTTCCTACTGCTGCAGTCGCTGGCCCAGCGGCCCGGCTTCGTGAAAAGCCGCGACAACCTGATGGACGCCGCCTACGACGATCAGGTCTACGTCGACGACCGCACCATCGACAGCCACGTCAAGCGCATGCGCAAGAAGTTCCGGCAGGTCGACCCCGAGTTCGACGCGATCGAAACCCTCTATGGCGTCGGCTACCGCTATCGCGAATCCTGATCCGAACGCCCGGCCGCGTCGCGGCGTGAAGGGTCTGTCGCTGCGAGGATTCCGGCTGGCGCCGGGCTCCAAGCTGGGTCGCGCCATTTTCTTCCTGAACCTGCTCGGCCTGGCGATCCTGATCGTCGGCGCCCTGGTGCTGAACCAGCTCCGGCAGGGCCTGATCGAAGCGCGGATCGACAGTTTGACCACCCAGGGCGAGTTCATCGTCAAGGTGCTGGACCAGACCGCGACCGTGGGCGAGCCCCTGCCGGCCTTGAAGGCCGCCGAGGCCAGCGACTTCCTGCAGCTCCTCTTCATTCCCCGCTCGCAGCGGGCGCGCCTGTTCGACGCCGAGGGCAATCTGCTGGCGGACAGCTACATCGTCGCCGACCGCGTGGAGTGGAAGGTGCTGCCCCCCGCGCGCCGGCAGGGCGAGCGCTTCGCCCTCACCCTGCAGGACGCCGACGCCAAGCCGCGGGCGGTGGAAAAGGCGCGGACGGCCCTGCGAACCGAGATCGACAAGGCCATGCGCGGCGAGGCCGTCTCGGGCGTGCGCATCGCCGAGAACGGCGATCGGGTGGTTTCGGTCTCCATGCCGATCCAGCATGTTCAAGCGGTGCTGGGGGTGCTGACCCTGGAGGCCGGCGATGTCGACGAAATCGTCGCCAAGGAGCGGGCCGCGCTGCTGCCGTTCATCCTGATCGCCATCGGGGTGACCTCGCTGTCCTCCCTCCTGCTGCATCAGCTTATCGCCCGGCCGGTGACGCAACTGGCCCGGGCCGCCGACCGCGTGCGCCTGCACGGCGAGCGCGCCATCGTCCTGCCGGACGTCGCCCGCCGCGACGACGAGATCGGCGACCTGACCCGCGCCCTTCAGGACATGACCCTCACCCAGTCCGAACGGATCGACGCGATCGAGCGCTTCGCCGCCGATGTGGCGCACGAGATCAAGAACCCGTTGACCTCCATCCGATCGGCGGTGGAGACGCTGGACCTGGTCAAGGACGAAAAGGCCCGCCGCCGGCTGCTCGATATCCTCACGCAGGACGTCGGCCGCATGGACCGCCTGGTCACCGACATTTCCAACGCCTCGCGCCTCGACGCCGAGTTGTCGCGCGACGCGCCGCACCCGCTCAATCTGCACCGTCTGCTCAGCGACGTGGCGTCGCTCTACGAGGCCCAGGTCGGAACCGACGCGACCTCGAAGAACGTGCATGTGCGCTTCCACGACTTCGACGCCCTTGAACCGCCGCTGGTGATCGGCCGTGAGACGCCGCTCAGCCAGGTGTTCCGCAACCTGATCGACAACGCGCGCTCGTTCAGCGCCCCCGGCGGAGAGGTCCGCATCAGCCTCAAGCGCGAGCGCGGGCGGGTGGTGGTCTCTGTCGAGGACGACGGGCCCGGCATCCCGCCGGAAAATCTCGAGACGGTGTTCGAGCGCTTCTACACCTCGCGGCCGAAGGGCAGCGCCTTCGGCGGCAACTCGGGCCTCGGCCTCTCCATCGCCCGCCAGATCATCGAAGCGCACAACGGCGTGATCCGCGCCGAAAACCGCCAGGCGGCCGACGGCGCGGTGCTCGGCGCCCGGTTCGTCGTCGTCCTGCCGCCGGCGCGGGCCTGACTCGCGTCATGGACCAACCCCTCCATGCCGGACTGCTGGCGGTGCGCGGGGACGGCCGCTGGCGCGGCGTCCTGATCGAAGGCCCCTCGGGCGCCGGAAAGAGCGATCTGGCCCTCCGCGCGCTGGAGCAGGGTTTCCGCCTTGTCGCCGACGACCGGGTCATCGTCTGGGCCTCGGGCGGACGCTGTTTCGGCCGCGCCCCTGGAACCCTGGCGAGCCTCATCGAGGCGCGCGGCCTGGGCGTCGTCGCCGAGCCGGCCCTGCCATTCTGCCAGGTGGAGCTGGTGATCCGCTGCGCCGATCACGACGCCGTGGAGCGCGTGCCGCGGGCGGAGTTCGTCGTTCGCGCCGGGGTTGCGCTGCCCTGCCTTTCGATGTGGCCATTGGAGCCCACGGGGCCTGCGAAAATGCGTCGCGCGCTAGATCATCTTGGAGCCGGGCCCCAACGAGCGTATCAAGCGGCCTTTCGTGGCGCTCCCCCGCCACGGATGGGGGCGACCTAGTGGAAGATCAGCGATGATCGGACTTGTGATCGTGACGCACGGTCGCCTGGCCGAGGAGTTCGTGTTCGCGATGGAGCACGTGGTCGGGCCGCAACGCGGCGTGAAGGCCATCTGCATCGGGCCGGAAGACGACATGGAGCGCCGCCGGCGCGACATCCTCGACGCCTGCGAAGAGGTGAACGTCGGCGACGGCGTCATCCTGCTCACCGACATGTTCGGCGGCACCCCGTCCAACCTGGCGATTTCGGTCATGGAGCAGACCCACGCCGAGGTGATCGCGGGCCTCAACCTGCCCATGCTGATCAAGCTGGCCAGCGTGCGCGGCCGCGAGGGTCTGCAGGCCTGCGTGGCCCACGCCCAGGAGGCCGGCCGCAAGTACATTTCCGTCGCGTCCTACGTCCTCGCCGGCGAGAAGTAGACGCGGGCGTTCCGCCGGGCCATGTTTGGCGCGTCCAGGGAGAAACGATGAGCGCGACGCGCACCGTCGACATCTGCAACGAACGCGGCCTGCATGCCCGGGCCTCCGCCAAGTTCGTTAAGCTGGCCTCGGGCTTCGACGCCGAGGTGACCGTCAGCAAGGACGGCTCGCGGGTGGACGCCCGCTCGATCATGGGCCTGATGATGCTGGCGGCGGGCCCAGGCTGCCAGGTTGAGATCTCGGCCAAGGGACCGGAAGCCGAAGGCGCTGTCGAAGCCCTGGCGGCCCTGGTGGCGGCGCGTTTCGACGAAGACCGCTGAGGCCGCGGCGATCGTCCAAGCCATAAGGTAAATGGTAATGCTTCGCGGCTAGGTCGGAAGGTCTTGGGGGACCTTCATGACCCGCTCCGTTCGCAGCCTTGAAAACCTGACTCAGTCGGCGTCGACGGCTCGCATTCTGAACCTGATGCAGATCTGGCGTCAGTCGGGCGATCCGAATTCGAAGTTCTATGATCCGGAATGGGCGGAAAAGCCCCTGTTCGCCAACGCCTCGCTGAACAAGGCGATCATCGTCAAGCATCGGCTGCGCCGCAACGAGACCGAGGTGTTCGGCGTCAGCTCCCGGCGGCTAGCCACCAAGATCATCCTCCCCATCGCTCACACCGAGCTGAAGTACGGCGGCCAGTACGTCTTCGTCGATCAGATCGGCTTCGAACAGGTGTTGACGCAGGTCTTCTCCCTGCCGCCGGATCACCAGGATATCGCCACGCTTCGCCTGCTCGACAAGTTGCCGTCGCTGGATCCCTTCCTGCTGCGCGAACAACTGCGGCGAAACCAGGTCAACCCGGCGCCCTGCTACTTCGCGATCAGCCCCAGCGATCTGCAGCGGATGGAAACCTTCGTGCGGACCGAGATCACGCCGCTGGTGACCATGAGCCTCGGCGCCGACATGGTGGGGATCAACCCGAATTCAGTGCGTATCCTGGCTTCGAAGATCCTGTCGGAGACCTCGGGCTCGCAGCTTGACGCCCTGCGCGAGACCCTGCGCCTGGCCCCGCACCAATACCATGAGGGCGTGTTCTGCTGGAAAGGCTTCCTCTACTATAAGTGGTCGCTCGAAAGCCTCATGGCGGACGTCTACAAGGTCAGTGAGCAAGTGCAGGTGGTCAAGCCGATCGGCCGGATGGATAGCGCCGCCAAGGAGTTCTTCATCCGCAGTCGCGGCGTGCTGAAATCCGACATCATGAAGACCTGTGAAAGCGTTCGTCGCACGCTGATGATCTACGACGAGGCCTATACCAACCTGAAGAAGGGCCGGCCGACCGATTTCCGCGACTTCCTGCTGAACGCCCCCCGGATGTTCAACCGGCTGGGCGAGGAGCTGGGCGCCCTGCAGCACATCGTCAGCTTCTGGAACTATCGCTTCGGCCCCCGCAGCCCGGCGGCCAATGTCGAAGAGTTGATGGACATCTTCCTTGAGTTCGAGAACGGCCTCGCCGGCGGCACGGTCTCGGCCGACGCGGCTTAAAAGCGCCTGCGGGTAGGCGCGGAACTTGCATCCTGAGGCCGGGCGGAGCCGGAAGCGGACACATGCGCGAATATGAGACCCTGTCGGCGAACGCCGCGGCCATTATCGATGCCAATCAGCGCAAGGACATACGGATCGCGGCGATAGCGGGCCTGCCGCTGCTGGCCGTTGGGGCGGCGTTCGTCAGCCTGTGCCTTCCCGGGACTCACGGCCACGCGCCCGCTCCCCCGCGCAGCCGCCGCCCGGCCCCCGCCACCGTAGCTCACAGCGCGATTCCCGAGCGTCTTCCGGCTTTGGCCCATTCCTGACGCCGATTGACAAGCGCCGGCCCTGTGCTCTGTTTCTCGCGACACGGGGCGCGCTGAACGTCGTCCCGACAACGCCTCGGGGGGCCATGAACGTGTTGCGCCGATCGATTGCGGCCTTGGCGATGCTCGCCGCCCTGAGCGTCGCCGCTTGCCAGAAGATCACCCCCGCCGCGACCGACAGCGAGATGAGCCTGGGCGATCCCAAGGCCAAGATCACGGTCGTCGAATACGCCTCGGTCGGCTGCCCCTTCTGCGCCCAGTTCAGCAATGAGGTCTTCCCGGGCTTCAAGGCCAAGTATGTCGACACCGGCAAGGCGCGCTATGTCTTCCGCGAGGTGTTGGTCGGGGGCGGCAACGAGGTGTCGCTGGCGGCGGCGGGGTTCCTGATGGCCCGCTGCGCGGGCAAGGATAAGTACTTCCCGATCATCGAGCAGATCTTCCGCGCTCAGTCCTCGATCTACCAATCAGGCGATGTGCGAGGCGGGTTGTTGGAGATCGCCAGGGCCAGCGGTATGAGCGAAGCGCAATTCACCTCCTGCGTCTCCAATGATCAAAGCTTGATCACCCTCAACGCGCGCAGCGAGCAGGCCGCCAAGGATGGCGTGGGCAACACGCCGACCTTCTTCATCAACGGCAAGAAGGTCTTCGAAGGCTTGCCGACGGCGGACCAGTTCGACAAGGCGATCCAGACTGCCCAGTAGCCTTCAGGCCGCCCGGGTCTGCTCCGGCGGCATGAACGGCATCATCGCCTCGGCGCGACGCTTCAGCTCATCGCGCGCGAAATCGTTGTCCTCGGGACACTCCAGCTCCCAGCACTCCAGGGCCACCAGCGGAGCGGCCATGGCCGGATAAACGCCGACCAGGGGCTTCAGGGCCAGAAGCTGGGCGTCGATGGCGCGGCGCGCCTGCTTGGGATCGCTCTCGAAGCCTAGGGCCGCTGCGCGCACGATCTGAAGCGCCTGCTGCAACTGGTTGGCGGCTTCGCTCTGGCGGGCGTCGCCCCGGCGCTTGCGCGGACCGCCGTAGTCGGCGGAGTTGAAGCGGCGACGGTCCGGGCCGACGTAGTTGACGCCTTCGATCCAATCGCGCGGACGCAGGAGCACCGCCTCGATGCGGCGCTCGACGTCCTTGATGGTGAAGGGCTTGCGCAGGAACTCGTGCACACCGGCGTCACGCGCCGTCAGGATGGCGGCGGCGGTGGCCTCGCCGGTGACCATGATCACCGGCGCCTTGCGGGCGTCGCTGTCGCCGCGGCGCAGCTGGCGGGTGAAGGTATAGCCATCGACGCCCGTGCTCGGGTGCTCGACGAAGATCACCTGCGGCTCCATCGTCCGCGCGGCGGCCAAGCCCCGCTGGATATCCGAAACCATGACCACTTCCATCGGGCCGGCGGCCCGCAGGGTCTCGCTCATCAGACGAGCCGAAGCCGTCTGGCTGTCCACGATCAGAACCCGTTGCATGCGCTGAATGATCTTGGCGCGCAGCTGCGGTGCGTTGGCGAACACCAGGCGTTCCTCCGGAAGTCAGAGGGCATGCCTAGCTCAGGGATGGTAAAGATCGCGTTCTCAGCGACCGTCGCTCGATCAATCCTGGAAGGGATCGCGCATCAGGATGGTGTCGTCGCGCTCGGGGCTGGTCGACACCAGGGCCGCCGGCGCCTCGATCAGCTCCTCGATACGTCGCACATACTTCACCGCCGCCGCCGGCAGGTCGCGGAAGCTGCGGGCGCCCGCGGTGCTTTCGCTCCAACCTTCCATCTCCTCATAGATCGGCGTCGCCGCCTGCTGGTCGCGCAGGCCGGCGGGGAAGTGGTCGAGCACCCTGTCGCCGACCTGGTAGCCGACGCAGATTTTCAGCGTCTTGAAGCCGTCGAGCACGTCGAGCTTGGTCAGGGCGATGCCGGCGATGCCGTTGATCGCCCGCGACTGGCGCACCAGCACCGCGTCGAACCAGCCGCAGCGGCGCGGACGGCCGGTGACGGTGCCGAACTCATGGCCCCGCTCGCCCAGGCGCTTGCCGTCGGCGTCGTTCAACTCGGTCGGGAACGGGCCTTCGCCCACGCGGGTGGTGTAGGCCTTGACGATGCCCAGCACATAGCCGGCCCCGTGCGGCCCCATGCCCGAGCCGGCGGCGGCCTGGCCGGCGACGGTGTTGGACGAGGTCACGTAGGGATAGGTGCCGTGGTCGATGTCCAGCAGAGCGCCTTGCGCGCCTTCGAACAGGATGCGCTTGCCCGCCTTCGAAACGTTGTCGAGCTCACGCCATGCCGGCACGGCGTAGGGCAGGATTTTCGGGGCGACCTCCTTCAGCTCGGCCAGTAGCCCGGCGCCGTCGAACTCCGGCAAGCCTAGGCCGCGACGCAGCGGCTCATGGTGGGCCAGCAGGCGCTCGATCTTCGCCTCGACGGCGCCCCAGTCCAGCAGGTCCGCCACGCGGATCGCCCGGCGACCGACCTTGTCCTCATAGGCCGGGCCGATGCCGCGGCCGGTGGTGCCGATCTTCTTCAGGGCGGCGGCCTCGCGCGCCTGGTCGAGGTCGCGGTGCAGCGGCAGGATCAGGCTGGCGTTGTCGGCGAGGCCCAGCAGTTGCGGATCAATAGTCAGGCCCTGAGCCTCGATGCGGCCGATCTCGGCCAGCAGCGCCCAGGGATCGACGACGACGCCGTTGCCGATGATCGAGCGCTTGCCCTGCACCACGCCGGACGGCAGCAGGCTCAGCTTGTAGACGGTGTTGCCGACCACCAGCGTATGGCCGGCGTTGTGGCCGCCCTGGAACCGCACGACAACGTCGGCGCGGTTGCTCAGCCAATCGACGATCTTGCCCTTGCCCTCGTCGCCCCACTGGGCGCCGACCACGGTGACGTTGGCCATCGGGTAGCCCTCCTCACCTGCCGGTTCGATCCTGGGGCCCTTCGACAGGACTCGACCCCAGAACGCGCCTCGAGGCGCCGCAGGATGCACACGCCCCGCTGGGCGCCGCAAAAAGACGGCCGCCCCCTTAGCGGAGAGCGGCCGTTTCGTGAACCCGGTTTTCGAGAAACCTTAGAACTTGACGTTCACCCGCAGGCCGACGTCGTCGAGGCCCTGGTTCTTGCCCTTGTGGAAAATCTGCCCGTTCGACAGGTGGGTGTAGGACAGCTCGAGCGAGGTCGTTTCGGTCAGCTTGTAGCCCAGCGCGAACTCCGGCTCGAACAGCACCTTGGAGCCGAAATCGATGCGGGTGTTGTAGAGCACCAGGCGACGGTCAATCTCGGCCTGGCTGATGCCCGGCTCGTTGACCGGCGGCAGCCCCGTCTCACCGTCGGTGTAGGCCAGGCCGATGCCGGGCCGGATGTAAAAGCCGCCCTGAGCGCCGATATCGAGCGGCCAGTTGAAGCCGGTGGCGACGAAGTTGCTGGTGTCTTCGCTGTTGATCGAAACGAAGGCGTGGACCGACGGCCGGCCGATAGCGCTGAGCGCGTCGATGCGCTCGCTGCGCACGCCCAGGTGCAGATCGACGCCGTCCTCGCGGCCGGCGGCGCCCAGGCCCACGGCTTTACCGATGAAAGTCACGTCGTGCTTCATCGCGCCGATGAACACTTCGCCGGCCATGGCCGCGCCCGAGAAGCTCACGGCGGCCAAGGCCACCGCGGCGAACAAAGCTTTCTTCATGCCCGAAGGCCCCCAGCAGGTAATCGTGTGATCGGATTATTCCGGAACAGTCCCTAATGTTTTCTATGGCGTGATCCGCGCGGTTGGTGAAGAGCCGCCCAAGCTCTAGGTTGGGGACATGACCGTCACTCTCGCAGATGTCGAAGCCGCCGCCGCGCGCCTGGCCGGCCATGCCGTCGAGACCCCCCTGCTCGAGGCCCCGGCGCTGAGCGAGCGCATCGGCGCCCGCCTGCTGATCAAGCCCGAAACCCTGCAGCGCGTTGGCGCCTTCAAGTTTCGCGGCGCTTACAATCGCATCTCGCAACTGAGCGACGCGGAAAAGGCTCGCGGCGTGGTCGCCTTCTCCTCCGGCAATCACGCCCAAGGGGTGGCCCTGGCCGCCCGCATGCTGGGCGCCCCGGCGGTGATCGTCATGCCCGCCGACGCCCCGGCCGCCAAGATCGCCGCCACGCGCGGCTACGGCGCCGAGGTGATCACCTACGACCGCTACACCGAGGATCGCGAGGCCATCGCCCGTCGCATCTCGGCCGAGCGCGGCGCGGTCACCGTGCCGCCTTACGACGATCCCGACGTCATGGCCGGCCAGGGCACGCTGGGGCTGGAACTGATGCGCCAAGCCGCGGCGCTGGGGGCGATCCCGGCGACCGTGGTCACGCCGCTGGGCGGCGGCGGCCTGGTCAGCGGCGTCGCCATCGCCGTGCAGGGCGTGGCCCCGGCGACCAAGGTGTGGGGCGTGGAGCCGGAGGGCTTCGACGACATCGCCCGCACCCTCCAGACCGGCGAGCCTCAAGGCAACGCGCCCGGAGCCCGCTCGATCTGCGACGCCTTGCAGCCGCCGACCCTGGGCAAGTTCACTCTGCCCGTGATCCGCGAGCGTCTCGCTGGCGTGGCGGTGGTCACCGACGCCGAGGTCGAGGAGGCCGTGCGCACGGCTTTCAACACCTTGAAGCTGGTCGTCGAACCGGGCGGCGCGGCGGGCCTGGCGGCGCTGCTGGCCGGCAAGATCCCGGTGGGAGACGGCCCCGTCGCGGTGGTGCTATCGGGCGGCAACGTCGATCCGGCGGTGTTCTCGCGCATCCTTGCGGGCGCCGCTTAAGCGGGTCTACGGTCCGGACGGGAAATAGTTCGTCTGGATAACCGTCTTGCTGAAACCCGCCCTGCTCGCCGGCGCCCTGATCGCCGCATCCCTCGCCGGCTGCGCCCCGAACTCGCAAAAGGCCGAGGCGCCGAAGTTCGACGCCGCGCGCATCTCCGAGCATGTGAAGGTCCTCGGCTCCGACGACTTCCAGGGCCGCGCCCCCGCCAGCGAGGGCGAGACCAAGACCGTCGACTACATCGTCGGGCAGATGAAGGCGGCCGGCCTGCAGCCCGGTGGCGACCTGCAACCCGATGGCCAGCGCGCCTGGACGCAGGATGTCCCCCTGGCCCGCTTCGTGTTCAAGGGCCCCGTGAAGTCGAGCTTCACCGCCAGCGGCCGGACCACCAACCTGATCCAGGGCGAGCAGATCGCCCTGCGCGCCAGCGCCACCGGCGAGACCCACGTTTCGGTGGCCAATGCGCCCGTCGTCTTCGTCGGCTACGGCGTGAAGGCGCCCGAGCGCGGCTGGGACGATTTCAAGGGCGCGGACCTCAAGGGCAAGATCGCCCTGGTGCTGGTCAACGACCCCGACTTCGAGGGCGGGGAAGGCGACTTCGGCGGCAAGGCGATGACCTACTACGGCCGCTGGACCTACAAGTTCGAAGAGGCCGCCCGCCAGGGCGCCGTCGGCTTCCTGGTCATCCACGAGACCGCCCCGGCCGCCTACGGCTGGGCCACCGTGAAGGGCTCCAACACCGAGGACATCTTCGACATCATCCGCCAGAACCCCAAGGCCAGCCACGCGCCGGTCGAGGGCTGGATTCACCGCGACCTGACCGTCGACCTGTTCAAGAAGGCGGGGCTCGACTTCGAGGCCGCCAAGGCTCAGGCCCGCACCAAGGCTTTCAAGCCCATCGCCCTGAACGGCGTCAGCTTCTCGGCGGCCTATGACGTCGATGCGACCAAGATCGTCTCGAAGAACATCGCTGGCGTGCTGCCGGGCACGAAGCACCCCGATGAGTTCGTGGTCTATTCAGGGCACTGGGACCACCTTGGGATCGGCCCCGCCGACGCCAAGGGCGACACGATCTACAACGGCGCCCTCGACAACGCCTCGGGCATCGCCGCCATCATCGAGATGGGCCGGGCCTTCGCCGCGGCCCCCCGCACCGAGCGCTCCCTGCTGTTCCTGGCGGTGACCGCCGAGGAACGCGGCCTGCTGGGCACCGAATACTACGCCTCGAACCCGCTCTATCCGCTGTCCAAGACGGTGGCCGCCTTTAACCTCGACATGTTCGCCGCCGCCGGGCCGATGAAGAACTTCAGCATCTCGGGCGACTCGGGCTCGACCCTGCAGGACGATCTGATCGAGGCCGGCAAGCGCCACAACCTCGGCTTCGCGCCGGACGCGCGGCCGGAGGCCGGCCTGTTCTACCGCTCGGACCACTTCCCGCTCGCCAAGCGCGGCGTGCCCGCCATCTCGCTGGAATCCGGCGAGGACCTCGTCAACGGCGGCGTCGAGGCCGGCAAGAGGTGGAAAGACGCCTTCGACGCCAACAACTACCACCAGCCGTCCGACGAATGGCGACCTGACCTCGATTTCAGCGGTGAGATCCAGATCATGGACATGAGCTACGACCTCGGTCGGCAGCTCGCCAATTCGCGCGAATGGCCGGGCTGGAAGGACGGCAGCGAGTTCAAGGCCGCCCGCGACGCGTCGGCGGCCGACCGCCGGTAATCCTGCGAAATTCAGTCACCGGTGAGGCGATGGCGCTCCCATCGCCTCATTAGAGCGAGCCCTCACAGAGGGGCCTTTCAAGGAGGAGACGATCATGAAATTGACCACTCTGGGCGCTTTCGCCGCCATTGCGATGGCCGCCGGCGTCGCATCGTGCGGCAAGTCCGAGGACGCCGCCAAGCCCGCCGCCGAGGCCGCGGCCCCGATCGGCTCGGTGCTGGTCTTCCACGCCACCAAGGGCTTCGTGCACCCCTCGATCGTGGACGGCGTCGCGGCCATCAAGGCCCTGGGCGCGGCCAACAACTTCACGGTCGACGACACCGTCGATCCCGCCGCCTTCACCCCTGAGAACCTCGCCAAGTACAAGGCGATCGTCTTCCTCAGCACCACCGGCGACGTGCTGCCCGAGGCGGCCCAGCGTTCGGCGCTGGAAGGCTACATCAAGGGCGGCGGCGGCTACATGGGCATCCACGCCGCGGCCGACATGGGCTCCCTGAACAAGGACTGGCCCTGGTATCGCGACCTGGTGGGCGGCGCCTTCAAGGGCCACACCCTGGCGAAAATCTATACCGACAGTCCGATGAGCGGCCCGCTCGCCAACCTGCCGCCGAACGTGGCGGTGGTGGCCGGCAAGCTGGCCGACGCGCCGGCCGACGCCGACAGCACCGCCGCCATGCCGGGCATCAAGACCACCTCGTGGGAGTCGGCCAAGATGAAGATCGAGGACCAGAGCTCGCCGATGGTGGCCGGCTGGGGTCCGGAGGTCACCCGCGCCGACGAGTGGTACGGCTTTATCGACAACCCGCGCCCGAAGGTCCACGTGATCGCCAGCGTCGACGAGACCACCTACAACCCGGCCGGCGGCAAGATGGGCGACCATCCGATCGTCTGGTGCCACGATTACGACGGCGGCCGCGCGGTCTACACCGGCCTCGGCCACCCGAAGGCGGCCTGGGCGGACAAGCAGATGCAGGATCACATCCTGGCCGGCATCAAGCTGGCTGCGGGCGCCGAGCCCTTCAACTGCAAGGTGGCCGGCTAAGGGTCGGAGCGTCATGACCGCCAGGCGTTCAGCCCGGCGGTCAGCGCCGAGGCGCGACCGAAAGTGTCGTGATCCTCGGCTAGCGCTGTTCCAATGAAGGCCGCGCCAGGCGGCAGGAGCGGAGATCTCAGATGACCGGAACCATCCGCGCCGGTTGCGGCGGCTGGACCTTCGAGCCTTGGCGGGGCGTGTTCTACCCCGACACGGTCAAGCAGAAGGACGAACTGGCCTACATGAGCCGGCAGATCCCGACCATCGAGATCAACGGCACCTACTACTCCGCCTTCAAACCGGACACCTGGAAGAAGTGGCGCGACGAGACGCCCGACGATTTCGTCTTCTCGGTGAAGGCCTCGCGGTTCGCCACCAATCGCCGCGTGCTGGCCGAGGCCGGGGAGTCGGTCGCCAAGTTCCTCGATCAGGGGCTGATGGAGCTGGGGCCGAAGCTCGGGCCGATCCTCTGGCAGTTCGCCAACACCAAGAAGTTCGACGAGGCCGACTTCGGCGGCTTCCTGGACCTTCTGCCCAAGCGCATCGGCGGCCACGCCATGCGCCACGTGGTCGAGGTGCGTCACGACAGCTTCGTCGATCCCGCCTTCGCCGCCCTGCTGCGCAAGCATGGCGTGGCTGTCTGCTGGGCGGTGCACGAGAAGTATCCCGAGATCGCCGACGTCACCGCCGACTTCGTCTACGCCCGCCTGCAGACCGGCTCGGACGATGTGCCGACGGCCTATCCGCCCGCGCAGATCGACGCCTTCGCACGTCAGTTCAAGACCTTCGCCGCCGGCGGCGAGCCGGATGGCCCGCAGAAGGCCGACCCCGGCCACAAGCCCGAAAAGGCGGCGCGCGACGCCTTCGTCTACTTCATCCACGAGGGCAAGGTTCGCGCGCCGCACGCCGCCCAGGCCTTCATGCAGGCGGTGGAAAAACAGGGTTAACGCGGTCTTAACGCCCCGGCGCGAGGCTGCGCTCATGCGCCCTTGGCTCGCCCTGTCGCTGATCGTCGCCCTGATCGCCGGATCCGCCGGCGCCCAGACCAGCGCGACCGCCCCCGCCTTGCGCGGCGCGCAAACGCCTGGCGCTTCGACGCCCGGCGTTCGGGCGCTCGACGCCCCGCCCCCCACGGAAACCACCGCTGAGCGTTCGACGCGGGTCGCCACCGTTCAGCCCCTGCCACCGCCGCCGGCCGCGCCGACGCCGCTGATGTCGATGCTGCCGACGCGCGAGCCGCCGCTCTGCCGCACCGCCTGCGCCCAGAACTACTACTTCTGTCTCGCCGCCGGCGACGCCAACGAAGACTGCTCCGGCGGCTTCGGCCAATGCGTCGCCGGCTGCAATCGTCCCACCGGCTAGAACCCGCTATCCTGGCTCCGCTTTGCCCCTCGACCTGCGCAAGACCGGCCTGAAGGCCCTGCTGTCGCTGCCGACGCCCATCCTGCGGGCGATCAGCGGCGGTCGTCCCGTCTGGCGCGGCGGCCGCACCCTCGACCCGCGCCTGCAGTACCTCGCCGCCGCTTCACGCAGCCGGCCGACCAGCGGCATGCCGCTTGAGGAAATGCGCCTCCACACACGCGCGCTGCAAGGTGTCGCGACCGCCTCGGTCCCACCCTCGGTGACGCTTGAATCCCTCGAGATCGAAGGTCCCGGCGGCCTCCTGCCTTTGCGTCTCTATCGGCCGCCCTCGCCCGATCCCGCCGCGTCGCTGCTGGTCTTCGCCCACATGGGCGGCGTCGCCGGTAGCCTGGAGACCTCCGACGCCCTCTGCGCCCGCCTGGCGCTCGCCGCGCGCGGGCCGGTGCTCTCCGTCGACTACCGTCTGGCGCCGGAGCATCGCTTCCCCGCCGGCTTCGAGGACTTCCTCGCCGCCGTCCGCTGGGCGCGCGACAACCTGCATCGCTACGCGGCCTCCGACATCGCCGTGGGCGGCGACTCCCTCGGCGGCGGCTTCGCGGCGGCGGCCTGCCTCGCCCTCAAGACGGCCGGCGAGCCGCAGCCCGCGCGGCAGCTGCTGATCTATCCTCTGCTCGACATGGGCGGCGAGGGCGCCGCCCTGGCGACCTACGCCGACGCCTGGCCGCTGTCGAAGGCCGATGTCGCCGCCTTCGTCGCCCAGTATCTCGGCCCCGAGGCTGATCCCGCCGACCCGCGCGGCTCGCCCCTGCGCGCCGGGGACCTCTCGGGCCTGGCCCCCGCCCTAATCGTCCAGGCCGGCTTCGACCCGACCGGCGATCAGCCGTTGACCTACGCTCGCCGCCTGATCGAGGCCGGCGTTCCCGTCACCTTCCGCTGTTACGACAACCTCGCCCATGGCTTCGCGATGTTCGCCGGGGTCGTCCCCGCCGCCGAGGCCGCCGTGCGTGAGATCGCTGAGCTGGCCGCCGAGCCGACTAGGCGTTGACAGGCCGAGCCTTCTCCCCTATCCACCGCGCCTCGATTTCGCGCCCCTGCTTCGGGGGAGCGAGTCCTTTGAATTCGGAGCCTGATCGTGAAGCGCACCTTCCAACCCTCGCGTCTCGTGCGTGCACGCCGCCACGGTTGGCGCGCCCGTATGGCCACCAAGAACGGCGCCAAGGTCATCGCCCGTCGCCGCGCCAAGGGCCGCAAGCGCCTCTCGGCCTAAAGGCCGGCGCTTTCCGCCGGCGCCGATCATCAGCGATGGCGCCGGATACGCCTAAAATCGAACGCATGCGCGTCAGGCCGCAGTTCCTCGCGGCCGCCAAGGCGCACGCCTGCGCCCGTGGGGCCGTGCTGGCCCAGGGCCGCGCCCGCCGCGATGGCGACCCCACCATCAACATCGGCTTCACCGCGACGAAGAAGATCGGCGGCGCCGTGGTGCGCAACCGCGCCAAGCGCCGCCTGCGCGAGGCCGCCCGCCAGATGGCGCCCCTTCATGCCCGCCCCGGCTGCGACTATGTGTTCATCGCCCGCGGCGGTGTGACCACTCGTCCCTGGGCGCGTCTGCTTGACGATATGAAAAGCACGCTGATAAGCCTCGCCGCCGATCTCGCGGCCCCTGGCTTCGTTTCCGAAGCCGTTCCTCCTGCCGGTTAGACGACCCCTGTCATGAACAACGAATCCAACCGCAACACGATCGTGTTCATCATCTGCGCGGTGGTCATCCTGATCGGCTACCAGATGTTCGTGCTTGAGCCCCAGGCCAAGCGCAAGCAGGCCGAACTGCGCGCCCAGCAGGCGGCGGCCGCCAGCACGGTCCAGCCCGGCCAGGCTCCCGGCGTAGCCGGCGCGACGGTGGCTCCGCTGAAGCCCACCCGCGAGGCGGCCCGCGCCGCCAGTCCGCGCGTGCCGGTGGCCACGCCCGCCCTGACCGGCTCGATCTCCCTGCGCGGCGCGCGCATCGACGACCTGTTCATGAACCGCTACCGGATCACCGTCGACCCCAAGTCGCCGCCGGTCGAGTTGCTGCGTCCAGAAGGCGCCGAGCACGCCTGGTTCGCCGATTTCGGCTGGGCCGGCGCCAACGTGCCCGGCCTGCCCGGCCCGCAGACGGTGTGGACCCTGGCCCAGGGCGCGACCCTGGCCCCGGGCCGCCCGGTCACCCTCACCTACGACAACGGCCAGGGCCTGGTGTTCACGCGCAACATCGCCGTGGACGACAAGTTCATGTTCACGGTCACCGACCAGGTCCGTAACGCCGGTGGTCAGCCGGTGACGCTGGCCCCCTACGCCTCGGTCCAGCGCCAGGGCCTCCCGGCCGACCTGGGCAAGACCCAGATCGTTCACGAGGGCGCCATCGGCGTCTTCGACGGCAAGCTGCAGCAGGAAAAATACAAGGAGTGGAAGAAGGATGCGGCGACGCCGAAAACCTTCGACTCCACCGGCGGCTGGATCGGGATCACCGACAAGTATTGGCTGGCCGCCCTGATCCCCGCCAACGGCGAGAAGGTCAAAGGCCAGTTCCGCGTCACCGAGGCCGGCGGCGTCGACGTCTACGACACCAACTTCGTCGGCCCGGCCCAGGCCGTCGCGCCGGGCGCCACGGTGAGCCAGACCACCCGCCTGTTCGCCGGCGCCAAGACCGTGCCGCTGCTGAAGGACTACGCCAAGACCCAGGGCGTCGACCGCTTCGACGACGCCGTCGACTGGGGCATGTTCTTCTTCATCACTCGTCCGATCTTCCTGCTCCTGGACTTCTTCTTCCAACACGTCGGCAACTTTGGCGTCGCCATCCTGCTGCTGACCGTGACGGTCAAGGTCATCTTCTTCCCGCTCGCGAACAAGAGCTACGAGTCGATGTCGAAGATGAAGAAGCTCTCCGGCCCGATGGAAGAGCTGCGCAAGCAGCACAAGGACGACCCCGCCAAGCAGCAGCAGGAGATCATGGCCCTGTATCAGCGCGAGAAGGTCAACCCGTTCATGGGCTGCCTGCCGCTGCTGATCCAGATTCCGGTCTTCTATTCGCTGTACAAGGTGCTGACCGTCACCATCGAAATGCGTCACGCGCCGTTCTTCGGCTGGATTCAGGACCTGTCGTCGCGCGACCCGATCTCGATCTGGAACCTGTTCGGCGCCATCCCTTACGATCCGGCCTCGATCCCGCTGCTCGGCGGCTTCCTCAACGGCCCGCTGCACCTCGGCCCCTGGGTGATCCTCTATGGCTTCAGCATGTGGCTGACCACGGCCATGAACCCGCCGGCGCCGGATCCCACGCAGCAGCGCATCTTCCAGCTGATGCCGATCATGTTCACTTTCATCATGGCCCCCTTCGCGGTCGGCCTGATCATCTACTGGACCTGGAACAACGTGCTCTCGATCCTGCAGCAGTACGTGATCATGCACCGGCTGAAAGTCGACAACCCGATCGACAACATCATCGCCCGCTTCACCGGCAAGAAGGCCGCCGCCTGATGAGCGACCCGCTCTTCTCAGACGAAGAGCTGGAGACCGCCCGGGTGCTGTTCGCCCGGCCGGCGACGTTCATCATGGGCGCGGTCAGCATCGACGGCCTCCCGCCGGGCGACCTTCCGGAGGTGGCCTTCGCCGGCCGCTCCAACGTCGGCAAGTCCAGCCTGATCAACGGCCTCGTGGGCCAGAAGTATCTGGCTCGCGCCTCCAACGAGCCGGGCCGCACCCGCGAGGTGAACTTCTTCCTGCTCGACGAGAAGCTGCGGCTGGTCGACCTGCCTGGCTACGGCTTCGCCCGCGCCGGCAAGGGCGAGGTCAAGCGCTTCCAGAACCTCGGCCGCGACTACCTGCGCGGCCGGCCCAACCTGAAGCGGGCCTATCTGCTGATCGACGCCCGCCATGGCCTGAAGGATGTCGACAAGGAGGCGCTCGACGCCTTCGACGTCGCCGCCGTCTCCTATCAGATCGTGCTGACCAAGGCCGACAAGCTGAAGCCGTCGGAAGCCGAGGCCATGCAGGCCAAGACCGCCGAAGCCATCCGCAAGCGCCCCGCCGCCTATCCGCGCGTGGCGCTCACCTCGTCGGAAAAGGGCGATGGCCTGGCCGAACTGCGGGCCGAGATCGCCGCCGCCTGCGGCATCGACGCGATCTAGGGCTTAGGCCCGCGCCCCGAACGCCGCGTTCAGGCGGTCGAACTGGGACAGCACCGGGTGCGGCGCTTCCGGGTCGGCGTCCACCTGCAGGTACATGCGCTTGTCGAGGTGGCGGACGCGCTCATAGAGGCGTTCCGAGCGATCGAGCAGCTCGAGCAGGCCGCCCGGCAGCTCGGTCAGGTCGCCCCCCTCGGCCGAGACGGCCTCGACGCCGATGCGATAGCGGTCATCGCAGGCCGCGGCGGGCTGCATGTCCCCCTCGCGCACCGCGCGCTGCACCAGCAACCAGGAGGCCACCTGCATCAGGCGCGTGGTCAGGCGCATGCTTTCGGCCGCATAGGCCAGGGCGGCGTTGCGCGACAGCAGCTTGGAATCCTGGCGGCCCGGCCCGTCCAGATAGCCGGCGCACTCCTCCACCAGCTCCATGCCTTCTTGGAAGGTGCGGTCGAACAGCTCCGAGCGTGCGAAATCCTGCACGATCGCGGCACGCCAGGCGCCAGTCGGCGCCGCCGACGCTGCGAATTCACTCATCGAACACCCCAAGCTTGACGCGGGCGCGGGAAAAACACCCCCGCATCCACGCTCGGCTGCAACCCACGTGCCAACCGGCGACGTCCTCGGGTCAACCGATGTGACAATTTAATACAAAGGTAGGCTTAACGACCGAACAACGCATCCGCCGCCGCCCTCCCAGCTCGCTTGCGCTCGATCTGCGCCTGGCACCGAGCGATTTCACCCTCCAGCAGGGCGATGCGCTCTTCCAACTCTCCAACGCCGTAGAGTTCCAGATCCTCGCGCGAGGCGTCGAGCAAGGCCTTGCCCCGGAACGACCGCGGCTCGCTCGGTTCATCCGACATGGGGCTCTCCGTGTCCCTTCCCTTTCGGCCATCTGACGCCTAGCTCAGAGCCAGCGCAAGTCTGCGAGGCATTGCATGCACACCCCTTCCACACCTGAATCGATGACCGCCATCGCCATCGAAGGCGGCAAGGGTCGGGCCGAAGCCTTGCAGCCCGTGCAGACGCGGGTTCCGACACCCGCCGAGGGCCAGGTTCTGATCCACGTCCAGGCCGCCGGGGTGAACCGGCCGGACATCCTGCAGCGCAGGGGCGTCTATCCACCGCCGCCCGGCGCTCCGGAGACGCTCGGGCTGGAGGTCGCCGGCGAGGTGATCCGCGCCGCCGGCGAATGGGCGGTGGGCGACCGGGTCTGCGCACTGCTGGGCGGCGGCGGCTACGCCGAGTACGCGGCGGTCGATGCTCGCCACTGCCTGCCCATCCCGGCCGACCTTAGCTTCGCCGAGGCCGCCGCCCTGCCGGAGACGGTGTTCACCGTCTACGCCAACGTCTTCGAAGGCGGACGCCTGGCCGCCGGCCAGACCTTGTTGGTGCACGGCGCGACGTCCGGCATCGGGACGACGGCGATCCAGATGGCCAAGGCCGCCGGCGCCCGGGTGATCGCCACCGCGCGCGGAGTCGAAAAGGCCGAAGCCGCCCGTCGTCTTGGGGCCGATCTCGCCATCGACGCCTCGGCCGACGACTTCGCCGCCGCGGCCGTCGCCTTCGGCGGCGTTGACGTGGTGCTGGACATGGTGGGCGCGCCCTATTTCGACGCTAATCTCGCCGCCCTGAAGACGGGCGGCCGCATCGTCTACATCGCGGCGCAAGGCGGCGACGCCGTCAGCGTCCCGGTCATGGCCCTGATGCGCAAACACGCGACGATCACAGGCTCGGTCCTGCGTCCGCGCAGCGCCGACGAAAAGGCGCGCCTCACCGCCGAGGTGAGGCGCGTCGTCTGGCCTTGGATCGAGCAGGGCCTGTTCAAGCCCCGCATCGACCGCGCCTTCCCCCTGGCCGAAGCCGCCGCCGCCCATGCGGCCCTGGAGGCCGGAACGGTGGTGGGGAAGGTCGTGCTGACCACCTAGTAGGCGGGGCGCATCGACGAGATCTGGTCGTTGAACCTTTCGAGGCCCAGGTCCCGCTGGTCGCGATCGTAGACCACGCAACGGCCCCGGAAATTGGCGTCGGAGCACAGCTGCCAGCGGCCGCGCACCTGGAACGAACTGATGACATCGTTGAAACGCGTCGGCGCCAGGTTGGCGACCTCGCCGTTGAAGGTCTGCGAACGGCCCCGATAGTCGGCGGCCTCGTAGACGGTGATCGAGGAGCGACCGCCGCCCCAACCCGGGCCGCCGGGACCGCCTGGGCCGCCCGGACCACCGGGACCGCCGCCGGGACGGTCGTCGCCGCGCACGCGGCCGCAGACCAGCACGCCGTTGTCGTTGCCGATCGGATAGCCCGCGCAAGGGATCAGGGGGATGGTGGTCCGGCGAGGCCGGCCGGAGCGGTCGTTGCAGGTGGCGGTCATCTGTCCACCGTTGATCTGCAGGTCGCGGCAACTGCGTTGATAGTCGCCGCCGGGTTGTTGTTGCACGCCCCCGCCATAGTAGGGGCCTTGAAGCAGCATGGCCGCGGCTGCGGCGCCGATCGTCAGAAACATGTCTTCCTCCCAGCTGCCCCGCCTTCAGGGCGGGTGAACCTTATGCCGAAGGTTCGTCCTTGCAATGTGAAGGACGGCTGAACGAAGGTTGTCGCTGAACCCGGACCGGACGGGGGCGTTTCGGCCGCATGGTCACGGCCCCTCGCATCGGCTGCTCCGGCTGGGTCTACAAGCACTGGCGGTGCGACTTCTATCCGCAACATCTGCCCGCCAAGCGCTGGTTCGCCTGCTACGCCGAGCGCTTCGACACAGTGGAGATCAACGGCAGTTTCTATCGCCTGCCCAGCGAGGCGGCCGTGGCGGGCTGGCGCGACGCCGCCCCGGCCGGCTTCCTATTCGCATGGAAGGCCAGCCGCTACATCACGCACAACAAGAAGCTGAAGGACTGCGAGGATTCCGTCGCCCTGGTGTTCGGCCGCATGGCCCCTCTCGGCGACGTCGAAGGGCCGGCGCTGTTCCAATTGCCGCCGATGCTGCACCGGGACGACGAGCGGCTCGGGCGCTTCCTGTCCTGGCTGCCGAAGAATCGCCGCTGCGTCGTCGAGTTCCGCCACCCGAGTTGGTACGCGCCGCCGGTACTCGCCCTGCTAGCGGATCACGACGTGGCCATGGCGATCAGCGACCATCACGACGCGCCCGCGCCGTGGGAGACGCCGGCCAGCTTCGTATACTGGCGCGGCCATGGCCCGGACGGCGACTATCGCGGCCGATACGCCTCCACGGAAATCGAACAGCTCGCCGGCCGCATCTCTGCGTCCAAGCGATCGGCCTTCGCCTATTTCGACAACGATATCGGAGGGGCGGCGCCACGCGATGCGCAGGCTCTTCTGGCGGCCCTGACGGCGTAGAAGCGTCAAAATCGTTCCCTTTCGGCGGGAACCGCCCTATATCGATAACGATGACCCGCCCGGCCGAAAGGCCGGGCGCCGCTGTTTCTGGAGCCAGGCGTCGGAAGCCTGAACCTCCCCGGAGAACGAGAATGGCCGACCAAATCCTGATGCCCAAGGCGACCGCCGTCTGGCTCGTGGACAACACCTCGCTCACCTTCGAGCAGATCGCCGACTTCTGCGGCCTGCACCCGCTGGAAATCCGCGGCATCGCCGACGGCGAAGTGGCGCGCGACATCCGCGGCGCCGACCCGATCGCCAACGGCCAGCTGACCCGCGAGGAACTGGACAAGGCCAACAACGACCCGGCCTATCGTATGGTCGCCCAGAAGAGCCGTCACGCCGAGCTGCTGAAGCCGACCAAGAAGGCTCCCCGCTACACCCCGGTCTCGCGCCGTCAGGATCGCCCCGACGCCATCGCCTGGTTCGTGCGCAACCACCCGGAAGTGACCGACGCCCAGATCTCCAAGCTGCTGGGCACCACCAAGTCGACCATCGAAATGGTTCGCAACGGCACCCACTGGAACAAGACCAACATCAAGCCGGTCGATCCGGTGACGCTGGGCCTCGTCAGCCAATTGGAGCTCGACGCCCTGGTGAAGGTGGCGGCCGAGAAGAAGGCCAAGTCGGACGCCAAGAAGGGCATCCTGCCGGATGGCGACACCCTGCGCCCGGCCTCCGACGCTGGCGTCGCCGAGGCGACCGCCGGTTACGTCGACGACGAAGAGTAGAAATGAAAAGGCCTCCCCCTTTGTCCCGAAGGGGGAGGCCCTGAGCCTTCAGTGCATTCGTGCTCGGAGGCCCTCGATCTCCTCCTTCAGCCGCAGCTTTCGAAGTTTCAGCTCCTTGAGCTTCGTATCGTCCGCCGCCGGGCGGGCGACTTCGTCCTGGATCGCGCGGTCAAGCGTCTGGTGGCGGGCGCCGAGTTCGCGGATACGGGATTCGATAGCCATGAGGGTCGTCTCCTTTGCGACTGCGAGCGAAGTGAACACCCGCTGGCTGCGGCTGTCAGATCACATATGATTGCAGTCGGCCGCCCGATTTCCGGCGCCGTTTGTGCGAAAGGCGAGCATGGCCGAGGCCAAGCCCAGACTGGTGATCGGAATCTCGGGCGCCTCCGGGATCGTCTATGGCCTGCGCGCGCTGGACGCCTGCCGTGACCTCGGCGTCGAGAGCCATCTGATCCTGTCCAAGGCCGCCCTGCTGACCCTTTCGCAGGAAACCAGCCTCGCGCCCGCCGACGTCAACGCCAAGGCCGATGTCGTCCACCGGGTCGGCGAGATCGGCGCCCCGCCGGCCTCCGGCTCCTTCCGCACGCTCGGCATGATCGTCGCTCCATGCTCGGTGCGGACGATGAGCGAGATCGCCACCGGCGTGACCTCCTCCCTGCTGACCCGGGCCGCCGATGTCGCCCTGAAGGAGCGCCGCCCGCTGGTGCTGATGGTTCGGGAAACGCCGCTGCATCTCGGGCACCTGCGCACCATGGTCCGCCTCGCCGAGATGGGCGCCGTGATCGCTCCGCCGCTGCCCGCCTTCTACGCCCAACCCTCCAGCCTAGAGGAGATGGTCGACCAGTCGGTCGGCCGCGCCCTCGACCTCTTCGGCCTCTCCTGGCGTCCTGTGCGTCGCTGGGGCGAGGATCTCGAAGCCCTCGGAACCAGCATTTGACCGACCTCTGGCCCTGGGTCCTGGCCGCCTATCCGCGCCCCGGCGTCGAGGCCGCGTGCCTCGCCCTGCAGGACCGGCACGGCGTGAACGTCTGCTACCTGCTGTGGGCCGCCTGGGGGGAGGCGGAGGGCCGCCCGCTCGACCTTTCCGCCGGCGTCGCCCTGGCCGAAGCCTGGGAGGCCAAGGTCGCCGCACCGCTGCGCGCCGCGCGCCGCGACCTGAAGCCCGACTGGGCCTGTATCGACAGCGATCGCCGCGCCGCCCTGCGCGACAAGCTGAAGCAACTGGAGCTGTCCGCCGAGCGCCTGCTGCTGGAAAGCCTCGCGGCCCTGCCGCCGGGCCTGGGCCGCGTCACCCTGTCCGACGCCGCGACCTTGTGGCGCGCCCCGCCGCCGCCCCAATCGGTCGCCGCCCTCAACGCCGCGATTACGAATCCGGTCTATGCTGCCGGCGCGGGCGCCCCTCGGGCGGACGCCCCGGGTGCAAGCTCATGAACGATCACGATCCGCCGACAGACGGCCTGGCCGTCGAACTGGTGCAATCCGCGCGCCTGGCCGAACTGCGCCAGGAGCATACCGACCTCGACGCGGCCATCGAGGCCCTGGCCGCCACCCCGACCTCGGACCAGTTGCAGATCGCCCGGCTGAAGAAGAAGAAGCTGGCGCTGCGTGACGAGATCGTGCGCCTCGCGGCCCTGCTGACGCCCGATATCATCGCTTAACCGTTCCCGAACACAGCTTGCTTACCGCGCCGTCGTAACGACGAGGCATGTCGTTCGGCCAACGCGCCTCTCCGCCTCAGATCTTCCTGACGACAGCGGAGCCCCGCCGCCGCGCACGCCGCCTCCTGACCCCCTATCTGCTGGCCTTGGCCGGCGTCGCCGTCGGCTGCGCCCTGGCCGTGGCGTTGGCCATTCTGCTTTCGATCATGCTGGGGCGCGCCATAGGCGACCTTTCGCCCATCCCGACGCTAATGCCGGCGGTCATCGCCTCCGCATCGGCGATCTGTCTGCCGGTGTTCGTATTGGTGGACATCGGCTTTTCGCGAGCACGAATCTATTCCGTGCAGGCCTACGCGATGGCCTGCGGCCTCCTCAGCGTCGCGGTTGGTCTGGGCCTCATCGTCCTGCTCGTCGTGCTCCTGCACGAAAGCCAGAAATTCCTGATGACGAGCCTTGTGTGCGTTTGCGCTGGCGGGGCCGGCGGGGCGGCATTGGGCCAAGGGCGCAAGCCCAGGCGCTAGCCGGCCGCCCGACCGCGCTTGCGGACGAACATCGCCGCGTCGGTTTCCGAAAGCACGACCTCGGGATCGGCCTCGTCCGGAATCTGCCGCACGCCCCAGGAAACGTGCAGCGGCGCCGACCACTGGCCGAAGAATACCGGCCGCCCCTCGATGGCCTCGGCGAGATGGGCCGCCTTGGCCTCGGCGGTCGGCAGGTCGGCCTGCACCAGCAGCACGGCGAACTCGTCGCCGCCGATCCGCGCCACCACATCGGACTCGCGCACATTGTCGACCAGACGCCGAGCGACTTCCTTCAGCGCCGCGTCTCCGGCCGCATGGCCGTAGCGGTCGTTCACCGCCTTGAAGCCGTCGAGGTCGAAGTAGACGAGGCTGGCCGGCGAGCCGTAGCGGCGGGCGAAGGTCTGCACCCGCCGCAGTTCGCGCATGAAGGCGCGGCGGTTGAGCAGCGGCGTCAGGGCGTCGCGGTCGGCCAGCCCCGCCATCTCGGAAAGCTGCGCCTTCAGGCGCCCGACCTCGCCGCGCAGGTCATCGACCTCGGTCAGCAGGGTCTGGACGGCGGCCCGCACGGGCGGCGTCAGGTCCGCCTCGCCGAGCCCGAGGAAGGCCGCCTTGTCCGGCGCCTTGGTCTGGGATGCGGCCTCGGCGCCGGCGCGCGCCAAGGCGCGCCGGCGTATGGCCGAAAATGCTTCGCTGCGAGCCCCGCCGATCTTCAAGGAAACGCTCCGAATCCCCGTTAACCAGAATCTACCCGCCCGCGGTTGCGGGCGCAAAGCCCGTCCCTATACTCCGCGCCCTTCCGGGCCTGCCCCGGAGTTGGGGATATATGCATGCCTACGGGAACGCCGCCGGTCGCCATCATCATGGGCAGCCGCTCGGACTGGCCGACGATGAAGCACGCCGCCGATGCGCTGGACGCGCTCGGCGTGGCTTACGACGCCAAGGTGGTCTCGGCCCACCGCACGCCGGATCGCATGTACGCCTTCGCGAAAGGGGCGAGGGCCGCGGGGGTGAAGGTGATCATCGCCGGCGCCGGCGGGGCCGCCCACCTTCCGGGCATGACCGCCTCCATGACCGACCTGCCGGTGCTCGGCGTGCCGGTCGAATCCAAACTGCAGAACGGGCTCGACAGCCTGCTGTCCATCGTCCAGATGCCCGGCGGCATTCCGGTGGCCACCCTGGCCGTGGGCGCGGCCGGCGCCAAGAACGCCGGCATCCTCGCCGCCCGCATCCTAGCCCTGGGCGACGACGCCCTGGCCGAGCGCGTGACGGCCTACGCCGCCAAACAGACCGACGCCGTCGCCGAGACGGTGGAAGACTGATGAGCTTTCCGCTGCCGCCGGGCTCGACCATCGGCATCCTCGGCGGCGGCCAGCTCGGCCGCATGCTGGCCCTGGCGGCCGCCCGCCTCGGCCTCGACGTCGCCGTGCTCACGCCCGACGAGGACTCCCCGGCCAGCCGGGTGGCCAAGACCACCTTCGTCGCCCCCTACGACGATCCCGACGCCCTGGCCGCCCTGGCCAAGGTCAGCGACGTGGTCACCTTCGAGTTCGAAAACGTCCCGGCTCGGGTGGTCGATATGCTGGCCGGACTCGGCGCGGTGGTCGCGCCCGGCGCCATGGCCTTGGCGGTCGCCCAGGATCGGATCGAGGAGAAGAGCTTCATCAACAGCGTCGGCGTCTCCACCGTCGGTTTCGAGGCCGTCGGCTCGGCGGCCGAATGCGAAGAAGCGGTCGCCCGCGTCGGCGTCCCCTGCCTGCTGAAGACACGCCGCGACGGCTACGACGGCAAGGGCCAGCGCTGGATCCGTGACGCGGCGGAGGCCGCCGCCGTCTTCGAGGCGCTCGGCGCGCCGTGCATCCTGGAGGCGCCCGCCGCCTTCGTGCGCGAGTTGTCTGTGGTCGCCGCCCGTGGCCGCGACGGCGCCGTCGCCGCCTTTCCGCTCGGCGAGAACCACCACGAGAACGGCGTCCTGCGCCGCACCCTGGCCCCCGCCGCCGTCTCGCCCGAGACCGAGGAAGCGGCACAGGACATCGCCGGATGCATCCTCGAAGGCCTCGACTACGTCGGCGTCCTCGCCGTCGAACTCTTCGAGCTCGCAAACGGCGACCTGTTGGTCAACGAGATCGCCCCACGCGTTCACAATACCGGCCATTGGACGCAGGATGGCTGCCTGACCGACCAGTTCGAGCAGCACATCCGCGCCGTCGCCGGCTGGCCGCTGGGGCCGACCACGGCCTTGGCCCGCACGGAGATGACCAATCTGCTCGGCAGCGAAGCCGACGCCTGGGCCGACCTCGCCGCCGAGCCGGGCGTGCGCCTCCACCTCTACGGCAAGCGCCACGCGGCGCCGGGCCGCAAGATGGGGCATGTGAACCGGCTCACCCCGCTGTAAGCCCGACCTGGACGGCTTCATGCTCGGGTCGGCCGCGCATGAAAAAGCCGCCGGAGCACGGCCCCGGCGGCTTTCGGAAGGTCGAGGTTCAGTCCGCTACAGGATCGACTGACCCGTACCCGCCCAGTCCTTCATGAAGGCCTCCAGACCCTTGTCGGTCAGGGGGTGCTTGAACATCGCGTCGAAGGTCGACGGCGGGATGGTCGCGCAGTCGGCGCCGGCGATGGCGGCCAGGGCCACGTGCTGCGGCGTGCGGATCGAGGCGGCCAGGATCTCGGTGTCGAAGCCGTAGTTGTCGTAGATGGCGCGGATCTCGCGGATCAGTTCCATGCCCTCGGCGCCATGGTCGTCCAGACGGCCGATGAAGGGCGAGATGTAGCTGGCGCCGGCCTTGGCGGCGAGCAGGGCCTGCGAGGCCGAGAAGCAGAGGGTCACGTTGGTGGCCACGCCCTCGCGGGAGAACTCGCCGCAGGCGATCAGACCGGCCTTGGTCAGCGGCAGCTTGACCACGACATTGGGTGCGATGGCGGCGAGTTTTCGGCCCTCGGCCAGCATGCCGTCGACGTCCATGGCGGCCACCTCGGCCGAGATCGGACCGGGACAGATGTCGCAGATTTCGGCGATCACTTCGAGGATCGGCCGGCCCGACTTGGCGATCAGCGATGGGTTGGTGGTCACGCCATCGACGAGGCCGGTGGCTTGGAAGTCCCGCAGGACGGCGACGTCGGTGGTGTCGAGGAAGATTTGCATGTGGGCCTTCTAACCTTGAGCAGGCGGTGAGACCAGCCTCGGCAGCAGGCTGGCGATAAGGGCGTCGAGATCGGTTCCGTGGTGGTAGCGCACGCCTTCGACACCGGCGCGACGAGCCGCCTCGAGGTCCGACGACTTGTCGCCGATCATCACCGTGCGGGCCGGATCGGCCCCATGCTCGGCCATGGCGCGCAGCAGCATGCCGGGATTCGGCTTGCGGTCGGGATGATCGGGGTGGATGTAGCGCTCGACGACGCCGGTCGAGTGGTAGGGGCAGCTATAGACATCGTCGAAGCGGGCTCCGATCGCGGCGAGCTGATCTTGCATGGCCGCGTGGAAGGCCTCGACCGCCGCCTCTTCATAATAACCGCGCGCCACGCCCGACTGGTTGGTGACCACCAGCACCAGCACGCCGGCGTCGTTCAACCGCTTGATCGCCGCCCGGGCGCCCGGCGTCCAGGCCAGGTCCTCCACCCTATGGGTGTAGCCGTTGTCGATGTTCAGAACGCCGTCGCGGTCGAACAGCACGGCGGGACGCAGCGGATCGGACATCTAAAACCGTTTCGGCCTTGGCGCGTTGGAGCTTCGCCCTTGTGATCGCCGACGGACGGCGAGACAAGCTGAACCAGAATATCGGGGGACGCATGACGACCGACAACGAAGCCCTGGCCGAAGCCGCCCGCGCCCGCGACGCCCTCAAGACCTGGTTGCTGACCAAGGCCTACCCCCTGTGGTGGACCGTCGGCTACGATCATCAGCGCGGCGGCTTTCAGGAAAAGCTCGACGTCGACGGCTCGCCGGTCGAAGCGCCACGCCGAGCCCGCGTGCAGCCCCGGCAGGTCTTCGCCTACGCCGTCGCTGGCGAGCTCGGCTGGAAGGGGCCCTGGCGCAAGGCCGTGCAGAGCGGCCTAGACTGGTACCTCGACCACTACACGCGACCCGACGGCCTGTTCCGCACCCTGGTGGCTGCCGATGGCGCGCCGCTCGACGACAAGGTCGACCTTTACGACCAGGCCTTCGGCCTGTTCGCCCTGGCCACCGCCTACGGCGCCCTGGACCGGCCGCCGGAACTGGCGACCCGCGCCGCCGCCCTGCGCGATCGTCTGAAGGCCGAGCTCGGCCACCCGGTCGCCGGCTTCGAGGAAAGCGATCCGCGCACCCTGCCGCTGCAGTCCAACCCGCACATGCACATGTTCGAAGCCAGCCTGGCCTGGGCGGAGAGCGACGGCGGCGACGCCGACGGCAAATGGCGCGCCCTGGCCGACGAGATCGCCGGCCTGGCCCTGACCAAGTTCATCGACCCGAAGAGCGGCGGCCTGCGCGAATTCTTCGACGGCGACTGGAACCCAGCCCCTGGCGTCGAGGGCCGCATCGTCGAGCCCGGCCACCAGTTCGAATGGGCCTGGCTGCTGTTGCGCTGGGCCGGGATCGCCGAACGGCCGGACGCGGCCGTCGCCGCCCGCCGCCTGATCGAGATCGGCGAAGGGCCAGGCGTCGATCCCGCCCGAGGCGTGGCGATGAATCAGCTGCTCGACGACATGAGCGTGCACGACGCCTCGGCGCGCCTGTGGCCCCAGACCGAACGCATCAAGGCCTTCGCCCAGTTGGCCACGGAGAGCGGGGCCGACGACGATTGGCGCGGCGCCGTCCGCGGCGTCCGCGGCCTGATGAAGTATTTCAGCAGCGACCTCGCGCCCGGCCTCTGGCGCGACAAGTACCAGCCGGACGGAACCTTCGTGCAGGAGCCCGCCCCGGCCAGCTCCTTCTATCACATCGTCTGCGCGGTGCTGGTGCTCGACCGGGCGGTCAAGGCGGCGGGGGCTTGACGCCCCCACTACTTGCGAATGACAACCAGCGTCGTCGGCTCGGCGGCGCGAATGAGGCCCACGGGAGCGGCGCCGCCTTCCAGGCCGCCGCTCAGCAGTTGGTGTTCGCCCGCCGGCAGCTCGGCCGTCGCGCCGGCCTCGAACTTCCACAGCTCGACGACGGCGCCGCCTTCCTTGGCCAACACCTGGCGGGTCACGCCGGCCCGGCTGCTGACCGGATGCTGGGTGGCGATCTCCCGGCCGGCCGCCTTCAAGGCGTCGACCAGCGCCTTCACCGCCTGGGCGTCGTTGCGACGCGCCACCATCACCGCGTCGGGCTCGGCGATGATCAGAAGGTCGGACACCCCGAAGGCGCCGACGAACGGGCCGCCGGAGCGGATCAGCACGCCCCGCGAGTCCGTCAGCAGCACGTCGCCGCTGCGGGCGTTGTCGGCCTCGTCGCGCTCGGAAGCTTCCCAGATCGCGTCCCAGGCGCCGAGGTCGGACCAGATGAAGGTGGCGGGCGCCACCGCGGCCTTCTGCGTCCGCTCCATCACCGCATAGTCGAGCGACTTCTTCGGCGCCTTGCCGAAGGCTTCGGGCGACAGGCGGAGGACTTCGCCCTCGACGCCGGCCCCCTGCACCGCCTCGCGCGCCGCGTTCGACATCGCCGGCTCGAAGGCGTCCATCTCGCCCAGCAGGGTTGAGGCGAGGAAAGCGAAGTTACCACTGTTCCACAGATAGCCCTCGGCGACATAGCGTTGGGCGGTGGCATAGTCGGGCTTCTCGACGAAGGCCTCCACCGCCCGCACCTGGCCCCGGAGGCGCTCGCCCGGCCGGATATAGCCGTAGCCGATGGCCGGGGCCGACGGGCGCACTCCGAAGGTGACGATATAGCCGTCGCGGGCGGCCGAGGCGGCTTCCGCCACCGCCGCGCCAAAGGCGTCCAGGCCGGCGACATGGTGGTCGGCGGCCAGCATCAGCACCACGCCCCCGGGGTCGATCGATTGCACATAGGCGGCGGCGGCGGCGACCGCCGGGCCGGAATCGCGCGCTTCCGGCTCGACCAGAACGGTGATCGCCTTGCCGATCTCGGCCGCTTGGTCCTGCACCATCGGCAACATGCCGGCGCCGGTGACGACCACCGCGCCTTTCACCTCCGCCGCCGAATCGAGGCGCAGCAGGGTCTCCTGGAAGCTGGAGCGGTCGCCCGTGAGCTTGAGAAACTGCTTGGGACGATCGGGCCGCGAGGCGGGCCACAGGCGCGTGCCCGAACCGCCGCAGAGAATCACCGGATAGATCGCCATGCCATCCCCAACACTGGAACCGTGGCCGACAACGTCGCCGCCGCGTCACTGTTCCATGCAATCGCTCCCGTTTGCTTGACCCTCTGGCGGGGTCATGCAACGAGCCCGACGTCTTTAGGACTTTATGGAATCGGAGACCATGGCCGCCTCGCCTGTCCAGATGGCTGACGCCGTCCGCGTGCTTTCCATGGACGCCGTGCACAAGGCGCGGTCCGGTCACCAAGGCATGCCGATGGGCATGGCCGACGTGGCGACCGTTCTCTGGACCAAGTTCCTCAAGTTCGACGCCGCCCGGCCGGAATGGGCCGATCGC
This sequence comes from Caulobacter sp. HJHS_5, assembly GCF_056683955.1. Taxonomy (NCBI): domain Bacteria; kingdom Pseudomonadati; phylum Pseudomonadota; class Alphaproteobacteria; order Caulobacterales; family Caulobacteraceae; genus Caulobacter; species Caulobacter sp. HJHS_5. Next base: position 41,176 of record NZ_JBWZNC010000007.1, on the reverse strand, counting down.
GACCGCTTCGTGCTGTCGGCCGGCCACGGCTCGATGCTGATCTACGCCCTGCTGCACCTGACCGGCGTCAAGGCCGTGACCATGCAGGAGATCGAGAATTTCCGGCAGTGGGGCTCCAAGACCCCCGGTCACCCTGAGTTTGGACACACACCCGGCGTCGAGACGACCACCGGCCCCCTGGGCCAGGGCCTGGCTACCGCTGTCGGCATGGCCATGGCCGAGCGCCACCTGGCCGCCCGCTTCGGCGACGACATCGTCGATCACCGTACCTGGGTGATCGCCGGCGACGGCTGCCTGATGGAAGGCGTCAGCCACGAGGCCATCAGCCTCGCGGGCCGCTTCAAGCTGAACAAGCTGACCGTCCTCTTCGACGACAACAACACCACCATCGACGGCGAGGCGACCATCGCCGAGGCCGGCGACCAAGTGGCTCGCTTCAAGGCGGCCGGCTGGGCGGTGAAGGTTGTCGATGGCCATGACCACGGCAAGATCGCCGCCGCCCTGCGCTGGGCGACCAAGCAGGACAGGCCGACGATGATCGCGTGCAAGACGCTGATCTCGAAGGGCGGCGGTCCGAAGGAAGGCGACCCCCACAGCCACGGCTATACCCTCTTCGACAATGAGATCGCCGACGCGCGGCGCGCCATGGGCTGGACCCACGGCCCGTTCGATGCGCCGGAAGACGTGGTTCGCGCCTGGCGCAAGGCCGGCCGTCGCGGCGCCCGCGTCCGCAAGGCGTGGGAAGAGAAGCTGGCCTCCTCGGACCGCTCGGCCGAGTTCCGCGCCGCCATGGCCGGCGACCTGCCGGAAGGCGCCTTCGCCGCCCTCGACGCCTATATCGCGGAGGCCGCCGCCGCCAAGGTGAACAACGCCACGCGCGTTCATTCCGGCTCGGCGCTGGAACGCCTGATTCCGCACATTCCCGAAATGGTCGGCGGCTCGGCGGATCTGACCGGCTCGAACAACACCTTCGTCAAGGGCATGCGCCCCTTCGATACGCCGACCTACGACGGCCGCTACGTCCACTACGGCATTCGCGAGTTCGGCATGGCCGCGGCCATGAACGGCATGGCGCTGCACGGCGGCGTGATCCCCTATTCGGGCACCTTCCTGGCCTTCGCCGACTACAGCCGCGCGGCGATCCGCCTGGGCGCGCTGATGGGCGCCCGCGTGATCCACGTGATGACCCACGACAGCATCGGTCTCGGCGAGGACGGCCCGACCCACCAGCCGGTCGAGCACGTCGCCTCGCTGCGCGCCATGCCGAACCTCCTGGTCTTCCGTCCGGCCGACGCGGTCGAGGCCGCCGAGTGCTGGAAGCTCGCTTTGCAGGCGCGGACCACGCCCTCGGTCATGGCCCTGTCGCGCCAGAAGACCCCAGCCGTGCGAACCGACGCCGCCGTCAACCTCTCCGCCCGCGGCGCCTATGAGCTGTTCGCCGCCGACGGCGAGGCCAAGGTGACGCTCTTCGCGTCCGGGACCGAAGTCGGCATCGCCGCCGCCGCGCGCGACCTGCTGCAGGCCGAAGGCGTCGCCACGCGCGTCGTCTCCACCCCCTGCTGGGAGCTGTTCGAGCAGCAGCCGACGGACTACCGCGAGGCCACCCTCGGCAAGGGCACGGTGCGGGTCGCCGTCGAGGCGGCGGTGAAGTTCGGCTGGGAGCGCTTCATCGGTGAAGACGGCGCTTTTGTCGGCATGCCCGGCTTCGGAGCCAGCGCCCCCTACGAGCGGCTCTACAAGGAATTCGGCATCACCGCCGAAGCCGTCGTCGCCGCCGCCAAGGCCAGGCTCGCCTGATGCGGATCACGCCGCTCGCCATCCCCGACGTGCTCCTGATCGAGCCGAAGAAGCATGGCGACGAGCGCGGCTTCTTCTCGGAGACCTTCAGCGCCGCGGCCCTGGCCGAGGCGGGGTTCGAGAGCGCCTTCGTGCAGGACAACCATTCGCGCTCACCCCAAAGGGGCACGGTGCGCGGCCTGCATTTCCAGGCGCCGCCGCATGCGCAGGACAAGCTTCTGCGCGTGGCCAACGGCGCGATCCTCGACGTGGCGGTCGATATCCGCGTCGGCTCGCCCACCTACGGCCAGGCGGTCGCGGCCGAACTCTCGGCGGCCAACTGGCGGCAGCTGCTGGTGCCAAAGGGCTTCGCCCACGGTTTCCTCACCCTGACCGACGACTGCGACGTGCTCTACAAGGTCACCGACTATTACGCCCCGGCGTCGGAAGGCGGCCTGCTGTGGAACGACCCGGCGCTGGGGATCGACTGGCCGGCCGAGCTTACGCCCGTGATCAATGACCGCGACGCGACCTGGCCGACCCTCGCCGAATTCGCCTCCCCGTTCCGGGATTAGGTTGGCGTGGGCGAACCACGCGGCTAAACAACCGCGGGGTTGTAGTCTCCGGGAACCCAGTTTTGAAAATCCTCGTCACCGGCGGCGCCGGGTTCATTGGCTCCGCGGTCTGCCGTCACCTGATCGAGAACACCGACCACTCGGTGATCAACCTCGACAAGCTGACCTACTCCAGCACCCTGACCTCCCTGGCGTCGATCGAGGCCTCGCCGCGCTACGCTTTCGTGCAGGCCGATGTCGCCGACGCCGAAGCGGTGGCCGAGATTTTCGCGCGCGAGAAGCCCGACGCGGTGATGCACCTCGCCGCCGAAAGCCACGTCGATCGTTCGATCACCGGCCCGGGCGCCTTCATCCAGACCAATGTGGTCGGAACCTATGTGATGCTGCAGGCCGCTCTGCACCACTGGCGGAGCCTGGAAGGCGCCGCCAAGGACGCCTTCCGCTTCCATCACATCTCCACCGACGAGGTGTACGGCAGCCTCGATGACGACGGCCTGTTCACCGAGACCACGCCCTACGATCCGTCCTCGCCCTATTCCGCCTCCAAGGCCGCCTCCGACCATCTGGTGATGGCCTGGAATCGCACCTATGGCCTGCCGGCGGTGATCTCGAACTGCTCGAATAACTACGGGCCTTATCACTTCCCCGAGAAGCTGATCCCGCTGGTGATCATCAACGCCCTCGAAGGCCGGCCGCTGCCGGTCTACGGCGACGGCTCGAACGTGCGCGACTGGCTGTTCGTCGACGACCACGCCCACGCCCTGGTCACCATCCTGACCACCGGCCGGCCCGGCCAGACCTACAACGTCGGCGGTCGCAACGAGCGCACCAACCTGCAGGTGGTCGAGGCGATCTGCGACGAGCTCGACCGCGTGGCCCCGAGCGCCGGCATCGGTCCGCGCCGCAATCTGATCACCTTCGTGGCCGATCGTCCGGGCCATGATCACCGCTACGCCATCGACGCGACCAAGCTGGAGAGCGAACTCGGCTGGCGGGCGCGGCATGTCTTCGAGACCGGGCTGGCCGAAACCGTGAAGTGGTACGTCGAGCGCCGCGACTGGTGGGAGCCGCTCAAGGCGGCCGCCGCCGAACGCCAAGGCCTGGAGAAGAAGGCGTCCTGATGAAGACCCTGCTGGTCTTCGGCCGCGCCGGTCAGGTCGCCGGCGAACTGGCCCGCATGGACGCGCCGGGCTGGCGGGTGCTCGCGGCTGGACGCGAAACCCTCGACCTGGCGTCAGGCGATATCGAGGGCTTCATCGCCGAGACCGCGCCGGACGCGGTGATCAACGCGGCCGCCTATACCGCTGTCGACAAGGCCGAAAGCGAGCCCGGGGCGGCCTTCGCCCTCAACCGCGACGCGCCGGGCCGCATGGCTCGCGCCTGCGCCGCGCGCGGCGTCCCCTTCGTCCACATCTCGACCGACTATGTGTTCGATGGCACGAAGCCCACGCCCTACGTCGAGACCGACCCCCTGGCTCCGCTGGGCGTCTACGGCGCCAGCAAGGCTGCCGGGGAAGCGGCCGTGGCCGAAGCGGGCGGCCGTTGGGCGATCCTGCGGACCTCCTGGGTCTATGGTCCGCTCGGCGCGAATTTCGTGAAGACCATGATCCGCGTCGGCCAGGCGCGCGAGGAGGTCGGGGTCGTCGACGACCAGCTCGGCCGTCCCACCTCGGCGCGGGAAGTGGCGGAGGCGGCGTTCGCCGCCGTTCTCGCCCTGCAGGCCTCCGACGGGCCGCTCGGCGTGCTGCACACCGCCGGCGGCGGCGACGCCACCTGGGCGGACCTCGCCGAGGAAGTGTTCGCGCGGATGCAACGTCGGCTCGGCAAGCGGCCCGCCCTGAAGCGGATCGCGACTGCCGACTATCCCACCCCCGCACGTCGCCCCGCCAACTCGCGGCTTGACGGTCCCCGCGCGGCGGAGTTGCTCAATTGGAGGCCGCGCCCCTGGCGCGAAAGCCTGGCCCAGTGCCTGGATGAAATCGAGGAGTCCGGCGGACTATGAAGGGTATCGTTCTGGCCGGGGGCTCCGGCACCCGGCTCTATCCGGCCACGCTCGGCGTCTGCAAGCAGCTGCTGCCGGTCTACGACAAGCCGATGATCTACTATCCGGTCGCCACCCTGATGATGGCCGGCATCCGCGACATCCTGATCATCTCGACGCCGGTCGACACCCCGATCTTCCAGCGTCTGCTGGGCGACGGCTCGCGCTGGGGCGTGAACTTCGAATACGCCGTGCAGGAGACGCCGCGCGGCCTCGCCGACGCCTTTATCGTCGGCGAGCAGTTCGTCGGGAACGACACCAGCGCCCTGATCCTGGGCGACAACATCTTCTTCGGCCAAGGGCTGCCCGAGATGCTGCACGGCGCGGCCGACCACGCCGACGGCGCCCACGTCTTCGCCTACCGCGTCCGCGATCCCCAGCGTTATGGGGTTGTGGAGTTCGACGCCGGCCGGCGCGTGCTCTCGCTCGAGGAGAAGCCGCGGCAGCCCAAATCCGACTGGGCGGTCACCGGCCTCTACTTCTACGACAAGGATGTCGTCGACATCGCCAAGCACCTGGAGCCTTCGCCGCGCGGCGAGATCGAGATCACCGACATCAACCGCACCTATCTCGAGCGCGGACGTCTGTCGGTCGAATGCTTCGGCCGTGGCTACGCCTGGCTCGACACCGGCACCCACGAGAGCCTGCTGGAAGCCTCCGAGTTCATCCGCGCCATCGAACATCGCCAAGGCATGAAGGTGTCCTGCCCGGAAGAGGTCGCCTACCACGCAGGCTGGATCGACGCCGAACAACTGGCGCGCCTCGCCCAGGACCTGTCCAAGACCGAGTACGGGCGTTACCTCCAGGACCTGCTCGAAGAGGGCTAGGACGCGGCCGGGAACGCAGCGCGCAGCACGGTGGCGATGGCGTCCACGTCGGCTTCGAAGGCCCCGGCCTCGTTGGAAGGCTGCAGTATGGGGATGTAGTCCAGGCCGTGCGTCATGGCCTGGCGCACGAACCACACGTCAGTCACGGAACTCGGCACGAGCTCCACCACGCGGCGGGCTCCCTGCAGCAGCGGCGCGAGGGCGAGCCCCGAGCCCCAAGGCGACATCACCGTGTCGGCCCCGGCGAACAGCCGTACCTGCTCTTCGAAGCTCAGGGTCTCCGGCGAGACAGGGGTGAAGCCCCGGGCCATGGCCAGGCCCTCCAGGGCCTCCGCGTTCAACACCGGTCGGGGGAAGCCGCCTGTGCGGCGGATGAACAGCCGCCGCGGTCCCTGGGGGGGATGCTCGACGTTGTAGACGCCCTTCAACCAATCGAAGAACGTCTTGCTGTAGGCCGCTGGGAAGTAGACGCCGTGGGCGGCCAACGCCGACGACAGTCCGGCCCTGCGCAGCAACACCACCTCGCCAGGCAGATCGATGGAGCGGCGCACGCCGCAGCGCTCGAGCACCGGGGCCAGCCAAGCCGGCGAGGTCCAAAGGCCAAGCCGGGCCTCGCCCGACGTCAAGGCGTCGCGCCAGAGCCAGACCTGTAGCAGGCCATCGAGCACGGCATGGCCGAAGGTCTCGCCGCCGAAATGGGCGAAAGGCACGGTAAGCCCGCCGATCCGCGCGACCTTGCGGTCGGCGACGGCACAGTCCTCGCCGTCGATCGCATAGTCCATCGCAAGCAGCCCGGAGGGCACGCCCGACCCTGCACCGAGATTGAACTCCTCGATCAAACCTCCGCCGGGCGCGGCGATGGCCCGCGCATGGCGGCTCCACAGGATGTTGCGCCCCTCCCCTTTCAGGAAGGCGCGCCCCTCGGCGATCGGATAGCGCAGGAAATGGCCGCGCGGCGCGGCCTTCAAAAGCGCCAGAGGAGATAACCGCACGTCGGGGGTCTCGGCCGGCCACTCGAAATCGCGCTGAAAGGACGGCTTGGACCGCCACGCCAGCCGATCGCCCAGATCGCCGAGCAGGCGGAGTCCATCGGACGATGGTGACCCCAACTCGGCGGCGCGGACGCCGGCTCTAGAAAAACGCATGCAGCGCCGCCTTCAAGAACGGCCCCTTCCCCTGATCCGCCAAAAGGCGAATCGACTTCGAAATCCGATGTTTACACCCGCAGCCGCGCGCCGCCACACCAACCGCCCCAAGGTCTCAGTCGCCGGCCATGGCTGCGCCCTTGAGGCGGCCTTCGATGGAGAGGCGCAGGCTGTCCAGGCGCATAGCGACGACGCCGTCCGACAGGCCTTCCGCCTCGCCCCAAGCCCGGTCCTGCGCCTTCATCGCCGCGAGTAGGCCGGCCGCCTCCGGCGGCCGGATCAGATCCAGGCCGAATTCGCGTTTGTAGAGCAAGCCTTCCTCTGCGGCGGTCTGCAATTGCTCGCTCGCCTTTCGCTGGTGCGAATGAAAGACCACCGCCTCGTCGACATAGGCCTTGTCGAAGCCCTGGCGAACCATCTCCCAGCCCAATACCTGGTCTTCGCCCCACGCGATTTCCGGATAGGGCAGATGCCGCCACGCCCCGCGCAGTAGGGCGGAATTGTTGTCGGAGTGAAAGCCGATCAGCCTGCGCCAGTCCTCCCCCCCGGCATAGACGAACGAGGGCAGGCCCAGGCGATTGGAGAACAGCGGTCCAAGATCGCGGATGTGGTCGAACAGATCGTCGAGATCACGGGCGGCGTAAGGACCGTGGGCCGGGTATGCGCGGTGACGACCGAAGGCGAGCGCCGTGCGCGGCGAGGCGTCGAAGGCTTCGACCAGCCGCGCCAACCATCGGCCATCGGCCGGCAAGGCGTCCTGGGTGAGAAAGGCGACGATGTCACCATCGGTCATCTCGACACCGAGGTTGCGGGTGCGACCATGCTGGAACTCGGCCTTTTCGATGGTGTGCAGCCGCACGCGCCCGCCCGCCTTGCGGGCCATCTCGGCGGTGCGGTCAGTCGAACCGCTGTCGATTACCAAGAGGTCGTAGTCGAACGGGCAGTCCTGCGCGGCGGCGGCGGCCAGAACCCGGTCGAACAAACGGCCGCCGTTGTAGGTCGGGATCACCACCGAAACGCGACGCGGACGACCGACCGCCGGCGTGCAGACCGCTGCCGTGTCGATCGCCGCCGCGCCGGTCGCAGCCAGGCGCTCCAGCAGGGCGCCCTCCAGCTGACGGGCGCTGCGCTCCCAGGAAAGGCCCTGGACGAAGGCTCTGCCCCGGGCGGCCTGGTCGGCGCGGGCCTCGGGGCTGGCGGCCAGGGCCTGCAGGGCGTCGGCGACCGCGTGCACATCCGGGGCGGCCAGGGCGACCTCCCCGGCCGCGAACACCGCCCGCGTGCTCTCGCCGTCGAGTTCGACCACCGGCAGGCCGCAGGCCATCATCTCCAGAGGCACGAGCGAATAGTTGGTAGCCGAGAACACCAGTCCGATGTCGCACACGCGGTAGAGGTCGCCGAGCTGCTCGGGCGTCGTCAGGCCAAGATGGACATGCGGGAAGGCCAAACCCGTCGGCGGCGTCTCATCGCCAAACAGGGCGGCTTGGAAGGCGACGCCGCGGCGATGCAGTTCGGTCAGCGCCGCGAACGCCAGGCCGACCGCGCGGCGCGGCGTCGAACCGCGGGCGTAGACGGCGATGCGGACAGGACGTTCGGCCTTTCGCGGCCCGCGCTCGCTCGGCTCAGCGCCGGCCGGCGGGAAATATGCCGCAGCGTCGACGGCCAGGTCCCACTTGCGTGCCCATAGACCGTGGCCTCGGGCCTTGCCGAGCAGCCAGTCCCCGGCGGTCAGGGCGTCGAGCCCGAGCCCGTAGGACTGTTCGGCCAGGATGGCAGCGTCGCCGGCCCCGTAGAACAGCGGCTCATAGTCCTGAATCAGGTAGAAACGGGCCTTGGCGTTGACGACATTGGCAGCCGGAAAGGCCGTCCAGGCCTCCGTGGCGATGACCACGTCGGCGCTGACCGCCCGCGTGTCGTCAGGGAGGGCGACGACAGCGACGTCCTCGGGGATCGGCCGGAACCAGGCCTGCATCCGCCGCTTGGCGACCAGTGGGTCGGGACCGCGCGGGTTCTGAATCCACAGCGTTTGGCGATGACCCAAGGCGGCCAGCTGCTCGACCAGCCGCAGGATTGACATCTGGCCGCCGGAGCCGCGCAGGACATCCGGCACGATCCAGGCGATATCCAGCCGAGCGGGGTCATAGACCTTTGAGCGGGGCTGCAGGGGTTGCGGCCGGCGCGCCGCGATCGCGGGATCTTCCCGGGGCCACCGACGTCCATAGGGGCCGCGCCGGGAGGCTGGCGGGGGCGGGGGCGGGGGCGGGGCGACATGCGGCCGTTCGGCCCAGACGAACGGCGCCCAACCGAGGCGGACGGCCGCCAGCCGCGCGGCGAGATCGGTCGCCAGGCCGTCCTCGACAGCCCAGGAAGCCGCCTCCAGCTCGAAGACGCCCGGCGGGTCGCCCGCCGCCGCGGCGAGGGCCGGCAATGCGGCGGCATAGAGCCAGCCCACGGGCTCCAAGCGCCCAGGCGCCGCCCACGCATCGGCCAAGCGGGTCAAGCGGTGGGTTTCCGGGCATAGCCAAGCCAGAGCGGGATGGCTGGCGAACCATGCGGCGGCCTGGGTCGCGGCGGCGGGGTCGGCGAAGAGGGCATCCAGCTCGGCCTGGCGGCGCAACTGCTCGCGGCGCGACTCTGGAGGGCCGCCGAGCCGGGCGCAGAGCACCACCTCGGCCCGGCCCGCCAGATCGGCGAAGGCGACCGGAACGGCGAGGCCGTCCACGCAGGGCGCGGGCCGGACCTCCAGCCGCGCTCGAGGCAGGCGCTCGGCGAGGCGGTGACGCAGCCAGGCGGCGTCCGGCTCCGATCCCGTCCCGACCCAGAGGTGCAGATCGGTCGGCCAGGCGGCGAGAAGCCCGGCGAGGCTTTCGACCAGTTCGGGACGGCCGAGATGAACATACACCGCATAGGACGCGTCCCCCGCCGGGACACCGGGCGTAAACACCGCCGTCGCGGGCGGGCGTCCGGTCTCGCCGCGCTGCCGGTCGAGGAAGTCGGCGAGGGCCTCGTCGAGCGCGACGCCGCGCCGGGCGGCCCACCACCCGGTATCGAAGCCGGGGCCGGGATTGCGCAGCTCCGCCGCGCCGGCGACCAGATAGTGCTCGAGGGGGTCGAGCCCCCGGCCCGCGAGCTCCGGATAGGTCGACAGGTAGTAGCGGGCGTCAACCAGTCCGCTCTCCTCTACCCGCTCGCGCAGCGTTGTCCAGCCGGCGCGGTCGAACACCGGCGAGTCGAGCGAGCGGCGATAGCCGCGCTCCAGGCGATCACGCAGATGCAGGGCGAAGGGGTTGACGTCCGGCGGTGCGGCGGGGTTGGCCTCGCGCCACGCCCTCATCGAGAACCAGTCCGCCGGATCCCGACCCTCACGCCAGCCGATGCCTGCGAAGTGCTCCAGGGCGTCCGCCCCGGTGCGGGCCACGTCCGGATGCCGGTCCAGATAGTCCTCGGCGTCAAACCAAGCGGCCAGATCGGCGAGGAACGGCGCCGGCTCGCGCCCTTCGGCCCTGCCGTGAGCGAGGTAGTGCAGGAACGGCGCGCCTTGGACGTCCGGATAGGCGCGGCCGTAGGCCTTGGCGTTGAACCAGGGGGCGGGATCGACGCCCGCGAGCCAGCCTTTCTCAAGATAGTGCCGGGCCAGATCCGCCGCCGTCGGCGTCGGATCGGCCAGTTGGGCGCGATAATGGGCGGCGTCGATTTCGCGGCGTAGGAGGTCCGCGTCGCGTCGGCGGCGACGACTCCCCGCTATGCGGCCGATGATGCCCTTGTTGTTCAAAGTCCGCCGGTGTTGCGATCGAGGAATTCGATGAAGTTGTGGTGCGGCAGACGGTAGGCGAAGGTCACGTCGTCGCGCCGCTTGCCCTCGGTGTAAAAATCTCGAACTTCGAGCGGCGAGGGCGAGAAATAGCCGAACCACTCCAGCCCCACCACATCGCAGATCTGGCGCACCCAGATACCGGTGAAGTTGGTCGGCTGAATTTCGAAGATGCGCGCATCTGGCGCGGCGAATAAAACATTGGCGAAGCCGGCGCCGGTGGCTCCGACGATGACCTTGGCTTGCGAGATCAGCATCACCTGCTCGGCCACGCTCAGCTTCTCGGGAAACACGATCTCGTAGCCGCGCTCGCGCAGCATGCGGATCAGCTTGTCTTGGTTGACCATCACCCGCTTGCGGTCGTGGCGGGCTAAATAGATTTTCCAAGGCCACGCCTGCTCGGGCGCGGCCCGGCGGGCGCTCTCGATGATCCGATCGCGCACCAGCTTCAGCACCTTGTTCGGCGCGTGCAGGAAATGATCCATGCAGTTGGTGAACACCACATCGTCGAGGCGAACGATGGGGGCGTCGAGTTCGCGGACCAAACCAGCCCGGTCGCCGAGATAGAGCGACAGCAGCTCGCGCTGCCAAGCGTTCAGCACGGGGGCGATGGGCGGGTGGCTCTCCAACGCGCCCATGTCGTCGATCACCGCGAGGCCCGTGAGGGCGTCGAGCACGAAATGGCCGTAGTTAAACCTCGCGCCCCAGGGTATGAAGACGGTCGCGGCGGCGAGGCGCGGCGGATCGCGCGGCGCATCGAACATCAGCCGGTCCTGCTTGACCCGCATGCCCGGCAGCTGCCCCAGGGTGGGTGTGAAGTAGCGGGCCTCGGCGACCGTGCGTCGATACAGCCGACCGTCGCCATCGATCACCGCGCCGAACTCAGGCGTATGCATCACATTGCGGACACGGCACACATAAGTGTCGAACAGCATGGCTCCGCCCGCGCCGTCATGCCAGTCCGGCAGGGGATCGCCGGCGGTATGGCCGCGCAGCCGCTTCTTAAGGTCCTTCTCGCGAGTCTGACTGACCGGTCGGTGAAGGGACCAGAGGCCGTGCTCGCCCTTCGGAAGGGTCGCCGACTTCCAGAACACATTGAGCGCCTCGGCCAGCGCCTGCTTCTCGTCGACCACTTCGATGACGTGCTTGGCGACGGGGCGGTCAAGCTTGGCGCGGAGGGGCGTCACAAGGTCCATACGGTTCTATAGCCCTTGCTCTCGGCACAGGCGGCGAAAATTCTCTCGATCGCATGCGCCACCGTGCCGTCGATACGGCCCATCTCCGGTTCGAAGCCATAGGCCTGCGGCGGCGGGACCAGCAGTCCCTCGAAGGCCGCGACGCGCCCCCAGAACATGCTGCCGCCGGGAAAACTGGTCTTGTCGTCGTAGGCCAGACCGCCGAGCAGGTCGGCGACGCGCTTCAAGGTCTCGGCGTTGTTGACCATGGCTGCGTTCTCGCCGAGCCGCATCCGCGACGAGGCCGGGGCGAGAAGGCCGAGCTTCGGGTCGGTCACAAAGGCCTGGGCCCGGCCGGTCAGCACCGCGTCGATCAGGGTCTGGCCCGCCGCCGCGCCATCCGCCAAGTGCGGCGAGCGTTTCGAGTGCAGTTTGCAGAACACCGCGTAGCCTTCGGCCCTAGCCGTCGCCAGCGCCGTCAGGAAGGGCAGGACATCGCGGCCGCGGTTCTCGTGCGGGATCAGGCGGGCGGCCGGGAAAGCGGCACGGAGGGTCGCGAGGTCCGCGCCGCTAAGGCCATCGGGGAAGGTGGCGATGACGTCGTGCGGCGCGAAGCCAGCGGCGGCCAGCTTGGTGGCCAGGCTGGCGGCCATGTCGGGATAGAAGACGTGCAGCAGGGCGACCGATTCGCCGCGCGCTCCTTGAGCGCCCGCGGCGGGAGGAACCTCGGCCGCAGTCAGCCTCGGCGCCAAGCTCTCGACCGCCGAGCGGGTCGCCTGGATCATGGCGTGGCCGAACCACTGGTCAGGCTCAAGATAGGCGCCCTCGGCCCACTCGTTCCAGGCATTGACAAAGACGACGCGGCGTTCGGCCGGCGCAAGCCGCTGCGAGGTCTCCAGCGCCGCCGTGAGCCAGGTTCGATAGACGGTCGGATCGTTGTTGTGGAAGACGTGACCGGCGCCCGGACGCCGGGCCTCGTTGTCCCACATGGGCATGACGCCGGGGTGGATGGCCGGGTCGCGCCGCACGGTCAGGTCGTCGATCACCGCCGCGGCGGTCTCGACATAGTCGTAGACCCGGCCGGAGAAATCGCGATTGTAGCGCACCAACTGCTCGGTGATCTCGCCGACGTTCAGGGTGTGGGGCGGGAACTCGACGATGCCGTCGAGCCCGAAGCTCTCATAGTCGGAGAAGCCGAAGGAGTTGGCGCCGAGGATATAGAGGCCCGGCAGGCCGATCCTGACCGCGTGCTCGCGCCAGCGCGCCATGGTCGCCTCGGCGTCGGGCAGGATGGTCGGGCGATAAACCACCAGCAGCGGCTTGCCCTCGACCTTGATGTAGCGGTCCAACCGCATGTAGCGGGCCAGGTCCTCCAGGACCGCCAGATCGTCCTCAGGCGAATGTTCCTGGGCGATCAACATCTCGGACTCGGCGCCGTCCCATCGGCGCGTCCAGTTCTCGTTGGCCCAACAAAGGGCGAAGGGGAAATCGACCCTGCCCTTCCCATCCGCGTCCTGGCCGAAGGCGAAAAGGTCGAGCGGCCGCTCCATCAGGCGCCTCCCGCCGAACCAATAGTAGTGGAAGCAGAAGCCATCGACGCCAGCGACGCGGGCGAGGTCCGCTTGGCGCTGCAGGGTCTCGGGCACGCGCAGGTCATAGTAGCCGAGATCGGCCGGTCGGCGCGGTTGCTGGTGACCGACGAACTGCGGCACGGCCTTGGCGACGTTGGTCCACTCGGTGAAGCCCTTGCCCCACCAGGCCTCGTTCTCGGGGAAGGCGTGGAACTGCGGCAGGTGAAAGGCCAGTAACCGCGGTGCCTCGACTCCCCGCCGCGGCGGCGTCAGAGCCGGAGCGGCGAAATGGGGGCTGCGCCACTTGCGGGCACGGGCGAATTCGAAGTCGTAGAGCTGCTCGAAGGCCTCGGGCGCGGCGAGGCGGCCAGTCGCAGTGCCGCTCGGCGCCTGCAGGCGCAGCCCCCAGCGCCGCGCCAGGGGGCGGAAGCGCAGACGTACCGGCTCGGGAATCAGCCGCCAGGCGAACTGCACGAGGCGGAACTTCAGGCTATGGCTCACCCGCACGACCGCCGGTCGGGTGTCGATCTGCCACGACCCGACCTCGACGCGCCCCGGCGGGTCGGCGAAGGTCAGGCGCAGGGCCTGGATGCGGCGGCCGTCAATATCGGTCTCGGCGGCGAAATAGTCGCCTGGCCAGTGCGGCAAAGCGAGAAGCGCGGGCTCGAAGCCACTGCCGAAATCGAACTGCACCTGAGGCGCAAGGGTCTCGCCCCGGTCGCCGATCACCTTCACCGCCACCGCCACGCGGGCGGGTTCGGCCAGACGATGGGCCTCGAAGCTGTCGAGCCGCCACACGAGGGCGTCGCCGGTCGCATCGAAGCGATAGGCGCCATCGCCGTCGGAAGCGGCGCCGCCTTCACAGGCCAGCTTCGGAATCTGCGCCAGCACCGGCGGCGCTCAGCGCTTCTGCAGGATGACGACGCCCTGCACGAACCGGCCCGGGTCGTCGATGATCTCGCGCACGGCGAAATGCTCGCCCCATACCCGTTCGACGTAGGCGGGCGACAGGATGGTGTCGCCGTACTCGGCCTTGGCCAGCTCGAAGCCGCCGTTGTCGAGATAGGCTATACCGTCGCCGGAACGCACGGCTTGCCGCATGGCCGGAAATTCGGCGCTGTGCCCATGCAGTATCTGCAGCCAGTCAGAGTAGCCCTTGGGGGCTTCCTGCTCGATGTAGTCGAGGAAGCGCTCCGGCCAGAAGGTGAAGGCGGCGACGCAGCCCGGCTTGGCGACCCGCGCCAGCTCCGCGATCCACGCCCTGCCCAGATGATCCGGCAGATGGGTGAACACCGAATAGGCGATCATCGAGTCGAACGCGCCGCCGGCGTAAGGCAGCGGCTTGCCGTTCGTGATGCCGTCGTACGACCCGGGCAGGCCCATCCAGCGGTTCATGAACATCAGCCGCTCGTTCACGTCGCAGCCGAACATGTTCTCTTCGGAGAAATCCTTCCAGAACATCCGCATATACCGGCCCCAGCCACAACCGAAGTCAAGGAACTGGGTCTTGCGGTTCAGCGGGCGGCCCAGCGCGGCGGCGTAGCCCTTGACCAGCTGGTGGAAGTTGAACGCCTCGCCCAGGGCGGCCTCGTAGGAGGAGCCGACGAAGTTCTCCTGGAACTCCGGCGAGGGAAAAGGCGGGAAGGGGTGGCCGAGCACGCGGCGCTGCTCGGTGGACTGCCGCAGGACCGCCAGCCACGCCTCGTCGGAAAACTGGCGAAACATCTCAGGCAGCATGGCGGTGCCCCCTTCCCTTCAAGGAGCCGGTCAGGGCGTCCAGTCCTCGACCGGGCCGTAATAAATCGGCTTGCCTTTATCGAGGTGCAGGATCACGTTGCACACGGTCTTCAGTTGTTTGACGCTGTGGGTGGCGAAACAGACGATCTTGGCCGAGTTGACCATCGTCTTCATACGCTTTTGGGCGCGGTCCACAAAGTCGGCGTCGCCCGCCCCCAGCCATTCATCGAGCACCAGCACCTCGACGTTGAACTCAGTGGCCACCGAGAACATCAACCGCGCGAACATACCGGCCGAATAGGTCCGCACTGGCAGATTGATGTAAGCGCCGAGCCCCGAGAACTCGATGATGTGCGGCAGGCGCTCGGCCACCGCCTTCGGATGGACGCCACGGGCCAGGGCGAAGTGGCGGATGTTCTCGATGCCCGAGGCTTCCGGATCGGTGCCCCAGCCGATGTCGATCATCGACGAGACCTGACCGTCGACGGTGCGCAGGCCCCGGCTGGGCGGATAGATGCCGGCGATCACCCGCAGCAGGGACGACTTGCCCGAACCGTTGTGGCCGTAAAGGCCCAGGCGGTCCCCGTCCTTCAGGTCGAGGCTGATGTTTTCCAGGGCGCGGACCACGACGACGTCGGACTCGCCTTTGAAGAACTTCCCGCCGACCGCCATGTTGAACATGGCGTTCTTCAGCGACCGAGAGCGGATATTGTAGATGTGGTAGTCGAGCGTGACGCCCTGCAGCCGTACCGAAGCCATCGGTCTTACCTCAGAGCCAGAAGATCACGCGCCGACGGACCATCGGCAGGAAGATGAACAGCAGCACCCAGCAGGTCGCGCCGTAGCCGACGACCCAATGCAACGCCTCGTTGGTCGGGGCCATGCCCAGCAGCGGGGCGCGCAGCAGGTTGACCAGGTGGGCGAAGGGATTGTGGTGGACGAACAGCGCCCGCAGGCCCGTGGCGTTGTCTTCCTGCCAGAAGATCGGCGACAGGAAGAACAGGATCGAGAAGGCGAAGGTCGCGGCGTGGCCCACGTCGCGATACCGCGCGGAGATCAGACCGAGCAGGTAGAAGCTTGGGAAAATCGCCCACATATCGAGCACGAAGCCAATCGGCAGGGTCCAATGCGGAATGTTGAACACCCCGAACGGCAGAGTGACCAGATAGAAGCCAACCACCGCGTGGGCGAACTGGATCAGCATCCGCCACAGCTGCAGGAACATGTGGAACGACAGCGGCAGCGGCGTCGACCGCATGACCCCGGCCGCTGCGATGAAGGTGTTGGCCCCTTCGTTATGGCCGCCCCCGACCAGGCCCCAGACCACCACGCCGGCAATCACGTAGGGCAGCAAGGCACCAAAGCCGCTACCGTTCGAGCCGGTGCGGATGAAAGCTAGGGCCAGCCCCATGGCGATGGTGGTCGCGGCCATCCAGAACGGCCCCAGGATCGTCCGCTTATAGCGGTTCTGGGTCTCGAATAGACCTAGCCGGACCCACAACGGCCAGAGCTTAGCGCCGTCGATCAGGTCGTTGATCGCTCCCGCAAACCCGGTGCTGGAACGTTGGGCAGTCGTCGCCGCCATTAAAGCCGCCCTCCAATGCGCAATACGACGCCCCCGCCGCAGCCGACGACTCGCTTCCGAGTATCGGCGCGCAGCCCCCATAGCGGGGAGACTGGGGGCAAGTCCACGATATCCATCGTCAAATCTGTCGAAGCCCCGTCGCTGCTCAGCTCAGAATACGCCGCACGGCGGCGGCGATTCCGGCGGCGTCCAGACCGAGACGGGCAATCACCTCGGCCGGCTGGCCGGAGGGCGGCACGGCGTCGAGGCCGAGCTGAACGTTCGGCAGACTGATCTGTTGCGCGGCCAGCGCGGCCAGGATTTTCTCGCCGTGACCGCCGGCCACATAGTGGTCGTCCAGGGTGACCAGCGCCTTGGCGCCGGCGAGCGTCGCCTTCAACCAAGCCCCGTCAACGCTGTTGAGGAACGGCAGGTTGACCACCTTCAGGCCGACACCCTCGTCCTTCAGCGCCTTGGCGGCCTTCACCGCCTGGGCCAGCAGGATCGGGCCGGAGCCGATCAGCACCGCGTCGTTCCCGCCGTCGAAGATCGTGAAACCTTGACCAGGGGTTGGCGTCCAGCCTTGGGGAATGGTCCAGTCGATTTCGGCCGGCAGCGACGCCATGCGCAGGAACGATGGGCCGTCATGGGCCTGCAGGCACCAGTCGAGCAGCACCCCGACCTCGGCCGGACAGGACGGGGCCATCAGGGCTAGGCCCGGCACGCCACCGATGGCCGAAATCTCGCGCACGCTCTGGTGCGAGTGGCCGGGGCCGGCCGGCAGCACGCCGGAGAGGCCGCCGACGTAGACGATCTTCGTGTGTTCGGTGGCGTTGTTGTAGATCTGCTCGTTGGGGCGGGTGGCCAGGAAGCAGGTGAAGCTGTGCACCACGGGCGTCAGTCCCGACAGCGCCATGCCGCCGGCCATCGAGACCATGTCCTGCTCGGCGATGCCGCACTCGAAGAAGCGCTCCGGGAACGCTTGAGAGAACGGGATCAGGCCCAGATCCTTGATCAGGTCGGCGTCGAGGGCGACCAGCGTCGGGTCGCGTTGCGCTGCGGCCAGCAGGGCGTCGGCGTAGGCGCCGAACAGCCCCTGGGCCGGGATCGCGCCCGGCGGCGGCGGAGCGGCCGGCGGGCGGTTGACGGTTTCAACCTCGACGGTGGTCCCGCCCAGCGAGGCGGCGCGCCGGTTGATCTTGTCTAGCAGCTCCTGCGCCGCGCGGGTGTAGTCGGCGGCCTGGGGCGCGCCGGAGTGGAAGACGTACATCTCGACATCGCTGTCGATCGACGTGCCTTCCATGAACGACACGCCCTTGCCCTTGATGGTGTCGGCGATGATCGCCTTGGGCTTGTCGGTGATGGCGTCCAGCTTGCGGAAGGTGGCCTCGATCAGCGCCAGGTCGTGTCCGTCGATCCGCTCCACATGCCAGCCGAAGGCGGCGAACTTGGCTTCGAGGTCGCCCAGGGAAGAGGTGCGCTCCACCGAATAGTCGGACTGGAACTTGTTGTGGTCGACGACGACCGTGACCTCGCCCATGCCCCAGTTGGCGGCGCCGATCATCGACTCCCAGTTCTGGCCTTCCTGCAGCTCGCCGTCGCCGGTGACCACGCAGACCTTGATCCGCTCGCCGCGCTGGCGGGCGGCCAGGGCCATGCCCTTGGCCTTGGCGATACCCATGCCGAGCGAGCCGGTGTTGGCGACGATGCCTTCCGTGCCGACGTCCGGGTGGCCGGGCAGGCCGTCGAGGCGGCGCAGGCGATGGATCAACTCCTCGTCCATCAGGCCGACGGCCATCATCACCGCGTAAAGGCCGGGGGCGTCGTGGCCCTTCGACGAAAAGAACTTGTCGCCCCTGGCGGTGTCGATCTCGTTCAGTTGCAGGTGCGCGAACAGATCCATCGACGAGAACGACGAGCCGATGTGGCCCGAGCCGGCGGTGGCGATCATGTAGAGGGCGTTCAGCCGCGCCATGTCCGCGAACAGGGCGGTGGCCTCGGCCTTGGCGGCGTTCAGCTTGGCGACGCGCTGAAACTCGCTGCGCTTGATGAAATAGAGTTCGCCATCCACGGCGGCGCCGACGAGATCACCCATGTCGAACTTTCTTGAGCATGGCGCCGCGAACTAGGCGGCGCCCGGATAAGGAGAAACGTCGACCGGCGGCAGCTTGGCCTCGCCGGTCTGCATCAGATGTTCGACCCAGAACCAGTCCTGCGGGCCGTTGATGTCGACCCCTTCGTCCCCTTCGGTCAGGAACGGGACCAGAGTGTGGCCGGCGATCGATCGCGTCGCCTGGGTCATGGCCGTCCAGGCGATCTCCAGGCTGGCGTTCTGCACATAGACCGCCGGCAGCGTCGGCTTCTGCTGGCTGTGCCACGGCGCCTCGGGCGGGGTCAGCGGCATCAGCGGCGTCATCCGCTCGCCGCGGATCACCCACATCTTGCCGGGGTGCTGCTCCACCGGCTCAACGGCGCGCAGGCTGTCGGCCCCCTCGGCCTCGACGAAGGTCTTCCACGCGCGCCGGATCGTCTCGGCCTTGCGGAACGGACTGGTCGGGCGAAGGATCGAATAGGCGGCGTAGTCGCGGCCGGCCGCCTTCAGCCGGCCAAGCACGTCCATCACCCAGTCGATGTCGGCGGAGGTGGAACTGGCCATCTCGGCCCCGCGCAGGAACGGAACCTCGGCGCCGTAGTGCCGCGCGATGGCCGCGTAATCGTCGCTGTCGGTCGAGACGATGACGGCGTCGAACACGCCCGACGCGCGAGCGGCCGCGATGGTGTAGGCGATCAGGGGATGGCCGGCGAGCGGCCTGATGTTCTTGTGCGGCACGCGCACCGATCCTGCCCGCGCGGGGATCAGCGCCACCGCCTTCAGCCCTTCTCGCCGCAGCATCTAGTTCGCCGTCTCCTCGCAACCTGCGAGCAGGCCCGGATCATCGCATCCGAAGCACATGCCGGCGCGTCGCGGCGTATCCATAGGTCGATGATTCCGTCGCGCCAACCCCCTGGTTGATTTGTCGTTCGTCACGGGGGCAGCAGCGATCCGACCGAGATCGGCTCGCCCATCAGGGTGGACCGGAGCACCTGCTCGAGCCGGCCCTCGGCCTTCAGATAGGCCGCCACGTTGTGGCCGCAGCCGGCGACGGCGTGCACCGTCACATTGGGGCGAACGGCGAAGCGGGCCGCATGCTTGCGATCCATGAACTTCTCGCCGACGACGATGTCGTAGCGCACCAGGTCGCTGAGCTCCGCCGCCGCGTCCGCGACATCCCAGACGGTGATGGCGGAGCGATACTCCACATATCGCTTCTCGAACGGCGTGATCTCGGGATGCGCCGAAGACTGCGGCACGAAGGCCAGGGCGCGTTCACAGTTCTCCAGCCGCCCAGCGAGGATCAGCGCGCCCGTGCCCCCCATGCTGTTGCCGACGGTCACCACCCGCTTGGCGCCGGTTTCCCGGAGCACGGGATTGAGCACCGCGTCGACGCGTGCGGCGACGCCGTCGTTAAACCAGCGGCGGTGCTTGTCGATGACGAAGGCGGTCGCGAACGGGATGCCCAGCCGGCCGAGGGAGTTGCGGAACTCCTCGATCTGGAAGCCGCCCATGCCGTAACCGACACCCGCGAAGGCCACGACACACAGGCCCTCGCCGGGGCCGACCCAGGTCACCCGCAGGTCGTCATCATCCACGACGACGCGTCGCTCGGACGCCGGCTGGTCGCTGTCGCTCATCAGACCTTCGCCGCCGCCCAGGCCACGAAACCTCGCACACCCGTTTCGAAATCGACGGCGGGGGCGAAGCCGAGCCCCGTCGCCAGGGCCGGGTCGGCGACCAAGCTCCGCGGATCGCCGGGGCGCGAGCAACCGTTGAACCGCACCGCCCCCTCGAACCCAGCCGCCTCGGCCAGGGCGGTCGCCGCCGCACGCACGCTCAGGTCCACGCCGGAACCGCCGTTGAGCACGGCGGGAACCTCGCCCCGCGGCCGGCCAGCGATGCGGCCGATGAGGGAGACGGCGTCATCGACGTGCAGAAAATCACGGGCCTCGTCGCCATGGCCGAACAACTCCAAGCCCTCGGCGCCCTCTCCGATCCGCCGCGCGATATCCCACAGCAGCTGCTTGCGCAGACCCGGCCCATAGATCGAGAAGAACCGCACGCAAACGGCGTCGAGGCCGAAGAGCTCGGCCCAGCCGGCGATCAGCTGCTCGGCCAGCGCCTTGTGCAGGCCATAGGGCGACACCGGCCGCGCCGGCGCCGTCTCGGCGATCCGCCCGGCCTGGCCTTCACCATAGACCGCCGCGCTCGACGGAAAGATCAGTCGCGCCGCCGGCGCCTGCTGGCGCATGAACTCCAGGGTCTGGCGCAGGCTGCCGAGCCCGGCGTCGAAGTCGCCCGCCGGATCGGCCAGCGACGCGCCGACGGAACCGGACCCCGCCGCGTGGAAGATCACCTCGGGCGGCCCGAGCTCGCCGGCCGCCTGGGCCAGATCGCCGAACTCGCTTTCGCCGCGCTCGAAGCCGGCCACCGTCCAGCCGGCCTCGGTGAAGCTCGCCGCCACGTGGCCGCCGAGGAAGCCTCCGGCGCCGGTGACGAAGATTACGCCCGAACCGAACGGCGCCGGGACCATCTCAAAACTTCCGGATCGCAAAGCCGACCCCGAACCCGACCTGGTCGTAGGTCCAGGCCGAAAAGCGGCGATCCTGCGCGACCATGTCGTTCCACACGTCGCGCAGGCCAGGATGCGCCGGGTGGCACACGTCGTCGAACACCACCGCCCCGCCGATCTTCAGGCGCGGCAGGATGTCGGCCAGATCCTGGGCGGCGCCCTCGTCGGTATGATCGCCGTCGACGGTGATGATGTCGAACGCCGCCTCGGGCCGTGCGGCGAAGTAGGCGGGGACCGTCTCGTGCGAGTCGCCGTCGATGAACTCGACCGGCCCGCGATGGCCGACGCGGGCCAGCTCGGCTTTCACCAGCGCCGGCCCAGGATTGTCCATCCCGGCATAGCCCGGCATCCACATGTCGAACAGCGCCAGGCCGCAGTCCGGCGCTCGTGAGGCCACGGCGCAGACGCTGCGGCCACGCCGCACGCCAATCTCAAGATAGGCCGACGGCTTCAAGGCGTCGGCCAGGCCGAGCAGCACGGTGACGATGTCGGCATACCCCCAGGCCCGGCCGTGCGCCTTCAGGCCCGCGGCGTAGTAGCTGGCCAGAAACCGGCTGTAGTCGTCCGGGGTCAGGCGCTTCAGCAACGCCTGGGCCTGCTTTACCCGCCGGTCGTCGGCGGTCATCGCCGCGCCGAGCGCACCGGCGCCGATGGTCGGGCCGGAATAGAACGCCGTCTCGCCCGCCGCCGGCCGATAGGCCAGGGCCGCGACCGCCTGGGTCATTTCGCTGTACGCGGCTTTCGCCAAAACCCTCTCCCCGACGCGTTCGCTTCCGGCGACCCCGTGTCGTCGCCCCTTACCACCCGCGCCGGGTTCCCGGCCACGACGCACTGAGCGGGCGCGTCGCTCGTCACCACCGCCTTGGCGGCGACGATGGTCTCCGCGCCGATCTCGACGCCCTTCATCACGGCCGCCCCGAAGCCGATCCACGCCCCGGCGCCGATGCGGATCGGCGCGCCGGCAATGCTGACAGGTCGCGGCGGCGCGATGCCGATCATGCCGGCGAAGTGGGCGCGCCGCTCGGCTGGGTCGGCCGGATGGGTGTCATTGTCGAAGATGTTCACATCGTGGCTGATCAGCACGTCGTCGCCGATGGCCACACCCTGCCCAACGCTGATCAGGCTGCTGTCGCCCACATAGCAGCGGGAGCCCAGGGTGAAGACCGCGTCGGCCTCCACCCGGATCACGCCGCGTATCACGCAATGCTCGCCGATGGTCACTTTCGAACCCGGCTCGGCGATCAGCCGCGCGCCGAGGCCGAGACGCAGATGACCCGCGCCGACCACGCCGCTCCAGCGGGCGAACAGCTCCCACAAGAGGTCCCCGTCACGCGGATCGTCGAACAGCGCCTGGGCGGCCTTGCGGCTCTCCGGCCGCTCGAAGGCCGGACCCGAGGCGAAGGCGTGATCGCGCGGATCGAGGTAGGGCCGCGTCACAGCCCCAGATCCTCGGCCGGATAGATGAAGGGCGCGGCGTCGAGCACCCCGTCGCAGATGCGGTCGAGCCCGGCGTCTGCGCCCCTGGCCAGATCGTCCATCGAGGCGAGGGCGGGGCGGAAGAACAGGTTCGAGGCGTCGCGGCGCATGACCTTCAGCGGCATCATCCGGCGGAAGAAGAAGTGGTAGGCGTATTTCTTCGCCCGCTCCACCGTCGCGGCGTCTAACCGGCGCTTCAACGGCAGGCTCGCCAGGATCGCGGCGTATTCCGCCCGGCTGGAGGCGTCGAGGGTCAGCCCCTTGCCCTTGATCCAGGCCTCACCGGCCACCACCACCGGAATGCCCATGGCGGTCAGTTCGACGCCGGTCTTGGTGCCATAGATCAGCGCGCTGTCGCAGCGCTCCATCACCGCATAGGTCGAGACGTCGTCGGCCGGGCCGATGATGAAGACGTTGGCCGGCAGGTTCGGCCGACGCTCGGAGATCGCCTCGGCCATCGGCTGGCGCGAGGGAGCCGTACCGCGAATTTCGGCCGGATGGATACGGATGACCAGTTGCAGGTCGGGCCGGACGGCGAAGGCGTCGATAGTCGCGATCACCCAGTCGATCAGGCTGTCGAAGGCGTTGGCCGGATAGTGCAGCTGGGCGTCCCAGACCACATTGGTCAGGAGTCCGATCAGCGGCTTGTCGGGATCGACGCCGAGGCCCGTCAGCCACGCCCGCGCGTCCTCGCTGGGCTTCTCGTGGAAGCCGATCCAGTCGCGCGAGCCCTGCCAGCGGCTGCGCAGGTAGGTCTCGATCTCGCCGCGCTGGATGTCGCCGAAAGTCATGGTCTCCCAGGCCTCGGTCGGCTCGTCCATCAGGGTGTGATGGTAGGTGTCGTCGTGGCTCAGGATGAAGCAGCCCTCGCGGTAGGCCACGAACCAGTTGACCACGTGGACGCCCTTCTCGCGGCACACCTCGCCGACCACGCCCTGCGGCACATAGAGGCCATGGTGGAAGACGGCGACGTCATAGTGCTGCGCGTCGAACAGCCGGCGATAGGCGATGGCGCTGAGGATCGCCGCTTCGAGATAGCGCCGCAGCACCGTCTCGCCCTGCGGCTCGCCGTCGAGGTCGCCGCGCGTGTAATAGCGCAGGGCGCCGGCGCGGGCCTGTTCGCCCACCTTCAGGCCATCGTACTCGAAGTCGGCCATGCCGGACGCCGGCGCCTCGGCGGCGATCCGGGCGGCGGCCCTGCGGTCGCGATCGGTGACGAATTCCGAGAGGAACCGCACCTTCAGGCCCAGCGGCTCGAACATCGCCCGCCCGTCGTTCAGGCAGCCGGGGCAGAGCGTCTGCGGCAGCCTGCGCTCGACCAGCACGTCCGGCTGCACGCCCCCCACCAGCTCGGCCTTCAGGCAGCCGGCGAGGAGGCCGTCGCAGAGCACGATCTCGACCTCGGCGTCCCGCAGCGAAAGCGCCGCCGCCATCGTCGCTTCGAACATCGACGCGGGCGCGTGCCCCCCCACGTTGGTGGCGACCAGCACCCGCCCGCGATGGCCCGGCCGACGCAGCGGCCAGAGCTGGCTGGCCTCGATCAGGGCCTTCCAGTCGGGATAGTGCGAGGGCCGGTCGACCGGCCCCTTCGGCAGGGGCTTCGGCAGTCTCGGACCGGCGATCCAGTCCAGCAGAGCCATACGGATCAGACCTGATCCGGGCGGACGTTCACGTATACGTCCTGCAGCTCGGAATAGACGTCGAGCGCCTCGGTGCCCGGTTCGCGCGTGCCGTTGCCCGACGCCTTGGTCCCGCCGAACGGCATGTGCGGCTCGCTGCCATGGGTGCCGGCGTTGATCACCGCCACGCCCGTGTGCATGCGCGCCACGAAGGTCAGGGCCCGGTCGATGTTGCGCGTATGGATGGCGCAGGTCAGGCCGTAGGGCGAGCTGTTGGCGAGGGCGAGCGCCTCCTCGAAGCCGGCGACGCGCTGGATCAGCGGGATCGGTCCAAACAGCTCCTCGCTCCACAGCTCGGTGTCAGGCCCCGCGCCCTCGAGGATTGTCGGCTGCATGTAGAACCCGTTCGCCAGCTCCGGATCGGTCGCTCGCCCGCCGCCGAGCAGAACGCTGGCCCCCGCCGCGACGGCGCGTTCGACCGCGGCGGTCATGTTGGCCAGTTGCCGGGCGTTGATCACGGGCCCCAGGTCGCAATCGGCCTCGACGCCGACCTTCAGGGCCTTCGACGAGGCGACGAACTTCTCGACAAAGGCGTCGTAGACCGCGTCGAACACCAGGATACGGCTGCCCGCGGCGCAGCGTTGGCCGGCGTTGGAAAATGCGGCCAGCTTGGCCCAGGTCACCGCGTTGTCGAGGTCGGCGTCGTCGCAGACCACGAAGGCGTTCTTGCCGCCGAGCTCCAGCGAGACCTTCTTCAGATCCTTGCCCGCGCTCTCGGCGATCTGCCGGCCGACGCGGGTCGAGCCGGTGAAGGAGATGACGTCGACGTCCGCGTGGCCCGTCAGCGCCGGGCCGACCTCGGCGCCGAGGCCATGGACGACGTTCAGCAGGCCCTTCGGCAGGCCGGCCTCCTCGCAGATCCTGGCCAGCCACCAGGCAGAGGCGGGCGTGTCCTCCGCTGGCTTCAGGACCACGCCGTTGCCGCAGATCAGGGCCGGGAACACCTTCCAGGCGAAGTTCGGAGCCGGGGTGTTGGCGGCGACGATCAGTACCGCGACGCCGCACGGACGGCGCAGGGTCATGGCCCAGCGGTGCGGCGTGCCCGAGGTCATGGTCCGGCCGAACAACCGCTGGCCTTCGCCGGCGAAAAAGCGGGCGCATTGCACGGCGGCGCCGACTTCGCCCATCGAGTCGCCCAGCCGCTTGCCGGCCTCCAGGGCGACCAGAGCGGCCAGTTCCTCGGCGCGGGCCTCGATCAGATTGGCGATCTTGTGCAGAATCTGGCCGCGCGCCACGCCCGGCGTCGCCGCCCAGCGGACTTGCGCGGCCTTGGCCGAGGCGACAGCGGCATCGACGTCGGCGGCGGTCGAGCGCGCCAGCCGGCCGATCACCGAACCGTCGTGCGGCGAGAGAATGTCGACGGTCGCGCCGCCGCCGGCGGCCTGTTCGGCGCCGGCGATCTGGTTGGCGACAAGCTTGGGATAGGCGCTCAAGGGAGCCTCCTCACATCGAGGTGAAGCCGCCGTCCACCACCATGTCCGAGCCGGTCATGTAGCGCGAGGCGTCGGACATCAGGAACACCACCGGTCCGTCGTAGTCGGCCGGTTCGGCCATGCGGCCGAGCGGCACCTTGGGCTCGTAGCGGTCGAGGAAGGCGCGTTCCTGGTTGTTGAACACCCCGGCGAACACCAGGGTGTTGGTGCGCACGCCCTTGGGCCCCCAGTAGACGGCGAGATAGCGGGTCAGGTTCATCAGCGCCGACTTCGACACCGAATAGGCCACCGGCTTGAAGAACACCTCGCCCCGGTCGCGTCGGTATTGATAGAGGCCCTGGTCGGGCGAGACGACGCCGTAGATCGAGCCGATGTTGACGATCGAGCCCTGCCCCGCCTCGGCCATCGCCTTGCCGAACACCTGGCAGGCCAGCACCACGCCCTTGACGTTGACGTTCATCACCCGGTCGAACGAGTCTTCCGGATAGTCCTCGAACGGCCCGTTCTCGCCGGCCGGGGCGCCCGGCGGCGAGTCGAGGGCGGCGTTGTTGACCAGGCCATAGGGCGCGCCGAGGTCGGCGGTGATGTGCGCCAGAACATCCTCCAGCGAAGCGCGGCTGGTGATGTCGGCCTGATAGAGCCGCAGAACATCCTCGCCGGCGTCGCCGAACAGGGCGGCGCGGCGATCGGCCCCGTCCGCCACGTCGAGCACCGCCACCTTGGCCCCGGCCGCCAGCAGCGCCCGCGTGAACGAGGCGCCGAGTTGGCCGAGACCGCCGGTGACGACCACCACGCGGCCGTCGAGATCGAACGGCGTCGCCATGACGAGGCGCCCCTTAGTTCGGGCCGGTCTGGCCGATCTGCGCCCAGCCGATGATTTCCTGGGCCGGCACGGCCTCGGTCAGCGTCTTGCCGTAGAAGCTGTAGACGTACTTCGGCGGCAGGGCGTTCTCGGTGATCTTCGAGCCGACCGGGATCATGTAGTCGATATCGGCTTCGGTCAGCACGTGGCCGGCCGGCAGGTCGCGCTTGGCGACCAGGCGCTTGGTCATCTTGTCCAGCGGCGCCTTTTCCGACGGGTACTGCTTCTTCACGCCGTCGCCGAGGGCAATGTGGGTGCGCTGCAGGTCGCGGACGGTCTTGGCCAGGCCCTGCGGCTCCAGGCTGAACGCCTGGTCGGTGCCCTTCCAGGCGCGGTTCAGGGTGAAGTGCTTTTCGAAGATGCGCGCGCCGAGCATGTAGCCGACCAGCGGCATGGCCACGCCCGAGTCATGGCTCGAGAAGCCGATGACGATGTCCGGGAACTCCTTGGTGAAGGTCTCGATCACCCGCAGGTCCAGTTGCTCGTGGGGCGGCGGATAGCCCGAGGTGCACTGCATGATGCAGAGGTTCTGGTTGATCGGCATGATCGCCTCGTAGGCGTCGCGCACGTCTTCCATCTTGCCGCCGCCGGTCGAGATGATCATCGGCTTGCCGAAGCTGGCCACGTGCTTCAGCAGCGGAGTGTTGGTCAGGTCGCCCGAGGCGATCTTGTACATCGGCATGTCGATGCTCTCGAGCAGGTCGGCCGAGGGCAGATCGAAGGCGGTCGAGAAGAACACGATACCGATCTCTTCGGCGTAGCGCTTCAGCTCGGCGTACTGGTCGCGGTTGAACTCCAGCGCCTCACGGTGCGTCCCATAGGTCGGGGCGTAGGCGTTCTCGGAGTTGTAGGGGCTGTCATACATCTCGGCGGTGAACAGCGCGCGGTTGTCGCGCTTTTGCAGCTTCACCGAGTCGGCGCCAGCTTCCTTGGCCGCGCGGAACAGGGCCTTGGCCGTGTCCATGTTGCCTTGGTGGTTATGGCCGATCTCGGCGATCACGTAGCCGACGGAGTCTTGGGTGACGATCTTGTCGCCGACGACAAACTTGGGGGCCATCTGCGGAGAACCTCTGACAACGGGGGCTCCAGACGCCCCTTTTCGTTCGGGACGCACGTCTACAGGGAGGCCCCGTCGGCAGGCAACCCTAGTCTCGCCTGAGACGCGACCTCGGTGCCTCCGACACCCGCTCCGTCAGCGGCGAACCCGCCAGCTGGCCATCACCCCGAAACCGGTTTCCCGCGCCTCGTGCCCCGGATTGAACATCGCCGCCGCCTGCAGCATCAGCTGGCCAGCCGCCAGGTCCCGCTGCAGGTTCAGCCGCAGATCGACCTGCCGGCTAGAAGGCGCGGCCGAAATCCGGCGCTGGCTGAACCTGATCGGGTCGTCGTAGTTCAGCGGCGAGTCGGCCAGGGTCGCCAGGAAGGCGCCGCTTTCCACCCGCAGCGGCTGGGCGAGTTCCAGGGCAAAGCTCCGGCAGAGCCCGGCGACGTCGCACGCGCCGTTGAGGGCGAATCGCCAGCTCAAGCTGGTGAGGTCCGTCGTCTTGACCAGGCGGCCGCCTGCGGCCGTATGCCCCACCGAGGCCTCGCCGTGCAGCGACAGACCGCCCAGCGGGCGGTCGAACCCGAGGGCGACGAATCGCGTCGAGGCTGCGAGCGACAGCGGCGAGGAGGGCGCCAGTTCGGAGCCGAAGGCGCCGCGCGGCTCGCTGAGCCCCCCGGCGGAAAGGCTCAGAGCGAAGCTGGGCGCCGTGTAGACGGCGCTGGCCGAGACGTAGCTAGAGGCCTGGACGGGCGTCAGGGACTGGGCGATCCGTCGCTCGGCCCAGCCGCCCTCGGCCCCAAAGGCGAAGGCGCCCGTGCGCCAGGAGGCGCCGACCATGCGGTCCGGTGCGGCGACATTGGTGAAGGCGTTGCGGCCCGCGAGGCCCGTCGGGGCGACCGTGTCACCATAGCCCCGCCAGGCGGTGAAGCCGAATCGGCCCAGCTGCAGCGAAGCGCGGACCGAAGCCGGGTCTTCCGGCCGCAATAGAGCGAGGCCCGGCGAGCGTTCGCGCTGCTCGTCGGGGAACATCGGCGTTTCGGCGGCCAGGGCCAGGGTGGTCCCCGTGGCCAGCGGCAGCGCCTGCTCCGTCACGTTGATCATCGGGTCGGGCCGCGCGAGGCTCTGGCCCCAGCGGGCGGCCCGGAAGCTGTCGGCGAGGTTGACCTGGAACAGCCGCTGATAGTCGTCGCGGATGACGGTCTCGAGGCTGCCGCTGCGCGACAGCGAGTCACCGAACGCCGCGCCCAGCATCGAAGCCGGATCGGCGGGGGGCAGGTCGATCTGCGCGCCCCCTTCCAGCGACAGGGTGCGCGACCCGATCGGCTGGAAGGCACGGGTCAGGTTCAGGGAGCCGCGACCGAAGACGCTGTCGGTTCCGGCGTCGCCCTTATCGTCCGCCGTCTGTAGCAGGATCGACACCGCGTCGCGGCCCGACAGGTTCGGGAAGTACTGCAGCAGCATGGCCAGGGCTCCGGCCACATGCGGGGCCGCATAAGAAGTGCCGGAGACGGTAGTGCAGGTGCCGTTGGCGTCGCAGTCGGCCGCCACCCCCTCGCCGGGAGCCACGAGATAGCCCTGGGCCGCCGAGCCGGCGCGGTTCGAGAACGAGGCCAGCGCGCCGGAGGCGTTGATTGCGCCCACCGCCAGGACCGAACCGAGATAGCGGCCGTCGGCGGCGTAGGCGGCCGTCGGAACGGGGTTGTTGTCCGAGCCGTTGCCGGCGGCGATGGTGAAGACGAGGCCCGCGTTCAGCGCCCGGATGAGCGCGGCCTGCAGGGCCGCGTCGCCCGACGGGCTGCTCTCGTAGGCGCCGATCGACAGGTTCACCACCCGCGCGCCCTTGGCCACGGCGTAGTCGATGGCCGTGGCTAGCCCTTCGGTGCTGAAGACGCAGCTGTTGGGACAGAAGGTGTCGGTGGTGCTGTCGGCGCGGATGCCGATCACCGACGACTCATAGGCGACGCCGATGGAGCCGGCGCCGTTGAAACGGGCCGCCAGAACGCTGGCCACCTGCGAGCCGTGCCGGTCGACGCCGCGCACCTGACCGCGGCCGGCGACGATGTCCGTCGTATCGGCGTTGTAGGCGCCCTGCATGTCCGGCGCGGCGAGATCGAACCCCGTGTCGATCACCGCCACTTTCACATCCTTGCCGGTGGCGCCGACGGTGTAGCCGGCGTTGGCGTTGATGGCGGCCAGGCCGAAGCTGCGAGTGTACTCCGCCCCGGCAGTCGGCGGCGGATTCAGCGGCAGGCTGGGATTGGTGGGCTGCTGGACGGGGGGATCCGGAGTCGGATTCGCCGGGCCGCTGCTGCTGCCCCCCCCTCCGCCGCACGCCGCCAAGACCAGTGCCGAACCGGCGCAGGCCAGCCCGACCGCGAACGCGCTACGCATGCCCAACCCCTGATTGTTTGTTTGCGCCATACCCGTGTTCGCAGCGTCCGAATAGGCGAACTGAGCCATAGGAAACATCCGGCGCTTAAAAAATCGGAACCCCGGGAGACGCGCGTCAGCAAACCGGGCGCTGACAAGGGCGGGGGTCTTGTGTAAGCGCTCCGCGAGCTTACCGGCCTGCAAGGATTCCAGTCTCGATGTTCGATCCCGCCGGCCACCTCGACGCCATCGACGCCGTGCGCTGGGAAGCCTTCCTGCCGGAACGCAAGCGCCTGCGCCGCCTGTTCGACGAGAATCCTTCCGCCTTCGAGGCTGAAGCCGCCGCGGCCTGGCGGTTCTTCGACACGCCTCGCGTTGTGGCCGCGGGCTCCGTCCGCCAGGAACGCGGAGTGCTGGCCGGCGACTGGGGCCTCTTGATGGCGCGGGCCCTGCTCGCCGACGGCCGCGCGGCCGAAGCGCTCGACGTGCTCTCGCAGCCTGGGGTGGCCCAGCGCGACGCCGCTCGGCCGCTCTATCACCGAGGCCGGATGTTCGCCGCCGACGGCGACCTGCAGACCGCGAAAATCGAGTTCAACGCCGCCCTCGACCTGGACCCCGAATTCGCGCCCGCGATCGAACGCAAGGCCGAGGTCAAACGTCTGCAGCGCCTGACCGCCCTGCTTGCGACCGCTCCCGATTGGTCGATTGCGGCCGCGGCCATGGCCGACGCCACGGCGCTGCGCAGCACGTCCGCGGGTCGTGAGGTCGCGGAGCTGTTCAGCCAAGGCGCTCCTGCTCCGACCCGTGACCAGGCGGACCAGGCCTACGTCTTCATCGAACGCGCCCTCGAAATCGCGCCAGCGGCGGCGAACCGCCTGATCGCGCGGTGGGAGGCCGGGTCCGGGGAGACGGACCTGACCCGCGCCCTGCGGATCAATGCGCGTCTGAAGGCGGGGGAAACGGTGACGCCGCTGGAGCTGCCCAGCCACTCGGACTGGCGGCTGCGCCTGTGGAACGCAATGGCCTTCGAGGCGGCCGGCGACGCCACCCGCGGCCTGGCCGAGGCCGACGCCCTGACCGGCGACCACGACTCGATCGAGTTGCGCCACGCCATCGCCTACTGCGCCGGGGCCGAGGTGCTGCGCCGGGTCCCGCTGACGCCGAAGCGGCGGGGATCGCCGCGAATCGTCAACCTCTTCCCGTTCAACGACGAGTTCGTGCTGCTGCGCGCTCACCTCGAGGAAATGAGCTGGGTCGATCGTTTCATCCTGGTCGAGGCGCGGCAGACCTTCACCGGCCTGCCCAAGCCGCTGGCCTTCGAGGCGCGCAAGGCCGAGTTCGCCGACTACGCCCACAAGCTGACGCATGTGGTGGTCGACACCTTCCCCGCGGGCGTCGACCACGCCTGGGCCCGGGACTTCTATCAGCGGGACTACGCCATCGCCGGTCTGGGGGACGACTGGTCCGATGACGACCTGGTGCTGCTGACCGACGTCGACGAAATCATCGACCGCAAGGCGCTGGACGGCTTCCAAGGCGATCTGGCGCGGCTGGAGATGAACACCTACCGCTACTTCTTCAACTACCGGCCGACGGTGAACAACCGCATGCGGGTGGGACGCACCGGAGCCGTCTGCCGGGCCCGGCTGCTGCGGATTTTCGGTGCCAGCTACCTGCGCTTCGTCCTCGCGCGCCTGCGCAAGGAAGCCCCCCTCATCCCGGACAGCGGTTGGCACTTCACCTCAGTCGCCGAGCCAGCAGCTATCGCCCGCAAGTACCGCAGCTACGCGCACCAAGAAGCCAAATATGCCTCGTCGCGCAAAGACGCCGTGATCGAGCGGCGGATCAGCAGCATCCGGGGCGGCAAAGACGATGAGGGCTGGGAGCGCGTGCCGCTGGATGAAAGCTTTCCCGCCTTCATCCGCGACAACGCCGAAGCCTTGTCGGACCTCATCCTCTGATCTTTCCGCGCCTTGGCGCAGCGCAACCGCCGTGTTAGCTGCGCCCTTTCCTTTTCCAGGAGCCTCTTGTCCATGGAACCGACCACGGCCCGCGCCGTCATCGACTACCTGTTCCATCTCAAGGACAGCCGCCCGCTGCAGAGTCGCCAGGAGAGCGACGCGGCGACCGCCCTCGTTCACGCCCTGGGCGTCCCCGGGCACCACGACACCCAGAAGGACTGGGACACCTTCAAGTGCGTGTCCTACGTGGTTTCGCAGGGCGACCTGGAAGGTCCCGTGCTCGACGCGGGCTCCGGCGTCCGCGTGGTCGTGCCGCGCTGGCTGCACCACCTCGGCTACCGCAATCTCTACGCCTGCGACCTGAAGGGCAGCGCCGTGAAGCCGGCCTACGCCGACCTCGGCATCAAGGTCTCCAAGCAGGACCTCACCCAGACTGACTACCCGGACAATTTCTTCCAGGCGGTCACCTGCGTCTCGGTGATCGAACACAACGTGCCGCTGCAGGCCTTCGCCACGGAGATGGCCCGGGTGCTGCGCCCGGGCGGTCTGCTGGTGGTCTCCACCGACTATTGGAGCGAGTACATCGACTGCAAGGGCATCTTCCCCTACGGCGAAGAGGCCGGCGACATGAAGATCATCGAGCCCGTCGAACTGACCCGCTTCATCGAGATGTGCGCCGCGGCGGGGCTGGAGCTCTGCGAGCCCGTCTCCTACGAGACACAGGAAAAGGCCGTCCGTTGGGAGCGTACCGACCGCGACTACACCTTCATCTTCCTGGCCTTCCGCAAGGCGGCCTGAGATCCGGCGGCGGCGAAGCGCCCCGAAGTCACGGCTCCGGCTTGTCCGGCACGGGCAGGATCACCTCGGCCAACTCCTCGACATGGCAACGGACATAGGCCGGGAAGCTGTCGTCGATCTCGACCCGCTCCCAGTCCTGGCTTATGGCACCCAACCTGAGATTCGTCAGCCGCCGCTCGAAGAAGGCCTCGTCACGCCTGGCGAGCTCCTGGTGCGAGTAGGTGAGGATCTTCTCCGCCAGGCCGCGCGCATCCGAGATGGAACTGAAATGCCAGCCGGCGTCGGGCAAGGCGCCCGCCAGCCGCGATTGACGGGCCAGGGTGAAGCGCACGTGGCTCCAGCCGTGGCGGGCGAGCACGCGCGCGCGGCAGGCGGCGGCGGCCAGCGGCGCACGGCGTCGGTCGCCGCGGACCGGACGCAGGTTGAGGAAGTAGCGGGAAGTCTCAAGCCTTAGACCGGTCACCTCGTTCAGCAGCCGGCCAGGGACGTCGTCCCGCACGATCTCGTCGGCGTCGGTGAGCAGGACGATGTCCTCAGGGGCGACCAGCGACGCGACCTGCGGGAAGACGACATCGCGCTGATGAAACTCCCGCGTCCAGGGCGAGGCGACATCATTGGGGCAGCCCTCGACGACGATGACCCGAATCTTGTCGCGAACCGCCGCGAAGCGCCCTTCGGCGAGAGCCTGCGACAGGTGCAGCGGCTTGGGCTGGCCGGTATAGGTGAACCGGGCCTCGACGGCGACGAAGAGATCAACCCAGGGCGCCATCTCGTTGAGCTTGATCTCCAGCATCGAGAACTCGCTGCTGAAGGGAAACATGTCGATGACGCGCGGCCGGCCGTCGGCGCGCGGCGGGCCGAACACCACCGGCCGTTCCGCCAGGGCCAGCTCGCCCACGCTCTGGGCGAGGGCATCCCGCACGGCGCTGTTCTTCAGATGGCGCGACGCCAGGACGTCGAGAATCTCCACGGCGTGAGCCAGGTACCCCTCCAGCCGCGCGGAACGCGCCGCCACCAATCCGGCCGGCCAGCCGATCTCGGGGCCGGGGCGTCCGCCGCCGCCGGCCGCGGAGGCCGCGACGAAGGCCCCCTCGGGCGCGCCGAGCGCTTCGGCGGCGGCGGCGACGAAGGTGCGCGACGCCCCAAGCTCGACGCGAACCATGGCCAGGGCCCCCAGGGTGCAGATCTCGTCCAAGCGATCGCCTGCGCCCGGGCGCGCGAGCGTGGCGGTCAAGATCTCCAGACAGGCCTGTGACTGGCCAAGGCCGAACAGGCGTTCGGCGAGCTCGACCCCGGAGGCGACGTCGCCGGCCCCGCGCAGGGTGACGATCCGCTGCAGGGCCTCGCGCAGAAGCGAGGCGAAGTCGCCTTCCGGGACCTGGTCGAGGCCGGCCAGGGCCTCGTCGATATGGCCGGCGGCCGCTCGCGCCCGGGCGAGCGTCAGAGCCCGGTCCGGCCTCGGGTCGTCACGCTGGGCACGTTCGAGATAAGGAAGCGCCTCGGCGAACCTGTGCAGGGCGAACAGGGCGACCCCGCCGCGCGCCGCAGTGGTCGGGGCGAGGGCTTCCGGCCCGCCCAGCAGCGGCAAGACGGCGGCGAGGCGACGCATGTCTCTGAGCGCCCAGGCGCTCCTGGCCTCGGAGAGGCGCAGATCGTGCTTCCACCCCGCCGCCCCCGTCGGCGGTGCCAGCGCGGCCGTGGCCTCGATCGCCTCGGCGTCGTCGAACTCGCGAAGGAAGGGATGGGTGCTACGCATCGGGCGGCTAGATCAGCAGGTCGGCGAAACGTTCGCGATGCTCGGCCACATAGGGCGGCAAGGCCTCGACGGGAATCCGTTCCCAATCCGGATCGCGCTCGCCCAACCGGATGCGCGCTAGCAGCGGCGCACAATAGTCGGCCCCGAAGTGGGCGTATTCCTCGTGCGAGGAGGCGCGCATCTTGTCGGCGAGGTCGTGGGGCTCGGCGACGTTGGTGAAATGCCAGGCGACATGCCGGCGCCGCTCCGCAAGCTTTGAGAACGGCAGCACGCTACGCGCGTAGCTGAGCCCGTAGACGGGCAGGTGGGCTCCGCGCCAGGCCGACATCAGCCCCCGCCGCTCGGAACATTGACGGTAGTTCAGGAAGTAGCGCGAAAGCCAGCCGTGCAGCTTGGCCGGAACCTCGCCAAGGTTTCCGACCGCCGAAGGCAGGATCAGTTCGTCCGTATAGGTGATCAGTACGATGTCGGCCGGCGCTACGCGCCCGGTGAGAGCCCGCAGGCCCTGGTCCCGCCGGTGGAACTCCCGGCTCCAGGCCCCCTCGATCCAGTCGGGGAAGCTATCGACGACCACATGCCGCAGCCAATCGCCCCAATGGGCGTAAGCCCGCGCCCTTTCCGCGAAGCGCAGCGGCTTCGAGGCCCCCGTGAACGTGCGCGTCGCCTCGACGAGGACGAAGGTGTCGACGAAGGACGCCTCCTCGGCGAGCTTCAGGTCGAGCAGGTGGAATTCGTTGTTGAACGGAAAGACGTCAAAGACCTTTGGCCCGCCCCCCGGGGGAGCGAGCGTGAATCCCGTCGCGCGCACCGTCTCGGCGCTGACGAGGCGCGCCAGGGTGCTGCGGTAGGCGCCGTCCCGCTGGTTCTCGGTGGCGAGTTGGCCGACGATCCTGAGAACCTCATGGAAACGCCCGAAACGTTCGAGAGCCAGGGCGAGCGAAAGGCGGGTCTCCTGACGCGCCGGGTCGAGCGCGGGGAACTGCCCGACGCCTCCGCCCTGCAGGAAGGCCAGGACGGCGTCTATGGCGGCCTTGTCGGCCTTCTTGCGGCTGATGAGCCGCAGGCCGCGCAGCAAGGCCGGGACGGTTTCCGGTGTAAGGTCCGGAATGAGCCGCTGGATGACGCGCGGCGTCGCGAAGAACTCCTCGTCTGCAGGCGGCGACAGCAGGCGCGGCAGGAGGGCCGCAGCCTCGGCCTCCGCGGTCGGATCGGGGCTGATCACGAATGGCGCGGCGAGGCCGCGCTCGAAGGCGGGCAGGAAGATCGACCTACTGGGCACGGCCGGCGCCTTTGAGCAGCCTGCGCCAGGCCTGTTCGCGACGGCGCGCCTCGGACTGCGGGAAGAGGTCCTTCTCGTGGGTCTCCAGGTTGTAGAAATAGGCCGGGTCACGGGCGGCGAGGAGGGCGTGCCGCGCGGCGGGGCCGCTGGCAAGGGCGCGCAGGCGCAGCGGCAGGGGGAGGCGCGGGGGCGTCGCGCGCCGGCCGCCGGGCCGCAGGCCGGCGGCGGCCTCGGCGACCAGGCGAACCAGCCCGTCGACGGGGTCTCCGGCGGGGAAGAACAGGGCCTCGGCCCAGTCGCGCAGCGCCTCGCCGCTTCGCGGGTCCCGCGCCGAGCAGGCGGCGACGAAGGCGGCTTCGTCGGCGGCGCTGGGGACGAGGTCGCACCAGTCGTACCGAAGCCCCTCCGGGATCGCCTCGGCGTCGACCTTGAGGATCGCCTTGCCGGCGATGGCCGCCTCGATCAGCACCGTCGAATAGGACGAGGCCACGATGTCGGCGGCCAGGGTCCACTCGCGCGCCGTGCCCGCCTTGATCAACCTGAAGGCCGCCGCTCCATCGCCAAGGGCCTCGCGCGCGAAGCCCGTCAGCTCCGCGACGCTGGTGGCGGGACGCGGGCGGAAGACCACCTCGACCCCGCCTCGGCCGCCCAGGGCGTCGCTCCAGCGCAGCAACGCGGCCAGGGAGCGGCGGCAATAGTCGCGCATGGCGAAGAGGTCGGCCTCGGTCAGGCCGCGGCGCGCCAGCTTGCGCAGCTTGGTGTCGCCGAAGAACGCCCAGCGATAGTTCTCGGGCACAAACACCCAGGGTTTGGCGGCGTCCAGGCCATGCTCGGCGGCCAGGGCCGCGCGGCTCGGGAAATAGTCGCGGTAAGGCGGGCCGTAGAGGCGATAGAGGCCGTGGCCGACCAGGCGGACGGCGTCCTCCGCCACCCCGCGGTCGCGGAGGTAGTGGACGAAGGCCCGGCTCCAGGCGAGGTGCAGCACCCGCTCCCGCGTGAAGGCGTCGCGCGGCGCCTTGATCGCCTCGTGGCTCGGATAGAACAGCTGCTCCCACGCGAGGTTGACGAACCGCGCGTCCGGCCAGGCGGCGACATAGTCGCGCATTACCACGTCTTCCGTGGAGTAGAAGAACGGCGTCAGCACGAGGTCGGGCCCCGGCCCCGACAGAAGCAGCGGCGCGTCGGCGTAGAAGTTTGCGATCCGCAGCTCGACGCCGTGCTCGTCCTCAAGTCGAGCCTTCAGGAGGCTGACCAGGTCGAGCTCACGGTCGACGTGCTCGACCAGCGCCAAGGCCCGAACCCTAGCCAAGGTGCCCGAACGCCTTGTCGAGACCAGCGTAGGCGCGCAGGCGCAGGGCCTCGTTCACCCCGCTGGCGTCCGGCCAGGCCTGGTCGGCCTTGGTGAGGGCGGCGATCAGCCCTTCCGGCGTCAGCGGATCGACGACGATGCAGAACGGCTGGACCTCCGGCGGCTGCCGGATGAACAGCTTGCGCGGCATCAGCACCCAGCCGCCGGTGGTGACGAAGTCGAGCAACTTGGTCTTGAAGCCCATGCCGAGGTTCGACAGGTGCGCCAGCACTCGCGAATGGGTCATCACCTCGAAGGGGCTGTCCAGCTTGCCGGCGATGACCACCCGGCCGCTCTTGGCCAAGAGCTTGTAGTCGTTGCTGTGCTTGCCGATGTCGCCGGTGACCAGGAAGTCCCACGGCGCAAGCCCGCCCGCCGGCGCCGCCTCGACCAGCCGGACCAGCACCTTGGCGGCGTCGTGCGCCAGGGGGCTCCAGTCGGCGGACATCGAGCAGATGCAGCGATGCGCCTTCTCCTCGGCCGGCACGGCCTCGACCGCATAGTCCTTGGGCAGGAAGTAGGGCGCCATCAGCACCTTCGACCGGTCGGCGATCCTGGGCCAGTAGTGGGCGGCCTCCCAATCGGCGATGGCCATCACATAGTCGGCGTGCTTGGCGCAGTGGCGGTCGAAGCTGAACCGGTCGCGCACGTTCTTCAGGGTCATGCGCGTGCGCTTGAGCCGCCAGCGCCAGCCGGCCAGGCCCGAGTTCACATAGGCGTAGGCGGTGTGCAGCTGGTGGATCAGTTCGGCGTTGTGGCCGCGAATGATGCGCACGATATGCGGGTGGTTGGCCTTCAGCCAGGCCAGGGAGTTCGGATAGCGCGGGTGCTCCATGAACACCGCGTCGATCCCCGACAGGTCCATCTGCTGCAGCTTCTCGAGGCAGATGTGGTCGTGGCGGCCCTTGACCGACAGCTCCACGCACTCGATGCCGCGGTCGGCGAAATAGTCGCGCCGCCCCAGGATGTCCTTGGTCGAGCCGAGAAAGCGGTACTCGGGCTTCCAGGTCTTGTCGCCGAGGACGTGCAGCACCCGCCGAACGGGTTTTACGGGCGCGTTCATGCGACTTCCTTGGCGGCGGACCGCTCGCCGGGGAAGGGATCGTCGAGCGTTTCGGCGGGATAGATGAACGGCGTGGCCTTGAGAATGCCGTCGCAGATGGTGTCGAGGCCCGGCCAAAGGCCCGGCACCAGCTCCTCCTTAGCGGTGATGGTCGACTTGAAGTGGCCGCTCTCCTGCAACTGGATGAAGGGCAGCGGGATCATGCGGCGGAAGAAGAAGTGGTAGGCGTACTTCTCGGCCAGGGCCTTCTTCTCCGGTGTCACCAAGTGGCCCTGCGGCAGGCCGTCGAGGATGCGGTAGTAGTCGTCGGGGCTGGAGACGTCGGTGGCGAAGCCCTTGCCGCGCACCCAGGCTTCGCCCGCCACGATCACCGGCACGCCGGTCGCCGCCATTTCCACGCCGGTCTTGGTGTTGAAGATGATCGCCGCGTTGGCGTGGTCGCCCAGCGCGTAGGTCGAGGCCTGGTTGTCCGGGGTGATGACGAAGACGTTCTTCGGCAGCACCGGGAAGGCCTTGGCGATCTCCTCGGCGCAGAGCTGGCGCGACGGCACCGCCCCGCGCACCTCCGCCGGGTGGATGCGGATCACCAGCTGCAGATCGTCCTTGCGCGTCTCCCAATAGGCGATGGTGCGCTTCAGCCAGTCCATCATGTTGGGGAAGGCGACGGACTTGTAGTGCAGCTGGGCGTCCCAGACGACGCTGGTCAGAGCCAGGACGTAAGGCTTAGCGGAATCCGCGCCCAGCTCGGTCAGCACCGGACCGACGTCCTCCTTGGGCACGTCGTGGAACCAGATCCAGTCGTTGGCGCCGGTGCGGCGGCTCATCAGATAGCCGAGCACGTCCTCACGCAGGCGCTCGGTCATCGGCAGGCCGGTCCAGTGCTTGGTCGGCTCGTCGAGCATAGTGAAGTGATAGCTCTCGTTGTGCGAGAACACGAAACTGTGCTTCCGGTAGGCCGGGTTGTAGGTCACCATCCGCGCGCCGCACCTGCGGCTGACCTCGGCGATCATGCCCTGCGGAATGTAGATGCCGTGGTTCACCACCACGATGTCGTACTTATGGGTCTCGATCAGGCGGCGGATCGAGCGGATGGTCAGCAGGCCGCCTTGCAGATAGCGGCGCAGCACAGGCACACCGAGAGCCTCGGCCTCCAGGTCGCCGCGCGCAAAATAGCGCAGGGCCCCGGCTTTGGCGTGGTCGCCCACCGGCAGGCCGTCGATGGTGAAGGTCGGGATCGCCTCGGCGTCGATCGTCTCCGAGGTACGGGCCGCCCATTCCTTGTCCTCGGGCGTCAGGTAGTCGCCCATCAGGCGGATCGGAACGCCGGCCTCCTGCATCACCCGCTGGCCGCGTTCGACGCACCAGTCGCAATAGGGCAGCGGGTCGCCGTTGACGAGCTGCTCCGGGAAGGCGCGCTTCGGCCCGATCTTGATCATCTGGCAGGACGGCACGGCCTTGTCGCAGAGCAGGAGCTCGACCTCGGCCCCGCGCACGGTCAGGGCCTGGGCCAGTACGCGGTCCAGCACGCTGGCGTGGTCATAGCCGCCCATGGTGGTGGCGATGCAGATTCGCAGCGGGCGGGCGGGCGGACGCCCCCCCCCAAGCCGCTTTGCGGCGTCCAGGACGTCCTTCAGCAGGGTTTTGAACACGCTCAACAATAGGCTCCCGGCGCGGATCGGGCGGAGCCGCGCGACTTCAGGCTCACAATGACTAGACCCTGCCGTTGCCCCCGGCCACGGCGGCTAGCAAATTGGGCGCCTGACTTTCCCAAGTCAACTCGCCGCAAGCGCGCACAAGCGCCGGCTTCCACTCCGCTTTCGGTCGCCCGAGCACCGCCCGCAGGGTGGCGGCGATCGCCTCCGGCGAATGGCCGTCGAAGCACAGGCCGATGTCGCGTTCGCGCACGACCGGGCCGATGGTCGGAAAATTCGGAGCCACCACGGGCACCCCGACCGAGATGTAGTCGGTCAGCTTTCCGGGTTCACAGAAGTAGTTATTCCGCACGGCGTCGTCGTAGATGATCACGCCGGCGTCGGCGTCGGCCACATAGTCCGGCAGATCGTCGTGCGAGGCCGGCTTGGCGATGATGAACCGGCCCGTGGCCAGCGGACCTTCGAGATCCTTCGCGGCGGTGGTCAGCCACTTCATCTTCTGGCGGCCCATGAACACCATGACCACGTCCTCGGGCAGGTGGTGGATCGCCTGGGCCAGCACCTCCAGCCAGCGCCCGCCGATCAGCATGCCCTCGTAGAGCACGATCTTCTTGTCCGACCCGATGCCGTACTCGCTGCGCAGCCGGCCGCCGCGCTCCTCGGGAAAGGCGGTCTTGTAGTTGTGAACGATCAGCGGCTGCGCCCGGGCGCCGCGCTCGTTCACATAGACCTCGGCCCGGCAGTCGTTCTGCGTCAGCA
Organism: Caulobacter sp. HJHS_5; assembly: GCF_056683955.1. NCBI lineage: Bacteria > Pseudomonadati > Pseudomonadota > Alphaproteobacteria > Caulobacterales > Caulobacteraceae > Caulobacter > Caulobacter sp. HJHS_5. Next base: position 806 of record NZ_JBWZNC010000007.1, on the reverse strand, counting down.
TGGCGTCAATGCCGCGCTTCAGGATCAGGCGTTCGAGGAACAGGGTCAGGGGCGATCCCCTGACAATCTGCTCGCCATAGAGCTCGAAGGGGAAATAGACGAACCGCTTGCCGCGCAGCTTGGCGGCCAGGCAGGCCCAGACCGCCGCCTCGGGCCGGCTGGCGACGATCACGTCGGCCGGCAGGCGCATCAGCCATTTAAAGCCGTTCAGATAGGCCGTCCAGGTGTCGACCGTGTCCTGCCGCAGGTGGCCGAAGGCCTTCATCACCACGCGCTGGGCCATGATCCGCGCCCACTGCGCCTTGTGCCATTGGCCGGTCAGGTGAAGCTTGATGCGCTTGGGCAGCTGGCTGAGGATCACCTTGCCCGACAGCTTGCGCTTCATCTTGCGATACTGCTGGTCCTGATGAATCGCCTGCTTCTCGAGAAGCCCGCGCTTGTGGTGCACCAGAGTGTAGAAATTGGCCTGGCGGCGACCGAACGAGAACGCCGGATAGCAGGCGTAGGGCGCGTTGGGATCGTGATCCTCCGAGACCACCGCTACATTGTGCCCTGCGGCCATCAGGCTCTTCAGCCCCATCAGAATGAAGGGGTGGTGCAGGTGCTCGCGGTCGTAGGCCCAGACCACCTGCAGCGGACGGGCCGCGGGGGTCTCGCCGCTCATGCGGCCTCCAGGGCGGCGGGGGGGGGGGGGGGCGCGCCGCCCCCCCCCCCCCCCCCGGGGGGGGGGGGGCGGGGCGCGGCAGCGGCGGAAACGCCCCCCCCGGGGCGCGCCCCCCCCGCGCGAGATGGGAAGAGCGTCGGGT